>CAYNGD010000001.1:0-5247 GCA_964396965.1 uncultured Dehalococcoidales bacterium
GACTGACATTATCCCTGAACAATAACCTACTGACCTAATCGTAGACCACCAACATATATGTGATTATAGCATTTTTGACATCACTCCCCTGTTTTTAAATTTAAGTCTGTTTTCCCACCCTCCCACCCACAGAGGCTAGACCTCTAAAATTCTTTAATTATGGGGTTGTGTCCCCCTGCCCTATTTGGTGGAAAGGGAGAGATAATTACCTCTACCCCTGAGGGGAGTGGTAAAGAGATGTAAAGAGGTGAAACCTTTTTGGGTAGGCGGGTATGGGAAGAAAAACAACTGTAAACAGGGGGATAGGCGGGTTGACAATCTAAATATACACTACTAGAATGCGAACGCAGTAGCAGGCGGTGGCCAGCGCCCTTTTTGATTTAGAGAGGAGGGTGAGAAAGTGCGGAGTAACAAGAAGAACCCTCGAAACCGTGATGAGCGGTTACTACGTATGAACCCGGAAAAACTCGCCATAGAACGACGGCGGAAAAACCTCGGGAAACACATAACAGACAACCTTCCCGCGGTGGAGATAGATGCCAAAACACTGGACCTGTATTCCAATGTTGACCCTCATCTAACAGTTGATGCGTTGCAGTCGCTATCAACATTTCTGGAGAAATTGGAGTATCCCAAATGGGCAAAGGTGGGCAAGGTTGGGCTATACGGGTGGGGCGATGATGAACATTGGGGGTTCTTCCGGCAAGTCTTTGAAATGAATGCCGGTCAGGATATTCATCACCAGGATTTGTCCGACGATAGGGAAGAAGACCTCTCTGCTCTCAAAAAGGAGATAAAAGAATATGCGGCCGGTCTTGGCCTGCTTTGCGGCGTAACCAAGGTTGATAGAAGGTTCATCACCGGAGGCGCCGATGAGGCCTTTCCCTATGATACGGCATTGGTCTTGGGAAGACCAATGGACAGAGAACTTATAGAGCAGATACCCTATCCTAAGGACAAGTTATTCGACTTTGAAACCTATGTGAAGTTAGGAAGGCAGGTATTTTATGTTGCCGACTTCGTGAGGTCCAAAGGTTACCGGGCTTATGTCAGAGTCCCTCTTGACGCAACCGTCAAATACCCCCCTCACGCAATTATGGCCGGGCTGGGTGAGTTAGGTGCCGGCGGATGGGTCATAACCAAAGAATTTGGCCCGTGGGTCAGATGGTGTATGCTGTCTGTGGACGCGGATATCGAGCCCGATAAACCGGCTGACCTGAATATGGCCGAATACTGTGACAACTGTAGAAGATGTATTGAAGCGTGTCCTGGTAATGCCATCCCGGAGGAAAGGGTGAACTGGCGTGGCGTTGTAAAAAGGAAGATTGACGATAAGAAATGCTGGCCCTACTTTGTAAAATACGAAGGTTGCGGGATCTGCCTGAAGGCCTGCCCTATCGGGAGGTTCGGATACGAGAAATGCATGAAGTCGTATCGCGAGAACGGGACTATCCCTAGAGAATGACCTGTCTTCACAGTTCGAGGAACGAAGTTGATAGACTAATCTTTGCATTTCAGCCCCGTTCTGTGCTATATTTTAAATAACAACTTAATAATTCACCGCTAGGGGTGCTCAAGGCTGAGAGGCAGTTTGAAGCCAACCCTTGGAACCTGACCTCGGTAATTCGAGCGGAGGGAAGCGGCAGTGACTTTAAACCAAGGGTCTAGAATTATTGCCGGAGCCCTTGGTTTTATTTTTTGGAGGCAGCCATGACCCAGCTAGAAATGGCCAGAAAAGGGACTATCTCCCCCCAAATGAGGCTGGTGGCGGAGGGCGAGGGGCTGGAGGCAGAGTTCATCCGGCGGGGGGTGGCCGAGGGAATTATAGTCATACCGGCCAATCCCAAACATAGCAACCTCATCCCCGGCGGCATCGGGCGTGGGCTGAAGACCAAGGTTAACGCCAACATCGGCACCTCCTCCGACTTCGGCAATATAGATACTGAGCTGGAGAAGCTGCGGGTGGCGGTAAGCTCCGGCGCTGACGCCGTCATGGACCTCTCCACCGGCGGTGACATATCCGCTATCCGGCGGGCGATAATAAGCGCCAGCTCGGTCATGATTGGCACCGTGCCCATCTACCAGGCTGGCATCGAGGCGGTAGCTAAACGCGGCGCCATCGTTAAGATGACCGTTGATGACCTCTTTAAGGCCATAGAAGAGCACGCCATCGCTGGCGTTGACTTCATCACCGTACACTGCGGCACCACCCGCGCCGCCGTTGACCAGTTAAAGCAACAGGGAAGGGTGGCCGACGTGGTCTCCCGGGGCGGGGCCTTTCTCATTGGCTGGATGCTTCACAACGAACGTGAGAACCCTCTCTACGAATACTTTGACCGCCTTTTAGATATAGCCAGAGAATTCGATGTTACCCTGAGCCTGGGCGACGGCATGCGTCCCGGCTGCCTGGCCGACGCCACCGATAGGCCCCAGATAGAGGAGCTTCTGGCCATCGGCGAGCTGGTAAGCCGGGCCAGGGAGGCAGGGGTACAGGTGATGGTGGAGGGGCCGGGGCATCTGCCCCTGGACCAGATAGAAGCCAACGTCCAGCTGGAGAAGTCCGTCTGCAAAGGTGCGCCATTCTACGTCTTGGGGCCGCTGGTGACCGATGTTGCCGCCGGCTACGACCACATCACCGGGGCTATTGGCGGGGCGATTGCCGCCGCCGCCGGAACCGATTTTCTGTGCTACGTAACCCCGGCGGAGCACCTCTCACTGCCCGACCCCGAAGACGTCCGACAGGGGGTCATCGCCTCGCGCATCGCCGCCCACGCCGGCGACATCGTCAAAGGGGTCAAGGGCGCCTTAGACTGGGACAGAAAGATGGCGACGGCCAGAAAGAGGCTGGACTGGGAGGAACAGGCCAGGCTCTCTCTAGACCCAGAGCTGGCCCGCCGGGTCCACAGCAAGCACGCATCAATCGGCAAGGCCTGCAGCATGTGCGGTGACTACTGCGCCATGGAATTAGTTGAGAAATATCTGGGGGTATCGGTAATCAGGTGCTAGTTTAACGGAGGGAATATGGAAATTGACGAAGTAACCGTATCTAAAGCGATAACCGAAAGCTTCATCAAGGAATTTATGGAGGCGATGGAGGTGGAGGTGGCCATAGCCGGGGCGGGGCCATCCGGTATGACTACCGCCTACTACCTAGCTAAAGAAGGGGTGAAAACGGTCATCTTTGAGAGGCAGCTCCGCGTCGGGGGCGGCATGCCCGGCGGGGGGATGATGTTCAACCGCATCGTAGCCCAGGAGGAGGGCAAGAAACTTCTGGACGAGTTCGGGGTAGAGACTAGGCAATACCGGAAGGGCTACTATACTGCCGACTCTCTGGAGGCTATATCAACCATCTGCTCCAGGACGATAAAGGCGGGGGCCAAGATATTCAACCTGGTCAGCGTCGAGGACGTAATGATAAGGGAGAACGATAGAGTGGCCGGGCTGGTGCTGAACTGGAGCGCCACTGAAATAGCCAGACTGCATGTTGACCCGCTGGCGATAAGGTCAAAGGTTGTTATAGATGCTACCGGCCATTCCAGCGAAATCTGCCGCATAGTGGCCAATAAAATCGGGGCTAAACTGGCCACCAAGACCGGGGGGGTTATCGGGGAGAAACCGATGTGGGCCGAGAGGGGGGAAAAGGAGATAATAGATAACACCAGGGAGGTCTATCCCGGCTTGATTGTTACCGGCATGGCGGCCAACGCCGTTTTCGGCTCGCCGAGGATGGGGGCCATCTTCGGCGGTATGCTCTTTTCCGGAAAGCGGGCCGCCGAACTGGCCCTAAAAATCCTAAAGAAGCTGGCGGTCTAATGCCTGAAATCTCATCGAGGAGAAAAAGGTGAGCGGTGCCAGCCAGAACCCAACGCTGGGTGAGGCCGCCAGCAGCTTTCTGGCCAGTCTGCCTGCCGAAGAGGGCGAGCAGAGCCAGCAGGCGGTGTACGGCTTCGTCCGCTGGTACGGGGCGAAACGACTCTTCGCCCGGCTCACCGCCCACGAGGTGGAAAACTACGCCGATCGTCTACCCTCGTCCCAGGCCAACTACTCCAGGAATATAGAACAGGTAAAGGCCTTCCTGAGCTATGCCAGGAAGCAGGGCTGGAGTCAGACCAACCTGGCCGTTAACCTCAAGGCCAGAAAGACCAAAGCCAGGCTATCCCCACCGGCCCGGCGGAGGAAGACAGCGGCCACCCCCCTGACCAGGCAGGGCTATAACGAACTGGAGGCCGAGCTGACCGAACTCAGGGACAGGCGGCTGAAGGTTATCGAAGAGATGCGCAGGGCGGCGGCGGACAAGGACTTCCGCGAGAACGCCCCCCTGGACGCCGCCAGAGAGGAAAGGGGGCACATCGAGGGGCGCATCATGGAGCTGGAAGAGGCCCTGAAAACAGCCACCATTATTGATGAAAAACAGAAAGCCGGGCTTAAGGTAAGCGTGGGTGACAGTGTCACCCTGATTGACCCGGCCTCCGGCGAGGAACTGCGCTATACTATAGTCGGCCCCCGGGAAGTAGACCCGGTCAGGGGCAGAATCTCGAGCAATTCGCCTATTGGCAAAGCCATTATCGGCGGCGCGCAGGGAGAAACGGTGGAGATAACCGCCCCGCTGGGCAAACTACGCTACCAGATCAAGCGGATTGAGCGCAAATAATCGCACTGGCTGCCATCACAGAACCCATCCCCTACTATTGAGGTATTGACAAAGGGGCCAAGGCTACTTAAAGTATTGAGGCGAGATTTGAGGACTGACAATGGTTAGATGCCGTAACTGCGGTCAGAGAACCGAGGGTGATTACTGCCAGTGGTGCGGTTACCCGATATTGAGGGGCCGCCGGACGCCGCCCAAGACAGCCCAGGAGGCCGCCAGGGAGGCCGAGACCAGGGCGGCGAAAGAGGCCGAGGAGGCCAGAAGGGCCAGAGGGGCCGAGGCTAAGGCGTTAAAAGAGGCCGAAAAGGCCAGGAGAGAGGCTGAGAAGGCTAAGGAAAAGGCCCGGCTGGAGATTGAGGAAGCCAATAAAGCCAAGAAGACCGGGGAAATCGGTAAAGCCAGAGAGGCTGAGGCCAAGGCGCTCAGAGAAATCGAAGAAGCCAGACAAGAGGCCGAGGAGGCCAGAAAAGAGGCAAACAAGGCCAGAGAGGCTGAGGCCAGGGCGCTCAGAGAAATCGAAGAAGCCAGACAGGAGGCCGAGGAGGCCAGAAAAGAGGCCGAGGAGGCTAAGGAAAAGGATCGGCTGGAGATTGAAGAGG
>CAYNGD010000001.1:5347-58232 GCA_964396965.1 uncultured Dehalococcoidales bacterium
GAGAGGCCGAGGCTAAAGCGCTGAAAGAAGCCGAAGAGGCCAGAAAAGAAGCCGAGGAAGCCAGAAAAGAGGCTGAGAAGGCTAAGGAAAAGGCCCGGCTGGAGGCTGAGGAGGCCAACAGGGCCAGAGAGGCTGAGGCCAGGGCGCTCAGAGAAATCGAAGAAGCCAGAAAAGAAGCCGAGGAAGCCAGAAAAGAGGCCGAGGAGGCTAAGGAAAAGGATCGGCTGGAGATTGAAGAGGCGAACAAGGCCAGAGAGGCCGAGGCTAAAGCGCTGAAAGAAGCCGAAGAGGCCAGAAAAGAAGCCGAAGAGGCCAAAGAAAAGGCCCGGCTGGAGGCTGAGGAAGCCAACAAGGCCAAGGAAGCCGAGGCCAGGGCCAGGGCAATCAGGGAGGCTGAGGAGGCCAGTATAGCTAAAGAGACCGAGGAAACCCAAGCGGCTAAGGAGAGAGCCAGGAAAGCCAAAGAGGGCTGGGAAAGGGTAAGGAAAGAGGCCGAGCAGGCCAGACTAGAGGCCGAGGAAGCCAGGGACAAGGCCAAGAAGGCCAAAGAGGAATGGGAAAGAATAAGGAAAGAGGCCGAGCAGGCCAGAATAACCGCCGAGGAGGCCAGCGCCGCCAGACAGGCCGAGGATAAGGCCAGGAGGGCCAGGGAAGAGTGGGAGAAGGCCAGGAAAGAGGCAGAGGCTGAAGAGCTCAGAAAGGCCAAAGAGGCCGAGGACAAGACCAAGAAAGCCAAAGAGGAGTGGGAGAAGGCCAGGAAAGAGACTATTGAGGCTTTAGAAACAGGCGGGCTTAAAGATAAGACTGATGACGAGGCAGAGTAGGAGCAGGATTAATGCCAATAATAGCGGTAGTTCTAATGTGCGTCGGCGGGGCTGGTCTCCTGGCCGGCCTGATACTCTTCTTCACCTCAGCCGCCTGGGAAGACCCCCGTCTGGAACGCCAGATGATGGGGGTCTTTATTATCGGGCAGTTTATCCTGGCTGTCGGTATCGCCTACTGGCTGATATACCTGACCAGACTGGTTGGGCAATAAGGCTAAAGTGGTCGGGGTGGGCGGATTTGAACCGCCGGCCTCATGGTCCCAAACCATGCGCGCTACCCGCTGCGCTACACCCCGCTTAAAAGAGTATAGCAACGCCACAGTTAGGGGTCAATACGGAACCTAAAGAGGGCTAGTCCCGGCAGTCGGGGCATTGATCGAAGGCGCTGGCGGGGAGGCCAGTCTGTTCCATGATGAACTCTATCTGCCTCTCCGGTATCCAGTAGCGGCCGCAGCTCTGACACTTCCTCAGCTTGAACTCCATGCTGTTGTGGGGCCAGTAAACGTACCTTGTGTCGCCGACATCCTCATATTTTATGGCGTCCACCGGGCAGATGTAGGCACAGGAGCCGCAGCCGATGCAGACGGCGGAAGGCTCGTAGAAGGGGGTGGCCATCTGCCGGTCAACCCCCCGATTGACCAAGCTGAGGGCGGAGACGCCGACCACCTCCTGGCACACCCGGACGCACAGAGCGCAGAGCATACACTGCTCATCGTCCTTCTGAAACTCCGTCTTCTCAACGCCCAGCTTTTTGGCCAGGGCCCCTATCTCCTTGTTATTGGGACAGCGGGCCAGCAGCAGCTCCATGAGCATCCTGCGGTTGGCGACGACCCTCTCCGAGTTGGTCTTGACCTCAAGGCCGTCCTCCACCTCATAAAGGCAGGAGGTCACCAGCCTCTGCCTTCCCCTCCGGGTAATCTCGACCAGGCAGAGGCGGCAGGCGCCGTAGGGCTTGACCGCCTCGTTCTGGCAGAGAGTGGGGATGTAGATGTTATTCTCTTCGGCCACCTTGAGGATGGTCTGGCCCTCTTTGGTTCTTAGCTTGCGCCCGTTAATCGTCAGCGTTACCATCTTTTGATTATTCTCTTTTCACCGCGCCCAGATTGCAGACATCGTAGCAGGAGCCGCACTTGATGCACTTCTCCTGGTCTAAGATAACCGGCTTCTTCTTGCCGGTGGGGGTTATCGCCTCCACCGGGCAGGCCTTGACGCAGAGACCGCAACCGGGGCACTTCTCCTCAATGATGCTGTAGGTCACCAGCGCCTTGCAGACACCGGCCGGGCAGCGCTTATCTTTAATATGGGCTTCGTACTCGTCACGGAAATAGCGGATGGTGGTCAAGACCGGGTTGGGGGCGGTCTGCCCTAGGCCGCAGAGCGAGCTATCAATCAGTGTCGACGAAAGCCTCTCCAGCAAATCAATATCGCCCTCTCTGCCCCGGCCCTCGGTGATGTCGGTCAGTATCTGGCTCATCCTCTTTAAACCCTCGCGGCAGGGGAGGCACTTGCCACAGGACTCACCCTCCAGAAAGTTGATGAAATACTTGGCGATATCCACCATGCAGCTGTTCTCGTCCATGATTATCATGCCGCCGGAGCCCATCATCGAGCCCGCCTTGCTGAGGGCATCAAAGTCCACCGGCAGGTCGAGCAGGCTCTCCGGGACGCAGCCGCCGGAGGGGCCGCCGGTCTGCACCGCCTTGAACTTCTTGCCACCGGGGATGCCGCCGCCGATGCCATAGATAACCTTCCTCAAAGTAATGCCCATGGGGACCTCGATGAGGCCGGTGTTGTTTATCTTGCCCACCAGCGAGAAAATCTTAGTGCCCTTGCTGCCCTGGCTGCCTATCTTGGCGTACCAGTCGGCGCCGTGGTTGATTATCAGCGGGACGTTGGCCCAGGTCTCCACATTATTTAGATTTGCCGGCTGCTCCCAGAGGCCCTTCTCCACGGTATGGACGTACTTGGCCCTGGGCTCACCGACCTTGCCCTCCAGAGAGGCCATCAGCGCCGTTGACTCACCGCAGACGAAGGCGCCGCCGCCCCGGCTTATCTTGACGTTGAAGTCAAATCCGGAGCCCAGAATATTTTTCCCCAGCAGGCCGTACTCCCTGGCCTGCTTGATGGCTATCTCGGCGTTCCTGACCGCCAGCGGGTACTCGTTGCGGACGTAGATATAGCCTTGGTGAGAGCCGATGGCGTAGGCGCCGATGAGCATCCCCTCCAGGACGCTGTGGGGGTTGCCCTCCATCAAACTTCTATCCATGAAGGCGCCGGGGTCGCCCTCGTCGCAGTTACAGATGACATAGTGTTTCCTGCCTTTAGCCTGGCGGCAGCTCTCCCACTTCTCCCCGGTGGGGAACCCGCCGCCGCCTCGCCCCCTCAGGCCCGCCTTCTTGACCTCGCTGATAACGCCCTGCGGGGTCATTCCGGAGAGCACTTTGCCCAGGGCGGCGTAGCCGCCGACGGCGATATAGTCCTCAATGCTGGTGGGGTCAATCAGGCCGTTGCTGCCGAAGACCAGCCGCTTCTGCTCACTATAGAAAGGCACTTCGGGTTCATAGGTTATCTTCTTCTTGGTATTGGGGTCGGTGTAGAGCAGGCGGTCAATGACATTGCCCTTGACCACCGTTTCGGCGACTATCTCCGGGACATCTTTGGCTTTAACCTTCTGGTAGAAAATATCCCTGGGCTTGATAACCACCACCGGCCCTTTCTCGCAGAAGCCGTGGCAGCCGGTGACCTTGACGTCTACCTTGGTCGCCAGTTTATTCTTTTTGATCTCGGCTTTAAAGGCGTCGCTGACCCCCTCGCTGCCGAAGGAGTGGCAACCGGTGCCGCCGCAGACGGTTATGCAGGGCTTATCCGGGTCTCTTGAGGCGACAATCGCCTTCCTGAGAGCCTCCAGCCCCTTAACCGAATCCAGCCGTTTAGATGTTGCTTGCTTGGCCATCACTTATAGCTTCCCAGCAGCGGTTTCACCTTGGCGGTGGTCATCTGCCCGGCGTAGCTGCCGTCAACAACGACTATCGGCCCCAGGGCACAGGCACCGACGCAGTTGACTGTCTCCAGGGTGTATCTCAAGTCTTCGGTGGTATCGCCCGCCTTTATGCCGAGCTGGCGCTCAATCTCATCGAGCACCCTGACCGCCCCTCGCACGTGGCAGGCGGTGCCCAGGCAGACATTAATCAGGTGCCGCCCCCTCGGCTTGAGGCTGAAGGCCTTGAAGAAGGAGGCCACACCGTAGACCTGGCTCAAGGGGACATCCAGCCCCTCGCCGACCTGCACCAGGGCTTCCTTGGGCAGGTAGTTGTACTCCTCCTGGACATCCTGCAGAATCGACACCAGCATACCGGGGTCGCCATCATAGCGGGCCAGTATTGACTTTACCTTCCCTCCGGTCGGCCTGGCTTTAGCCTTCAACGGCCCTCTCCTTGAGCGCGTCGTATTCAGCGGTTACCCGCTTTTGAATCTTGGCGATTATATCCTGGGAAAGGTGCCGGAACCTTCCCTGCAGCTTCATGTAGTCGGTGACCGGCTTGAGCTCGGGGAAATCAAAGTTCAGCTTATATTTGCCCTCTTCCACCTCATAGAGGGGGAATATACCGGTCTCCACCGCCAGGCGGCCTATCCTGACGGACAAATCGGTGGGGCACCTCCAGCCGGTGGGGCAGACAGATAATATATGAACGTAGGCCGGGCCCGGCGTGGCCGCCGCCTTCTTCACCTTGTCTATCAGGTCAAAGGGGTAGCTGGGAGAAGCGGTAGCCACGTAGGGGATATTGTGGGCAACGGCGATAGCCGGCAGGTTCTTCTTCCAGCTGACCTGCCCGATGCTGACCTTGCCCGCCGGGGAGGTGGTGGTGGAGGCGCCGTAGGGGGTGGCCGAGGAGCGCTGTATTCCGGTATTCATATAGGCCTCGTTGTCAAAGCAGATATAGACAAAGTTGTGCCCCCGCTCCATAGCCCCCGAAAGCGCTTGGAGGCCGATATCGCTGGTGCCGCCGTCGCCGGCCATGGCCACCACCGTAATATCCTGCTCGGCGATGCGGCCCTTCTTCATCAGCATCTTCAGGCCCGACTCTATGCCGGAGGCCACCGCCGCCGTATTCTCGAACAGGGTGTGAATCCAGGGAACCCTCCAGGAGGTGGTCGGCAGCGGTGAGGAGACTATCTCCATGCAGCCGGTGGCGTTGGCGATGATGACACTCCGCCCCAGCGCCTTGCAGGCCAGCCTCACCGCCAGGGCTTCGCCGCAGCCGATGCATGCCCGGTGGCCGGGGGCAAAGAAATCCTCTTTGGTTACCAGTCTGGGGACATAGATACCATAGTTCTGCATTACTGCCTCACCCCGAATATCTCGAACTCGTTGGGGCTGCCTTTCCGGGCGATTTCTATCCCCTTATTTATTATCTCTTCAAAGTCGGACGGGCTGATATCACGGCCGCCGATGCCGCCGACAAAGCTGACTAATTTAGGCTTCTTGGCCTGGCCGTACAGCGCCGACCTGACCTCGGAGCAGACCGGGCCGCCGGGGCCGCCAAAAGATAGCGCCCTATCGACAACGATGAGCGTCTCGGCGTTGGCCACCGCCGGGCGGAACTCCTCGAAGGGAAAGGGACGCCACAGGCGGAGCCTGACCAGCCCAACGTCCCTGCCCTCGCCCCTCATCTTGTCTATGGCCGTCATCGCCGTCTCGCTGAAGCTGCCCATGGTCAAGAGCAGGACTTTAGCCTTTTCAGAGTGGTAGCTCTCCACCGGATGATAGTGCCGCCCGAAAATCCGGCCGAACTCCTGCCAGCACTTGAGAATCGTCTCTTTGGACGCCCTCAGGTTTACCTCCTGCGCCCACTTCGCCTCCGGGTAGATGATGGGCGGGGCGAAATCGCCCATGGTGACCGGTTTATCGGGGTGGAGGGGCAGGGGATAGTTATTGGGCGGGAGGAACTTATCCACTTTAGACTGGTCGGGGAAGGTTATCGGCTCAATGACGTGTGAAAGGTGAAAGCCGTCCAGGTGAATCATCACCGGCAGCAGGACCTCGGGGTCTTCGGCGATGCGGAAGGCACAGAAGACGTTATCCACCACCTCCTGCCCATTTTCGGTAAACATCTGAATCCAGCCGGTATCACGGACGGCCATGGCATCGGAGTGGTCGCCCCAGACGCTCAAAGGTGATGACAGCGCCCGGTTGGCCACCGCCATAACAACGGGTAAGCGCATCGACGAGGCGACATAGAGCACCTCGTGCATCAGCTCCAGCCCCTGGCCGGCGGTAGCGGTAAAGGTGCGGGCGCCGACCGCCGCCGAGCCCAGGCAGGCGCTCATCGCCGAGTGCTCGGACTCGACGGGAATGTAAGCCGCGTCCAGCTCGCCGTTGGCCACCAGCTCGGCCAGGTGCTCCACGATGTGGGTCTGGGGGGTTATGGGGTAGGCGGCGACGACATCGACATTGGCCTGCTTGGCCGCTTCGCCGATGGCCACCGAGACCTCCATGCCCACTCTATTAGCCATCATTCCTTCTCCTCGACCATGGTTATTACCCCGGTGGGGCACTCACGGGCACAGATGCCGCACCCCTTGCAGTAGTACATATCGGCCTCGAAGTGGCCCTCTTCATTCTGGAAAATACAGCCCTCGGGGCAGAAAATCTGGCAGAGGGCGCACTTGATACACTTCTTAAAGTCGTAGGTGGGCCGCTGCGAGCGCCAGTCGCCGGTCTTGTATCGGCTGGCGTTGCCCGGCTCGGTGACGATGGAACCTATCTCCAGGTCCCTCCAGGTCATCTCGCCTTCCGATTTGGGCTTGCGCATGGGCATCCCTACTCCTTCACCTCGGTATCCTGGTAGGCCTTTTTCATGGCGTTGATGTTTCTCTCGGCGATGCGGCCAAAGCGGTTCTTTAAAGGCTCGACCACCGATTCCAGCTCGACCACGCCGGTGGCCTTAATCATGGCACCGACCATGGTGGTGTTGGTGATGGGAACACCCAGAACCTCCCGGGCGATAGTAGTGGCGTCAACCTTAGCCATTCGGCATTTGGTCTCGAACTGGGCGGCGATTTCCTTAAACGACTTTCTGGTGTTAATCACCAGCACGCCGCCTTCTTTAAGCCCCGAGAGAACATTGACGATGGTAAGCAACCCCGGGTCGAGCACCACCACCACGTCGGGCCGGGTTATCTCCGCCCTTATCCGTATCGGCTGCCGGCTGTCTATCCTGACGAAAGCCAGCACCGGGGCGCCTCGTCTCTCCGGGCCGAAGCTGGGGAAGGCCTGGGCATACTTGCCCTCGCTGATGGCCGCCTGCGCCACCAGCTCCGCCGAGGTGACGGCACCCTGCCCGCCCCGGCCATGCCACCTGATTTCAATCAGTCCATTTTTGCCTACCAATCAAAGCCTCTTAAATCTTTAATTAAACCGCCCCTGGAGCGACTCGAACGCTCGCACCCAGCTCCGGAGGCTGGTGCTCTATCCACCTGAGCTACAGGGGCAGAGATGCTTGAATCTAAAACAAATTTGTGTGATGGGCTGACCTTATATGATAACCCATAAACCAGAAATAATGCAAACTGGCTAGAGCTTTGTCCCCACCGCCTTTACCAGCAGCACCGGAGCCTGGCTGGCCTGAACCACCTTATTGGCGATGCTGCCGAAGACCCACCTCTCAATGCCCGAGTGCCCGTGGCTGGATATGGCGATTAGATTAACCCCCTTCTCCTCGGCGAACTTGAGAATCTCCTGGCCGACATCAACCGCCCCGACCTCAATGGTAACCTTGACACTCCCCTTCCGCCTCTTGAGGCGGCGGTAAACCCCGTTCAGGTATTCTTCAGCCTCCTTTTTGAACATGGCCAGCTCCTCTTCCGGGTAGTTAATATAGTCCAGGCCGCCCACGGTGCGGATATGCTGCCCCGACGAAATTACCCCGAAGAGAGTGACCTCCGACTCCAGCCGGCTCATCAGTTCACCGACATAAGCCACCGCCGCCTCGCCGGCCTCGGAGCCGTCCAGCGGGAGCAGGATGCGGTTGAGCAGCACTTTCTTTGGCGCTTTCCTCTTGGGCTTGGTCGCCCTGACCAGCAGCAGCGGCCGCTCGATTCCCTGGAGCAGCTTGCTGGCGATACTGCCCGTTGCCCAGGACATTATGCCGGAGCGGCCGTGAGAGGTAAGGATGACCAGACCGACATCGTTTTTTTCAACATAGCTCGTGATTTCGTCAGCCGGCCTGCCGGTGATAACCACAACGCTTACCTTCCTGACGCGCTCTCTTAACCGCTGCGCCACCTCCTCCATATAGAGCTGGTGCATATGCCGGTAGTGTTCCTCCGACGGCTCGCTGACGTGCAGCAGGATAACCTCGGACTTGAAGGCGTTGGCCAGCTCTTCGGCATAGGGAAGGGCTAGCTCAGCCAGGTCGGAGCCGTCCAGCGGGATCACAATCCTCTTCCACATTTTCCACCTCCATTACACATATCTTACCACTAAATAAAGCCAGCACAAGGCCACAACAATAACCATCGCTGGGAAGGCGTACTTGCAGAACCGGCCCCAGCTTATGGGGTGGCCCTCCTTCTCGGCGATGGCAGTGCCGACCACATTGGCCGAAGCGCCGATAGGGGTGGCGTTGCCGCCGATGTCCGTCCCCAAGGCCAGCGCCCAGGCCATCGGGTGCAGGTCCAGGCCAACCGTCTTGGAGAGGTCGGTGATTACCGGAACCATGGTGGCGGCGAAGGGAATGTTATCGATTATGGCCGAGGAAAAGGCGGATATCCAGAGTATAATGGGAAGCACTAGGAACAGGCTGCCTCCCGAGGCATGGCCGATATACTGGGCCAGCATATCCAGCACGCGGGTCTCCTCCAGGCCGCCGACGCAGATAAAAAGCCCGACAAAGAAGAGCAGCGTCCGCCAGTCAATCCTGGTGAAGATACGACCAGCTACCCCGCCCGCCGCCAGCAGGGTAATAGCGGAGGCAATAACCCCGATGAAGGCCATGGAAAGGCCGCTCTCGGCGTGGGTAACGATTAAAATTATCACCGCTATGAAGATACCAGCGTTGATACGGAAGTGGAGAGGGTCGGTAATAGCCTCACTGGGCTGGGGATATTGGGCGGTGGGGGTGCCTATCTTGCCCTGGGGGGTGGCCAGCTGCTTGCGGAAGATAAAGTAGAAGAAGCCCAGGGCAACAACCATGCCTATCCAGGCGATAAGGCCGGTGTTGACGGCAAAGTTGGTGAAGGTATAGCCGAGGGCAGTGCCGATAATGATATTGGGTGGGTCGCCGGACATGGTGGCACTGCCGCCGGTGTTGGCGGCAAAAATCTCGGCGATTATCACCGGCACCGGGTCGAACTTGAGCAGGCGGGAAAGCTCTATGGTGACCGTAGCCAGGAAAAGGAGCACGGTGATGCTGTCAATGAACATGGAGAGGAAGCCGGAGAGCAGCATGAAGACAATTAATATAGGGACGACCTTGTAGTTGACCATCTTGGCCAGTAATAGACATATCCAGCGGAAGAAGCCGACCTCGCCCAGCCCCTCCACCATTATCATCATGCCGCCGATGAAGATAATGGTCTGCCAGTTTACCCCGTAGGACATTATGTGCTCATGACCCGGCACCCAGAAAGTGAACTGCCCCAGTTGTCCCAGGTTCATAACGCGAACAACTGCGGCAGGGCTTTTCATCACCAGCAGAAAGACGACGCCGATGATGAGGGCGGCGCCGATGAGGGCGGGGATATAGCGGTGCACCTTGCCGTAGATGATGGCGGCGAACATAAGAACGAAAATGGCGGTGGCCAGAATCTGGCTTAGCGTCATCATTTATTCTAAAGTCTCTTTTCTAGCACAGAAAAGGGGCCAAAACTATGTTATTATAACAGAAGTCAGCCGATAAAAAAACGCTCCTACCGTTATTTCGGCGTTCGCATAGCAGCCCGGCTGATTTTTAAGGAGCTAAGCCTTTGGTCTGGCTGGTCTGGTTACAGTTTGCCTTCTGCGTTGCTGTTATCTTTTTCTCGGGGAGGGCGGTAGCCCGCTACGGCGATGTCATCGCCATCAGGACGGGCCTGGGCAGAGTCTGGATAGGGGTCGTCCTGCTCGCCCTGGTGACCTCGCTGCCCGAGCTCTTCACCGGGATAAGCTCGGTGACACTGGTCGGTGCCCCCGATATAACCATCGGCAACCTCTTCGGCGCTAACGCCTTTAACCTCTTAAACCTGGCCCTGCTCGATATCGCCTACCGCTACGGCTCCCTGTTCAGTATGGCCAGCCCGGTGCAGCGGCTGACGGGATGGTTCAGCATGGTGCTGATAGCCATTGCCGGCGTCTCTATATTCTTGAGCCGCTTTTTCAATATGGGTATCGGCTGGATAGGCTGTTACACCCCGGTCATTATCTTCCTGTACCTCTTCTTTATGTGGCGAATCTTCTATACCCAGCAGCGCTCACCCGCCCGTCCGCTGATTGAGCAGCCGGACTACGGGGGAGCCGCCATGAGCCGGGTCTATCTCTACTTCGCCATCTCCGCCGTCCTTATCATCGGCGCCGGCACCTGGCTGGCGGTAATCGGCAAGGAGATTGCCGCCGTCACCGGCCTGAGGGAGAGCTTCGTCGGCAGCCTGCTCATTGGCTTCTCCACCACCCTGCCCGAAATCACCGTCTCCTTCATCGCCATAAGGCTGGGGGCGGTGGACATGGCGGTAGCCAATATGATCGGCTCCAACCTGTTTAACATGGCTATCATCCCCATTGACGACCTTTTCTATACGCGGGGGCCGGTGCTGGCCTCGGTCTCTGCCAGTAACCTGCTCACCGCCGGCTTCGTCATCCTGATGACGGTGGTATTTATCGCCGGGCTCCATTTCAGGCCAAGAAGACACCTCAGGATGAGCTGGTGCAACCTGACGCTGATAGCGCTCTTCTTGATACAGGCCTATTTGAGCTATACCCTGGCCTGACATATGGTATAATTACCGAGTAGCCGCGGAGAGGTGTCCGAGTGGTTTATGGTGCCGCTCTCGAAAAGCGGTCTCCGGTTATACCGGAGCGTGGGTTCGAATCCCACCCTCTCCGCCAGAGCGGAGAGGTGCTGGAGTGGACTATCAGGCACGCCTGGAGAGCGTGTGTAGCCGTAAGGTTACCGTGGGTTCGAATCCCACCCTCTCCGCCACCCTTTTCCCCCGGTCTTAAAAGGGATAAATAGAAGGGAAATCCGCCATCAAGAAGCCTAAGTTTTTCACCCCTGTCTCCGGGCTTTTGGCCCTCTTCATCCTGGCCCACTTTGCCCACCACCTCGCCGCCGCTTTCATCCAGCCCCTCACTCCCTTCATCCGCGACCAGTTCAACCTGGACTACGTCCAGGTGGGCTGGATAATATCCGCTTTCAACCTCTCCTATGGCTTCAGCCAACTGCCCGCCGGCTGGCTCTCCGACAGGCTCGGGCCCCGGCTGATGATTTTAATGGGCATCTCCGGTATGGCCATCTTTACCGTGCTCATCGGGCTGTCCCCCACCTACCTGATAATGATTGTCTTCGTGGTCCTGCTCGGGGCGATGGGAGGCGGCTACCACCCCGCCGCCTCACCGGTAATCTCGGCGTCAGTAGGCAGAGAGAGCCAGGGCCGGGCGCTGGGGCTGCACCAGATAGGCGGTAGCGCCAGCTTCTTCCTGGCACCGTTTTTTGCCGTGGCCATTGCCCGCATCCTGAGCTGGCGGGGCTCTCTCATCAGCATGGCCATACCCGTCTTTATCATCGGTATCGTGCTCTTCCTAATCCTGGGGAGGCTGGGCTATACCCATCAAGCCCATAAAGCTACCGCCCGCCCCCAGACCGAGCCATGGCCAACCGGCAGCCTGCGCCGGCTGGTAACCTTCATCGCTCTGGGGGTTTTGCTACAGGTACTGGTCATATCGGTAGCATCCTATATCCCCCTCTTCGCCGTTGATAGCCTCAAGACCAGCGCCGAAACCGGCGCCCTGCTTCTCTCCTTCCTCCACTTCGCCGGCCTGTGGGCCGGTCCCACCGGCGGCTACCTCTCCGACCGGGTGGGTACCGTCCCGGTGATGCTGGCGGTGAGCCTTATCGCCGGTCCCGCCCTCTACCTGCTGAGTCTGGGCTCGCTGAGCTGGAGCATCTGGCTGGTAGCACTCATCTGCGGCATGTGCATGTACATCGGTATGCCGGTCACCGAGGCCTATATCATCACCCACTCCCCGCCACAGCGCCGCTCCACCGTGCTCGGCGTCTACTACTTTGCCAGCCGGGGAGGCTCCGGCCTTACCATACCGCTGCTGGGCTACCTGGCCGACCGCTACAGCTTCGCCACCGGCTTCACCATAATCGGTATGGCCTTGCTGGGGGTAGCCATCGTCGGCACCGTGCTCCTCTGGGGCAGCCGGGATTAGAGATATTTCTATAGAACGTTTTATTTCCCACTCTCCCGCCCTACAGAGGTTAGACCTCTATCAACTCCTTAAAAGGGTGAAAGGAAGATACCACCCCAATGGGGGTGGGGTAAAAAGGGCTTTAGCCCTTCCTTAAAGGGCGGCGGGTGGGAAAAGATATAAATGGGAGTGGGGTTTAACACAATCTTAATTGTCAGTGCTCTGTCTCTATGTTAGAATTGCCCTGTAGTGACTAGAAAAGATATAAAATACTGGGTGGGCTTCAGCCTGATACCCCGCATCGGGCGGGTCAAGCTCTCCAGGCTGGAAGGCCACTTCGGCGACCTGAAGTCGGCCTGGCAGGCCACTCCGGCCGAGCTCAAGAAGGCCGGGCTGGACCGGGGTTCGGCCAACGCCGTCGGCTACTGGCGGGCCAAGATTTCCCTTGACGCCGAGATGGAAAAGCTGGAGAAACACGGGGTGAAGGTGCTCACCTTCCACGACCCGGACTACCCTGCCCGCCTCAAGGAAATATACGACTACCCGCCGGTGCTCTACATCCGGGGAAAACTGCTGTCCCAGGACGAGTGGTGTCTGGCGGTGGTGGGGACGCGCCGCTCCACCGTCTACGGGCGGCAGGCCGCCGAGGAGATAGTCACCGATTTGGCCCGGAACAAGATAACCATCGTCAGCGGGCTGGCCAGGGGCATCGACTCGGTAGCCCACCAGAGCGCCCTGGCGGCGGGGGGCCGAACCATCGCCGTCTTGGGCTGCGGGCTGGACATCGTCTATCCGGCGGAGAACGCGGCACTGGCCCGCGACATCACCAGGCAGGGGGCACTAATAAGCGAGTTTCCGCTGGGCACCCGGCCCAGGGCGGACAACTTCCCCCGACGCAATAGAATCTTAAGCGGGCTGAGCCTAGGGGTGCTGGTGGTCGAGGCCGACGATACCAGCGGGGCGATGATTACCGCCCACCTGGCCCTGGAGCAGAACCGAGAGGTCTTCGCCGTGCCGGGCAGCATCCTGTCGCCGGCCAGCCGGGGGACCAACCACCTCATCCAGGAAGGGGCCAAGCTGGTACGGGGCTACACCGATATCTTAGAGGAACTGAACCTGACCGCCGTCGCCCAGCAGATGGAGCTTACCGAGCTGCTACCCACCACCGATACCGAGTCTATTCTCTTAAAACAGCTCAGCGCCGAGCCAACCCACATCGACGAGGTCTGCCGCTCGAGCGGGCTACCGGTAGCCACCGTCAGCAGCACCCTGGCCATGATGGAGCTTAAAGGGCTGGTCAAACAGACCGGAAATATGAACTATACCCTCTCCCGTGAAACCAGGGAGGCCTACCGGGTGAGGGTGGACTAATATTATGTCAAGTATTACAAGCCTGGTTATTGTCGAGTCGCCGGCCAAGGCCCGGACGCTGGAAAAGCTGCTGGGAAAAGGCTACAGTCTTAAAGCCTCGATGGGGCACATCAGGGACCTACCCAAAAGCCAACTCGGGGTGGACATCGAGGGGGACTTCGCCCCCAAATATGTCGTACCCCGGGCCAAGACCAAAATCGTCAGCGAGCTTAAAAGAGCGGCCAAAGAGGTCTCCACCATCTACCTGGCCACCGACCCCGACCGGGAGGGAGAGGCCATCTCCTGGCACCTGGAGCAGGTGACCAGAACCAACCGCAAGAGCTACCGCCGCGTCGTCTTCCACGAGATAACCAAAGAGGCCATCGAGCATGCCTTCGCCCACCCCCAGACGATAAACATGCAGCTGGTCAACGCCCAGCAGGCCCGGCGCGTCCTGGACAGGCTGGTCGGCTATAAGCTCAGCCCCCTGCTCTGGCGCAAGGTGAGGCGGGGGCTTTCGGCGGGGCGGGTGCAGTCGGTGGCGCTCAGGATTATCGTTGACCGGGAAAGAGAAATCGAGAGGTTCAAACCGGTGGAGTACTGGGTAATCGAGGCCGAGCTGGCCAAGCCCGCCGGGGCGACCACATTCAGAGCCAACCTGATTGGCCTGGCCGACGGCACCAAGCTGATAATACATAATAAAAAGGAAGCTGCCGAGACTGAAGAAGAGCTTAAAAAAGCCGACTATAAAGTAAGCAAGGTGACCGCCAAGAAGGCCACCCGCCAGCCATCACCTCCCTTCATCACCAGCACCCTCCAGCAGGAGGCCTGGCGCCAGCTCCACTTCCCGGCTAAGTTGACCATGAGCGTCGCCCAGGAGCTCTACGAAGGCCTGCCTATAGGTAAAGAGGGAAGCGTCGGCCTCATCACCTATATGAGAACCGATTCCATCCGTGTTGCCCGCTCCGCCGTCGCCGAAGCCAGGGAGTACATCGCCGAAAAATACGGCCCGAAATACCTGCCCGCCCACGCCCGCTCCTTCACCACCCGGGTCAAAGGGGCGCAGGAAGCCCATGAGGCCATCCGTCCCACCCGGATAAAACGCGAGCCGCAAGCGGTAAAGCCCTACCTAAGCAACGCCCAGTTTAAACTCTACCAGCTCATCTGGAAACGGATGGTGGCCAGCCAGATGGCCGCCGCCACCTTCGACAATACCACCGTCGATATCGAGGCCAGACCCCCCAGAGCCAGGACGGTCTATCTGCTGAGGACATCAAGCTCGGTCAACACCTTCGACGGCTTCATGACCCTCTACATCGAGGGCAGGGACGAAGCCGAGGAAGAGACCGGGAGAAAACTGCCTCCGCTTAAAAAAGACGATAAGCTAAGGCTCATTGATATCTTCAGCGAGCAACGCTTCACCCAGCCGCCACCCCGCTTCACCGAGGCCACCCTCATCAAGACGCTGGAGCAGTGGGGCATCGGCCGCCCCAGCACCTACGCCCCTATCCTGTCCACCATCCAGGAGAGGGACTACGTCGAGAAGAGCGGCGGGCGTTTTAAGCCCACCAAGCTGGGCTTCGTCGTCAACGACCTGCTCACCCGGCACTTCCCCGAAATCGTCAACATCGAGTTCACCGCCCAGATGGAGGATGAGCTCGACCAGGTGGCCAGCGAAAACAAGGACTGGGTAGCCGTCGTCCGGGGCTTCTACACACCTTTCGAGAAGAGCCTCAACAGTGCCGCCGAGCTTATGGAGAGAGTCAAGGTTGAGGAGGCCACCGACGAGGTCTGCCCCAAGTGCGGTAAGCCGATGGTGGTCAAGTTCGGGCGCTTCGGCAAATTCCTGGCCTGCAGCGGCTACCCCGAGTGCAAGACCACCAGGCCCTTCCTGGTCAAGGTGGGGGTAAAGTGCCCCCAGTGCGGCGGTGAGCTGGTGGTCAAGAAGAGCAAGAAGAAGCGCACCTTCTACGGGTGCAGTAACTACCCCGAATGCAACTTTATCCTGAATACCAGGCCCCTCCCCCAACCCTGCCCCCAGTGCGGCGGCCTGCTCACCGCCGCCGGGCGTGGTATGGCCAAGTGCACCAAGTGCGAGTATAGAGGGAAGATAAAAAGGACAGGCAAAGACGGTGAAAAGGAAGAGGAGGTCTAGCCCGATTTTTGGAGTACGTTTTGCTTCCCACCCTCCCACCCTCAAAGGCAGTGCCTTTAAAAATCCCTTGAAATAAGGGGTAAGAAAAAACAATCTCCCCCTCCGGGGGAAGAGAGGAAATAATTACTCCCCTTCGGGGGTGGGGCAGCAAGCTTTAGAAGCGCAGCTTATGAGGGCGGGCTGGGTGGGAAGATAGACCTAAATTAAAAGCCATGCAAGAAATCTACGACAGATATATCCAGTACCTAGAGGCGGAGAAGAACGCCTCGCCCTACACCGTCCGCAACTACCGGGACGACCTGCTGGACTTCCTCTACTTCTTAAAGAAGAAAAAGGTTGACCCCCTAAACGAAACCAAGGTAGATCGGCACGTCCTGCGCGACTACCTCTCCGAACTGATGGAGCGGGGCACAGCTAAATCCAGCATCGCCCGCAAGCTGTCCGCCATCCGCTCCTTCTACCGCTACCTGGTGCGAGAGAAAATAATACCCAAGAACCCGATAGAGCTGCTCTCCTCGCCAAAGCTGGACAAGCGCCTGCCCTCCTTTCTGACCATAGAAGAGGTGGAAAGGCTGCTCAGCGCCCCCGACCCCTCCACCCCACTGGGACAGCGGGACCGGGCGCTCCTGGAGCTGCTCTACGCCTCCGGCCTGCGGGTGAGCGAGCTGGTGGGGCTGACGCCGGAGCAGGTTGACCTTGAGAGCAACGAGATACGGGTCCTGGGGAAGGGCTCTAAAGAGAGGGTGGTACTGATGGGTGAGCCCGCCGCTACGGCGCTTAAAAGCTACCTTGAGTATGGCCGGCCTGAACTCCTCGGCAAAAAGAGGAGCCAGGCCCTCTTCCTCAACCGCTACGGGCAGAGACTGCCGGCAAGGAGCGTGCAGAGGCTGCTGGAGAATTACGCCAAGAAGGCCGGCATCGGCAAGAGGGTTCACCCCCACCTGCTGAGGCATACCTTCGCCACCCATATGCTCGACGGCGGCGCCGACCTGAGAGTTGTCCAGGAGCTGCTGGGTCATGCCCGGCTTACCTCCACTCAAATATACACCCACGTCACCAAGCGGCAGGCCAGAAAGGTCTATCTGGCCGCCCACCCACTGGCCAGAGAGAAAAGGGATGAGCCTTCAAATAAAGACTAGAATAGAGAAGCTGATTGGGGGGGTGGGGGGAAAGAATATAGATGGCATTTTAATCTCCCAGCCGGAGAACCGCCGCTACCTTTCCGGCTTTGACGGCTCGGATGGCTTTCTGATTATCACTAAGAATAAGCGTATTTTGGCCACCGATGCCCGCTATACCGTCCAGGCTAAAAACCAGGCGCCCGACTACGAGATATTCACCGTAAGCAGCGATATCGGGGGCTGGCTACCGGAACTGGCCGCCGGGCTAAAAATAAGAAGACTGGGCTTCGAGGGGGGCCACCTGACCTTTGGCCTCTACCAGCGGTTATGTGATATACTGGAAAAAGGCAAATCCGGTCTAAAGCTTATCCCCGTAGAGGATATGGCGGAGCCGCTGCGGGCGGTCAAGGAGCCTGAAGAAATCGGGCTTATTGCCCAGGCCGCCGGGACTGCCGATGCCGCCATGGAACATATCCGGGAGAGTATTCGTCCCGGCATGACGGAAATAGAGGCCGCCTGGGAGATAGAGAGGTTTATGCGGGAGAAGGGCAGCCAGCCGCTGCCTTTCGAGGTTATTGTCGCCGCCGGGCCGAACTCCGCCCTGCCCCACGCCCAACCCTCGGCGAGGGCAATTAAAAGCGGCGAGCCGGTAGTGATTGACATCGGGGCCAGGGTGGGGGGCTATGCCAGCGACCTGAGCCGGACCCTCTGCCTGGGCGCTCCCGACGATACCTTTAAAAAGGTCTATAACACCGTCCTCGGCGCTCAATTAGGGGCGATAGCCATGATTAAGCCGGGGATGACTGGCGCTGAGGCCGACCAGCTGGCCAGGACAATTATTGTAGAGGTGGGCTACGGTGAGGCCTTCGGCCACGGGCTGGGACACGGGGTGGGGCTGGCCACCCACGAAGCACCACGGCTGGGTCCCGGCTCGGCGGAGGAGCTTACCGAGGGCATGGTCTTTACCGTCGAGCCAGGTATCTATCTTGAGGGGTGGGGCGGAGTGAGGATTGAGGATTTGGTGGTGATGGAGGCGGGAAAGGTCAGGGAAATCTCAAAAGCCCAGAAATAGGGCTACGGAGACCAGAATGATTGACAGCGGTGAAATGAAAAAAGGGATTACTATTGAGCTGGACGACAAGCTCTACCAGGTGCTGGACTACCAGCATATCAAGATGGGGCGGGGCAGCGCCCAGGTAAGGCTCAAACTAAGAGATGTACGCAGCGGCCATACCATCGAGCGCTCCTTCCAGGCCAGCGAGAAGTTCGCCCGGGCGCGGCTGGATACGCGCACCATGCAGTACCTCTACAACGACGGCGACAGCTACTACTTCATGGACGAGGAAAGCTTCGAGCAGACGCCCATTGACTCGAGCCAGCTAGGCGACGCTCTGAACTATCTGAAAGAGGGGATGTCGCTGACGGTATCTAGCTATAAGGGAAAGCTGGTGGGGGTGGAAATGCCCATTACCGTGGAGCTGGAGGTGACCGAGACCGGGCCAGGATTTAAGGGCGATACCGCCACCGCCGGCAACAAGCCGGCCAAACTGGAGACCGGCATCACCATCCAGGTACCCATGTTCATCAATACCGGCGATATTATTAAGGTCGACACCCGCACCGGCGCCTACCTAGAGAGGGTTAGTTAGCCAAATTGCTGAAAGCTGACCTGCATGTTCATACCCAGTACTCTCTGGACTGTAACACGCCTCTGGAAAAGATAGCCGACCGCTGTATTGAGAAAGGGATAAACTGCGTGGCCATCGCCGACCACGGCACCGCCGAGGGAGCGCTGAAGCTGAAGGAAACAGCGCCAATTACGATAATCGTCGCCGAGGAAATATTGACCCCCCACGGCGAAATCATGGGCATGTTCCTGAAGGAGACCATACCCAGTGGGCTACCGGTGGCCGAGACCATCGCCCGCATCAAAGCCCAGGACGGGCTGATCTGTATCCCCCACCCCTTCGACTTCTTCCGCCAGTCGGCGCTGCGCAGCAACGTAATTGAGGAAATTGCCGACCAGATTGATATCGTCGAGGTGCTCAACGCCCGTATTATGCTCCCCCAGAACCTAGTCAAAGCCCGAGCCTTCGCCCGGAAACACAATATCGTCCCGAGCGCCGGCAGCGACGCCCACACCCTCCGGGAGATAGGCAACGCCTACGTTGAAATGCCCGAGTTTACCGGAAAAGACGACTTCCTCGATGCCCTGCGCCAGGGCAAAATCCGCGGGCACATGACCAACCCCGCCATCCACTTCGCCAGTATCTGGACCAAGCTGAGAAAGCGATGGCTAGGCTAAAGCCGGTACAGAAGCTGGGCTGGTTCTCCACCGGACGGGACAAGGCCGCCCGGGACCTGCTCACCGTTGCCCAGCAGAGCATCGCCCTGGGCGAGATACAGGCCGAGATTGCCTTCGTCTTTTGCAACCGCGAGCCCGGCGAATCGAAGCAGAGTGATATGTTCCACCGGCTGGTCAAAAGCTACGGGCTGCCCCTCATCACCCTTCCCTCACGCAGTTTTAAAGCCAGCCGGGGGGAGGGGTGGCGGCTTGAATATGACCGAGAGGTTATGAAGCGGCTGGAGGAGTTCGAGGCCGACCTGAGCGTCCTGGCCGGCTACATGCTCATCGTCGGCGAAGAGATGTGCCACAAATACGATATGATCAACCTCCACCCAGCGGCCCCGGGCGGGCCCAAGGGCAGCTGGCAGGAGGTAATCTGGCAGTTAATCGAAACCAAAGCTGAAGAGACCGGGGTGATGATGCACCTGGTCAGCCCAAAGCTGGACGAGGGGCCCCCGGTAGCCTACTGCACCTTCTCCATAAGGGGCGAGCCCTTTGATAGATACTGGCGGGAGATAGAGGGGCGGCCGGTTAACGAGATCAAGAAAACACAGGGGGAGAGCAACCGCCTCTTCAAGCTCATCCGCAAGCAGGGGCTGGCCCGGGAGTTCCCCCTGATAATCGCCACCCTCAAGGCCTTCAGCCGGGGCAAGGTGAGGATAAGGAAGGGCAAGGTGGTCGGTGCTGACGGCCGGGCCATAAAGGGTTATAATCTAACCTGCGAGATAGACAAATTATTAAAGAAAAGCTAGGGGAAAAGAGAGTCCAGCCCGATTTTTAGAGTACGTATTAATTCCCACCCTCCCACCCTATAGAAGTGACATTTCTATCAATTTCTCCTTAAGGGGTGGGGGTAAAGAGATGTAAAGAGGCGAAGCCTTTTGGGTGGGTATGGGGAAAAAACACCCGAAAAGAAGGGGGAGAGGTAAAGAGCTAATGGCCAACTTTATCTGCTTCGACCTAGAAGGTCCCCTATCACCCCAGGACAACGCCTACGAGCTGATGAAGCTTTTCCCCGACGGCGACAGGGTCTTCGAGGTCATCAGCCGCTACGACGACCTGCTGACCCTGGAAAATAGAGAGGACTACGAGCCAGGGGACACCCTCGCCCTCATCGTGCCCTTCCTGATAGTGCACAATATCTCCGCGGAGAACATCACCGAACTGGCGACCAAAGCCAGCCTTACCGGCGGCGCCCATAAGCTCATCGCCTGGCTGCAGTATAACGGCTGGAAGGTCTTCTGCATCAGCACCAGCTACGAGCAGTACGCCTATCACATCACCCAGAAGTTGGACATCTACGCCCACAACGTCGCCTACACCTCTCTCCCTCTGGACAGGCTCCGGGCCAGCTTGAGCCCGGAAGAGAAAGAGCTGGTGCGAAAGGCGGAAGAGGAAATGCTGACCATGAAGCCGGTTGACGACGACGACAGAATCAAGAGCAGTCTAGACAGGTTCTTCTGGGAGAGGCTGCCCCAAACCGACCTCGGCGCTGCTATCAAAGAGGTGAAGCCTGTCGGCGGCAGGCGCAAGGTGGCCGCCCTGAATAGCTTCGCCGATAAATACCTGGAGCCGCTGTCCAGCTGGGTGGTCATCGGCGACAGCATCACCGACTTCAGGATGCTCCAGGCGGTGGAGGAGAAAAAAGGGCTGGCCATCGCCTTTAACGCCAACGAGTACGCCCTGCCCTACGCCAGCATGGGCCTGGCCTCCGCCAACATCAGCGACCTGCAGCCGGTGCTGGAGGCCTGGCAGAAGAAAAAGCGGGGCTGGACGGAGAGGGTGGTCAAATACAAGGAGAGATGGCGGGGCAAGGAGGATAATTTCTACTTCCACTGGCTGGTTGGTCGAAAGGACTTAGACCCCGTTATCGAGATTCATAAGAAGTACCGACGAATGGTCAGGGAGGAAGCCGCCGAGCTGGGGTGATGCCATGAAAATAAAAATAGTCGGGCTGGGGGCGTTGAATATAGACCATATCTATACGGTAGCCACCATCCTCGACGACGGTGAGGCGGTGGTGGAGAAAGCCGAATCATATCCCGGCGGTTCAGCGGCCAACACCATCTACGGGCTGGGGAAGCTGGAAATAAACGCTGCCTTCTGCGGCGCCGTCGGCAGTGATGACGAGGGCAGGATATTACTCGATGATTTCAAAAAGGTTGGGGTGGACACCAGCCGGATAAAATTCAAGACAAAAGCCGGAACCGGCCAGGTTATAGGCTTAAGCGCCAAGGGTGGTAAGCGCTCACTCTATGTCCTGCCCGGCGCCAACAGCCGACTCACCATTAAGGATATAGACCCGGGCTATATCAACGGGGCGGATATTTTACACCTTTCTTCTTTCGCCGACGACAGGCAGTTCAAGCTGTCGCTGGAGCTAGTAGAAAAGTTAGATGAGCCGGTAAAGCTCAGCTTTGCCCCCGGCGCCCTCTACGCTGCTAAAGGTCTCAAAGCGCTGACGCCAGTCCTGCGCCGCAGCCACATCCTTTTCATCAACCGGGACGAGATAGAACAGCTTACCGGGGCGGATGTCCTCGAGGGGGCGGCAAGGTGCATTAAGCAGGGCTGCCGGATAGTGGCCGTCACCCTGGGCAGAGGGGCTGAAATAAAGAACACCGCCGCCAGCGCCTATATTAGAGATGCCAAGAACGAATATATTATCAAACCGTCAGACACCGGGACGATAGCCGATACCACCGGCGCCGGCGATGCCTTCGCCTGCGGCTTTCTTTACGGAACGGTCAACAACAAAGACTTGGAGGAGTGTGGGCGGCTGGGCGATATTGTTGCCCACTTCTGCATCGGTAAAACGGGGGCCAGGGAGGGTCTGCCCACCCTGAAGCAACTGGCTGGTCGCTACCTTGAGCTCTATCAGAAAGAGCTCTAGCTACTTCTTCTCCTCTTTGGGCTTGGCCAGGATTTCATCGATGAGGCCGTACTCCACCGCCTGCTCCGGGTTGAGGTAAAAGTCCCGGTCGGTATCGTGGGTTATCTTCTCCAGCGTCTGGCCGGTATGCTTGACCAGTATGCTGCGAATCAGCTCCTGCATACGCATAATCTCGCGGGCGGCAATGGCAACATCGGCGGCCTGTCCCTGGGCGCCACCAAAGGCCTGGTGCAGGTGGATGGTAGCATTGGGCAGGGCGTAGCGCTTGCCCTTGGTCCCGGCACAGAGCAGCACCGTGGCCATACTGGCGGTCATGCCGACGCAGATGGTGGAAACATCAGGACGTATCAGCTGCATGGTATCGTAGATGGCCAGACCGGAGCTGATAACCCCGCCGGGACTCTGGATATACATATTAATGTCTTTATCCGGGTCCTCCCGCTCCAGGTAGAGAAGCTGAGCGATGATGACGTTGGCCACCTGGTCGGTAATCGGGGTAAACAGCATGACGATGCGCTCTTTAAGCAGCAGCGAGTATATATCCCAGTACTTTTCCCCCCTCGGCCCGCTCTCAACCACGCCGGGTATTATATTGGTCGGTTGTACATTCATCTCTCTTCTCCCGCTATCTTTTTGTGGTTACTTCTAAATTATAAACTATTCCCCGATTTTTCGCACCCGGCAGAGTACGGTCTTGAAGGCGGGGTAGCCGGAGATGGGGTCGGGTGGGTCGAAAGCGGTGAGCAGGTTGGCGTTGGCCTCCTCCCAGCCGTGCTGAATGCTCAAGACGCCGGGCGGGACTTCATCGGTGACCCTGGCCTTCAGGGTGAGGCTCCCTTTGGGTGACTCCAGCAACACCGGCTCGCCATCAGTAATGCCGAGTTTTTCGGCTGACTCGGGGTTAATCTCCACCAGCGGTCCGGGCACCAGCTTCCTGAGCCTGGCCAGTTGGCGGAAGCCGGAGTGGGTGAAGGCGATGGTCCTGGTGCCGGTGATCAGGGTGAAGGGATAGGCCGGGTCTTCCGGCGGCGGGGTGAAGGTGGGCAGGGGGTCATAGCCGTAGTCGGCCAGCGTCGGTGAGAATATCTCCACCTTCCCCGACGGGGTGCTAAACCCTTCCTGCTCGTATTTGCGCTGGCGGTCAAGCCGGTGGTACATTATGCCGCCGGGGTTTTTCTCAAGCTGCTCCAGACTAACCCCGGAAGGCTCCAGCAGATAGCGGAAAAGCTCATCGGCGCTCTGCCAGGGGAAATAGTCGCTGTAGCCTACCTTGCGGCCAAGCTCGGCCCACAGCCGCCAGTCCTCCAGACATTCACCCGGAGGCTCAACTACCTTGTCGCTCACCGCCACCAGCGGTAGCCCCTTGGAGGTGTAGTCGGTAAGTATTTTTCTCTCCAGGAAGGCGGCGGCGGGGAGGAAAATATCGGCCAGCCTGGCCGTCTCGGTCATAAAAAGGTCGGATACCACCAGCAAGTCAAGCTTCTCCAGCGCCCGTCTGACCTTTTTACTATCGGGCCAGGTGAGGGCGGGGTTACAGGCCTGAACGATGATAGCCTTGACCGGATAGGGCTGGCTAGTAATTATTGCCTCGGCTACCGGCATGGCCGTTGTCTGACCGGCAAACTTGCCGAATATAGGATAGCGGGCACCGATAGCCTCGTCAACGGAGACCCTCCCCTTGATTCTGGTACTGGCCTGTACCAGCGAGGGGTTATAGACGTTCCCGCCGGTGACATCAAGGTTGCCGGTGACGGCGACCAGA
This sequence comes from uncultured Dehalococcoidales bacterium, assembly GCA_964396965.1. Taxonomy (GTDB): domain Bacteria; phylum Chloroflexota; class Dehalococcoidia; order Dehalococcoidales; family BS750m-G39; genus JABMRW01. The sequence continues at coordinate 29,186 of CAYNGD010000001.1, forward strand.
ATCGAAATAGCCCGGCTGTTCTGCACACCGTTAACACAGTGATCCAGGGCCACATCCTGACTGATGGTCGCCGGCCTGGCGGCGGCATACATACGGGCAAACTGCCTGATCTGAGCCGCCGGGACGCTAGTGATTTTGGCTACCGCCTCCGGTGGGTAGGCTTTGACGTGCTCGGCCAGTTTATCGAAGCCGAGCGTCCAGCGCTCAACAAACTCTTTATCATATAGCTTCTCGCCGATGATGACATTGAGCAGGCCCAGCGCCAGGGCGCAGTCGGTGCCGGGCTTTACCCGGATATGAAGGTCGGCCCGCTTGGCCAGTGGGGTAGTCCTGGGGTCAACCACAATTAGCTTAGCCCCCCGCTTCCGGGCGGCCCGAATATCCACCTCCTCGCCTATCTTGGACTGCTGGGGGTTATGCCCCCAGACGACGGCGCACCGGGTATTTTCATAGCTCGGCATCAGGGGCAGTCTCCGGCTGCTTATCGACAGTCCGTGCCCTATCGCCCGGGCCACAAAACAAAGGGAAGACCCCGAGGTAAAGTTAGGTGTCCTGAAAAGGCTGCAGAACCTGGCCGCCACCCCCGATAGTTCCGTGCCGACGGTAGGCTCACCCAGGTGCACCTCCACCGCTTTGGCACCGTAACGCTCCCTTATCTCGACCAGCTTATCGGCAATAATATCGAGGGCTTCATCCCAGGAGACTTCACGCCACTCCCCGTTGACCTTCCTCATGGGGTGGGTGATTCGCTCCGGGGAATAGAGCCATTCGGCCATGGCGGTTGCTTTGACACAGAGGCGATTGACCGGGTGCTCCCGCATCGGGGTGACTTTGACCAGCCGTCCGTTATCGACATGGGCATCCATCCCGCAGCAGCTTGAGCACATGCGGCAGATGCTCTTCACCACCCGGGAACTATTCTTGGGGGGCATCCTGGGGACCTCCGGCTATCTCCACCAGCCGCCGGACTGTCTTCTGAGTGGCCAGCATCTGGGCCATTGAGTCGCGGACCCGGGGCGAGTTTATCCTCTCCTTCATCTCCGCCGTATTCTCGGCGCCCTGAACCATCTTTTCCAGCTCGGCAGTTATCTCTTTGTCAGTGACCTCAATCTTCTCCGCCTCGGCCACCCTGCCCAGCACCAGGGAGCGGGTCACCCGCCTGACGGCGACCGGGCGCATCTCCTCCCGCATCTCATCCTCTTTTTTATTAATCTGGCTCAAATACTCCTCCACCCCTATTCCACTCCCCTCAAGCCACCTCGCCTGCTGCTCCATAAGGTGCTCCATCTCCGCCTCGACCAGAACCGGCGGGAACTCAACCTTACTAATGTCAACCACGGCGTCAATAACCTTTTCCTCAAAGGCCTCTCTCGTCCTCTGCTCCGCCTGAAGGTGTAGATTTTTGGCCAGCTGTGCCTTAAGCGCCGCCATGGTCTTAAACTCGGGGCTGACCAGCCGGGCGAACTCGCTGTCCAGCTTGGGCAGGTGCGGCTGCTTTATCTCGCTGACCTTCACCTTGAAGCTGGCCTCCTTACCCGCCAGCTCAGATTTTGAATAGTCCTCAGGGAGCTTGAGTTTAAACTCCTTCTCCCCGCCGATTTCCATACCCACCAGCTGTTCGGCAAAGCCGGGGACGGGCAGGGTCTGGCCGGACACAACCTGGTACTGGGCCCCTGGCTGGTTGATAAAGGGCTTGCCCTCCGCCTGGCTTGTGACATCCATGGTGACCAGGTCATCAAAGGCCACCGGGCGCTCCACCGGCTCCCAGGTGCCGTGCTGGCGGCGCAGCTGCTCGATGGCGGCGTCAACATCGGCCTTGGTCACCTCCGACTTTTCCGGGGCCAGCCTGAGGCTCTTATAGTCGCCTAGCTCAACGGTTGGCTTGAGTGGCACCACCGCGGTGAAGACCACCGGCTCGGTCTGGACGACCTCAATCTCAGGGTTGGCGATAGCCTCAATCTGCTGCTCTTTCAGCGCCTGCTGATAGACATCGGGGAGCAGATTATTGAGGGCGTCCTCCATGAGGCTCTCCCTGCCGATATAGCGCTCCAGCACCACCCTGGGCGCCTTGCCCTGTCGGAAGCCGGGAATCTTGGCTTTCTGAACCAGCCGGCGGTAGGCCTGCTCCAGCGACTTCTCTACCTCGGGTTTCTCCAGTTCAATGCGTAAAAAGACCTGATTGTTCTCTTCCTTCTCTCTGGTGACTTTCATCTTTCCTCTCTCAGACGCAGGTGCAGCTCGGCCAGCTGCTGCTCGCTCACCGACGATGGGGCATCGAAGGTCATATCGACGGCGGCCTGGTTCTTGGGGAAGGCGATGACCTCACGTATGGTCTCCTCCCCCGCCAGCAGCATGATGATGCGGTCAAGGCCGAGGGCGATGCCGCCGTGGGGGGGCGCCCCATACCGGAACGCCTCCAGCATGTGGCCGAAGCGGGCGTCAATCTCTTTATCACTGTAGCCCAGCAGGCTGAATATCTTTCTCTGCATCTCGGCGGTGTGAATCCTGATACTGCCGCCGCCGAGCTCGTAGCCGTTGCCAACGATATCGTAGTGCTGGCCGCGCACCTTCTCCGGGGCGCTCTCCAGCAGGGGAATATCCTCCTCCCGGGGGGCGGTAAAGGGGTGGTGCTCCGAGTCCCAGCGCTTGAGCTCATCATCCCAGCGTAATAGGGGGAAATTCTGGACGAAGGCCAGGGCGAACAGCCTGGGGTCGGCCAGCTTGAGGCGGCGGGCCATCTCCAGGCGCAGCTCGCCCAGTGCCGTCTCAACCAGCCTTTGATTGCCGGCGACGATGAGCAAAAGGTCTCCACGCTCTGCCCCCAGGAGCTGAGCCATCTGCCTGACCTGCCCTATAGTCAAAAAGCGGGCGGCGGCTGATTTCACCTCCTCCATGGTCAGAGCGCTTAAATCACCGCCCTCGGTACCCAGCGATAACGTCAATAGTCCGGCAGCACCCAGCGCCTGGACGAACCTGTTCAGCTCATCGAGCTGGTGGCGGCTGTAGCCGCCGCAGCCGGGGGCATTTATGCCCTTGACTTTGCCCCCTTTAGCGATAGCGTCTTTGAAAACGGCGAAGTCGGTCTTACCGGCAATCTCGGTCAGGTCAGCCAGCTCCATACCGAAGCGGAGGTCGGGCTTATCGGTGCCGTAGCGCTCCATCGCCTCGGCGAAGCTGAGGCGGGGGAAGGGCTTTATCAATCTCATATCGGGCCTGATATTCTCCACCAGCGCCGTGAACAGCTCCTCCATCAGCTTTAAGATGTCGTCCACCTCAATAAAGCTCATCTCAATGTCAAGCTGGGTGAACTCGGGCTGGCGGTCGGCGCGGGTGTCCTCGTCGCGGAAGCACTTGGCAACCTGATAATATTTCTCCATCCCGGCCACCATCAGCAGCTGCTTCATCTGCTGGGGGGACTGGGGGAGGGCGTAGAACTTCCCCGGCTGGACGCGGCTGGGCACTAAATAATCGCGGGCCCCTTCTGGGGTGCTCTTGGTCAGAATCGGCGTCTCGATGTCAAGAAAGCCGTGGGCATCCATAAAATCGCGAATAAACTTAATCACCCGGTGGCGGAGAGCTAAATTCTGCCTCATCTGGGGACGGCGCAGGTCTAAATAACGGTATTTTAGCCTCAGGCTCTCCTCAACCTCGACCTCCTCGTTGATATAGAAGGGCGGCGTCTTGGAGGCATTGAGTATCCTGGCGCTTTGGGCGATGACCTCAACATCGCCGGTGGGCAGCTTGGGATTCTCCGTCCCTTTAGGGCGCCGGGAGACCTGGCCGGCTACCTGGACGACGTACTCGCTGCGCATCTTGTTAGCTATCTTATGGCATTCGGTTGAAGTCTCCGGGTCAAAGACGACCTGGGTGATGCCTTCTCTGTCCCGCAGGTCAATGAATATCAGCCCGCCGTGGTCGCGGCGGCGGTCAACCCAGCCCGCCAGCGTCACTTCGGCGCCGGCATCTTCTTTTCTGAGTTCGCCGCAGCTATGGTCTTTTAACAAACTTTTCTCCGCTCGAAGTTAAAATACTCCCTGTGATTATAGCTGATGGCGCTCTAGGCTTCAACATAAATACATAAATTTGACTTTCAGCTATAAATCCTATAGAATATTTTTATTCTTAAACCTGCCCAAAAGAAGGCAAAAATAGTGCCGGACTGGAAGGGACAGCTAAGCTTAAACACGGGGGCTCTGCGCATGATGATGCCCTGGGCTTGGCGTGCCGCCAGTTCGGGGAATATGCCGACCTGATTTCCCCAAGCTGTAGCCGAGTCAACCAAGCCCAAGAAAAACAGAATTCTTGGGCTTTTTCTTTGTGCGCCAGGCCACCGATTGACAGCTTAGAGACTAACCATTAATATCAAGGAGGTTTTAGCCATGGCCAAAACAATCGAAGAGATAAACCAGAAGATAAAACAGGGCAAGGCGGTGGTGGTCACCGCCGAGGAGATAATCGGCATCGCCAGAGAGAAGGGCATCAAGAAGGCCACCGAAGAGGTGGATGTAGTCACCACCGGCACCTTCGGCCCGATGTGCTCCTCCGGGGCCTACCTCAACACCGGCCACACCAGGCCCAGAATCAAGTTCGGCGGGGGCAGGGTCACCCTCAATGATGTCCCGGCCTATACCGGGCTGGCGGCGGTTGACCTCTTTATCGGCGCCACCGCCCTGCCCGAGGACGACCCCAGAAACAAGGTCCACCCCGGCGAGTTTAACTACGGGGGCGGGCACGTCATCGAGGAGCTGGTGGCCGGTAAAGATATCCGGCTGGAGGCAACCGCCTACGGCACCGACTGCTACCCCCGCAAGAAGCTGGAGACCTGGATAAACATCAAAGACCTCAATGAGGCGGTGCTCTTCAACATCAGGAACGCCTACCAGAACTACAACGTGGCCGCCAACACCTCGGACAGGACCATCTACACTTACATGGGGGTGCTGCGGGCCAACCTGGGCAACATCAACTACGCCACCGCCGGGCAGCTATCGCCGCTGCTCAACGACCCCTACTACAAGACCATCGGCATCGGCACCAGGGTCTTTCTGGGGGGAGGCACCGGCCTGGTCGCCTGGCAGGGCACCCAGCACAACCCCGACGTGCCCCGCACCGAAAAGGGCGTGCCGACAAGGGGGGCGGGCACCCTCTGCCTCATCGGAGATTTAAAGCAGATGAGCCCAAGGTGGCTGGTGGGCACCAGCATGCTCGGTTACGGCGCCACCCTGACCGTCGGCATCGGCGTGCCTATACCTATCCTCAATGAGGAAATCCTGGTTTATACCACGGTGACCGACGCCGAGATTTTCGGCCCAGTTGTTGATTACTCCAGCGACTACCCCAACGTGAGGCCCGATATTCTGGGCGAGGTCAGCTACGCCGAGCTCAAGAGCAGCAAGGTAAAGCTGAAGGGGAAGGAGATTCCCACCGCCTCCCTCTCCAGCTACCCAAGGGCGGTGGAGATTGCCAATACTCTCAAAGAGTGGATACTGGGGGGGAAATTCCTGCTCACCCAGCCGGTGGCGCCGCTGCCGGGGGTGGAGGCGGGGATAAAATTCAAGCCGCTTAAAGAGAGGCCAATAGAGGGGTAAGGAGACTGAGATGAACGTATCCAAGAGAATAGTGCTGCACTTTCCCAAGCGGCTGGTTGACCGCCCCATCGTATCGCGGCTGGTCAAGGACTACAATCTCGACTTCAACATCCTCAAGGCGCTGGTCACACCGGAGGAGGAGGGGCTGCTGATAATTGAGCTGAGCGGCGAGCAGCCGGACTACGATAAGGGCATCCGCTACCTGACCAAGACCGGGGTGAAGATACAGTCCTTAAGCCAGGACGTCCTCCGCAACGAGGAGCGGTGCACCCACTGCGGCGCCTGCATCACCATCTGTCCCTCCGGCGCCTTTGAGCTTGACCAGCCCACCAGAAGGGTCAACTTCTACGATGAAAAATGCGTGGCCTGCGGGCTCTGCATCAAGGCCTGCCCGCCGAGGGCGATGGAGGTGCACTTCTAGCCGATGTATCAGCCGCGAACCTACCGCCACTGGGTCAAGGGTAACGACCTGGCCGCCTTTGAGGTAGTGCTCAAGGAGACTGATTTATACCTCCGCGCCCGTAGCGACCTGAAGCAGGAAGCCTATGAGCTGGTGCTGAAATACCGTGGCATGCTGGAGGAATACATCGAGGGGCACCCATTGTTTTTAACCTCGCTGGAGCCTCTGGCGGTAGATGATAACGCCCCGCCGCTGGTGATTGACATGGCCGAGGCGGCCCGGAAAGCCGGGGTCGGGCCGATGGCGGCGGTGGCCGGGGCTATCGCCGAGGCCGTCGGCAAGGAACTTCTCGCCTTCTCACCGGAGGTCATCGTCGAGAACGGGGGGGACATCTACCTCAAGAGCCTGACTAAAAGGCGAATCGGCATCTACGCCGGCCAGTCGCCGCTTACCGGAAGGGTGGGGCTGGAGATTGAGGGGGAGGAAACGCCGCTGGGGGTTTGCACCTCTTCAGGGACGGTGGGGTACTCACTGAGCTTCGGCCTGGCCGACGCCGTGGTGGTGCTCTCACCCTCAACCGCCCTGGCCGACGCCGCCGCCACCGCTATCGGCAACCTCATTCGCCAGCCTAAAGACATTCCCGGTGGCATCGAGTTCGCCCGGAGCATCGGTGGCCTCAAGGGAGTAGTTATCATCCAGGGCGAGCAGGTGGGGGTGTGGGGTGAGCTAAAACTGTGCCAGATGGAGGCTTAAACGTGTTAAAGACCAGGATTACCCAGATGTTTGGCATCAAATACCCGATAATCCAGGGGGCGATGATGTGGCTGTCGCGGGCGGAGATGGTGGCCGCCGTCTCCAACGCCGGGGGCCTGGGCATTATGGCCTCACTGACCTTCCCCACCGTCAGCGAGCTGCGGGAGGAAATCAGGAAGGTCAAGAGCCTGACCGACAAGCCCTTCGCCGTCAATATCACCCTGCTGCCCACCCTGAGGCCGAGGAGTCTAGAAGAATACATCGCCGCCGCCATCGAAGAAGGGGTGTCTATCATCGAGACCGCCGGACGGAACCCCCGCCAGTATATGAGGCAGCTCAAGGGGGGCGGGGTTAAGATAATGCACAAAGTGGCCAGCGTCAAGGCGGCCCTGACTGCCGAACACGTAGGGGTAGACGCAGTGACCATCGTCGGCTTCGAGGAGGGGGGCAACCCGGGCATGGACGACGTGACCACCTTAGTCCTCGTCCCCCGCACCGTGGACAAATTGAGCATACCGGTTATCGCCGGCGGCGGCTTCGGCGACGGGAGGGGATTGATGGCCGCCCTCTCCCTGGGCGCCGAGGGGGTGCTCATGGGCACCCGCTTTATGCTCAGCCAGGAGTGTCCCCTCCACCCCGGCATCAAGCAGCGGCTGCTGGAGGCCAGCGAAAAGGACACCCTGATGATAATGCGCTCCATCAACAACCCGGAAAGGGTGGTCGCCACCGGCTTCGCCCGCAGCATACTGGAGATGGAAAAGAGGGGCACCACTCTGGAGGAGCTACTGCCGATGATAGACGGCCTGCGCCAGAAGCAGGCCCTGGACAAGGGCGAGCCTGACCAGGCCATGATACCCTGCGGGCAGGTGGTGGGGCTAATAGACGACCTGCCTACCATAAAAGAGATTATAGATGGTATAATCAAGGAAGCCAGAGCCATCGGAAAGCGCCTGAATGAAGGGAGATAGAGATGCCAAAACGTCGGGTAATGCTCACCTACGAGCCTGAAATAAGCTCCGAGCCGATTATCCACACCGTCGGCCAGCAGTTCGGCCTGGTAACCAACATCCACCGCGCCAACGCCACCGAGGAGAGGGGCTGGATTGAGCTGGAGCTGGTGGGCAAGGCCAAGGACATTGAGGCCGGCATCGCCTGGCTTATATCCAGAGGGGTCAGGGTTGACCCGGTGGGGCCGGACTAGGCCCTACTACTGGCCCGAGTTTCTCTTTTGCCGCCACCTGTACTTCTGGCTCAAGCGGGTCGGCTCATCAGTCGGCTGGTAGCTTGCCAGGAATTCTTTTTTAAAATCGGCGAAGGCGCCGTCCTCGATGGCGCCTCTTATTTTATTCATCAGCTCAGCGATAAAGCTCAGGTTGTGGATGGTGGCTAACCTATAGGCTAAAAGCTCGCCGGTATTGAAGAGGTGGTGAAGATAGGCCGCCGAAAAATTGCGGCAACTGTAGCAGCTACAGCCGGCGACGATTGGCCCTTCCATATTACTATAGGCAGCATTGGTTATATTTACCCTGCCCTGCCAGGTGAAGAGGGCGCCGTTGCGGGCGACGCGGGTGGGCAGGGCGCTGTCGAAGATGTCACAGCCCCGGGCAACGGACTCGACGATGTCCTCCGGCGAGCCGACCCCCATCAGGTAGCGCGGCTTATTCTCCGGCAGCAGAGTCGCCGTTGCCTCAACCATTTCAAAGGTTATCTTTTTAGGCTCACCCAGGCTCAGGCCGCCGATGGCATAGCCGGGAAAGTCCAGAGAGGTTAAATATTCCGCCGACTGGCGGCGGAGATCCGGGGAAAGCCCCCCCTGCACGATGGCGTAGAGCGCCTGACCGGGGCGCTTATGGGCCTTAAGGCACCTCTCCGCCCACTTATGCGTCCTCTCCGTCGCCTTCTTCACCCTATCCAGGCTGTCATCGTGGGCGGGGCACTCGTCCAGAGCCATGATGATGTCGGCACCGAGAGCTTCCTGATACTGTATTGCCAGCTCCGGGGTAAAATTGTGCTGGCTGCCGTCAATATGGGAGCGGAAGGTGACCCCCTCATCGCTAACCTTCCGCAGAGGGGCCAAGCTGAAGACCTGATAGCCGCCGCTGTCGGTCAGAATCGCCCCCTCCCAGCCCATAAATTTACGCAGGCCGCCCAGCTTTTCGATGACATCAATCCCCGGCCTGAGGTAGAGGTGATAGGTGTTGGCCAGCACCATCTTGAAACCGAGGGACTTAACCTCATCCGGGGCCAGCGTCTTGACCGCCCCCTGGCTGCCCACCGGCAGGAAGGCCGGCGTGGGCACAGTGGCGTGGGGGGTTGTCAATTCTCCGGCGCGGGCTTGGGTTTGGAGACAAGTCTGTATTAGACGAAAGCTATTTGAACTACTTATCAACCCCTCTCCCTTTATCCCTCTCCCCTTCGAAAGGGGAGAGGGAAGATTTTTTCTAAAGAGGGGCTAACGCCCCTCTTAGACACTGAGACAGTATAATCACTAATAGGAAAGAAAATTTAAACCCTCTTAGACGCTCCTAAATTAAATGCTCGGCGATGATGTTGCGCTGTATCTCCGAGATGCCAACGTATATCTCGGTCATCTTGGCGTCACGGTAGAGCCTCTCTAGAGGCATCGAGGTCATGGTGCCGTAGGAGCCGCCGACCTGCATCGCCATCCGGGTGACCTCCACCGCCATCTGCGAAGTGAAGAGCTTGGCCAGCGAAGATTCGTACTTTATGTCAAGCCCCTGGTCGCGGAGGAAGGCGGCCCTGTAGACCAGCAGCCGGCCCGCCTCGATGCGGCTGGCCATCTCGGCCAGATGCCACTGGATTGACGGCAGCTTGGCGATAGGCTTTCCCGAGGCCTTCCTCTGCCTGGCGTAGTCCAGAGAGATATCCAGCGCCGCCTGGGCCACCGCCACCGCCTCGACGGCCACCCCCAGCCGCCCCAGCGATATCGCCTCAAGCAGTATCGAGAAGCCCCGCCCCTCCTCGCCGAGAAGGTTCTCTCCGGGGACAGAGACCTCATCCAGATAGACCACCGAGGTGCCCAGCCCTCTAAGCCCCATAGTCGGGCAGGGCCCGCGGAGGTTATAGCCCTTAGATGCGGTGTCTATAATGAAGGCGTTCAAGCTCTTCCCTTCGCTTCTGGCGAAGACCAGTGCCAGACTGGCCGCCGGCGCTAGGGCGACGAACTGCTTCTGGCCGGTAATAACATAGCCATCGCCGCTCTTTTTAGAGGTGGTGGCGATTTCTCTGGGGTCGGAGCCGGTCTCGGCCTCGGTAAAGGCGATGCTGCCCAGCTTTCTGCCCTCAGTCAGAGGCGCTAAAAGCCTTTTCTTCTGCTCCTCGCTGCCGAAGCGGAAGAGCGCCTCCTCGGGGACGGTGTTTATCGCCATTATAGCGCCGACGGTCATCGACGCTTTACAGAGCTGCTCCAGCACCAGAACGTAGCTCAGGTAGCCCGCCCCGCTGCCGCCGTAGCTGGTTGGGTAGGGCAGGCCCTGGTAGCCCCTCTGGCCCAGCTCCTTGGCCAGCTCAAAGGGGAACTGGCCGCTAGCGTCAATCCCGGCGGCGCGGGGTTTAATAACATCGGCGGCGAAATCCCCCGCCAGCCTCTGCAACATCCTCTGCGGCTCGGTTATATTGAAGTCCATTTTTCCCCCTTTAGCCGCGGGTCTGGCGCCTTATCGCCTTGGAATAGGCGACAAGAACGTCATGGCGGCGCAGAACCCCCAGCAAATGCTTGGGGTTCATCCTGGCCACCACCGGAATCCGGCCCACATCCTGGGTGCCCAGCTTGACAAATACATCGTGGACATACTCATCAGGGTAGGCCACCACCACCGATTTGGTGGCGATATCATCAACGGTCAAATCCGGTGAACCGCCTCCCGACATCGCCCGCTCAATATCAGCCAGGGTGACCACCCCAACAAACTCCCCCTCTTTGCTCACCACCGGGAAGCCGTGGTGCCCGCTGCGGCGCAACCGGGTCACCAGCTGGCGGACGGACATCGTCGGCAGAACGGTGGGGAAGTCATGCGTCATCACCTCATCAACGGTAACCTCGCGCAGTGGGCTGGCCTGCCCTATCTGGCGGATATTTATGCCTCGCTTTAATAAGCGAAGTGTGTAAATACTCTCTGAAGTGAAGAGCCGGGCAACGATAGTGCCAATAACCACCGCCGTCATTAATGGCAGGATAAGGGCATAGTCCCTGGTTATCTCGAAGAGGATAATAATTGATGTAATCGGGCCGCGGACCATCACGGCAAAGAATGCCCCCATACCGACCAGAGCATAGGCACCCGAGGAGGCGGTAATAGCGGGGTAGAAGTGATGCACTCCGAAGCCAAAAGCACCACCCAGCATAGAACCGATAAAAAGAGAGGGGGCAAAAATACCACCGCTGCCGCCGCCGCCGACGGTAAGTGAGGTCGCTACCATCTTCAAAACCAAAATTGTCATAAGCGTCGCCAGGCCTATCTGACCAGCCAGGGCCTGGTCCACCGCCCCACCGGTAGACAGGATTCCGCCTGGCTCGTAGTGTGCCCCATAGCCAACACCAAGTACCTGGGGGAAATATAAGCCGATAAGCCCGATAGCAATACCGACGACGGCTGGTCTTAAGTACTCGGGAATCTTTATCCTGTTGATTAAATCCTCCGTCTTATAGAAAAAACGCGTAAAGCCGACGGCAACAAGGGCAGCGATAACGCCGAGCAAAGCATAGGGAAACAGCTCCCAATAGCTAACTATATTGTAGTCAGGCACGACGAACGCAGTGGGATGCGAGGCACTAAACAGGAATATGCGAGCGATAACATCGGCGGCCACCGAGCTAATTACAATATAACCAAACCGGGGAGTGATAAATCGGCCAGCAATAACCTCCAGGGCAAATACGATGCCAGCCAGGGGAGCGTTAAAGGTCGCGGAAATGCCACCGGCGGCACCACAGAGCACCAGCGTCTTCATCCACTCCTCGGAGAGATGGAACCACTGCCCGATGGATGAACCCCCAGAAGAGCCAATCTGAACAATAGGTCCCTCAGGACCAACCGAGCCACCGCTGCCAATACACAACGATGACACCAGCACCTTAAGGGGCATCACCCGCTTTCTAATCCGTCCCCCCTTTAGCGCCACCGCCTCTATCACCTCGGGAGACCCCTCTCCTTTGGCCTCTCGAGACACGAAAAAGATGATGGGGGCAAAAATAAGCCCGCCAACTGCCGGCACCAGGATTACATAGTACTGACCCAGAGGTGCCAGCGCCGATGCCCCTCCCTTGAAGAAAAACCAACTGAAGAATTCGATAAGCTTCCAGATTGCTACAGCACCAAAGCCAGCGATAGCACCGACGATAACGGCCAGGATTACGCCAAAAATGGTCTCGTTGGAGCGTATCCTTTCCATAAGGCCGGGTGATTTGGCAGGTTTTGGTTTCTGGCTACTCATCAGACTGTTTCAATCCTAGAGTAAAAAGCATTTTATATTATATCAAGGGGGGACATTCCCTCCAAGCCGAGAGCTAAAGACCTTCGTCGAGATAGCCCTGCAAAATCAGGGCGGCGGCCTGGGCATCGTAGCGGCTCTTTCCCCGCCCCTTCCCACCACCCGAGGCCCGCTTGAGGCGCTGCGCCATCACCGTGGTCAGGCGCTCGTCTCTATAGTCCAGCGGGACCTTAATCCTCTCGGCCAGCCTCCGGGCGAAATCCCTGGCCTTCTCCGCCTGCCCACCCAAGGTCCCGTCCAGCGAGCGGGGCAGGCCGACGATAACACGCTTGACACCCCGCTTATCAATAATATCAGCGATGGCCGCCAGAGCCTTACTGTCATCGGTGCGCTCGATGACGGTCAAGGGGCTGGCCAGAATACCATCGGGGTCGCTTAAAGCCACCCCGACCCATCTGTCCCCGATGTCAAGTCCCAGACTGCGCATTATATCAGGCTCTTTGCCAACTTGAGGGCCTGGCCCAGCTTCTTCTTATCCTTGCCGCCGGCCTGGGCCAGATTAGGCCTGCCGCCGCCACCACCCCCGGCCACCCCGGCCACCTGCCTTATTATTTTACCGGCGTCATAGCCCTTTTCGACAAGGTCAGGGGTTACCGCCGCCAGAAAGGCCGGCTTATCCTGATATACCGTGCCCAGAACGATAATGGCGCTCCCCAGCCGGTCGCGAAAAAGGTCAGCCATCTCACGCAGCATCTCCATCTTTGAAGAGGGGACCTCAGCCACCAGCAGATTTACCCCGCTGACGACCTCGGTCTGAGAAAGCAGCGACTCGGCGGTCTTTCTGGCCAGCTCACGCTCCAGAGCCTGCCTCTGCTTGCGTTCATTCTCTAGCTCATTAACCAGACTATATACCTTATCCTGAGCCTCCTCCAACGAAGCTCCCACTCCCTCAGCGATTTTCTCCATATCCGATAAACGCTTTTCAACAAATGAAATTGCTTCTCGGCCGGTAACCGCCTCAATGCGGCGCAGGCCAGCACCGATGCTGCTCTCAGAGATAACATGAAAGAGGCCAATCTCGCCGGTGGCCGAGACATGGGTGCCGCCGCAAAGCTCGGCGCTGATAAAGGGCTTGCCTATCTTCAAAACCCGGACGGTGTCGCCGTACTTCTCATCAAAGAGGGCGATGGCGCCGGACTCTACCGCCTCCTTATAGGGAACAACCTCGTCATAGACAGGAAGGTTGCGGCGGATTGCCTCGTTGACGATGAGATTGACCTCAGCCAGCTGTTTATTCGTTAGCGCCTTGAGGTGGGAGAAGTCGAAACGCAGTCTGTGCGGTGCCACCAGCGAGCCGCGCTGCTGGACGTGCTCACCCAGCACCCGGCGCAGCACCATCTGGAGGAGGTGGGTGGCGGTGTGGTTGCGGGCGATATCAAGGCGGCGCTCCGTCTCGACAATGGCCTCGACCTCATCACCAACGCTGAGACTGCCTTCGATCACCTTACCCTGGTGGACGATTACCCCCGGCGGTAGCTGAACAGTACCGGTCACCTCAAAGAGCCCGCTATGTCCTCTGATTTCTCCAGTATCGCCCACCTGTCCGCCCATCTCCCCATAGAAGGGGGTGGCCTCCAAGATAAGGCTGGCTTGCTGGCCCGCTTCTATTTTTTGGGCTGGTTTATTATCGGCAGATAGCTTAATAATTTTAGATTTAGCGCTTAAGCTACTGTGGCCGACGAATGAGGTGGTTTCGACCTCCCCCTTCATTTTAAGCTCACCGCCCCCCACCTTCACCCTGAACTTGTGGGTCTCTCTGGCCTTCTCCTTCTGCTTGCCCATCTCCAGCTCAAAGCCCTCTAAGTCCACCGAGAAGCCGCGCTCGGCGGCAATCTCCTGAGTAAGCTCAACGGGGAAGCCGTAGGTATCGTAGAGCTTAAAAGCCCGCTCGCCGGAGATTTCCTTCTGGCCCTTTTCGGCGGCCTCGGCCACGATGTCGTCAACCAATTCAAGTCCGGTATTCAAAGTAGCGCCGAACCTAGCCTCCTCCTCCCCAATTACCTCCAGTATAAACTCACGCCTTTTTTTAAGCTCGGGGTAGGTGTGTCCCATCAGCTCTATCGCCGTCTCGGCGATATTATCAATAAAGGGTTTCTCCAGGCCCAATCTGCGGCCAAAGAGAGAGGTGCGGCGCAGCACCCGCCTCAAAACATAGCCCCGCCCCTCGTTAGCGGGAAGGACGCCGTCGGCGATGAGAAAGGCGATGCCCCGCCCATGCTCGACCACCACCCGCATGGCGTTATCGCTGGTCTCGTCGGCGCCGTATTTGCGCCCGGAAAGCCCGGCTATTTCCTCCATCAACGGCACAAAGAGGTCGGTATCATAGACATTGTTCTTACCCTGCATTACCGCCGCCGTCCTCTCCAGGCCCATGCCAGTGTCAATGTTAGGCCTGGCCAGCGGGGTGCGGTTGCCCTCGCGATCCTGGTCGTACTGGGTGAAGACCAGGTTCCATATCTCGGAGAAGCGGCCGCAGTCGCAGTTGGGGCGGCAGGAAGACCGGCCGCAGCCGAACTCCTGGCCGAAGTCATAGTGAATCTCGCTGCAGGGGCCGCAGGGGCCGGAGTCGCCGGCGGGACCCCAGAAGTTGTCCGTCTCACCGAACCTGAGTATCTTCTTTTCGGGGACGCCAATCTCACGCCAGTAGCCGAAGGACTCATCATCGTCCAAGAATATGGTCGCCCAGAGGCGCTCCGGGTCGAGCTTCAGCCTCTCGGTGACGAACTCCCAGGCCCAGGCAATCGCCTCCCGCTTGAAGTAGTCGCCGACGCTGAAATTGCCCAGCATCTCGAAAAAAGTCAAATGGCCGGCATCGCCAACTGAAGTCAGGTCGCTGGTGCGGAAGCATTTCTGGCAGGAGGCCAGGCGTGGGCTGGGTGGGATCTGCTCGCCCAGAAAGTAGGGCTTTATCTGCACCATACCGGCGTTGGTCAAGAGCAGCGTCGGGTCGCCTTTGGGTACCAGCGATGAGCTGGGTATGATTTTATGCCCTTTTTCCCTAAAGAAATCGAGGAAGGCCTGGCGTAGCTGATCGCTGGTTATCATTACCTACGATTTTAGTTTAAGAAAGGCCAACTGTCAACGCGTGGGTATATTCAAGCAGGCTGGGGGCAGAGGTCGGCAATCAATAAATTCAAAGCCAGCCCGCCGTCATATTTGCCCGTCTTGATGGCCAGGTCGGCCTCCAGAAGGCGGATATATACCGCTTTGAGCCTCTCCAGGGGATAGCGCTGGGCCTGTTCCAGCGTTTTGCGGAAGGGAAACTCCGACTTCAAGCCCAGCCGGTTCTGTATCTCCGGCTCTGGCGTCCGCTGCCGCCTCATCTCCTTGGCCCGCACTATTAGCCGCACCTGCCGCGACAGCATCACCAGCAGGTAGGCCGGCGAGGCCCCCTGCTGCAACAATTGCTCCAGCAGTCTCTGGGCCACCCCCGCCCTGAAGTCCAGTATGGCATCAACCATGGCGAAGACGTTGGCCTCCTGCGCCGAGCTGACCACCGCCCTTATATCGTCTTCCTCGATGCGTCGGCCCGAGGCAAAGAGGGCCAGCTTGTTTATCTCGCTGCTCATCACCCAGAGGTTGCCCCCCACCAGCCTGGCCAGTAAATCCACTGCCTGCGGGGATATGGCGGCGCCCTGGGCGGCGACCTCCTGCTTAATCCACTGGCTCAGCGCCTCCTTTTTAAGCAGGCGGAAAGCCATAACCCTGGCCCCGGAAAGCTGCTTGAACAGGGGGTTGGCGCTCTTTATCTTATCATCGGTCAAGACCAGAACGGTGCTCTCGGGGATATTGCTCATGGCGGCGGCAAAGGCGTTAATATCGTTCTCCCGTCCGTGTGAAGACAAGGATTTCCTGCCCCGGCGGGGTTTCTGTGACTCAAAGCGCCCCAGCAGCCCCTGGACAATGACCAGCCGTTTCTCGGCCAGAAAGGGGACGGTCTCTACCACCGTCTTCAGCTGGTCGGGGGTGACCTGCTGGCCTTCGAGGATAGTGGTGTTGGCGGCCAGCATCGAGGGGTTGCCCAGCCCTTTTTTTATCTCCCCCAGCGCCCGGCTGAGGGAAAAATCGTCTTCACCATGCAGTATATAGAGCAAATTTTACCCCGGCTGTTTATAGTCACCCCATTTTAACACAGGCGGGATAAATAAGTCTTTAGAGTTTTTGCCCCTATCCCCCTCCCATTCTAAAACGTGCGTTTTGCTTCCCACCCTCCCACCCTCAAAGGCTATGCCTTTAAATTTCTCCTTATTTGCCCCTTTTCCCCATCCAACATGAGAAAAAGATTAAAGCCACTCAAATGAGGAGAGTAAAGGCTAGTATTTCTCCCCTTATGTGAGGTGGGGATAGAGAAATGTAAAAAGGTGAAACCTCTTGGGCGGGTGGGTATGGGAAGATAGACAGTGGGGGGCGGGGCGAAGCTGGATAAATCCCCTCTATTGAACAATAACCCCACCAGTAGTAAAATAGACTCATCTAACAACACAGGAGAGTGAAATGGCGGAACAGCCTGACGAACTTAAAAAGCTGGCGGCAATCACCAGCGACCTGGAGTTTAGCGCCGACCTGAGGACTCAAGCCATTGAACAACTGGGCAGCATCGGCTCCCACGAAGCCCTCCTCGTCCTGCTGGAAATCGTCGCCAACGGCCGGCTGACCACCAAGGAACGCGAACTCGCCCTCGAGCGAGCCAGAAAAATAGTCAAGTCCAACCAGTAGCCTCTCAAGTTAAGGCTTAAGGCCAATGACCATCAATATTGGCGTCGTCGGGCTAGCCAAAAGCGGCAAGACCACCGTCTTCAACGCCCTGACCAGGGGCCAGGCCGACACCAGAAGCTCCACCCCCCACATCGGCACGGCTAAAGTCCCCGAGCCGCGCCTCAAGGCACTGGCCGAGATGCTCCAGCCCAAGCGGGTGGTCCCCGCCGAGGTGAGCTATATTGACATTGGGGCAGCGGTTAAGAGGGGGGAGGGGGGGTTAGGGGACCAGCTCCTGGGCGAGCTCAGCAACACCGACGCCATCATCAATGTCGTCCGCGCCTTCGCCGATGATAGCATACCCCACCCCGAAGGCAGCCTGGATGTGGAGGGGGACATCGCCGCTATAGACCTCGAACTTGCCCTCCACGACGCCGGCATCACCAACCGCCGCCTGGAGAGGATAGAGACCTCATTAAAGGGGGCCAACTCCAACGAGCGCCAGCTGCTATTGAGAGAGCAGCAACTGCTGACAAAACTGAAGTCAGAGTTGGATAAAGAGGTGCCCATCCGCCAGCTTGAGCTCTCCGCCGAGGAGACCAGGGCTATAGCCAACTTCCAGTTCCTCACCGCCAAGCCGCTGCTAATCCTAGTCAATATCGGCGAGGAGCAGATATGCGAGGCGGCCTCGCTGGAGAAAGGGCTGGAACCGCGCCACCGTGGGGCGGGGCGGGGCGTTATCACCCTCTGCGGCAAACTGGAGCTGGAGCTAACCCAGCTTGATGAAGAGGCCGAGAAGGCGTGTCGCGCCGAGTTCGGCGTCACCGAGCCGGGACTTGACCGGGTCGTCCGGCTGAGCTACCAGCTGCTGGACCTGGTCACCTTCTTCACCACCGCCTCGGACGAGGTCAAGGCCTGGTCTATCCCCAGGGGCACCACCGCCCTCAAGGCAGCGGGAAAAATACATTCCGCCATGGAGCGGGGCTTTATCCGGGCCGAGGCCATCAGCTACGAAGACCTGATGAAGTGCGGCAGCCTGGCTGAAGCTCACAAGAAGGGTCGGCTGAGGCTGGAGGGCAAAAACTACGTTGTCCAGGACGGGGACGTCATCACCTTCCTGTTTAACGTCTAGAGGTATTCCACGACCTGGGTGAGGCTGGAGATGCGGGGGGAATTGGGAACACCGTTAAAGAGGCCTTTGCGGTCAATCAGAATACCGAGCATGCCGGCCCCGTTAGCCCCGACCACATCAATCTGGGGCTGGTCGCCGATATAGAGCGCCTCGATGGGCCTGAGCTTGGCCTTCCTCAACGCCGCCCGGAATATCTGGGGGTCGGGCTTGTTGAAACCAACCTCCTGGGAGGTGACCACCACCCCCAGCCATTTGGCCAGCCCCAGCCCCTGGTAGAGGGGGGTTATATCGCGGTCAACGTTGGAGATAAGCCCTAAAACCAAATCCCGTTCTTTAAGCTGGGTGAGGGTGGGGACGACATCGTCAAAGAGCACCATCTTGTAGTCGGCCTTGAGCCACTTTTTAAGGATTCCGGTGATAAGCTCCCAGGATGGCTCTACCCCCGCCTCCTTCAGAATTATGCCGTGATACTCGGAGTAGAGCTCAACCGTCTCCTCTTTGGAGCGCTTGCTTATCGGGTAGCGGGCTTGCTCCTTATAGATGAAATCGTCGGCGGCAGTGATGGGGCTGAGCAGGGCTTCGGGGGTAACCTCCACACCCAGCTCACTGAGTATCTTGGCCTCAGTCTCCTCCCGGGGCGGGTCGAAGCCGACCAGGGTATTATAGAGATCAAAGAAGACGGCCTTAATCACAGGGCTACCTTCCTGAGATATCGGGGGACTAAACTGACCATAAGCCGCCGATTTCTAGGTGATAGTGACCAGTCCGTGCTTGATCGCCTCTACCACTGCCTGAGTGCGAGCGTTGGCGTTGAGCTTGCGCAGAATCGAGGTGACGTGATTCTTGACCGTCTGCTCGCTGATATCAAGGGCCAGGGCAATCTGCTTGTTGAGGTAGCCCTTGGCCATATAGTTAAGTATCTCCTGCTCCCGGGAGGTGACCGGCGAGATAAAGGACTCGGCCCCCTGCCCCAGGGGGAGGTCACGAAAGTGATGCAGCACCTGTTCCGCTACCTTGGGATGGCTGACAAAGCTCTCGTTTATGGGGTGTTCCCCTTTGGCCGTCCGCCTCACCGTGTCGACCAGCTCTTCGGCGGTGATGTCCTTGCTCAGATAAGCCGAAGCCTGGGCCTTAATTGCCTGGAACAGCTGGTCATCGTCCGGCGTGGAGGTGAGCACGATTACGCCGATATTGGGCAGCCGCTGCCTTACCTGGCGGGCCAGCTTTAAGCCTTCTTCGACGGGGGTATCAATGTCCACCATGACCACATCGGGCAGCGAGCGCTCCACGGCGGACAGCGCCTCACCACTGGCTTCGGCCTCAGCCGTAATCTCGATATCGTTAATGCCCGCCAGCGAGTGCCTTACCCCCTGCCGGAACAGGGACTGCGGGCTGATAATGCCTACCTTTATCTTGACCATGACTTATCTTAAGTGTAACACATAATGACTACAGCTTCAATAGTATCGCCAGCCGGGCTTGGGTAAAACGGGGGAAGATAGGATTGATTACTTGGTAGTCACCAGAGGCATGTTCCTGGCTACGGTAATAAAGACCTCGACCAGGGCCGGGTCAAACTGCCTGCCAGCACCAGCCTTAAGCTCCTCCAGCGCCTCTTCCTGGGAGAGAGCATCCCGGTAAGGCCTAGCTGCTATCATAGCGGCAAAGGCATCGACCACCCTTAAAATGCGGGCGTCCAGCGGGATGGCCTTGGCCTTCAGCCCCAGCAGGTAACCGGTACCGTCATAGTTCTCGTGATGATAGAGAATACCCGGCATGCAGGCCGATAGCTGAGGAATATGACAGACAATATCGGCCCCCATCTGAGGATGGCATTTAACTATCTCCCACTCATCGTCAGTGAGCTTGCTGGCCTTATTGAGTATCTCATCACTGACGCCCAGCTTGCCGATATCGTGAAGCAGCGCACAGACGCTAATCCGGGCGATGTCAGCCGGCTCCAGGTCAAGAGCCCGGCTCAAGGCTATGGCGTAGTCCTTTACCCTCTGCGAGTGGTCATGGGCGTAATGGTCTTTGGCGTCCACCGCCGCCGCCAGGGCATAAATGATACTGAAAGCACCCCTGTCCTGCTGGAAATCGGGCTTGGCCGGCGGCTCCGATATAGAAGGCAGAATCTCCAGGACCGCCTGGCTCTGGTTGCCGCCTCTCTGCTTGGCGTAATAGAGCGCCTTATCGGCGGCACTGATAATCTCGCTGATGGCTATCCCATCCACCGGCCAGCTGGCTAGACCCAGGCTGGCCGTCATTGAAACGCTGCCGGTTTTAAGCTCGGCACTGATGCGGCGGCGGACCCTTTCGGCCACCTCCTGGGCGTCCTTAACAGTGGTCTGGGGCAGCAGTATGGCAAACTCGTCACCGCCGTAGCGGAAGGCCTCGTCAGCATCCCTGATCGCCCCTTTGAGAACCATGCCCAGCTGCTTGAGGATGCGGTCGCCCTCGATATGACCGTAGGTATCGTTGAGAGCTTTAAACGAGTCAAGGTCCAGAATAATTAGCGAGAAGGCACCGCCGTAGCGGGAGTGACGGCCAATCTCTACCTGAATCCGCTCCATGAGATGGCGTCGGTTCCACAGACCGGTAAGCTCATCGATGCGCGCCCTCTGCTCGGCCTGGGCATAGAGCCGGGCGTTCTCCATGGACATGGCAATCCGTAAAGCCAGCTGGGAGAGAAGCTGCACCTGGCTGGTGCCGTAGGCATTGGGGCGGCGGCTGGCGACACACATTGCGCCGATAGCCTCACCACCCACCATCAGGGGCAGGAATACCAGTGACTGTATCCCCTGCTCGAGGTGATATTTACCCGTCCAGAAACGGCTTTCTTCGGTCAGGTTGGGCTCTATCAGCGGCACCTTGTTAGTCACCACCCATTCCGTGGCGGTATCTTTGAGCGGTAGCCTGTCCCCCGTCTGCCAGGCCGAGCCTATCTCCGAGGTTATGGCCAGAAGGTTGAGTTCCTCCCCTTCCACCAGGGTAATTGCCGCCCAATCAACATCAAGCACCTTCTTAAGCTCCCGGATAAGGCTGTCATACATCTGTCTGATGTCCAGACTGGAAGTCACTATTGCCGCCAGGTCACCAATAAGGGACAGCGTCTTTTCCCGCTGCCTGGATTCCTCATAAAGGTAGCCCCTTTCCAGGCTCACCGCTATCCGGCTGGTAACCTCTTCCAGCAGACTTATGTCTTCCAGCAGATACCGGCCAGACTGCTTGCCGCTTAACACCAGGATACTCACCAGCTTATCCCGGCTTATTACCGGCAAAAACAGCTCTATATCGGCGACGGTAATCGCCTCCTTCTCCTTCTCCCAGAGGCTACGGAACTCGGGCAGGATGTCCAGATTCTGGATAGTTAACATACGGCGCTGCTGGCTCAAATACTGGACGACCGGGTTATCCCGCTTCAACCTCAGAGTGTTCAGGGGGTTAGTCTCCTCTTGAGGCTCAATAAACTGGGGGACGAAGTCCCCGCTTCCGCCTTCAGGGAAAAGCAGGCCCGCCCCCCGGCAGTTTATCGCCCTGATTATCAGCGGTAACAATTCGCCGCCCAGTTCCTTGAGGTTAAAGACGTCCTGTATCCTGGCGGCAAATTCCGAAAGCTTCTGCCGGTAGTCATAGGTCTTCCAGTAGAAGACCTGGACAATCTTCTGCTGGAAAGCGCCCTGCGTCAGGAAAATGAGCAGGAAGGCGGCGGCGGCTCCCCCCAGTCCGGTAGCCAGAATAACCGGGTGCAACTCAAAGCCAAGCCAGAGGTGAACCAGGAAGAACAAAAGCAGGTAGAGACCGATGCCGGCGATAATCAGGGTACCCCAGCTTAAGACCCGCCGCAGCACCAGCCTGATGTCTATAAGCTGGTGCCTGATTGTTGAGTAACTGAGGATGAAGGCGACCAGAATATTGCCGAAATGGCTGATGGGGAACTCCCTTCCCCAGGGGAGGAGGGCAGTCAGCAGGAAAGCGAACAGGACAAAAACGCTGATGAGCAGAGAAACGACCTGATTATACTGCATCGGGTTATCCAGGATTTTCAGCCTCTTCCAGAAAACATATATATTCCTGACGCCCAGCACCATGAGAGGGGCCACCAGGATGAAGATTCCCATCCCATAATCAAGATAAAGCTTGCCGCCGCCTAAAGAGGTAACCCCCTGACCGATATAACCCAGCAGTATCAGAGCGACGACCACGCCCAGCGAACTGTAGGCGAAGGGGAGCCAGCGCCCCTGGCGCGGGCCGTAGAAGGAGGACATAAAGCAGTGGAGCTGCACCATCATCCACATCAGGGCGATAAGGCCAAGTCGAAGTATGAGAAGGTTGTATTGCGGGAAAAAGTTACTGCGCAGAAAATAGTCACTCAGGCTCCACATCATGGCGGGAATTACGAACAAGGTAAAAAGGGTGTGTAGCCTCCGCCAGGGGCGGGGGCTAAGCGCAATAACCAGCAGCGGGATATAAGCTACCGTCGCGATCAACGGAAACAGTGCATAGATATTCATACATGGGTAATTATTACCGCAAATAGGCAAACTGTCAAGCGTAGCTAAGGTAAGCTGACAAAAGTAGCGGGACTAAAATACTAAGCAGCCGCCGGCGCCTCGGCCTCCGGCGTACCCAGCAGGAAGGATAGCACCTCCGGCGATGGGTTGATGTGGGGCGGCTTGAGGTGGGCCAGGTCGGCACCCTCCGCCTGCCTCCGGGCAGTATAGCTGGCAAAGGTGCCTTTTGGCAACGGCGTAATCTTCACCTTAAAGTCAATAGAGCCTGAAAAATCGTTATAAAAACCAGCGAAACTGCTATCTAAGCGCGCAATTTGCTCCTTCACCGCCGCTGCTATATCAGCTTCGCAATCTATATCACCCTTAAGTTCGATATAGATATGTAATATCATATTTTCATCGATTTCCTTGCGTGCCACCCAATCTTCATACGAGATGCCGGTATTCTCTATTGCCTGCCAGATTGTCTTCTCCGTCAGCCTGGTAACATCAAAATCAATAAGGTCGTCAGCCCGCCGCTCGAAGACCATCTGGGGGATGTCAATTCCCAGCTTCTCGTTTCGCAGTGCCGTTATCCTGACCATATCGCCAATCCTGTACCTGACCAAGGCGCCGCCGTAGAAGTTGGTGATGACTATCTCATAGTTCTGGCCGGCCTTTAGCTCATCAAGCAGAAGGGTCTTCGGCTGGTAGCCGGGATCCTGTTTGTTCTTAAAGTGCTCATCCTCCGGGATAAACTCAAAGAAATTAAGGGTGGGGATGAAGGTCATGGTATCGCTGTCCCAGGTCTGGGTGGCGATAAAGCCGCCCTCGGTACTGCTATAGACGTCCAGCGGATAGCGGCCCCAGAGCTCCTTTATCCTGTCACGGTAAACCCAGCTATCAAGGCCGCTGCACATGATACCCTTTATCGACCACAGGTCCTTGGGCAACATCGGGCGCCGGGCTAACTTACTCCTGACCAGCCCCTTGGTCAGGCGCAGCAGCGCCCTGGGCTTGGAGAGCAGCGGGCGGATATTTACCTTGTTTGAGGACTGGCTGAATTTATCGCCTACCGTAACCAGAACCATGGACAGGCCGAAGAAGTAACCGAATCCCTGAGCTAGGGCCTGCTTGAAACCGAGCCTCACCCTGCCCTCGAAGGACAGCCTCTCCGACAGTCTCATCGAGGGCAGATAGTTTACCGAGGTCTGCAGTCCCAGCATGCCGGCCATAGCTCCCGATATATAGGGGCGGGGGGCTACGGTATAAACGATATTGGGATATTTGGGGAGCGCCGAGACATCGCCCCATTTTTTACAGCCGGCCAGCATGCCGATACCGTACATTATCACGCTCATTTCCTGGGCATAGGCCGGGGTTATCGGCACCCATTTGCAGGGGTATTCTCCCGACCTGCCCGAGGTTCGTGCCCACAAAGCCGGCTTTACCGGCAGTGTCTCCTCCCTCTTCTCCGAAAGCTCCGGACAATAATCGGCGTAGGTGGTCAGCGGCACCCGCCGCCGGAACTCCTCCACCGTCTCCGGCCGGGGACCGGGGATAATCTTCCTCCCCAGGGCCGAGCCGCTGAGCAGCTTTATCTGCTCCAGCAGCCGCCGTTTCTGGATGGTCATAACCTGTTCCAGGCTGAGGTTGAGATAGCCACAGCACATCTGCCACAGCTC
The DNA here is from genome assembly GCA_964396965.1 of uncultured Dehalococcoidales bacterium. Classification (GTDB taxonomy): domain Bacteria; phylum Chloroflexota; class Dehalococcoidia; order Dehalococcoidales; family BS750m-G39; genus JABMRW01. The sequence continues at coordinate 53,443 of CAYNGD010000001.1, forward strand.
TTCGTTTCGGCGCTGTTTCAGAAGCTCAACCGCTTTGGGCATGTCATCGTCCCTTAAAGCTAAATAACCGGGAAAAACCGGTTATGTTTAATTATAACTTTGGTAAGTTATCACCTACTAGAACATAGTTCTATAAGATAAAACCTTGCCAATAAAAAGCCTATTATGTTAAAACTAACTAGATTAAAGCCAACCAGACAAGAACATAGAGAAGTAAAGCCAGACTATGATTTTCCAAGCTGAGTCTAATAATAACCTACTGACGCCGGAACAGGTGGCCGGAATCCTCCAGGTCCACATCTTGACCATATACAGCTACATACGGCAGGGAAAGCTCGACGCCATACGCCTAGGACGAAGCTACCGCATCACCCACCAGGACCTCGAGCAGTTCATCGAATCTAACCGCATCAAAAACAACTGGACTTAGAGAGGAATAACGTATATGCCTAATCTGCCTGACAACCAGAGGGTGGTGGTCACTGGCCTGGGGGCTATCTGCGCGGTGGGGCTCAATGTTGCCGAGAGCTGGGAAGCCCTCATCAGCGGGAAATCGGGGATTAACTATATCAGCCGCTTTGACCCGACCGCTTTCGAGACCAAGTTTGCCGCTGAGGTCAAGGGGTTTGACCCCCTGACCTATGTCAGTTCTAAGGACGCGCACCGCATGGACCGGTTCACCCAGATGGCGGTCGCCACCAGCCTCCAGGCAATGGAAGCGGCCGGGCTAAAGATAGATAGCAACAACGCCGATGAGACCGGCGTCTTCATCGGGAGCAGCGTCTGCGGCCTGCTCAAGGTCTCGGAACAGTTCAAGATATTAGCTGAAGCCGGACCGAGAAAGATAAGCCCCATCCTGGCCCCGACCATGACCGGCGACGCCCCGCCGGTGCAGATTTCGCTGCTACTGGGAGTCAAGGGGCCAAATCTCTCCATGTCATCAGCCTGCTCCAGCAGCAGCGATGCCATCGGCCGCGCCTACGATACCATCAAATACGGAGAGGCCAAGGTAATAATCGCCGGCGGCACCGAAGCCCCAGTGATACCTATCTGCGTCGCCGCCTTCAACGCCGCCCGCGCTCTGTCAACCAACAACAGCTCGCCACAGACCGCCTGCCGGCCCTTCGATGCCGAGCGCGACGGCTTTGTCCTGGGCGAGGGTGCCGCTACCCTCATACTGGAGAGACTGGACTATGCCCTCGAGCGCGGCGCCCCGATATTGGCCGAGCTGCTGGCCTACAGCTCCACCAGTGACGCCTTCCATATCACCCAGCCTTTACCCAACGGCGCCGGCGCCGCCAACGCCTTGAGGCTGGCCCTGAAGAAGGCGGGGATAAGGCCCGATGAGGTTGACTATATCAATGCTCACGGTACGGCCACCCAGCTTAACGATACCGCCGAAACCCACGCCATCAAGAGCGTCTTTGGCGAGCTGGCCTACCGCATACCGGCCTCGGCCAACAAATCCATGACCGGACACCTTCTGGGAGCCTCCGGTGCCCTTGAGGCGATAATCTCCATTCTGACCATAAATCACGGGATTATACCGCCGACGATAAACCTCAATAACCCCGACCCCAACTGCGACCTGGACTACGTACCCAATAAGGCGCGGAAGGCTCGAGTTAACACAGCGGTGTCAAATTCCTTCGGCTTTGGCGGACACAACTCGGTGCTTATTTTCCGCCGCTACTCGGAGTGATTGACCTTTTCGGGGTGGATGGGGGAACAGCGGGGCTTAATCGTGGTTCTTTTCCCGGCTCTTGCTGTTGACCAGGGCCTGTAGTTTCTGGCTCAGCTCATTGAAGCTCTTGTCCGAGTGCTTGCCTACCTCCAGCCCATAGCTCAGGAAAAACTCGAGGAAGGTGCGCAGCAGCTCTTTAATCCCCTGGAGTGACTGGTGGAGCTCTTCCTTGGTGACATAGTTTAACCGTCCGGCGCCTCCTGCGGATTCCTTATCCTCGGAGAACCGGCTCTCGATGAGAAGTTCAATAAAATCGGAGCGGCTCATCTCGCCACGGCTTTCATCAACCTTCCTGGCCACCTCAGCATCAACTATCAGAATCTTTTTCTCCGCCATGCCAGACTCACCTTCTGGTAACTATCCACCTCATAAAAAAGAAGGGCAACCTAAAATCGCCCTTGGCAACCCAAGGTTACCCTCAAAAGGCCGACCTACGCCCTCACAAACCAATCGCCTCTTCCAGTCCCAGCATTTCCATTATGTCATCAATATTTTTGAGCAGCTTATTGCCTTTTTCAGTCACCTGGTACTTTATCGAGGGGTTGCCTACCTGCACCTTGTTAATCAAGCCCTGGTCCATCAGAAAGGCGAGGTATTTCTGTATCTGGGCGTAGCTCATATTGGCGCTGTACATAATCTCGGTCTTGCCCGCGCCGCTGCCGTTGTTCCCCACCCGCAACATATCGGCGATTATCTCAATATTTGACCTGCGAGTGTTAAGCACATTCCACCCCTGGCCATTACTCTCCGCAGGTAAGATTGTACAACTAAGAATAAGATATGTCAAGTGGGCAGAAGTAAGCAGAGGTTTTGGGGACATATCCCCCTGTTAAACAGACGTTTTCCTTCCCACCCTAACCCACCCTCAAAGGCTTTGCCTTTAACATTCCACCAAAAGAGCCTAATCCCTCGTCTGCGGGACAAAAGTGCTACTTCTATAAATTTCTTCTTGGGGAGAGAAGGTTAATAATCTTCCCTCAAAAAGTGGGCTAATTTCTCTTAGGGGGAACTTATCTCTTCTGGAGGGGTGGGGAAGGAAGTCAAAAAGGTGAAACCTTTTGGGCGGGTGGGTATGGGAAAATGAACATCGGCTAAAAGATGCCCATATACCAGCTAAAAATTTGGCTCCCCCAGAGCAGGGTGACTATCGCCGCCGCCGCCAGGAAGGGGCCGAAGGGCATAGCCTCTTTGCGCTTTTTTATCCCAGAGCCGAGCAGGATAACGGCGACCAGCCCGCCCCCAATCATGGCCATAAGCAAGGCAACAACTACCAAGTAGCCGGTGGCCAGGCCGATGAGCGCCGCCAGCTTTACATCGCCGAAGCCCATTCCCCCGCGGGAAACGATAGCTATCAGGAAAAAGACGACAAAACCGATGCCGCCGCCGATGGCAGCTTGAGCAATACCTGCCTGAGGCAGACTTTCTATAAGGTAGGCCACTTCTCCACTAATATGGGTTAATTGAGACGGCGGAACAAAGATACTGATGACCAGGGACACCGCCAGGGCCGGATAGACTATCTTGTTGAGGATGAGCCCGTGCTCAAAATCAATGACCAGGATAACCATGAAGAGGGAGATATAGAAGAGGGCGATAGGAAGCTCGATGCTTAAATGATATTGCCAGAAGGCCAACCCGAAAAGCACCGCCGTGGCTATCTCCACCCAGAGCACCCGCCTGGGGATGGCAGCGCCGCAGTAGCGGCAGCGGCCCCGCAGCCACAGGTAGCTGAATACCGGCACCAGGTCCTTCGCCGCCAGGCGGCGCGAGCAGGCCGGGCAGTGGGAGGGCGGATAGACCAGCGACTGGCCAGCCGTCAGGCGGTCGGCGCAGACATTGAGGAAGCTGGCTACTATCATCCCCAGTAGGACGAAAATGATGGTGAGGCCGGCTTCCATGTTAGCCCCTATTTTGCACCCTTTAGTATGCCGAAGTCAACACCAGCCGCCGGAGCCAGATAGTACCAAAGTAATAGCCCATCTGCACCATTACTAAATTTCTATTGACCCCCCTCTACCCATCCCATATTATGAAATTACCTAAACATACCAGAGCTTGTCAAACTTAAGCCTAAATAACCAAGAAAGGAGGTTAACATCGAATGAAAAGGTTTATGAAAAGGATGCACCAGGGGGAGAGGGGCTTCACCCTCATCGAGCTGCTTATCGTCATCGCCATCCTGGGCATTATCGCCGCCATAGTTGTCCCTAACGTGGCCGGCTTTATGGTCAGCGGCCAACTGAACGCGGCCAACACCGAGGTGCAGAACGTCAAGACCGCCGAAGTGGGCTATCTGGCGGAGCACGGGACCTGGCCTACCAGCTCAGATGACCTGGTTCCTTATCTAAGTGGTACCATTAAAGCAACCTACACCTTTAGCGCCAACACAATAACTGCTGCAACTCCGATTGCTAGCGGCGGCTGGCCCACCAGCATCAAGTGGGATGCCACTACCCAGACCTGGGTAAGAGCATAATCAGTCCTTAGTCTGAAGCTTCAGATTAAGCAATTAAGGCAAAATCTGGACTGCCTATCGGCGGGGGAGTTGTTTGGGCTTTAACCCCGCCGGTAGGCTTTTTCTATGTCGCAGGGATTGCCCGGTTTTTAGAGAACGTTTTTCTTCCCACCCTGACCCACCCTCAAAGGCTGGGCCTTTAAATCCCTTTTATTACCCCTGTTTTAACGGTTGTGTTACTTCCCACCTCCCACCCTAGTAGGTTAGACCTCTTCACTCTCCTTATTTACCCCTTTATCCCCCAACTTCATAAATTGAGCAGTTAACCCACCAATTGGCCAATCTCTCCCTTACAGGGGGTGGGAAGGAAATTGAGAGGAATTAGCTTGATTTTTAGAAGTCGTATTACTTCCTACCATCCCGCCCTACAGAGGCTGCACCTTTAAAACTCGGCAAACCCCCACCAAAAAAGAGGTCTTCTAAGGGAAAAGGGGGAAAAGAGGTTTGGATTTTTTATATTTACTCCACCTTCGGGGGGAGGGGGAGCAAGTGCTAGAAGCGAAGCTTATGTGGGCGGGTGGGTATGGGAAG
>CAYNGD010000001.1:58242-137831 GCA_964396965.1 uncultured Dehalococcoidales bacterium
TTTTTTTTTTTTATTTTAACTCCCCATTGGGGGGTGGGGGTCCAATTGGTTACATGCTAAGTTTTGGGGGGGGGGGGGTTTTGGGAAGAAAAACACTGGTTAAAATTGGGGGGTAAGCTACCTCTTTAAAAAGAAAACCCCTCCCCCGGTTAGAGGGAGGGGGTAAAGCGGGGACAAGGTGGCCCCTCATCCCCGGTCTTATTAAAGCTACCTGATTTCCACCCGGCCGATGAGCTTCTCCACCTCCTGGCGGTCGTTGCAGAAGCTGAGCAGGGTCTCCCCAGTGATGAGCCGCTTGAGATAGAGGTTGACCAGGGCCTCGTCCAGCGAAATCATGCCCACTTCCCGGTGGGTGCGGATAACGTTGGGCAGCTGGTAGATCTTACCCTCGCGGATAAGGTTCCTTACCGGCGCGTTGGCCAGCATAATCTCCACTGCGGCTATCCTCCCCGAGCCGTCAGCCCGGGGGACAAGCACCTGGCACAGAACCGCCACCAGCAGCGAGGCCAGCCGCGTCTGAGCCAGAAAGCGCTCATGAGGTGGGAACAGGTCTATTATCCTCTCCACCGCCTGGGGGCTACTGGGGGCGTGGCCGGTAGATAGTATCATATGCCCCGTCTCGGCGATGGTCAACACCGCCGCAGCCGTCTCCAGGTCCCTCATCTCACCCACCAGGATTACATCAGGGTCCTGCCTTAAGACGTGCTTCAGCGCCTGGGCAAAGGAATGGGTATCGCTGCCCAGCTGGCGCTGGGTTACGGCGCACTTAATCGAGGGGTGGACGTACTCAATGGGGTCCTCAAGAGTAACAATGTGGCGGGCCTCGCTATGGTTCAAGTGGTCAATCATGGCCGCCTGCGAGGTACTCTTGCCGCTGCCGGTGGGCCCAGTAACTACTATCAGTCCCCTGGGTTTGAGGGCAAGCTCTTTATATATCGAGGGCAGCTCCATGTCATCCACTGTCGGAATCTCCGGGGGCAGCAAGCGCACCGCCAGGCTGACCGAGCCCCGCTGCTGGGCGGCGTTACAGCGCATACGGCCGACACCCTCCAGGGTATAGCCAAAATCAAGCTCCAGCTGGCGGTGGAACTCCTCCCTTTCTTCCGGGGTAGTTACCTGGAGAAAGGCCTGGCTGATGTCCTCGGCGCTCAGCGGCGTCGAGCCGTTCAACGGTTCCAGCATGCCGTTCACCCGCAGTAAAGGCGGGCTGGAGACCACCATATGTAAATCGGAGGCGGACTTGGCCTTAGCGGTATGGAGTAAATTTAAAATATCCATGTTTCACCACCTATTTCAGGAGAAATTCGAACTTATAACCTATGAAATTCCCGTCTGCATCATCAACAGCTTGTATTGACGAGATAGTGACCCCCTGGAAACGACTCCTTAAGCTACTGGCATAGGTAAAGATATCATCCTGGGAATCAGTCTCTTTCTTAACCAGGCCGTCGACCGTCACGTTTTCCGTATCGTGGTTAATCGTGACGAAGTCGGCGCCCTGCGGCAACAGCTTTACAATGTCGCCCATGTGCTGGTCAATCAGCGAGCGGTCGTCGCCCAGGGAGGCAAAAGTAGTATCAAGGACTTTGGTCTGGTCCGTTATTGGCGTCACCTGGTCCGCAAGCTTGTTGGTCTGGTCTTTCATGTTCGCTATCGCCATTTGCTCATCGCCAACTGTCTTTTCAGCATCGGCCAGCTGAGTACGCAATACCTCGCTCTGAGCCGTGCTGTTGCGCAACATTATGCCCATATAGACCAGTATGCCGGCGCCAATAATAACACACACCGGAGCCAGTATGGCCGATAACGGGATAGCTTTGGGCAGGTACATCTGGGGCAGGGCGTTGAAGTTAACCAGGGAAACGTTGGACTCGCCCCTTTCCGGATAGAGCTCTTTAAAGGCCAGCCCGATATTGACCATAAATTCGTTGATGTTGAAGCTCTCTGGCGATTCCACCGGCGTTGGCAATATCGAAACCGGGCACTTTAGCTTGACTGATAGCGACTGCCAGTTCTCCGGCGCCTGCGCCAGGTCACCGCAGACGAACATAGGCACCGTTGCATCCAGTGGCTGTTCCTTGTGGCTTGAGTTATAGAAGGCAACGGTACGGTCAATCTCCTCGGTGATGGTGGGTATCTTTTCCGTAAGCGTAGCCGCCTCGCCGGCCAGGGACAGGGTGCGGATTAGCTGGGGCAGCCTGTCCACCATGACGATGATGTCAAGGTTGTCCAGCCTGGTGTTGACGATTATCGCCCTGGCCTCGTCCAGGGTGCGGCAGATAGCCAGCGGGGCCAGGTCCATAGTGTAAGGCTCAATTCCGACTGTCTTAAGCGTCCGGTATGAAGCATCAGCTACATTGCGGGGAAAGGCAGCCAGAAAAATACGCGTTTCCCCCGCAGGCGCCGGAATACGCTGGTAGGAAAGGTAGACCTCATCCAGAGGCACCGGTATCACCCTGCCCGCTTCCTGCTTGACCGCTTCCGGTATTATGGCTTCGGGCAGCTCGGGCAGGGAAATAAGGCGGTAGAGGGAGTTGAGGCCGCTTAAGCCAACGACGTACTTCCCCCCACCCTCCTTGACCATCCTGAGCAGTTCCTTTATTTTGTCAGCCACCTGGGTTTCGTCAATAATCACCCCCTGGCTGACCAGGCCCGGCTCCAGGTTCAGGCTGGCCCACTTCTTTACCTTCCTGCCCTCGACCACCACCAGGTTAACCGAGTTATCGTTGATAAACAGTGTTTTAATTCTTCTAGCCATCGTCATCACCTTGACAATCCGTAGATTGCGATTCCCAGAGTAGCCTCCGGACCCTTCTCGTTGCCTTGTAGTTCTTCCGGAGGCTCAAGATTATCTATGGACACCACCCTTATAGTTGCCACACTAAAGTCCGGGGTGGTGGCCACGAGATGAACAAAGTTGAGCACTTTCTGCACCGTCTGGTCAATGTAAAGTTCAAAATCAGCGGCGTTGCCCGGCGGCGAATCTGCGTTCTGGAGCACCACCGTAAAAGTGCTGACATCATAGGTAACATCGGTCCCCTTTACCCCCTCTTTGACCGGCTCCGAAGCGGTGAGTTCCGTTATCAGCAGGCCAGACTGGTTGGCCAGCTTGAATATTGCTTCGTCATATTTAACGCTTTCTGCCGACTTGGGGAACTGTGCCTCGCTCTTATCGAGGGCGGCGCTGGCTTTATTAAGCACATCTTGCTGCTGGGCCAGCTGGCTGGTCACGTTTTCCTTTTCGGCGATAAGCCCGGGCAGAAGAGCCTGGGTAGTGGTCAAGCGGTTATTTAACTGCCCCTGCTCGCTGGACTGCCCCGAGTAGAGAAAGAAGAGGATGGCAAAGGCAAGGATGAAGATGCCAATCCCCAGAACTATTAAAGCTGTCTTACTTATTTTCATCTAGTTACCCCCTACCTAATCAGATAGCCTACGGTGCCCCCGCTGGTAATTTTGCTACGGAAGGAGAGAATCATATATACCATGGTAAAGCCGTCGTCATCTGTCGGTATATCTATTTGAACCGATGTATCCCCGGGACTCAGGATTCCGCTACTCCAGGTGATATCGAAGGGGTCTATATCCACCCCGGGCACGCTAAGCCCCGGCGAGTTTGAGTTCCAGACGTTGTTGGCCGGCGAGGCGCTGTTGGACAGGCTGACCCCATTAACCTGGAAATAGTCCCCCGTGTAGCCGGCGTCCCCTTCACCCACGAAGACGGTGACCCGCCCGGCCAGAGTTTCGCCGGTTATCGGCTCCGGGACGAGGAAGCCACTGATGGTGCCGCCCGGGCTGCCGTCATTATCGAAATCGGCATCGTTATGCCAGCCGAAGAAGAAGTTAAAGTTCGGGCTCTCAATATCATAGAGATAGAGCTGATGCCCCTTGGTCTCCGGGCTGGAGTAGATAATCAAGAGCGACCAGCCGCAGTAGGCGGCGGTGTAGCGTGTGTTAGAAGGATTGGATGAAGGCGACGGGGTACCCAGCGGGTATCCAGTAGAGCCGCCGCCACTATAAAAATTAAATTGATAAGAGGGGTCCTCCTCGTTAACCCGGTAGTTGTCGGCAGCGGGGTTGGTCCCGACATAGTAATGGCCGAATGTATAAGTGCCGGCACCATTGCTATCGATAGTCCCAGCATCTACCCACTGTTTCAATAAGTCGGTAACATCGGTCATGGCCGTGTAGAACCACGTTCCCTCAAACACGGTGCCATCGAACTGGTTCGCGGGGTATAGCGTCTGATAGGCGTCAGCGGTAACCGGGGTGTTATCAAAGAGGACCTTATTCACCCTGGCCGTGTCTTTGACCAGCCCGGTGATTTCCGCGGACGTCGGATTTTTCGGGTACTCCAGCCCACCGGGAGCGATGGTAATATTGTCAAGGTAGACATATTTGCTGGAGTTACTGAAATCGACGGTAAACCTCATTCTGAAACTTGAGGTTAAATAGTCATCAGGTATGACTACGGTATACGTGCCGGGTGATTGATTGCCTTCGAATATGGTCTGCTGGGCACTCCACCCGCTAGTGTTGTAAAACTGATAATACAGATAGTCTCCCGACCCTGCGCCAGAGTCTGATATATCTACTGACAGGTTGATGAATTTCCCAGAATAACCACTAAGGTCGATGGTGCCGCTGGTTAAATCAGACGGACCTCCCCGACCACTGAATCTTACAAAGCGGTCTATTGACCAGCGGCTTCCGGGTGTCCAGCTAACCGGCGGGGAGACGAAGTCGGAGCAGTCATCAGAGAATATCGGGGTCGTCGTATAGCCGTGCCAGTCTATCCAGCCCGTCCAGTAGAGGTAAGCGGCCTGAATATTGGCATCGGCCGGGATACCGACGGTCGGGTCATTGCTGGTGCTTATCGTGTTTTGGGTGGAGTTATAGAGCTGGTAATGGTAGTTATCCGGCGGATGTCCGCTGCCACCTATCAGGGCATTGCCCATGGCGAAATAGTCTCCCGCTACGGCGGAACCCAGCTGGCGCAGCTCATTTTCGGCAGTATAGGCCTCAACAGTAACGGTCTTGCCCGAGCCTACATCCGTAGCAGTGCTGGTAATCCCGTAATACTTCAGGTCAATATCCCAGGATAGATAGATATCGCTCGACTGTACCTTAACCCAGGAGAAGGCTGACGCAGGATGCCCTTTAGGCGTGAACTGGAAAGTAACAATCCGCTTCAGGCCCGTGCCGGGAAGGTCTCCAAACTTCGGGTTGGGAGAGCCGAAATCCCAGATTATGGCGGTGCCACCGCGATGGGGAACCTCATATGGCACGCAGTAATAAGGCGCACTCGGGTTATCCTCAAGGTTACTGGAGCCAGGCACATAATTATATCCGTTTGGCAGCCATGCTCCTACCCTCTCTATATGCAGCGTTTTGGTATCTTCAGTAAAGTTTATTGAAATCTGGTATACGCCGTTACCGCCCTCTTCTCCAATAGTATCGCCGACAATAACAAGGTCAGCATGCGGCGTCATACCAGGGGGAGGGTCTTCAAGACCGTCCAGCATCCACTGCGGCTGTATGGTAACAGTTACATCATTACCATTGATCGGAGAGGATACGGTGTAGGTATACGGGGTATTATAAGGATCAGCATTTACCCAGGAGCCTCCCCAGTCTGCCGGCAGCAACGGGCTCTCTGTCTGTATTTTATACAAGGCATCCTCCACGCCAGAATCAGCCGCATACTGCCCGCGCATCTTCTCCTCAAAGACTTCCTTCCCGGACTTAAGACCGGTTGCCACGTGGCTCAACATCGGGGCGACAACCAGCGCGCTTACCAGCATCAGCAGCACCACTATAATCAGTGCCTGCCCCTTTTCACCCCTCGCCAGTTTGTCTAATTTCATTTAACTCACTCCCCTTTTAATACAGATGTTATGAGCCTGGCCTGGGAATAACCTCGTAAGTCCTGGTCTCAATCTGGGCCGCTGAGCCGGTGCCTACCTGGGCCGTTACCGTGAAAGTAAGCCTGCCGTCAGCATATTCACAGCTGGTCTTGGCCGGGTCAATGAATTCCGCTACAATGGTAGTCACAGCGGGGCCAGAATTAACAGAATCGTCCCGCTCGAGCTTGTCACCGACTATATTATAAACAACGGTGTGTACTTCATTGTCAGTCCAGTCATTCCAGGTTAAGGTGAAGGGAAACCCCGGCTCCGCAGCTACCGCTACATCTTGAGCCATCAGGGCGTCGTGGGTGACCCAGTAGCCGGCACTCCGTACCTGCCTGACTGCGGTCATGTGGGTGCTAGTGCGGCCAGTGCTATCAAATAACTGGAACATAGTCACGGTAACAGTACCGGCAATAATACCGCTGATGGCCATCGCTATCGCCAGTTCTATCAGGGTGAAACCCAGTTGTTTTCTATTTATCAACCCTAAACCGTGAAATATCTTTGACATGACCTATAATCCCCTCTGAGTCATGTAGTCCTCCAGGGTAAATATTTCCTTCGTCTCCCCGCCGACAGTGTGTCTTATGGTTACATTTATGACCTGGATGCCATCGTCGAGCATGCCGTTCAAAGGTTCAGTGCTGACAATAACGGTATAACCAGCATAATCAGCGGAAAGCAGTTCTGGCTTATTATTAGCGGGGTCCCACCAAGTTGGCTCGTCTGTTGAACTGCGTGTTGGCCCGCTATCAGGGTAATCCAAGGTATACGCCCAAGGAGCAGCACTGTACTCCTGGCTTCTGACGTATTCCATCTGGGTACGGGCCAGGCTTTCGGCGGTGGCCCGCTCGTCAGCAATCATGATAGACTTGGAGCCGGTGGCCAGGGCGGTGAGAAAGGTAGCAGCCACTACGCCCAGCAAAGCCAAGGCCAGTGCCACCTCTAGCAGACTAAAGCCCTTTTCCCCCTTCATTGCTGCCAACTCCTAGACATTTATTTGTCCGTAGATTGAATACATCGCTGAAAATAGAGAGACCATAATAAAGCCAATTACTACGCCTATCCCGATAATCATGGCCGGTTGAATGAGCCCTACCGCAGCGCTGGTCCTGTCGTCAGCCTCAATCTCGTAGCTCTGGGCTACCGTAGTCAGCGTGTTATCCAGGTTGCCGGTCTCTTCACCAACGCCGACCATCTGCACCATCAGGGGCAGAAAGAGTTTATTCTTGCTCATGGGCTTGGACAGGCCCTGGCCCCTAATCAACTCCTGCTGAACTGCGGTCAGCGCCTCGATCATAGCCTTGTTGCCGCTGCCGTGAATCACCATAGACATGATTTCGGGCAGGGGTAAGCCGACCTTGAACAGCAGCGCCATGGTCCGGCAGGCTCGGGAAAGCTCACTAAGCACATTGATACGGCCTATCACCGGCATGGTGAGCATTAATTTATCAAACTGGTATCTGCCCGCTGGCGTCCTGATGTATAAATAGCCCACAATAATCACGGCGAACAACCCCAGAATGATGAAAAGCCCGTAATGGATAAGCCAGGCGGACGCGTCCAGAAGTATCCGCGTCGGTGCCGGCAGTTGGACGCCGAAAGCCCCGTACAGGTTAATAAAGGTGGGCATGACAAAGACAACCAGTATGGCTACCACTACAATGGCTACAACACCCAGAATAATAGGGTACGTAAGAGCGTTTTTAATCTTCTTCTCGGTGAGAACGCTCCTCTCCATATGATCGGCCATCTGCCGCAGCACCACTTCCAGGTTGCCGCCCTGCTCACCGGCCGCTATCGTCCGGTGATAAAGCTCAGGGAAAGCCCGTGGGTGCTTGCTAAGAGCGGTAGATAGCGAGGTTCCACCGCGGATGTCGGAGGCCACCTGGCCGACCACAGCCCTCAGGCCGCGATTGGTTGCCTGGCCCTGTAACAGCTCCAAAGCGGTAACGATATCGGTGCCAGACTCCAGGAGCAAAGCCAGCTGGCGGGAGAACATGACTATTTCCTTAGGCTTTATCCGGGAAAAGCGCCCGGTAAAGCTGCCCAGATTTAAGAAGGAGGTCATCGTCCTCAGGCTGACCAGCTGGTAGCCGCCGTAGTTGAGCAGGCTGGCGGCGGCCGCTTCGTCAGTGGCCGAAAGCTTGCCTTTTACCAGTTTCTTATCCACTGTGTAGGCTATATACTGAAAATCCATAATACCTCCGCAGACCACTAGTCTCCAGAATAGGCATTGCGCAGCACCTCGGAGGGAGTGGTTATGCCCTCCTTTACCTTGCGCATGCCGTCTTTCATCATGGTTACCATGCCCTCCTTGATTGCCTGGGCTCTAATCTCGCTGCTGCTCACCCGCTTGGTGACCATCGTCCTTATAGTGTCACTCATGGTCATAATCTCGAAGATACCCACCCGGCCGATATAGCCGGTATAGGCACAGGACTTGCAGCCAGTGCCGTAGACGAATTCGGTCCGCTTCTCGCCCATCTCTTTCTCATAGGCCATCTGCTCTACCAGCGGTGCCTCAATGGGATGGCCGCAGTCAGGACAAATGCGGCGCACCATCCGCTGACCGATAACACCCAGAACCGCCGAGGCGATTAAGAAGGGCTCTACCCGCAGGTCAATGAGACGGGAGAGCACGCCGGAAGAATCGCTGGCGTGTACTGATGATAGCATCAGGTGACCGGTGAGGGCGGCCTGAACGGCGATGTTGGCCGTCTCGGCATCACGTATCTCGCCGACCATTATCACATCGGGGTCAAGGCGCAGTATGCTCCGCAGTCCGCTGGCGAAGGTGATGCCGGCCTGGGGGTTGACCTGAATCTGGTTGATGTCCTTGAAACGGTACTCGGCGGGGTCTTCAATAGTAATGATATTTCTCCCCAGGCAGTCAAGCGAGTTGATGGCGGCGTACAGGGTGGTGGTCTTGCCGGCTCCGGTGGGGCCGCTGGTCAAAATCATGCCGTAGGGAACCTTGAGCAGGGCCTCAAACTTGGCCTGGCTGTCGGGCAGCATGCCAAGCTCGGCCATGCCCAGAGCCGCTACCGACTTGTCCAATAAACGCAGCACCGCCATCTCGCCGGTAACCGTGGGTGAGGTGGCGACACGGATGTCTATCTCCCGCCCCTTGGCCTTAACCGAAAACTGGCCGTCCTGGGCCCGGTGGCGGTCGGCGATATTCAAATCGGACAGAATCTTGATTCGGGAAAGGAGGGCCAGATGGATATTCAGCGGCAGCGACATCAGGTCCTGAAGGGTGCCGTCAATACGGTAGCGCACCCTCAGTCTGTCCTCCTCCGGCTCAATATGGATATCGGAGGAGCGGGCTTTGACCGCTTCCTCGATAATAAGGTTGAGCGCCTGGGCCAGGGGAGCGTCGGTATCGGTGTTGAAGGCCAGGCTCTGTAGAGCCACATCATCCGGCACGTTAACGCGGGAGAGCTGTTTCTCAATCTCGCCGTAGCCCTTGTAGTTGAAGTCGATAGCCTCCCTGACCACATCGGCCGGGGCGGCCACCGGCTTAATCCTCATCCGGCTCAGCGCCGAAAAGGCCTCCAGGGCAAAGATGTCGGTGGGGTCGGACATGGCCACCTCTAGGGTATTGCCGGATACCGCCAGCGGTATGGCACTGTACCTTCTGGCCATAACCTCGGGGATTAACTGCAGTGCTTCCGGCTGGGGGGCATGCCTTAAATGCCTCTGCGCGGACTTGGCCACCGGAGCCTCCGGCTTTTCCGCCTTTACCGGCTCATTCTTGGGCGGGGCCGGCTTTTCTTCCGGCGGGGCCGGTTCCTCTTCGGCAGGCAAGGCCCGGGGAGCCGGCTGGTGATTTAACTCAAAAACCTTTATCTGCTGGTGCTCAGCAAACTGCCTGGCTTCAGGGCTGAGCCGGGGCGAGACGACGATGACCTTTTCATCAATGCCTACCTCGTAGGCCTTGGTGTCAAATACGGATACCGGATCCAGGCCCACCTCTTCCTCATCGCTGATGAAATCTATGCCCAGGCTGTGGCTGACCTGGTCGGTGTTGGTATAGGCTAATACATCAAAGTTATACTCTACGCCGGAACGGCCCCGAATCTTGGCCTGTTCCTCCACAGCGTAGCCCCGGTCAATGAGGGCCTCCACCAGCTGCTCTTTGGTCTCAAATTTGAGAGGCTCCAGCGGCGTAGCTGGCGTCTGGCATTTCACCTCAAACATCGACTCAATCTGCTCTATGTCAATGACCTTTATCCGCTGCTTCTGGGCCAGCTGCTTGGCCTCCGGGCTGATATCGGAGGCGACCAGGAGCCGGCTCTGGATACCGGTATCGTAGGCCTTGTTGGCGAAGCTGAAGATAGCCTTTATCTCCTTCTCCCGCTCACCGCCGGCGATGATGCAGATGGCAATCCGGTAGGCGGTGAAGCCGTCATCCTTCTGGGCCAGCATATCAAAGGTATGCTCAATCCCGGACTTACCCATAAGCCTGGCGTTGTCGGTTATCTGGTAGCCCTGCTTTTCCAGGTAGTCTCTAACCTGGGACTTCAGCTCTAGGTCGCTCTCAACCTTACTCATGTCACCGCCTCCGTCCCCGGCTGCTTCTGTCTCGACCAAACTTTCCACTCAAAATACCCTTCCCTTATCCTAATTTTTTGGAATTAACCCCGCGTAGAACCAGCGTTTAAATCCGGTTAAAATCACACCTTTACCACCGCCGGAATCCACCCGTTGCGCATGGCCAGGGCCACGGCATGAGCCCGGTCATTGGCATTCAGCTTGCGCAGGATAGAGCTGACGTGGTTCTTTATAGTCTGCTCGCTTATCTCCAGAATGTGGGCAATCTGCTTATTGGAGTTGCCCTGGGCGATATAGTTCAGTATCTGGGTCTCCCGGTAGGTAAGAGGGGCAGTTACCGTCTCCATGACCTTTCCCGCCGAGACTATGTCCCGGAACTGCCTCAGGACATGCTCGGCGACGGTGGGCCTGGTGATGAGGCTGTCATTGATGGGGTATTCGCCAAGACAGGCCCGCCGGATAATACTGACCAGCTCTTCGATGGTGGTGTTTTTATTAAGGTAAGCTACGGCACCGGTCTTGATAACCTCAAATAGCTCATCATCGCTGGAGTTGGGGCTGAGAATTATTACCCTGCTGTTGGGATAGCGGCGGGTAATCTTCCGCCCCAGCTCTAGCCCGCTCAAGGCCGGAAAATTTATGTCAAGCAGGACAACATCCGGAGACTCGGCTTCAATGGTATCCATGGTCTCATCATTAGGGGCACCCTCCAGCACCCTGAACCCGGACTGCTCCGATAGCGCCTGCCGGACGCCATAACGAAAAAATGCCTGCTTGTCAATTATCATTACCGTAATATCGTTCATCCGGACACCCCCTCACCATACTCACTAATCTTTTTCCCACCGTTGTTATGCTGCTCAGCCAGGAAGGTGGAAACATCCTCCGACCGGAACCTCCGGTCACCCCTGGAACCGATGCGATAGGTCTTTATTACCCCCTGATTGCTCCACCGCCTCACCGTATTTATATGCACATTGAGGAGGCGGGCGACATCGCTGGTGGTCAGCATGGGGTCAATATTACGACTGTCATTTGCCATAGCTTGTTCCTCTCCTGAACTATCTAAACCTTACCTCTTACTACTGTAAATTATCTTACTTCTCGTAACAATCACCCAAAAGGGCTAGCCAAAGGTAGCAATTGGTCATAGTACTTTTGAACTAGAGTGAAAGAGATGGGCAAATGAGTGTGGGAGTTTAAGCCAGCTGGCTAGCGCTTGCGCCTTTTGTACATCCAGAAGACCAGGCCCACCAGCACCAGGGCAGCCAGGCCGTAAAGGATGTACCAGACCCCGGCGGCCATGGCCGTCCTGGAAAAGCCGACGTAGAATAACCCCACCGTTGACCACTCGCTCTCGTTTGAGGCGCCGTCCACCGCCCTTACCCGCCAGTAGTAGGCTTTCTGACCGGCTGGAGCCAGCTTTTCCTCTTCGGTCAGGGTATATTCCGAGAGGGGCAGGCCCTGTTTATCCACCAATATGTTGGTGAAATCAACGTCCGAGGCAACCTGAAGGGTATAGCTCACCCTGCTGGGGTCGGTGACATCGCTCCAATCAAAGCGTGCCTTCTCCTCGGCGGTGCCGGCGGCCTCCGGTACTTTAAGCACCGGCACCGGCGGCGGCGCTGACTCCATGATGAAGGTGGTGGTGGCGGTGATGTTCCCATCGGTGGCTGTTATAAGGTGGCTTCCCGCGGTGCTGGGGGGTACGGTAAAGTGAGTGGTGAAATTGCCGTCAGCGTCGGCAGTGGCGCTGGTCTGAGATATAACCTCGTCACCTTCATGATAACTGATGTTAACGGCGGCCCCGCTGGCAAAGCCATCGCCGTAGATAGTAATCTCCATGCCGACATTTCCGGGGGAGTCAGGGGTGGTAAGCGGCCCCAGCCGGATGCTGCCCAGCACCGTCAGCTGGGCCTCCGCCTTATTTAAGGCCAGGTCGGTGGCCTCTACATCTATAATGGGGTTCTCGTAGAGGGGGGCGGCAAAAACACAGTTAAAGCTACCCTGAAGGTCGGTCTCCAGGTAATTAGGGGTGGTCTCAAATCTATTGCCGTCAAGGGTAAGCTTGATGGAAAGCTCGGCCCCAAAGCCGGTGCCGATAACCTGCACCGTTTTTCCCCCTGTCTGCTGGGCCGGGACCAGGGTTATCTTCGGCTTAACGGTGAATATCGCCTCGGGCTTATCGCCCGACTGGTCAGCCACCACCACGACGTGCTCACCGATAACGCCATCGGGAATAACCACGGTGCAGCTGAATTTACCCTCGCCGTCAGTCACCGTGTCCCCGCCGGCTATGTCAATTTTATCATCCCCGTACTTAACGGTGATTGCCTGCCCCGGACCGAGGTCGTCTCCGCTAATCACGACCTCGTCGCCCACCGAGCCCTCCTCCGGCTCAAGCTGGATTTCACCCTTGATTACGGTAAAGGTGGCCACCGCCACTATCTCCTTGCTGGCACTGGCGGCGTAAAGATAATACTCCCCGCCGTGCACATCCTCCTTATGGGTACCGTCTTCAAGCCTCTCCGGCACCTTGAAGGTATCGATGGTTATCTGCAGATAGGCCCTGACCTGGTTGCCGATTTTGTCACCCACTTTGGCTTTATCGCTGGAGAAATAGAAGCGCGCCGACACATCACCCGAATAGCTAATATTAACCCAGTCCCCGATCTTCCCCTCCTTAGGGGTAAGGCTGAGGGACGCCGCCGCCACCGTAGCCGCGGCCAAGGTCGATAGCAACAGGGCAAGAATAATGCCTAGTGCCAGCAGGCGACAGAGCTCTCTATACCTCATCTTACCTCCAATAATATGTTCCAAAATGACTCCTGTCAATCACACTTTTTTCCTAGATTGTCCCGGTGGTCGGCAGATTTTTATCGGCTCCGACTATGTGCTATACTGTGTTTCAAGAGTAATGGAGATGAAAAATCTGACTACTTCCATCCAGAAGCAGGTGGAGCAGGCCATCATCATCCTGAAACAGGGGGGCATCGTCGCCTGCCCCACCGATACCGTCTACGGAGTGGGCGCCGCCATCTACATTGAGTCGGCGGTGGAGAGGGTCTACCAGATAAAGGGGCGGCCGCGCAGCCGGCCGCTGCCCATCCTGCTGGCCGAGAAATACCAGATGACCGAAGTAGCCAAAATCGTGCCGCCGCTGGCCCGGCGCCTGGCCGACCGGTTTTTCCCCGGCGCCCTGACCATAGTGCTGCCCAAGGCCGACTCTGTCCCCGATATCGTCACCGGCGGGCGCAAGACCATCGCCCTAAGAATCGCTGACCACCCCATACCCACCGCTGTCGTCAAGGGGCTGGGGATTCCCATCGTTGGCACCAGCGCCAACCTAAGCGGAAACCCGAGCGCCCTCACCGCCGAGGAGGTGCGTGCCCAGCTCGGCGACAAGGTGGATATGATTATCGAAGGCGGACGCTGCCCCGGCGGGCGGGAATCGACCATCATCGACCTGAGCGGGGAGAGCCCGAGGATTCTGCGCTCGGGGCCGATATCAATGGAAGAACTTAAGGAGATATGCTCCAGCCTGGTTATGGCCTGAAGGAGAATGGAGATGCGCGTTGCCATCGGCGCCGACCACCGTGGGGTGGAGCTGAAAAAAACGGTCATCAGCCTGCTTGAGGCCGCCGGATACGAGTACGAGGACTTCGGCAGCTACGGCACCGAGTCGGTGGACTTCCCCGATTTCGCTATAAAGGTGGCCAACGGGGTGGCCCGGGGTGACTTTGAACGCGGCATTTTAATCTGCGATACTGGCATCGGCATGTGCATCGCCGCCAACAAGGTGAAGGGAATCAGGGCCGCCCTCTGCTATAACGTCTTCAACGCCCGGCGCGCCCGCCAGCACAACAACGCCAACATCCTCTGCCTGGGGGCCGGCGAGGGAGAGCTGCAGGACCCGGTAGCCGAAATCGTTAACGCCTTCCTCACCACCGAGTTTGAGGGGGGGCGGCACCAGCGCCGCATCGACAAGATAACGGCCATGGAGGGCCAGTAGCTACCCCTCAAGGAGGGAAAGTTGACAATAAATGGGAACTGTGCTATCTTATCTGGTAATGAAAACTCAGAATCTGGTTCTGGTACTTATTGTTATGAAGCAAAGCCCGTGAGTGGGGTTTAGCTGCAACGTGAGCCGTCCCCACGGGACGGCTTTTTTTATAATAAATATAAATAGGGGAAAATATGAAAAGCGACGCTGTCAAAAGAGGTATAGAGCGGGCACCGCACCGGGCTTTGCTGCACGCCCTGGGCTGGAGCCGGGACGATATCGATAAGCCGCTCATCGGGGTCATCAACAGCTTTACCGAGATTGTCCCCGGCCACATGCACCTGCCCCAGATTGCCCAGGCGGTCAAGGCCGGGGTGCGGAGCGGCGGCGGCGTCCCCTTCGAGGTCAACACCATCGCCGTCTGCGACGGCATCGCCATGAACCACCCCGGCATGAAGTACAGCCTGCCCAGCCGTGAGCTCATCGCCGATTCGGCGGAGATAATGGCCGAGGCCCACGCCTTCGACGCCCTGGTCTTTATCCCCAACTGCGATAAGATAATCCCGGGGATGCTGATGGCGGCGGTGAGGCTGAACCTGCCGGCCATCTTCGTCAGCGGCGGCCCGATGCTGGCCGGGCGCCGGGAGGTCGGCGGCAGGACCGAAGCGATTGACCTAAACACCGTCTTCGAGGCGGTGGGTAGTGTGGCCGCCAGCAAAATGAAGCCGGAGGAGTTGGATGAGCTGGAGGCGCTGGCCTGCCCCGGCTGCGGCAGCTGCGCCGGTATGTTCACCGCCAACACCATGAACTGCCTGACCGAAGCCCTGGGCATGGGGCTGGCCGGCAACGGAACAATACCGGCGGTGGATGCCCGGCGGCTAGAGCTGGCCAGGAAGGCCGGAGAGCAGGTGATGAGGCTGCTGGCCGATAACATACGCCCCAGGGATATTATAACCGGGGAGGCTATTTATAACGCCTTCGCCGTGGATATGGCGCTGGGGGGGAGCACCAACTCCGTCCTGCACCTGATGGCCATCGCCAGCGAGGCCGGGGTCGATTTCCCGCTGACCAAAGTAAACGAGATAAGCCAGCGCACCCCTCATCTATCTAAGTTGAGGCCTTCCGGCGACTATCATATCGAGGATTTGGACCGCGCCGGCGGAATACCAGCGGTAATGAAGGAATTAAAAACGCTGCTGAATTTAAAGGTAAAAACCGTTTCGGGGAAGGCATTGGGCGAGGTTATCGCCGCCGCCCGAAATACCGATGAAGAGGTCATCCGCCCCTTTGACCGGCCTCACTCCCCTACCGGCGGCCTGGCTATCCTTTTCGGCAACCTGGCGCCGGAGGGAGCGGTGGTGAAAAAAGCGGCAGTCGCCCCGGAGATGATGTCCCACCGGGGCAAGGCGCGGGTCTTTGATTCCGAGGAAGAGACCACCAGGGCCATTATGGCTAAAAAGATAAAGGCGGGTGAGGTGGTGGTCATCCGCTACGAGGGGCCCAAAGGGGGGCCGGGGATGAGGGAGATGCTCACCCCCACCTCGCTGCTCAGCGGGATGGGTATGGACAAAGAGGTGGCCCTGATTACCGACGGGCGTTTCTCGGGGGCGACGCGGGGGGCGGCCATCGGCCATGTCTCCCCCGAAGCCGCCAGCCGAGGGCCCATCGCCGCCCTGAAAGACGGTGATATAATCAGGATTGATATTGAAAATTGCAAGCTCGACGCTGAGC
Organism: uncultured Dehalococcoidales bacterium; assembly: GCA_964396965.1. Taxonomy (GTDB): domain Bacteria; phylum Chloroflexota; class Dehalococcoidia; order Dehalococcoidales; family BS750m-G39; genus JABMRW01. The sequence goes on from CAYNGD010000001.1 coordinate 74,443, forward strand.
TTTCTGATAAAGAGATAAGCGAGCGCCTAAAGCTACTGGCCGAGTTCGAGCCCAGGGTCAAGACGGGCTATCTCAAGCGCTACGCCGAGAAGGTGACCTCGGCCAGCACCGGCGCCGTGTTCACTAGATAGGGGGGTTACCATGAAGTTGACCGGGTCTCAGATGATAGGCGAAAGCCTGGTAAGGGAGGGGGTGGAGGTTATCTTCGGCATACTGGGCGGGGCCATCCTGCCCCTGTATGACGTCCTCCCCCAGTACCCCCAGCTACGCCACATACTGGTGCGCCACGAGCAGGGGGCGGCCCACGCCGCCGACGGCTACGCCCGGGCTACCGGTAAGGTCGGCGTGTGCTTCGCCACCTCCGGCCCGGGGGCGACCAATCTGGTAACCGGCATCGCCAACGCCTGCCTGGACTCAGTGCCCATGGTAGCCATAACCGGACAGGTAGCCCGCCCCTTTATCGGCAAGGACGCCTTCCAGGAGGTGGATATCACCGGTATCACCCTGCCCATCACCAAACACAACTACCTGGTGATGGAGGCAGCCTCAATACCGGAGGTAGTCAAGGAGGCCTTTCACCTGGCCCGGACGGGGCGGCCGGGGCCGGTGCTCATCGACCTGCCCCGCGACGTCCAGATAGAGCAGGCCGAGTTCAACTACCCGAGCAAGCCTAACCTGCCCAGCTACAAGCCGACCTTAAAGGGGCACCCCGCCCAGATAAAGAAGGCGGCCAGGCTGATAAACGAGGCCAAGAAACCGGTGATTATCGCCGGGAGGGGGGTTACTATCTCTAAAGCCTATGACGAGCTGAAAGAGCTGGTGGAGAAGGCCCAGATACCGCTGATTACCACCCTGCTGGGCATCAGCTGCTTCCCCGAGTCACATGTTTTGAGCTACGGGATGCTGGGGATGCACGGCATGGCCTACGCCAACATGGCCGTTGACGCCTCCGACCTGATTATCGCTATTGGGATGAGGTTCGATGACCGGGCTACCGCCAAGGTGAGTGATTTCGCTCCTCACGCCCACGTTATCCATATTGACATCGACCCCGCCGAAATCGGCAAAAACGTGCGCGTTGACGTGCCCATCGTCGGTGACGTCAAGTACGTCCTTAAAGATTTGAATAAAGAGGTCGAATCGGCCAGGCATATCGAATGGGTAAGGCAGCTCGATGACTGGCACCGGGAGCACCCGTCAACCACCATTCGGGACAGCCAGAGCCTGCTGCCCCAGTACGTGGTGCGCTCGATTTACGAGGTGACCAGAGGTGATGCCACCATCGTCACCGGGGTGGGACAGCACCAGATGTGGGCTGCCCAGCATTACTGGTACGATAAACCAAACACGTTTATATCGTCGGGGGGTCTGGGGACGATGGGCTTCGGCCTGCCAGCGGCCATCGGGGCTAAAGTTGGCTGTCCCGACAGCACCGTCTGGTGCATCGACGGCGACGGCAGCCTCCAGATGACAATACAGGAGCTGGCCACCGCCGTCCAGGAAAAGGTGGCGGTCAAGATAGCCGTCCTCCACAACACCTACCTGGGAATGGTAAGGCAGTGGCAGGAGCTTTTCTACGGGAAGAGATACGTGGCCACACCGCTATCCAGCCCGGACTTCGTCAAGATTGCCGATGCCTACGGCATTGCCGGGCTGAGGGTGAAACACCGGGAAGAGGTGATGCCCGCCCTTGAGAAGGCAATGGCCGAGCCGGGGCCCTTCCTGATTGACTTCATCGTCGAACCGGAGGAGAATGTCTATCCGATGGTGCCGCCGGGGGCGTCCCTGGCCGAAGTCATCGAGGAACCGAAAAAGAGGGCCAGGCCCAGAGCGATTAAGGACTCGGACAAGCTACCGGTGAGCAATATCTAAGCCGGAAAGAGAGGTGCAATATGCCCAAACATATCATCGTCGCACTGGTAGAGGACAGGCCGGGGGTGCTCAACCACATGGCCAGCCTTTTCCGCCGGCGGGGCTTCAATATCGAGAGCATCGCCGTGGGACACAGCGAATCGCCCCACCTGTCGCGGATGACTCTGGTCGTCAACGGGGCCAACACCATGGTGGAGCAGGTCAGGAAGCAGCTGGACAAGCTGATAGATGTGGTCAAGGTCTCCGATATCACCGGCGAAAAGACGATTATCCGGGAACTGGCCCTGATTAAGGTAAAGGCCACCTCGGTTACCCGAAGCGAGATTTTGCAGATTGTGGATATCTTCCGGGCGAATATAGTCGATGTCGCCGCCGATTCGGTGACCATCGAGGTCACCGGCGACGATGCTAAAATAGAATCCCTGCTCGACCTGCTGCGCGGTTTCGGCCTCAGGGAGCTGGCCCGGACGGGGCGCATCGCCCTGACCCGGGGCGAGACCAGCCCGCTGCCGGTAATAAAGCCGCCCCGGGCCAAGGGGCAGAAAGCAACTAATAAAACTAATAATAAATAGAAGGAGTAAAACGATGGCCAAAATATACTATGACAAAGACTGCAACTTGAAGCTGCTGGAGGGCAAGACGATAGGCATTGTCGGCTACGGCAGCCAGGGGCACGCCCACGCCCAGAACCTGAGGGACAGCGGCGGCCAGGTGATAGTGGGAGAGGCCAAGGGGACGCCGGGCTGGAAGAGCGCTAAAGAGGCCGGCTTTAAGATAATGACCGCCGCCGAGATGGCACAGCAAGCCGATATCATCGTCATGCTGGCCCCGGACAACCTGCACCGCGAAATCTACTACGGCTCCATCGAGAAGGGGCTGGCCAAGGGCAAGACGCTGATGTTCGCCCACGGCTTTAATATCCACTACGGGCAGGTGGTGCCCCCGGCCAACATTGATGTCGTCATGATCGCCCCCAAGTGCCCCGGCCACATGCTGCGGCAGGTCTATACCGAGGGGGCGGGGGCGCCGGCGATTGTGGCCGTGCACCAGGACGCCTCGGGCAAGGCCCTGGCCACCGCCCTAGCCTACGCCAAGGGTATCGGCTGCGGGCGGGCGGGTGTCATCGAGACCACATTCGCCGAGGAGACCGAGACCGACCTCTTCGGCGAGCAGACGGTGCTCTGCGGCGGTGTCTCATCGCTGATAAAGGCCGGCTTCGAGACACTGATTGAGGCGGGCTACCAGCCGGAGATAGCCTACTTTGAGGTCTGCAACGAGCTCAAGCTCATCGTTGATTTGATTTACCAAGGCGGCCTAAGTTATATGCGCTACTCGGTGAGCGATACCGCCGAGTACGGCGACTACACCCGCGGGCCGAGGGTCATTGACGAGATGGTCAAAGAGGAGATGGCGGAGATACTGGCCGAGATTCAGGACGGCAGCTTCGCCAAGGAATGGATACTGGAAAACCAGGCGGGGCGCCCGGTCTATAACGCCCTGAAGCGTATGGACGAGGAGCACCCATTAGAGCTGGTGGGCCGTCAGCTCAGGGAGATGATGCCCTGGCTCAAGAAGAAGTAGAGCACGGGTAGTTAGACAGGCAAAACTCTTTAAGTTAGAGAATTTAGAGAGGGGCGAAGCCCCTCTTATAGAAAATTCCCCCTTCCCTAGTAAGGGAAGGGGGTAAGGGGGATAGGTTGGCAGGAGTGGGAAAAGAGGTTAGTCTGACTGGTAACTAAAATGTATAAAAAACGTTCCTTTTACGGGGGAAAGAAACTCATCCTTACCAGCCCCTCTCCGTCACCGGGGAGGGGATAAGCCGCTTTGACCAAATATTTCTCCCGAGGAGGAACCAATGGCTGAGAAAACAGATAGAGTAATCATCTTCGACACCACGCTGCGTGACGGTGAGCAGGCGGCGGGGGGAACATTAAATATCCAGGAGAAGCTGGAGATAGCCAAACAGCTGGAGAGGCTCGGCGTTGACGTCATCGAGGCCGGCTTCCCCATCAGCTCGCCGGGCGACTTCGAGGCGGTCAGCCTCATCGCCAGAGAGGTTCGCCAGCCGGTAATCTGCGGGCTGGCCAGAGCCCACCCCGACGACATTGACCGCGCCTGGGAGGCCATTAAAGATGCGGCCCGCCCCCGGATACACGTCTTTTTATCGTCATCGGATATACACCTGGTCTACCAGCTCAAGAAAAGCCGGCAGGAAGTCCTGGAGACCTCCGCCGAGATGGTGGCCAGAGCCAAGCAATATACCGATGACATCGAGTTTTCCCCGATGGACGCCAGCCGCACCGAGCCGGAATATATCCACCAGATAGTGAAGGCGGTGATTGAGGCCGGCGCCACCACGGTGAACATACCCGACACGGTGGGCTACGCCATCCCCGGCGAGTTCGGTAGCCTCATCTTGGGCATCTTTAAGAACGTGCCCAATATCGGCAAGGCGGTCATCAGCGTCCACTGCCACAACGATTTAGGCCTGGCGGTGGCCAACAGCCTGGAGGCGGTAAGGCGGGGGGCCAGGCAGGTGGAGTGCACCGTCAACGGCATCGGGGAGAGGGCGGGCAACGCCTCCCTCGAGGAAATCGTCATGGCCATCAAGACCCGCCAGGACTTCTTCTCCCTGACCACCGGCGTCAAGACCAGCCAGATATACAAGGCCAGCCGGCTGGTCAGCGACCTGACCGGCTTCGTCGTCCAGCCCAACAAGGCCATTGTCGGGGCCAACGCCTTCCGCCACGAGTCGGGAATCCACCAGGACGGCGTTATCAAGATGCCCATAACCTACGAGATAATAGACCCCAAGACGGTGGGCATCCCCTCCTCGAGCCTGGTGCTGGGCAAGCTCAGCGGGCGACACGCCTTCAAGGAGCGCCTGGCCGAGCTGGGCTACAGCCTGAAGGAGGAGGACTTCAACCGCGCCTTCAGCGCCTTCAAGGAGCTGGCCGATAAGAAGAAGGGGGTGTCCGACAGGGACATCGAGTCCCTCATCGCCGAGGAGCGGCGCACCGTCTCCGAGGTTTATCACCTCGACCGCGTCCAGGTCTCATCAGGCGACCGGGGCATACCCACCGCTGCCGTCAGGCTCATCGGCCCCGATGGCAAGGTGCTGGAGGACGCCGCACTGGGCACCGGCCCGGTTGACGCCGTCTATAAGGCCATTAACAGGATAGTGAATGTGCCCAACCAGCTTACCGAGTTCACCGTCAAATCGGTAACCGAGGGCATCGATGCCATCGGCGAGGTGTTGATAAGGATAGAGAGCCAGGGCATAACCTACACCGGCCGGGGCGCCGATACCGATATCATCGTCGCCAGCGCCAAGGCCTACATGAACGCCCTTAACCGGCTCTTAGCCAGCAAGGGAGGGAGCTGACAGTGACCTTAGTCGAGAAAATACTGGCCGAGCACAGCAATAACAAAGAGGTCAGCCCTGGCGAGTTCATCAACGTCAGGGTGGACCTGGTCATGGCCAACGATATCACCGCCCCCATCGCCATAAAGGAGTTCAAGCGGCTGGGGGTGGAGAGGGTCTTTGACCCCAATAAGGTGGCCATGGTGCCCGACCACTTCGTGCCCAACAAGGACATCGCCTCCGCCGAGCAGGCCAAGATGATGCGGGAGTTTGCCGACGAGCAGGGTATAATCTACTTCGAGGTGGGCGAGATGGGCATCGAGCACGTTCTCCTGCCCGAGCGGGGGCTGGTGCTGCCGGGGGAGGTGGTCATCGGGGCCGACTCCCACACCTGCACCTACGGGGCTCTGGGCGCCTTCGCCACCGGCATGGGCTCGACCGATATCGCCGCCGCCATGGCTACCGGCGACATCTGGATGAAGGTTCCACCCACCATCAGGTTCATCTACCACGGCAATCCGGGGGAGTGGGTGGGGGGTAAAGACCTTATCCTCTACACCATCGGCCAGATCGGCGTTGACGGCGCCCTTTATGCAGCCATGGAGTTTACCGGCAAGGCTATCGAAGCCCTCTCCATGGACGGGCGGTTCACCATGGCCAACATGGCCATCGAGGCCGGGGCCAAGGCCGGCATCTTCGGTGTGGACAACAAGACCCAGCTTTATGTAAAATCAAGGGCGGACCGCCCCTACCTGGTCTATGAGCCGGACAGTGACGCCAAATACGCCAAAGTCATCGAGTATGACGTCTCCGGCCTGGAGCCTCAGGTCGCCCTGCCCCACTCCCCGGCCAACATCAGGCCGGTGAGCCAGGTGGGCAACATCGAAATCAACCAGGCGGTCATCGGCAGTTGCACCAACGGCCGCATTGAGGATTTACGAACTGCCGCCCAGCTATTGAAAGGCAGAAAAGTGCACCCGGGGGTGCGCTGCATCATCATCCCCGGCTCGCAGCAGGTCTATCTCGACGCCCTGGCCGAGGGGATGCTGGGGGTATTTATCCGGGCCGGGGCGGTGGTCAGCACCCCCACCTGCGGCCCCTGCCTGGGCGGGCATATGGGCGTGCTCGCCGACGGTGAAAAGTGCGTCTCCACCACCAACCGCAACTTCGTCGGCAGGATGGGCAGCACTAAATCAAAGGTCTACCTGGCCAACCCGGCGGTGGCCGCCGCCAGCGCCATAATGGGCAGAATCGCCAGCCCGGAGGAGATTCGATAGGGTGAAGGGGTGTTGAGAAGTCGTTGATGGAGGGGTGATGCTATGGGATGGCTTATCTTCATTGGCATCATACTTGCCATTTGGTTTATCACTTGGCTTAGTAATAGGTTATCTAACCTGCGGAAGATGGCCAAGAAGTATGTTGAGTGGAAACCAAAATTAGACAATTTAGACAACTATAACAGGGAATTGGAATTAAAAGAGTCTCAATTAAAGGAGCAGGAAGTAGCTATTGATACGCTAGTCAAAGAAAAAACTCAAGGCTTCCCTTGGTTAGTGAAAGTATACGACGACTATTTTTCTTTGCAGGATGGTAAGTTGGCAAATGCGCTCATAATCAAACCACATCCAGCACTAAGAGCGTCTGAGACTGTGAGACAAATTAGTAAGGAACGCCGTGAAGCTGAGAAGGCGGCGAGGTTAGCTAATTACATCCTAGATTACTGTCGTTATCTGGCTCCTTGGTTAGATGAATATATAGGCTTGGAAACTGAGGAGTTAGATGAAATCGTAAAAGAGATACATTCAGCGTGGGAGAAAAAAGAGAAAGAGTTTGACGAGGAAGTAAGGCGACATTACGGGCCTAAATATGAAGGACTTACGCCAACCGAGAAATTGCAGAAAAAACTAGACTGGTATTGGGGAAAGCCTAACAAATCCAATTGGCAAATAGGAAGGGATTACGAAAGATATATCGGGTACTTATATGAGATAAAAGGCTGGAATGTTTACTACCATGGTAAGAAAGGATTTGAAGACTTGGGACGGGACTTGATTTGCAAAAAAGCTAATGCTGTAGAGATAATCCAGTGTAAGCGCTGGGCGCAAGAGAAAATAATCCATGAAAAGCACATCTATTATTTATTTGGCACTACGGTTGAATATTTTATTGAAAACTTCGGAGGCGAGGATTTACAATTAGCCCTATTTCCTAGCCTTGTTCGAAAAAGAAATGTAATCCCTAAGTTGGTTACCACGATTGATGTTTCCCCGAAAGCTGAACAAGTAGCGGAAGTGCTTGGGGTGGTAATAGAAAAAGTACCATCGGAGCCATATCCCTCGGTAAAATGCAATGTAGCCAGAAGGACAGGTGAGAAAATCTTTCACCTTCCTTTCGACCAGCAATATGATACGATATTGATTGAAGAAGAAAGACTAGAGTGTTACGTTGAAACCGTGGCGGAGGGAGAAGCTTTAGGATTTCGGCATGCTTACCGATGGAAGGGTGAGGTTGAAAAGGGCAATTAAACACGGGTGGGGAAAAGGGCTTTAGCCCTACAATAAGGGCGGCGGGTGGGAAAAGATATAAAATGGGTGGAGGGGTTCTATAAATGCTAAAAGGCAAAGTGCATAAATACGGGGCAAACGTAGATACCGATGCTATCATACCGGCGCGCTACCTGAATATTTCCGACCCGGCGGAGCTGGCCAAACACTGCATGGAGGATATCGACCCGGACTTCGTTAAAAGAGTCAAGCCGGGGGACATAATGATGGCCACCACCAACTTCGGCTGCGGCTCGTCGCGGGAGCACGCCCCCATAGCTATCAAGGCGGCGGGGATTTCCTGTATAATAGCCAAGAGCTTCGCCCGCATCTTCTTCCGCAACGCCATAAACATCGGCCTGCCCCTGCTGGAGTGCGACCAGGCGGTGGATGAGACCGGGGCCGGCGATACCCTCGAGGTTGACCTGTCCAATGGAAAGATAAAGAACCTAACCCGCGGCAGCGAGTTCGAGGCTAAAGCCTACCCCGATTTCATGGCCGAGCTTACCGCCGCCGGCGGTCTGGTTGAGTACACCAAAAAGAGACTAGAAAGCAGGAGAGTCTAGATGCAATTTGAACTGGCGGTCTTACCCGGAGACGGCGTCGGCCCCGAGGTTACCACCGAGGGCATTAAAGTTTTGGAGGCAGCAGGCAAAAGGTCCGGACACAGCTTTAAGCTGCACTACGGGCTGGTGGGCGGTGTCGCCATTGACAAGGAGGGTACCGCCCTATCAGAGGAAACCCTGAAGATATGCCAACAGGCCGATGCGGTGCTGCTGGGGGCGGTGGGCGGCCCCAAGTGGGACGACCCTCTGGCCAAGGTACACCCCGAAGACGGGCTGCTCGCCCTGCGCAAGGGGCTGGGGCTCTTCGCCAACCTGCGCCCGGTCAGGGTCTCGCCGGTATTGACCGACTCCACCAACCTCAAGCCGGAGGTCATCCGGGGGGTGGACTTCGTCTTTGTCCGTGAGCTTACCGGCGGCCTCTACTTCGCCCGCCCCAAACGGCGCTGGCGGACATCGAGGGGGAGGCGGGCTACAGATTCCATGACCTACTCCGAGCAGGAGATTGAGCGCATCGTCCGGGTGGGTTTTGAGCTGGCCAGGAGCCGACGCCAGAAGCTGACCTCGGTGGACAAGGCCAACGTGCTGGAGGCCTCCCGCCTCTGGCGGCAGGTGACCATGGAGGTCGCCACCCAGTACCCCGAGGTGGAGCTGGACCATATGCTGGTTGACGCCTGCTCCATGCGGCTCATCCAGAACCCGGGCTATTTCGACGTGCTGGTCACCGAGAACATGTTCGGCGACATCCTCACCGACGAGGCCTCGATGCTGGCCGGCTCGATGGGGATGCTGCCCTCAGCCAGCCTGGCCGGGGTGCCCCGGGAGGGGGTCAATATCTTCGGCATGTACGAGCCAATCCACGGCAGCGCCCCCCGCCTCGCCGGGCTGGATATGGCTAACCCCATCGCCATTATCTTAAGCGTGGCCATGATGCTGCGCTACTCCTTCGGCCTGGTCGAAGCGGCGCAGGCGGTCGAGAGGGCGGTTGAAGAGGTGCTGAACCAGGGCTACCGCACCTATGATATAATGAGCCAAGGCAAGACCAAAGTGGGGACGAGGCAGATGGGTGACTTAATCACCGGGAAGGTGGCAGGCTAGAAATTGGCTAAAGTGCAACTTTACGATACCACCCTACGGGACGGGACGCAGAAAGAGGGCGTCTCTTTCTCCGTGGTTGACAAGCTAAATATCGCCCAGAAGCTGGACGAGCTGGGTATCCACTTCATCGAAGGCGGCTACCCCGGCTCCAACCCCAAGGATGACGAGTTTTTCCAAAAGGCCAGGACGCTTAAACTGGCCAGCTCGGCGCTGGTCGCCTTCGGCAACACCCGGCGGGCCAAGGCCAAGGCGGAGGAGGACGCCAACCTCCAGGCACTGGTCAAGGCCGGGGTGAAGGTGGTCGCCATCGTCGGCAAGAGCTCTGATTTACAGGTCACCCGTGTGCTGGGGACCACCCTGGAGGAAAACCTGAGCATGATTGCCGACTCGGTGGCCTACCTTAAATCAAAGGGGCTTACCGTCTTCTTCGATGCCGAGCACTTCTTTGACGGCTTTAAAACTAACCCGGAATACAGCCTGCGCTGCCTGGCCGCCGCCGCCGAGGCCGGGGCCGGCTGCCTGGTGCTCTGCGATACCAACGGGGGAACGCTCCCCGACGAGATAGCTGAAGCCGTTGCCGCCGCCAGAAAGACGACCGCGGTGCCGTTAGGCATCCACGCCCACAATGACGGCGAGCTGGCGGTAGCTAACAGCCTGGCGGCGGTCAGCGCCGGGGCAGCTCAGGTACAGGGCACCATCAACGGCTACGGCGAGCGCTGCGGCAACGCCAACCTCTGCTCAATTATCCCCAACCTGAAGCTCAAGATGGGCATCGACTGCATCACCGACGAGCAGCTGGCCAGGCTGACTGAGGTATCCCGCTTCGTCAACGAGACGGCCAACCTGGCCTCGGATGCATCACTACCCTATGTTGGCGCCAGCGCCTTCAGCCATAAGGGTGGGCTCCATGTCTCGGCCACCATGAAGTGGAACGAGAGCTACCAGCATATAGACCCGTCCAAGGTCGGCAACCGGCAAAAAGTTGTCGTCTCCGAGCTTTCCGGCCGGGGCAACATTTTATACAAGGCCAAAGAACTGGGGCTGGATTTGCCCCCCACCGGCAAGGAGGCCAAGAAGTTGCTGGAGCAGGTCAAGCTGATGGAGAGCCGCGGCTTCCAGTACGAGAATTCCGAAGCCTCCTTCGAGCTGCTGGTGCAGCGAGCCAAGACAGACTACCATCCCCCATTCGAGCTGGTTGACTTCATGGTGGTGGTAGAGAAAAGGCGGCGCCAACCGGTGCAGGCAAGCCCGGAGGAGATGCTCTCCGAGGCGATGGTCAAGGTGAGGGTGGGCCAGGAGGTAATGCACACCGCCGCCGAGGGCAACGGCCCGGTCAACGCCCTGGACCAGGCGCTGCGCAAGTCGTTACTGAAGTTTTACCCCAGCATAGCCGCCGTCAAACTGGTTGACTACAAGGTGCGCATCCTTGAGGAGAGCGTCGGCACCGGCGCCCAGGTCCGGGTGGTCATCGAGTCCACCGACGGGGTCGAGGAGTGGCGCACGGTGGGCGGCTCGACCAACATCATCGAGGCCAGCTGGCTGGCCCTGGCCGACAGCCTAGAATACTGGCTGCTAAAACAGAGGGGTTTAGCTGGCTCCTGACCAGGGGGCAACGCTGAGGTATTTCCAGCCGGCATCGGCCAGAATGGCCACGATATTGCCCCTACCCATCCCGGCGGCGGTCTCTACCGCCTGACAGACCACCGCCCCGGAGGACAGGCCGGCGAAAATGCCCTCTTTCTCCAGAAGCTGCCTGGTCGCCGCCTCCGCCTGCTGGCTGGTGACAGAGGTCTTTTCAGTAAGCAGCGAGGGATCCCAGAAAGGCGGCAGCTCCTCCCCCAGGCACTTCAAGCCTTGGATGCTATCGCCGATGGGCGGCTCAACGCCGAACACCCTGACATCGGGGTATCTCTCCCTGAGGCGGCGGGCGACACCCATCAGCGTGCCGCCGGTGCCGATGCCGCAGACTAGAACGTCAATCTTATCGTAGGGGAAATCGTTTAATATCTCGACGGCGGTGGTCTCGTAGTGGGCCAGCGGGTTGGCCGGATTGGAGAACTGGTCGGGCATGAAATACTTTTTGTCCTTGGCCATCATCTCCCGTGCGGTGGCAATGGCCTTGGGCATGCCGAAAGCCCCGTCGGTCAGGATAAGCTTGGCGCCGAAGATTTTGAGCAGCTGCCGCCTCTCCTGGCTCATGCTATCGGGCATAACAATGGTCACCTTATAGCCCTTCTGCCGCCCCAGCCAGGCCAGGGCGATGCCGGTATTGCCACTGGTGGCCTCCAGTATGGTCTTATCCCTGGTCAGCTCTCCGCTTCGCTCCGCCCGCTCTATCATGTATTTAGCCACCCGGTCCTTCATGCTGGCACTCCCCCCCAGGTTCTGCCCCTCCAGCTTGGCCAGGATTCTCACCGTCTTATTGGGGGTCACCTGGCTCAGCTCAACCAGCGGTGTGTGCCCCAGGGCCTCAATAACATTTTTAAAATACATTTCTCTATCCTTTAACTACACCGATTGGCCTTGACCTCGCTACCTTGAGCGAGATACCGGCCTTATCAGTTATGTCAACCACTTCACTCACGTCTTTATAGGCTTCGGAGGCCTCCTCGGCCAGCGAAGACAGGCTGCCCGCCCTGACCGTAATTCCCCTCTCGGCCAGCCCCCGGGCGACATCGGCGCCGCGCAGGCTGCGCTTGGCCGCCGCCCGGCTCTGCACCCGTCCGGCGCCGTGGCAGGTGGAGCCGAAGGTCTCCCTCATCGCCCCCTCGGTGCCCAGGGCAACAAAAGAATAGCGCCCCATATCGCCGGGGATGAGCACCGGCTGGCCGATGCCCCGGTAGATTTCGGGGACAGCGGGGTGCCCCGCCGGGAAGGCCCGGGTCGCCCCCTTACGGTGGACGCAGAGCTTCTCCCTCTTACCGTTCACAGTATATTCCTCAATCTTGGCGATGTTATGGCAGACATCGTAGATCTGCCTCATGCCCAGCTCTTCCTGGCTTTTGCCGAAGACCTTGCTGAAAGATTCCCTGGCCCAGTGCAGGATGAACTGCCGGTTGGCCCAGGCGTAGTTGGCGGCACAGGCCATCGCCGCCAGGTAGTCCCGCCCCTCGGCGGAGTCTATCGGGGCACAGGCGAGCTGGCGGTCGGGCAGGCTGATGCCGTAGCTCTTCACCGCCTCCTCCAGCAGGGCCACGTAGTCGGTGCATACCTGGTGGCCGAAGCCACGCGAGCCGGTGTGTATCAGCAGCAGCACCTGCCCCAGCGCCTCGATGCCCATCACTTTAGCAGCCTCAGCATTATAGAGCTCGTCAACCACCCCCACCTCCAGGAAGTGGTTGCCCGAGCCCAGTGTCCCCAGCTGGGGGATGCCCCGCTTCCTGGCCTTAGCGCCGACCCGGTCCGGGTCAGCCCCCTTCATAGTGCCTGACTCCTCGGTAACGATGCTGTCCTCAGGCAGGCCGTAGCCCTTCTCTATCGCCCAGCGGCTCCCGTTTACCATGACCTCCTCCAGCTCCTTCTCCCTGACCCTAATCTTGCCCTCCGAGCCCAGACCTGAGGGAATATCAATAAAGAGTTGATTTACCAGCTCTTCGATTTTGGGCCTGACCTCTTCCTCGGTAAGATTGGTCCGCACCAGCCTGACGCCGCAGTTAATATCGAAGCCGACCCCGCCCGGCGACACCACCCCGTCCCTCAACCTGGTGGCCGCCACCCCACCGATAGGGAAGCCGTAGCCCCAGTGGATATCGGGCATGGCCAGCGAGTAGCCGACGATACCCGGGAGAAAGGCCACGTTGGCTACCTGCTCGAAGGCGTGCTCCTCCCAGATATGCTCCAGCATGGACCGGCTGGCGAAGATGAGGCCGGGCACCGCCATACCGGTCTTATAGCTGACCGGTATCTCCCAGCGGTAGTCGTCTATCTTCTTTACTATTTCCTTCCAGGGTGATGCCATTACCAGCTCAACCTCCCAAATCCTTAAAGCCAATATCAGGGAACGGTGGTAACAAAAGGCCTTTTGTCCCTCCGGCAGATAATTTGAGCTACATGGCGCCCGGTGATGGCGCCGGTGGGCAGCCCACCACCCGGCTGAATCCACTGCCCCACCATATAGAACGAGTCCAGACCGGGCAGGGTCTTGCTCATACGGAGCATGGCCGTCTTGGGGGTGGGCAGCCACCCCTCAAAGCTCCCCTGCCAGTTGCCGGTATATTGCTTAAATGTGACCGGGGTGGCCACATCGGTCATCTCCACCTGAGAGGCCAGGCCGGGAAAGCGCCTGTCCAGCACCCCTATCACCATTTCGGCCAGCCCTTCCTTCTCGGCCTGATAGGCCTTGATGTCCTTACTCAGTGACTCCCAGTAGGGGTAGTGGGACGGAAACATTACGGTAATGGCCGTCCTTCCTTCCGGGGCGAGGGTGGGGTCAAAGTTATGGATGCGCACCAGCACCCAGTTTTGCTCCTCGCCGCCCACCGTCACCGGCTTCTCAAGCTGGAGTAACAAGCCGGTAGCCATCCTGGGAAAATCGGCGAAGGAGCGCTTTACCCCCAGCCCTATAAAAACCAGCGGCTCAAAGATGGGCATTTCCTGGTAGTAGCCGCGGATGGTATCATTAACATATTTGCCCCCAAGCATCTCGAAGATGGTGGCATGGCCATCCGCCGCCGAAATCACGTAGTCAGCCCGGTGCTCGCTCCCGTCCGCCAGCTCTATGCCCACGGCGCGGTCATTCTCGACCACTATCCTGCTCACCGGCGACTTATAGTGTACCGTGCCGCCGAGGTAGAGATAGCGCTTTTCAATGGCCCGGGCAAACATAAGCGAACCGCCGATGGGATAGCCCTGTGTTTTCTTATGAAAGCCAGCCATGGTTATCGGCAATGCCATCGCGCTTATTTCAGGCGGCATGAAGTGCCCCCAGGCATCACGCAGCAGCGGGTTCTGGAATCGGCCGGCGAACTCGGCCATGGTCATGCGCCCCCACTTCCTGAACTCGCCAAAGAAGGGGAGCATCCTGCTCATCATTTTCATCCCGTCCAGAAAATTAGATAGCTCCGGCGCTTTACCCGGAGACATATCAAATTTAGTAAAGTGGCGCATCGTCCGGGTGGTCTCTTTTATCACCACCGCATCCTCGGGGGCCGCCTCCAGCAGGTGCTGCTCCAGCCGGTCAATATCGGAGTAAATATCAATAACTTTGCCGTCAGCACTCTCGGCACGATAGAACTGGTCAAGGTTTATTATCTCCTGTCCCGGCAGGGCACCGAGCTCCTGCCAGATGTGATAGAAGCCAGAACCCGGCGCCGAGCCTACCAGCCAGTGGATGCAGAGGTCTATAGTGTATTGCTGGTGCTGCCAGGAGGTGCAGAGCCCGCCCGGTTTATCGTGCATCTCAAATATCTGGGTACTGTAGCCGTTCATCTGGCCGTAGCACCCGGCGGAGAGCCCGGCGATTCCAGCGCCAATGATAGCTATTGACTTCCCCATCTTGAACCTCACCTAGATATCGAATACCACCTGAACCCGGTAGCCGTCATTCTTGTCAACCTTGAGCATATGGTAGGTGGCCGCTTTGACCCCTATTTTCAGCCTGTGCCTTGAGACGTCCGCCTTTTCCCCGTAGCCCCTGGCTTCAAGGTGGCTATTATCAAGCTGGCTAATCTCAAAGCGCTTGAAGAGAATGCCCTCGGTGTCAAAGCGGTAGACCAGCTCGTTAAGCCAAGCCACCAGCAGGCTCTCTATATCACCGGCCTCTACCTCTATATCCCGATGGGTGACCTCCTTCACATCATCAAGCTCGGTTATCAGGCTGAAGAGGGCCCGGGCGGCATTGGCGAAGGCCTGCTTCAGGTCAGCCCCGTAGGCGATAATACCGACATCGGCGGTATGGTCTAGAATCTCAAAGTCCTTCGTCATCAGCATCAGCTTTTTGAGAAGTAAATTATATCACAATCATTCACTTCTATAAATATAAACTCTTTATTTTACCTAGCAAACTATCCCCCTAACCCCCTTCCCTTACAAGGGAAGGGGGGAGTGATTTTTTAAGAGAGGCTCTGCCTCTCTTCTACACTCTTATATGGAGTTTAAGAGGTAAAATCTTTTGGGCGGGTGGGTATGGGAAGAAAAACGCACTTTGAGGCATTGACCGCTATCTAGTATAATATAGGTAGCACTATGAATTTAGAGAACGAAGGCAACCATATCAAGAGCGCCCGTGAGATAGCCATGGAGAAGGTGGCCGAGCTGGGCGAGGTCACCGAAGAGGAGCGCCTGAGGTGGAAATATGTCCCCGAAGGGGAAAAGCTGGCCGCCAGATACCTCAAGCAAAACATCAACCTGGCCACCGAGCTGGGCAGCTACGATGAGAAGGTGGTCGGCTACGTCAAAGAGGGGGCCAGCGAGATACTCATCAGGAACATCAACCTGCCCCGGAACGACCCCGCCCGGAGGAACAACAAAAAAGCAATGGATGGCCTGAAGACCCTGAAGCAGGATAAGATAGGCGTGGAGAATATCTTCAGCCGGATAAGGAATATCTTCAACCACTACACCGAGCAGGGTGAGCAGCAGAGAAGGCAGGCCTACGAGCAGCTAAAGGCCGAGTTCAGTGCCAGGGTTAAACAGGCGCTCCAGCAGCAGCTGGGCACAGTGATGGGGCTGAACATAGATATAGAGAGACAGCCGCAGTTTCAGGAGGAGTGGCGCAAGCTGCTGGTCCAGCTTGACTCGCAGTACATCAACCTGCTCAACGAATACAAGCAGGAGCTATCGGCGATAAAATAGGCAACAGCTATGGACAGTGAGGACGAAAGAATCAGAGAGGCCGTCAAGCGCACCGAGATATTGAGGCCGCCCAAGCGGAGCCTGGCTACCTTCGGCACCACCAATATCTACTACTACCTGGTGACCGAGCCCGCCTACGCCGAGCTGGTGGAGACGGCCACCGAGACGGTGGTCAGGGAGGGACGGGTAATCGCCGAGAGGCCGAGGATTGTCACCCCCTACTACCTCTCCCACCTGGAGGGCTTCAGCCCGGAGGCCAGGAAATACTTCGATACCCTTATTCAGACCCACGGCCCTAACGCCCCCGGGCTGTTCTACAGCTACAAGAACGAGCCCAAGGAGCTTAATATCATCTCGGATAACCTGATGGCGGTGGTGGCCAAGATAAACAGCGAAATCGATAAGCGGGGCGACCCACTGGCCTCCATCATCAGGGGGCAGGATGAGCTCTGGGACGTATCACTGATGAAGTTCATCTACGAGATGACCCGTAGCTCCCTCCCCGATAACCTGATGCAGATGGGCAAACGGGGGCTGCTGAATACCGATTCCAGGGGCATCACCGCCGATGTCAGGATAAGGATTGAGAAGCTTTTTGACCAGGCCGCCAGAGGCGACATCGAACCCAGGGAGCTGAAGGACGAGCTCGACCGCTGGGGCGTCTTTGCCGACTACGAAGACAGGTTTTTCGCCCTTTTCCGGGGTCACAAAGGACTGATATAGCATGTACGACGAACAGGTAAGAGTAAGACCGCCCAGTGAAGCCAACAGCTTCCTGCTGCCGGTGACCTTCGGCTGCTCCCACAATACCTGCACCTTCTGCGGTACCTATACCGATATGAAGTTCAGGATAAGGCCACTGGAGGACATCAAGCGTGACATCGATAAGGTGGCCGGGCACTACAGTTGGAGCGTGAGGCAGGTCTTCCTGGAGAACGGGGACGCCCTAATCTACAAACAGCCCGGGCTGGTCGAGGTGCTCAAATACCTCAACCAGAAGTTCCCCCAGCTGCACCGCATCGGCACCTACGCCACTCCCCAATCGGCGCTGATCAAGAGCGCCGACCAGCTCAAAGAGCTGAACCAGCTCGGGCTTAAGATTGCTTACATGGGGGTGGAGACGGGCGATGAGGCGCTGCTCAAGAAGATTGACAAAGGGGCGAGCTACGACCAGATTGTTGAGGCGGGGAGGAAAATAAAGCAGGCTGGCATCACCCTCTCGGTGACGGTGATACTGGGGCTGGGCGGCATTGAGGGCAGCCAGAAGCACGCCCTGGGTACAGCAAAAATACTCACCGACCTTGACCCCGATTTCGCCGGCGCCCTCACCCTTATGCTCGTCCCCGGTACCCCGCTGCATAAAGAGTGGGAGGAGGGCAAGTTCAGCCTCATCTCGCCCTTTCAGTCCCTGGAAGAGCTAAAGCTGATAATAGAAAACTCCAATTTTACCAACTGCTTCTTCACCGCCAACCACGCCTCCAACTACCTGCCGATTAAGGCGCGCCTGCCCCGGCAGAAGGCGGAGGTGCTCAAGCTGATAGACGAGGTTTTAACCAGCCGTGACATGTCCCGGCTGCGTCCCGAGTTCATCCGGGCTCTATAGAAAAGGGGTAGCTTGAGTCGTGAAGATTTCGGTAATCGAAGCCAGAGACCTCGCCGAGGCCTGGTTCCTCTGCCTGCGCCAGGCGCTGACCGAGGGGTATGACTACAGGATTGACCGCGGCAGCTATGCCGGCCAGCAACGCAAGGAGCTCGACTTCGTCGTGGTCAGGGTGAAGAACCCGGGAACCAGGCCGATAATACCATCAACGCCCCAGGGAGTGCCACCCCCCACCTCGATGGAATATATCGATGACTACCTCCCCTATTTAATGACCGCCCACAGGAGACAGGGCGAGCAATACACCTACGGCCAGTACCTGGAAAAGCAGATAGCCAAGGTAATCGAAATGTATAAGCGTGACGGCCACAACACCAACCAGGCTTTTATGGCGGTGGGCGACGCCGCATCAATAGACCTGACCGACCCCCCCTGCCTCAGGGCGATAGACACCCGAATCCGGGACAACAAACTCCATTTCTTCGTCTACTTCCGCTCCTGGGACCTCTGGGCCGGCTTCCCCTCCAACCTGGCCGCCATCCAGATGCTAAAAGAATATATGGCCAGCGAGATTGGCGTTGACGACGGCGAGTTGATTGCCTCAAGCAAGGGTATGCACCTCTACGAGTACGCCTGGGAGCTGGCCAGGATTACCGCCAGAATGACCTAAGAGGTCTGATAAAGGCCGCCCGGAACGAGGTTGAAATATAAACTCAAGTTGAAACTGAAGCTGTTTGTCCTGGCTCTCCTATCATTCTGCTTGCTCTTCGGGAGCTGTGCCGCCGCCCCCAATTTTGACAGCTCCCTCAGATCAATCGTCAAGCCCTACCAGTTCAGCATCGCCCGCTGGGAATTCAAGGCAGTGCCGGAGTCACTAAACGGCCTGATTTCAGACCGGGGGAAAGACCTCGAGGACAAGTCCGGCGTGGTCGTTGACTATTTCAACCTGGTCGAGCAGATAAACAGCCTGAAATCAGAGATAGCCACCGTTAACGCCGGCAACAAAACGGGCGATGCCACCACGCTGGGAGCCGAAGTGGACAGCCTGCAAGCCCAAAAGGCGGCCCTGACCGATGAGGTAGAAGGAATAATAGCCCAGCAGATAAGAGAGGTGCTGACGGAGCAGGGCATCGATAATCCATTGGACAATTTGATAGGATTAAGGGCCAACTTTCCGCCGCTGCTATTCCGGCTGGAGCCACCGCCGCACCTGCTGGTGGTCTCACCCAGGGACAGGATAGAGAGTATAAGAGAGATAGAGCTGCAGCCGGTGATGAGCGTGTCGGAGATGGAGAGCATTGAAGAGCAGGTTGACAAGCTCGGCGTCTCCTCGCTGGTGGTGGCGCTGGGGGGCATGAGCACCTATCCCACCTTCGTCATGGACGACGCCAGTCTTCAGTTTACCATCGAGACGGTAGCTCACGAATGGCTGCACAGCTATCTAGCCTTTAAGCCGCTGGGGTTTCTCTACCTGCTGGATGCAACCGGCGTGGCACCTAACTATGACATCGCTACCATGAACGAGACCGTGGTCGGCATCGTCAGCAAGGAGATAGCTAACATCGTCGTGCAGAAATACTACCCTAGCTTTGAAACTACCACCCCGCCGCCGGCCGAGAAGCCGGAGTTCGACTTCAACCAGGAGATGAGGGAGATAAGGAAGGCGGTTGATGCCTACCTGGCCCGGGGTGAAATCAGCCAGGCCGAGGCGTTCATGGAAGAGAAACGGGGGTACCTAGCCTCCCAGGGCTACTACATCAGAAAGCTGAACCAGGCCTATTTTGCCTTCTACGGGACCTACGCCGACAGCCCGACCTCAATAAGTCCCATCGGCACCGAGCTGAAACAGCTGAGGACGCAGAGCCCCTCGCTGAAGGATTTCCTAGACACCGCCGCCAATATGACCAGCCGTCAGGACCTGATTAACCGCCTGAAGTGAGAGCCGGCTAGCAGACTTCTCCTTCCGCTACCCCAGCCCGGCGATTATCAGCTCTATCTTGGTGATGTCAAGAGCGTTGACCACGCCATCACCGTTGGCGTCGGCGCCGGAGGTCTCGACGTCCATACCGCCGATAATCCGCTCCAACTTGGTTATATCCAGGGCATTGACCACACCATCACCGTTGGCGTCGCCCGGTGTCGCCGAGCTAATTTCCACCGAATCGCCCGCCCAGCTCGCCTCTATCTCCCCGGCCTGATTGTCGGAGAGAACGCCGTTGGACAGGGTTATGGCGCTGCTGTCACCCTCGGAACCGACGACATGAAAGTGCAGTACTGATAGATAGCCGGAGCCGCTTACCCCGGCCACCCCGGGGACGTTCTGGATTACCCGGTACGTCCCCGAGCTTATCTCGTTGTACATGTCAACCGGCACTGTGGTCGAGCCTATCAGCCCCGGAGTTACCTCGTCCAGGCGCAGCACCGTCGGGTCGAAGGTAACGTCGTAGTTGCCGGAGTCAAAGTCAGTTACCTCGGTGATATCGACGGCGGCAGTGAAGTCGCTGTCGTGAGCAGCGGTAGCCGGTGCGTCGATGCTGACGCTGACTCCGGGCTGGGCGCCGCTGACCTCCAGCGTCACCGGCACGGTGACCGAAGCCTCGTCGGGATCGTTGCTGGCGACGATTATCTCGGCGTTATAGGTGCCGGCGCTGAGGCCGGTGGTATCTACGGTAACTGTTATCGGCTCGGAACCACCCGCCGCCACCGTGCCCGAAGTGGGGCTCTCGCTCAGCCAGGAGCAGTCCGGGTTAGTCACGCTGAAGCTGGCACTTGCCTCATCAAGCAGGGTCTGTCCCGAGACATAGACATCGGCAGTGATGGTATAATCACCCAGCACCGCCTCCGCCGGCAGGCTGTAGGTGAAATTACAGCTGCTCACCTCGCCCGCCGCCACGGTTATCGCTGAGCTGTCCTCAAACACCGCTGCCCCCTCCGGGTCCGCCACATTAACGGTAACGGTGCCGTCGGTCAGGTCGGCATCACCGCCGTTGCCCACGTCAACATAGATGGTCACGTCTTGCTCGGCCAGGTAGCTGTCGCTGTCGGTAAAGAGGGTCACAATGCTCACCTCGGGAGAGCCGATTATGGCGCCGGTAGTCCCGTAATAGAAGATTACGTTCTGGGACTGGCCGGCGGAGAGAGTACCCAGCTCCCAGTACATGCCCACCGCGGTATCCGAGGTTATTGACTGGCCTGAGGTTATGGAATAGGCGAAGGGAGTATAATAGATATCCGGCCAGTAGGCGAACTGCACCTTATAAGGCTTGTTGTTGGCGTCAAAGGTACAGTTGGAGGTCAGCGTTGGAGCGGACAGGCTGTCGGTGGCCTGCCAGTAGTTAAATACCGGATTATTGTACTCCTGCTCGGTGGTGACATCGCCCACCCCCGGCACGATAAAGGGAGCACCGTCGTTGTAGGCCAGCATGGTGTCGAGGAGAAAGCGTAGCTCTACATCGTGGCCGGCGCTGTCGTTATTGGTAATAGTAGCCTGGTATTTGGTGGTATTCGGCTGCAGGGTCAGCCTCAGTGAGACGCCGACATCAGTCGGCAGCGACCACTGCGTTATGATGCTGTCGCCGTCTATAGTGGGAGACTGGGTCACGTAGCTGTCCATCACCGAGAAATCCTGGTAGTAATCGCTGCCGTCCAGCCGCACCGTCATGTAGGAGCTCCAGGGATAGGGATAGCCGTAGAGCAGCAGCATCTCATCGGCGGTGGCCTCGGTATAGCGGCCAATGCCGTTGTAGTCGGGGAGGTCCTCAACCGAAATGCCCATGTCATAGTCAGTGTTGACCAGGTTCAGGGTACGGCTCTTCTCAGAGCTCTTCTCTTTTTTAAGCGCCGACGGGTTGCCCTCGGTGCCGTTCGGCCCTGAATCGCCGCCTGCCTCCTGGTCGCTGATGTCATAGCTGAGCTCGCCGCTGCCGTCGTTGCCGATGGTCAGGGTGTAGTCTTCGATAGTATCGGAGGGCAGGGTCATCTCAAAGCTGGCCGGAGAGACGGTGATATCGGCCACACCGGGGGTGGTGAAGAGGATGTCATAGAGGAAGGCGCCCCAGTGGGTATCGGTGCTGAAGAGGACGTCAGTCTCGTAGTCGGAGTAGTAGTTGTCCGAAGTCTCCGGGTAGTAGATGGATATGCCGTGAGAGCCAGCCATCGAGGCGGTGTGGCCCTCGGCGATAACGGCGTTGGTTACCGCCGTCATCACGTCAGCGGCAGCGTCCCTCACCGCCTGGCTGATGGTGGCATCCTGGTTTACCAGCTGGGCGAAGTGGTAGAGGTCAATGTAGTAGTAATAGTAGTACTCCTGCGCTGAACTCCTGGCCGTTTCAATGGCGTCCCAGTCGCCGGGGGCGTTGATCATGGCCTGGGCAAAGCTGTCAACCGCCGTCGACAACGCCTCCATATAGTCCAGGTTCACCGCCGACTGGGTTATGTCCCAGGAAGAGCTGTAGGAGTCCATGTAGTCATTGACTATCTGAGTGCCCAGCTCGGCGGGTGTCATCGCCGGGTCGGCGGCCAGAGCACCGAGGGTGGCGGCGTAGTCCCAGCCGTCGCCGGGCTCGGTCTCCTCCGAACCTATAGTTATGTCAACCATGGGAGAGTCAGCGCTGCCCATCACCTGATAGGCCACCTCGGCCATCTGCATCAGGCAGGCGTCAAAGCCGAGGATATCCAGCGTCTGGCCGGTGCTGGCGTTGGCCTCGTCCAGGGCGCTGCGCAGTTCAGTCATGGTCAGCTCGTCGCCGGACTGGTCATCAATGCAGACGGACTTCACTGAATTGCCGCTCTCCTCCCTCTCCCGCCAGCCGCTGCCGTGGTTCCAGAGCACCAGGGCGTAGTGCCGGGCGGGGTAGCTGGTCACCGCCCACTCGATAAAGCTGGTAAGCACCGCCGGGTCGCCCATATTGACCTCGCCCAGGTCTGCCACCACCGGGGAGTTGATGATCGAAGTGTCAGCGTCCTGGGTGACGTAGAAGCGCTTGGCCCCGGTCCAGTTGCCGTTGCTGGTGTCATCGGAAGAGGCCTGTTCGGCGCGGTCCATCTGGACCACAATCTTGACGTTATCGGTAGAGCCGACGGTCTCCATCTCATTGAAATCGTCAATACCAGCGCTCTCCAGGTTGTTATCGGCGTCAAGATAGACCATAAACAGCCAGTCCGCCTCATAGTCGGCGGCGGTGGCAGCTATCGCCGCCTGTACATCAATCAGGCCGTAGCCGTCAATATCATCGTTGCTATCCGCCGAGCTGGCCGTTGACTGGAGCAGGCTTCTAACATCGGCGGGGTGTCCCTTCAGTTCCGGGTCGGCCTCGAGTAACAGCGCCGCCGCCCCGGCGGCAATGGGAGAGGCCATACTGGTACCCTGCATCACGTAGTAGTCCGCCGGGCCGGAGCCGTTCAGGTCCAGGCCGTCGTTGTCAATAAAATAGGCGCTGGCACCGCCAGGCCAGGGATAGACATCCTGGTCGCGCGCCGAGATTATGGCGCTGCCCGGCGCCACAATATTCGGCTTCTGGGGTGCGCCGTCATCCACCCTCGGCCCGCGGCTGCTGAAATAGGCCATGGTGCCCACCGTCAGCTCGGGGTTGACAAAGTGATAGCTGGTCCCGTCATAGGCCGTCCAGTTCTTGCGGCTGGTGTAGGCGCCGACGGCGATGGCATCCTCGGCATCAGCCGGTGAACTAAGGGTGTAGAAGGGGTCGGGGCTGTGAAACTCCACCGAAGCCCCGCCGCTGGCAATGCCATCAAAGTAGATGTGGAAGAACTGCTGATTATCCGAGTTGTTGGTCACCTTAAGGTAGTAGGTCGAGCTTCCCGAAGGCAGGTAGTAGTACCAGCCGGCTTCCGGGCCGTAGCCGGAAAGCTCATGCTCGGTGCCCTTCCAGCTCTCCTCCTGGTCACCCGCCCAGCTATTACCCAGAGCCGTCTGGGCGGAATCATAATAGGTCAGGGTCAGGTCGTTGCTCTCGGCCAGGCCGTCGAACCAGACCAGGTTGAAGCCCAGACCGGCATTACCGCCGGTGGAGCCAGTAACATCGACCTGGATAAAGCCGGTGGTGCTGTGAGCGCTGGCCGTGCCCGAGTAGTGCTCGCCAGCATCGGCATCATTACCCGCCGAGATAAAGACCACCGCCCCCTGGCTGAAGGCGTAGTCCACCGCCTGGGCGGTCTGTCTGGTGCCGTCATGGTAGTCCCCCCAGCCGCCGTAGCTCATGGTGATGATATCGGCATCATAGGTATCCACCGCCGCCTTGATGGCGTTGGTCATGGCATCAAGCGAGGCGCTGCCGGTGGTATCGTTGCCAATCTTGAGAAAGACAAGGTCGGCACCCGGGGCCATACCTTTATACTCACTGGCGGCCCCGGCGGACTGTGTTCCCCGCCCCAGCGCCGAGCCGGTGACATGGGTGCCGTGGCCGGTGACGCTGTTGGCGATGGTGTCGTCCAGCACCGGCCAGTTTGAGTAGTCCTTGCTGGCTACCGGCGCCGGGATATCGGGGTGGGAGGTGTCCAGGCCGGAATCGAGCACGGCTATCCTGACGCCCTCGCCGGTATAGCCCGAGCCCCAGACGTCGTCGGCGTTGATGGCGGCGGCGGCCAGGTCATTCTGGGGCTCCAGCATCTGCTCGGCGGTATCCAGCCGGGCGATATAGTCTTTAGTCGCTAATTCGCCGAGCCTATCTACCGGCATCTCGGCCACGATAAAGCCGGTGGGGAACTCCCCTACCGGCGGTATCCAGGAGTCGGGGTAAGGGGTAACGCCGAGCGCCTCAAGCTCATTTAGCTGCTTGGCCGTCGGCTCCTGTGCCATGTGGATAAACACCCGCTGCGTCTCCAAGTCTCTAGTTTTCATACCTTTGGCCCGCATCACGCTCATATCAGCGGCAGCCAGCGGAAGCTGCTGGCAGCGCAGCTTGGCCTCCACCTGCAGAGCCAGCAGTGAGCTCACCTTGGCCTCTGGCTCAGGCTTAGAAAATGAAATCGCCTGAGGTTCATTTGGGGGTGGGGAAAGAGCCTGAACACCGGGCATAGTACCAAGGGTGAGTGCCAATAAAAGGGAAAAAACACCCAAAATCTTTAAGGGGGTTTTCATAGCTGCCTCCTTTTAATTTGTGGACAGTTGTGCACCAGTATAGCACATTTTTTGCCCACTGTCAACGAAAAGAGGCGCTAATTTATAGTACTTTTGGGTGACTGTTGGGCAACTTAAGGCAACTTTGGCGCCTTTTAGGCCAGCGGCTCTGAAGCTTGCTCGGCAGAGTCCAGCCGGACTATGTAGGCCTTACCCATCAGCTCGTCGAGCTTATCTATGGGCATATCAGCCACCAGAAAGCCGGCAGCAGGCCCTCCTGCGGTGGCTATCCAGGAATCGAGGTAAGGGGTAACGCCGAGCGCCTCAAGCTCTTTTAGCTGCCCCGCCGTAGGCTCCTGGGCCAGGTGGATAAACACCCGCTGCATTGTCAGGTCGGCTGTGTTCATACCCATCGTCTGCATCTGCTCCAGCCTCTCCGGGGTGGGATCAGCCAGCTGCTGCCGCCTTAAGTCTATCTGGAGCAGGAGCCGGCTGGTGGCCTTGGTCGCCTCTACCTCTACTTCTTCAGCCACCAGATAGGGCTCACCCTCATCAGTCAGCTCAATGCGTCCGGTAACCTTTATCGGACGGCCGATATCATCCATGGGGTTAAGGTCGCCAGCCGCTTTCCCGCTAACGTAGAGCCAGCCGGTGTCGTCTTCAACCAGCCAGTCGCTGCGCGTTAGCGGCGGACTGCCGTGACCCTCCTTCCAGCCCTGATACACCCCCTCAACGGCGACCGTCTGCCCCCGGTAATGGCTGGGGTCGGCCCTTATCTCCCCGATGGTGGCCCCGGCGGGAGGGGTTGGCGGGCAGGCGGTCACCAGCAGGACAGCCAGCAGCGCCAGTATAACCAGTTTGCCATTCAATAATCTGCGCATCGTTCTCTAATTATAGCAAAACGGGGCCAGCCCTCGGCTGCTTTCAGCCGAGGGCTTAAACCTGCTATCTACCTAATTAGTATGCCCGGCTTCTGGCCACTATGAAGGCGATAATCAGCCCCAACAGAACCACGCCGCCGATTACCAGCCAGAGGACCGGCACACCGCCGACGCCGTTTGAAGGCGCTGGCGGCGGCAGCGGTGCTGAGGCGCCGGTATCCGGTGGTGTTGAGCCACCAGCGTCAGGGGGCGTCGAGCCGCCGGTATCCGGTGGTACTGAACTGCCGGTATCCGTGGGTGCCGGGGCAGTTACATCTGGTGGCGTCGAGCCGCCGGTGTCCGGTGGTGTTGTGTTAATTGGTTCCTCGGGCTCTTCGGGGGTAGCGCTTTCCTCTATGGTTGCCGACAGGTCTAGTTCGGTCACCTCGCCGCTGTGCCACTGGGCGGTCTGCCCGGTAGAGAAACCGTTGACATAGAAGGTCACGGTAGCCCCTTCGGCGATGTCCCCCTGGACAATGAGCTTGGGCTCCAGCGGGTCGGCGCCGCCGCCGTACTCACCCTCAACGGTAATCTCTATCGGGTTGTTGCCAACCCCGGTGGTAACCCCCTCTCCTCTCGCCTCGACCTCGGTCCCCACCGGCGCCGGGCTGCCGTTTATCTCGACGGTACCGTAGAAGGCGTGGGGCAGCGCCGGGGCATTATCAGCATAGGCCGGGCTGACCGCCGTCGCCAGCAACACCGCCAGAAGAATAAAGGCAAACATCTTCGTTTTCATTGCTTTCCTCCTTTGGTTATTTTTAACTCCCTTCTAGCTTTATTTACCTCCCCACCCCTACCCACCGCCGGCTCGACCTGCCAGCGGCGGGTATTTTTAGTCCAGTGACGGCTCTACCGGGGTAACGGTAAAACCGACCAGGGTGCAGTCGTTCTGCATATAGATCCAGTAGCCCTCACCCACCAACATGTCCTCATCGGTGTAGCTCTGGCCGTAGGAATAGGTCCAGTCCTGGCTGTTCATCGAGGGGCTGATAACCTGCGAGTAGCCGGGCAGGTTGGTCGGGGTATTGGCCACCGACTGCACGGCATCATCAACGGGCTTGGTCTCCAGGCTGGCCAGGCCTATCAGGTTCCAGCCGGCATAAAGCTGCCGGGTCGGCAGGGAAATATCAACGGCGTTATACTTCAGCAGGACGCTGTCGGCGGCGTTCATCTTGATGTAGATGGCGTCACACGGGGCAAGCTCATAGTCAGCGGTCACCTGCTCCCAGTAGCTGCCGTCGTCATCGGCGTCAGCGGCGTCGTACCAGTAGGCGATGACTACCTTATCCAAGTCTACCACCTCGCCGACGGTATCGGTTGAGCTGTCGAGGATTATCGGCGCCGAAAGGGTATTCCAGCCCACGTTTAGACTTACCGCCCGGCAGTAGTAGGCGGCGTTATCGGCGATAACGTCGGCGATGGGCTTATAGAGCCACTCGTAATAGGTGACGCGGTCGGTGATATTCTCGCCGGTGCCCTCGGGGTTGGACACGGTAACACTGGCGCCGGTGGCCGCGGTATAGCTCGGCCCGCTGGCATCTCCCCACCAGTTATACCTACCGTCAACCGTTGACACCGAGGAGGGCACATAAACACCGTAGCCGGTGTTATCATAGATATCGTTGTAGTTGATAAGATGGCTTGACGAAGTTAGCTCCACATCAACGCCGTCACCGAGGTTACCGGTGATTACGTTCTTCTTGATGGTATAGGCGGTGCCGGAGACATAGATGCCATCACTGTAACCGCCGGTTAGGCTATTGCCGGTTACTGAAACGGTAGCAGTGTAAGTGTCGCCCTGAAGGCCGTAGCTGGTGGCACTGGTGATAGTGTTGCCGGTGATGGTTATCGATGAGACGGTATAGGTGCTGCTGTTACCGGCAAGATAGATACCCTTGCCCTTCTGCCCGGTGATGGTGTTACCGCTGATGGTAATACTGCTTACGGCATAGCTGGCGCTGGCCCGGACATCAACGGCGGCATCGGTGCTGGCCGGGGGGTCACCGCCGCCGTTAGTGAAAGTATTACCGCTTATCGTCCCTTCGGTGAAGGCGGCGCTGGTCGAAACCAGCCTGATTCCCTGATTATATATGTAGCTGAAGACGCAATTCTGTATGGTAAAATAGTCGGCGGAGCTATTGTAGATGCCGTCGGTAAAGACGGTGCCGCTCCTGAGCCGTTCAAAGGTTATGCCGTCAATGGTAACGCCGTAGGTGGCACTGCCGGTGGCGGTTATCTCTATCGCCTGGGCCAGGGTGGTGGTTGGCCTGAGGGTGACGGCAGCGCCGCTGGCCGACTCCAGGGTAATCGCCTTGGCCACGGTAAGGGCGGTATCTAGCTCATATATACCGTCGCCCAGCCTGACCGTCTCGCCGGGCAGGGCGTCATTAATGGCATTCTGCACATAATCCCCGCTGTTAGCCGATGCCGATTCGACCACCGGGGCGGTGGCGGTGGGAGAATAGCTACCCACCAGCTCATCGCTGGTGTCATACAGCGCCACCGCCGGGGCCACCGTTATCGTCCAGCTAGCCTGAGTATAGCCGCCGGCGGTGGCGGTAATGGTATGAGTTCCGGCGGTGGTATCCTTGTATAAAAAGGAAAACTGGCCAGCGGTGGTACCGTCAGGGTCGCCGGTGCCGTCATATAGCGTGGCCGAGCTTATCTGGGAATCGGCGGCGGAGTAAAACCGGCCGGTAGCCGAAGTCGAACTAAGGCTCGCCGTAAGGTCACTACCCGGCGCCTTGATATTCCTGTACTGGTCCTGAAGCTGTAAGTATATTGTGCTGGAGTACATATTTATCATGGTGGCGTCGTCGGAATAGGTGCCGTTAACATTGGCAAACCCCAGCTTGGTAGCGTTACCGGAGGTTACGGCGTAGCCGGTAGCGGCGGTGGCGTATTGGGGCTCGGCGCTGGTAAATATCTTAACCTTGGCCGCCGAGGCCGACTCGGTGGGGTTGACCAGCCCGAAACCGGCGGTGAAATAGACATAGACGTTGGCATCATCAGCCACCGACTGGGGAACGGTCAGGGTCACGGTGCGGCTGGCGGGGTGGCAGGCAGGGTCAACGGTGCAGGGCGTCAGCGAATAGGTCCCGGCGCTGCCGTCGGCATCCACCTGCACATAGCTCATGCTGGCCGAGGCGGGCACGGTGGTCCCCGAGGGGAAGATGACGGTTATAGTGCCCGAACCGCCGGTCAGGGCACCACTGGAACCAACGGTAAACTCAAACTTATAGCCGGCGGCGGTGCCAACGGTGGCCGGATTGGGGTAACCGGTGAGGTGGTCAACACCGCTGACGGCGGTGCTGCCCAGATAGAAGTACTCGGAGTAGACCGGAACGGTATCCTGGCTGGTCTCCACCTTCACCCGGTAGAAACACAGGTCACCGCTTTCCGTCTTGCTCTGGGCGGCGCTGGTGATATCGGCACCGGTCTCAAACTTGATATAGGGTGAGGCGCCGGCGGCAATATCCTCGGGGACGGTCAGCCTCACCCGGTAGGTGCCGACATCGGGGTCGGCATAGCAGTCGGTATAGCCAGTGGTGGTGGTCAATGCCCCATCAGGGTCAACCGCCACGTAGTCCTTGTCTATCGAGGCGGGCAGGTCGAAGGCATATTCCGAGCCCTCCTCCCCAGCCATATCGGTGCTCCCGTTGGGGAAGGATACGGTTATAGTGTCCCGGCCACCGCTCAGGGCGGTGGTGGTGGTGAAATGGATAACGTACTCAAGGGCGGTGCCGGTCGAATTAAGTGCGGTGCCGTCCGATAGCTCAACCCAGGCATTGCTGACACTGGATGCTCTGGCCGTCTCCACGGCCATAAAAGGGGAAAGTGCCATGCCCAGAACAATCAGGACAGGCACCAGTATCCTATAAATCGTTTTTACTTTCCCCATATCGTTAGTAAGCCTCAACTCTAATGAGTTCTTCTCCTTGTGGCCAGCCACAGGATAATCACACCGACTACGATTACGCCGGCCATTGTTCCCCAGATGATTGGCCAGTTGATGGTCGGTTTCACCGGGGTTTCCGGCGGCGTGGTCGTTTCCGGCGGTTTCTCGGCAACGATGAAGGAAGCGCTGAGACCGCCGACCTCCACCGAGTAGGTGCCAGCCACATCCTTTAACGTGTTGAAGGTCTCCTCCTCACTGGCATCGGCGTCAAGCGATATATCCCTGGTCTCCTCCACCTCACCGTTTATCTTTAGTCTCAGCGTATAGCTACCGGCGGCATCGCCGTTGTTGGTAACCAGCACGCTGATTTTAACCGCCTCCCCGACATATACCTTGCCCGGAGAGACCGAGAGCTGGCCGGCGGTGAAAGCGGACTCCCCCGGCAGGGTGGTGAAGGTGTGCTCCTCGGACTCAGCCAGGTTGCCCGCAGCGTCGGCTGACCTGACCTGGAAGTAGTAGTTGCTGCCCGGCTTCAGCTCATCAAGGTGGATGTTATGCTGGGTGACCAGCGTGGTATCCAGGGGGGTAGTCACCGGCGGGCTGGCCCAGTACTTCACCTGGCTGTCACTAGCCTCATTGGTGCTCCAGGCGATATCGGCACTGGTCTTGGTAACGCCGGACACCCCTACCCCGGAAATTATCGGGGGTGTGGTATCCGCTGGTGCCCCACCACCACCGCCGCCTCCTCCGCCTCCCCCACCCCCACCACCGCCGGACGGCCGGGTGATAGTCACCGAATCGGCGACCCATACCGCCGCTATCGCCTGGGCCTGGGTGCTGGAAAGCGTGCCGTTGGTGAGGTTTATAACGCTGACATCACCCGCGGCGCCGATAACATGAAAGTCCAACGCCGACAGGTAGCCGGAGCCGGTGGCCCCGTCCAGGCCGGGCACATTCTGGACCACCCGGAATGTCCCGGCGGAAAGCTCGTTGTAGATGTCAACCGGTACTTCGATTGAGCCTATCTCACCGGCGGTGACATCGTCCAGCCGCAGCACCGAGGCATCAAAGCTGACGTCGTACTGGCAGGCGTCAAAGTCGGTCACGTCGCTGATGCTGACATTGGCGGTGAAGTCGCTGCCGGCCTTCGGCCCATCCGGCGCGTCAACGCTGACCAAGACCGTTCCCGGCGGTATAGATTCGGTGGTAAAGCTCCAGGAATAGGCCGCGGCTAAATGATTGCCGGCGGCATCGGTGATGGTGGTGCTTAAACTGGCAGTGTAGGCGGTGTCATAGGCCAGGTTTGCCGCCGGGGTAAAGGTGGCGGTATAGCTACCACTATTATAGGAAACACTACCTGATACAGGCGTGGAGCCAATCTTCAGGCTAAAGCTGCTGGTGGTGATGGTGGACTGGTCCAGCGCCTCGCTGAAGGTGGCCGTTATCACACTGTCCACGGCCACGTCGGTGGCATCAGACGCCGGTGAGGTGCTGATCACCGTGGGAGGTACTAAATCAGCAATCGCCACCGTGCCTCCGCTCCATACCGCCTCTATAGCCTGGGCCTGGACGTCGGAGAGCACACCGTTGGACAGGTCTATTGAGCTGACATCGCCCTCGGTGCCGATAACATGAAAGTGCAGCACCGCCAGGTAGCCGGAGCCGGTGACACCGGATAGGCCGGGAACGTTCTGGATTACCCGGAATGTCCCGGCGGAAAGCTCGTTGTAGATGTCAACCGGCACCGCGGTCGAGCCTATCAGCCCCGAACTAACGTTGTCCAGCCGCAGCACCGCCGCGTCAAAGCTGACATCGTACTGGCAGGCATCAAAGTCAGTTATGCCGCTGATAGCGACATTGGCGGTAAAGTCGCTGTCGGCGGTGGCTTCAGCCGGTGCGTCAATGCTGACGGTAACCACCCCTGGCTCAGAACCGGTGGTAAAGCTCCAGGAATAGGCCGCGGCTAAATGATTGCCGGCGGCATCGGTGATGGTGGTGCTTAAACTGGCAGTGTAGGCGGTGTCATAGGCCAGGTTTGCCGCCGGGGTAAAGGTGGCGGTATAGCTACCACTATTATAGGAAACACTACCTGATACAGGCGTGGAGCCAATCTTCAGGCTAAAGCTGCTGGTGGTGATGGTGGACTGGTCCAGCGCCTCGCTGAAGGTTGCCGTTACCGTTGTATCTACCGCCACACCACTGGCTCCGCTGGCCGGTGAGGTGCTGGCCACGGTGGGTGCCGTTAAATCGGAAACGGTGACGCTATCGCCCGTCCAAGTGGCCGCTATCGGGCTGGCAGTAATATCACTGAGCACGCCGTTGGACAGGTCTATGGCGCTACTCTCACCCTCGGCGCCGAGAACATGGAAGTGCAGCACCGCCAGGTAGCCGGAGCCGGTGACACCGGATAGGCCGGGCACGTTCTGGATTACCCGGTAGTTACCGGCGGAAAGCTCGGTGTAGAGGTCAACCGGCACCGCGGTCGAGCCTATCAACCCCGAACTAACGTTGTCCAGCCGAAGCACTGAGGCATCAAAACTGACGTCGTACTGGCAGGCGTCAAAATCGGTCACGTCGCTGATGCTGACATTGGCGGTAAAGTCGCTGTCGGCGGCGGCCTCAGCCGGTGCGTCAATGCTGACGGCGGCTTCTCCCTGCGCTAACACCGGGAACAGCGCCCCACCCCCCAGAAACAGAGCCACAATGGCTACTAAGCCCAGAATCTTCGCTATCCTTCCCATTGCTTCCTCCTTACATCACCCTTCCACCCCCTCTTTTAGAGGGGGGAACCAGGTTCTAACATAGAATGTCACTCCTCCAGGCCCCGGTCAGGGGTCTTACCTCCTTATTCGTTTATCCTGACTAAAGCTCCTCTTAATCCAGGCCGGCAATAATCCTCTCCACCTTGGTAATATCCAGGGCGTTGACCAAGCCGTCTTGGTTGGCATCAGCCCCGCCTGTTTCCGCATCCAGCCCGGCGATAATCCTCTCCACCTTGGTAATGTCCAGGGCGTTGACCTCGCCGTCCTCGTTGGCATCCCCCGGAATCACTGTAGATGACACCGTGAAGGTATCAGTGGCGTAGTTTGCCTCAGCCGTGGTGTTATGAGCAGTATCAGTGGCCCGGACATATACCGTGTGCTCCGCATAGGAAAGCTCAGCGGTGGTAAAGGTATAGCCCTCGCTAAGGCTGTCAAAAGCACCATCACTGGCAGCAGCCACAATCCAGCTGCCATCATCAACCTTGTACTCCACCCCGGCAATATTGCTTTGGCTATCGGTAGCCGTCCCGGTGAAGGTCGGCGTAGTATCAGAGGTGGTGCCAATGCCGTTTATCGTGACCGAGGGTGGTGTAGTATCCGGTCCGGTGCCGGTGGTAAAGCTCCAGCTGGAGGCTGATGCCAGGGCGTTGCCGGCGGCATCGGTGATGGCGGTGCTTAAGCTGGCGGTATAGGTGGTGCTCGAAGCCAGGGTGGCACTCGGGGTAAAGGTGGCAGTATAGCTACCACTATTATAGGAAACACTACCTGATACCGGCGTGGAGCCGGTCTCCAGACTAAAGCTGCCGGTGGTAATGGTCGAGGCATCCATCGCCTCGCTGAAGGTGGCCGTTACCGCTGTGGTTATTGGTACATTGGTCTGCCCGGAAGTCGGGTATCGGCTGGCCACGGTGGGCGCGGTGGTATCAACGGTAAAGCTGTCACTGGCGTATTGATCCTCGGTGTTGGTGTTACCCTGGGAATCGGTCGAACGGACATATACCGTATAACCTCCGTCAGCCAGCGCCGGTATGGTGAAGGTGTATTCCTCGCTGGGACTGTCGAAGGCACCGTCAACGGCAGTAGCCGCCGTCCAGACCCTCCAGCTCCCGGCACCAACCTGGTACTCCACCGAGGTGATGTTGCTCAGGGCATCGGTAGCAGTACCGGTAAAGGTTGGGGTGTTGTCGTTGGTGGGGTCGGGGCTGAGCGGGATTATATCCACCACTGGCGGGGTAATATCAGTAGTAATCGCCAGGTTATGCTCGGTTACCGCCCCCGGGCTGAAGGTGTAGTCATATGACCGGCCGGTGTCGTACCCATTGATAAAAAAGGATATGGTAGCCCCGGTCTCAATCTCACCGGTGACGGTAAGCTTGGGGTCAAAGGCACCCGAGCCGCCGTACTGGCCGGCCACAGTAGTAGTGATGCTGCCGCACTGCACGTCATTTACCTTAGCCGTGACCACCGTCCCTACCGGGGCCGGAGAACTACCTATCGTCAGTGTCCCATAGAAGGCGTGGGGTAGAGTCGGTATATCGGCATAGGCAGGGATGGCACAGAGGAATAGCGCCGCTACTATCAAAGGGCAGAGGAGCCATTTTCTCATCTTTTTCATATTTCCCTCCCCAGTTTCTTTCTTGTTTCCATCCCCAATGTTTACTAAAGTTATGGGGGAGGGGGAGTTGGGGGTCCCCCTCCCCCATCCTAAGTCAGCCAACCATGTTCACCATCAGTAAGGCTGTTCTAGTCAAGGTCGGGCACTATCGGCGTGATTTCAAATCCCGCCAGGGTAGCCGCATTCGACATGTAGACCCAGTAGCCAAGACCGGCGTACATGGTGTTAGTACCAGAACCGGTAGTCTCATCGACGGAGTATGTCCAGCTCGTTCCGGTGTTGCCGTACATATCTGTCTGAGCGGCATTACCCGATGGGCTAACCACCAGGGAGTAACCGGGCAGGTTGTCCGCTGTCCGGTAAACCGAAGCTACTACCTGCTTGTCATACTTGCCATCGGAGTCAAGGGCAGCCATACTAATCAGGTTCCACCCCGCATTAAGGTCTTTGCTCGGGGTAGTGAAGGCAGCGGCGTCAAACTTGAGCTGTACGTAGGTGGCCGTGCTCATCTTGACGTAGACGGCATCGCACGGGCTGAGTACGTAGCCGGTGGTTATCTGCTGCCAGCCGTTATTGTAGTAGTAGCCGATGGTCATGCCGGAAGGAATCAGCTCATCAATGGCATCGGCGGAGGAGATGAGCTTAACCGGTGTGGACAGGGTATTCCAGCCCGCAACCAGGTACATCGTGCTCGTTTGGTAGGAGGCATCGTCAGCTACCACGTCTGCCAGCGGCTTGTGCAGCCACGGGTAGTAGAAGACCCGGTCGGTGATGGTATCACCGGTGCCGTTGGGGTTGGACTTGGTAACGGTGGCACCAGTCAGAGCGGTGTAGTTGGGACCAGAGGCATCGCCGTAGTAGTTGTACCAGCAGTTAATCTCGGTAACGGCGATAGTGTCGGTTGAATCTACCTTAATGGCATAACCAGCGTTGTCGTAGATGTCATTGTACTGGATATAGTGGCAGCCGGTATCCGGCTGACGCTCGATGCGAACCGCATAGCTGGTGCTGGTGCCGGCGCACCCGGTGATGGTGTTCTTCTTGATGGTTATCGGGCCGTCGTGGGCCCCCTCAACCTTTATGGCGTAGCTGTAAGCGCCGGTGATAGTGTTACCGATTATGCTCAGCCCGGTACTGCTTATGTAGTCAGCGATGTCAATAGCACTGTAGCCATTGGTTATGGTGTTGTTGGTGATTTTACCAGTGGCGTCGTTGGTGCTATTGCCGCCAAAGGTGATACCGTACTGGCCACAGTTGGTCAGCGTGTTGCCGTCTATGGTCACCCCGCTTATAGCCGAGGTACCACCGAACGCCTGACCGTCAATAATGATGCAGCCAGACTTGGCCCCACTGCCCATATCGGGCCAGGTGGTGACACAGCTATTGAAGGTGTTGTTGCTGATGGTGGCCGAGGTTATGGTATCACTGTTGGTGAACCAGACCACACCCTCCTGAGCTGAACTGTCATCCGGCTCTATGTTATTGAAGACGCAGTTCTGCACGGTGACGTAGTCGTTACCGGCGTTGCGAATAGCCATGTCAATGTCAACCGTTACCCTCAGCCGCTGGAAGGTAAGGTTCTCAATGACTATCGGGTTGGCGGCACTGCCGTCGGTGCCCACCTCCAGCGCCTTGTCAATCTCGGCGGTGTTCCTTATGGTGGTGGACGAGGCGCCGTTGACCGAGGTCAAGGTTATCTTCTCGTTCACATTGATGTAGCTATCGCTATCCACCTCATAGATGCCATCACCCAGCTTCACCGTATCGCCAGCTATCGCCGCATCTATGGCGCTGTTGATATAGTCGGCGCCATATTTTTGGGTAGTAATGGTGGTACTACCAGCAACTTCGGCCACAGGTGAGGTAGATGTGGCAGCATAGGTATTTACCAGATTACCACTGGCATCATACAGCGAGACCGCCGGGGCCACCGTAATCGTCCAGGTGGCCGAGGTATAGCCGGTTGCCGAGAAGGTCAGGGTGTAAGTCCCGGCGGCGGTATCCTTGTAAAACACCTGCTGAGCAGCGGTAGCCGGACTTGCTGTGCTCACGGTGATACTGGTTATCGTGGTATAAGCGCCTGAGCCAGGAGTGGCACTGGCATTCTTATAGAACGTACCAGAAGCTGAAGATGAACTTGGGGTCACCGTCACCGAACTGGCCGAAGCCTTGGCATTGCCATACTCGTCGCCCAGGGTTATGTAGAGGTAGCTGCTGAGCATGTTAATCATAGTAGCGTCATCGGAATAGTAGGTGCTCGATAACCCAACCTCACCGTTGCAGACCATCAGCTGGGTAGCCGAGCCCGCCGAGATGGTGTGGGCGGAATCAGCCTTGACCCACTTGCCGTCCTGGCTGGTGCGCAACATACAGTAGTAGTCATCAGTAGACGCTCTCGTCGGATTGGTGATGCCGGCAGCGGAGAGTACCTTCACGTACAGGGTCTCGCTGGCCGCAGTGATAGTCTCCGAGGTGGTGGCAGTTATCGTCCTCTTGTCGGTATTAACCACGGGTGCCGAGCTGGAGGCGGTATAGGTGCTGCCATCATCGCTAAACTGGACGTTGCTGGCGGATATGGAGCCGGGAAGAGTTGTTCCCACCGGGAACATGATGGTTACCGTGTCCGTATCCGCGGTAAGGTTGGTGGCGCAGGTTGCACTTAAGCTGTACTGTGCAGCCGCTCCAGCCGTAGCCGGGCTGACAGTGGTGGAAAGTGACGAGCAGGTGCTGTCGCCCAGGGCAAAGGCACTGGACAGTACCGGGGTGGTATCCTTGGTGGTGGACACAGATACCTTGTAGGTGGAACCCTCGGTGCTGGCTGAGGTAATGTTGGTGGAAGTAATTCTCAGCCAGACATCAGTGCCGGCAGCATAGTCAAAGGGCACCAGCACCTTAACCCGGTAGCCACCGACGATGGCATTAGACGTACTTCTATACCAGTTGGCGCTAGTCACCAGGGAAGTCCCGTAGTCGGTGCTGAACTCAAGGTCAGCCGCCGCTACCGAACTGCCTACGGTAAAGGCATATGCCGAACCAGCACCCCCCATGGCTGCCGTACCATCAGGGAAGGTCACCGTAACGTAGTCCACCCCCCGCTCCAGGGCAGTGGTAGGCGTAAAGTGTATATAGTACTCACCGGCTGTGCTGCTGGTGGCATTTTTAGCCGAGGTAAAAGGAAACTCCACCCAGACATTGGTCACCGCGGTGGCGGCCTGGGCTACCGGCGCCAGTACCAGCACTAGGGTAGCTACCAGGAACAGGGCCAGCCCGATACGCCCCAAAAGCTTAAACTTTCCTTTCATGTTTCTATCGATCTCCTCCTCTAAATTGATTTGGTTTCGGTGATTATCATTAGTTTGGTCAAAACCTTTCCACTAAGCATCACCTCCTTCAATCTGGCGTTATTCTCTCCTTCTCCTTTCAATCAATAAACATCACCTCCTTTAAGTAAAAGCTGGTATTTATTTCTCCCCCGCCGCTTCTTTTTTCTTCCAGCACATAACCAGGTCCCGGATTAGACCCTCGTAACTCTGTCCGGTATGCTTTATAGAGTCCAGAAAATCTTTGGTTTCCTTTGAAATACTCACTGTCACCCGCTTTTTGCTTTTAGCTTTCACTTTCACGACCATAACTCCCGAATCAGATTAGCTATTGGCGACTATCAGCTATATCGTGACCTTTGGGCACTAATTTGCCAGTTAACTAACTCCGAACTGGACTACAAGTCTATTTACCTATGTAGAAGTAAGCATTAAAGAATACTTTTGTCAACATAGTAGCATAAGAAAATACTCTTGTCAATACCACCAAAGGGGTAAATTTCCGGCTTTTTTTACAAAAATTAAACGCCAATTCTATGGGCAATTAACCCCGCTTTCCTAAACTAAAAATAGAAGCTGGATGCCATTTAAATGGAAAAAAGGATTAAGGGAAGGAAATGAAACGAGATAGTTTTACCGCTCTATTGTTCGGGGGACTGGGCATACTGCTGGCGTTGGCCCTGCTATCGGGCTGTACCTCATCGGAGGCCGCACCCGCCCAGCCGGTAGTACCAGAGCCGCCTGAACTCAGCTACAGCGTTACCGTATCAGCGGTACCGATACAGATAAGCAGCGGCAACCTCCACTGGCAGAGAGAGCTGCCCGATGACAGCTACACCCTGGAGGACGTGACACTGGAAATCAACAATTTTGGCGATTCTGATATCCCGATTGCCCAGCTGGAGATAAGGGTTGACGATGACACCGCCCTGTTCAACATTGACCGGGTGGTAGCCGGTGGTGCGAAGGAGAGCCTAGCCCTACAGCCGATGATGGCCGGCTTTGACGGCGGTGTCCACCGTGTTTCCCTGTCCCTGCTGGACGATAAAGGCGGGATTTTATACCAGACTGAAGGCGAGGACATAGGCCCGCTGGAGCCGATACCGGGGACGGGCAGCTGGCAGTCTGTGCCAGGCTAACCCCAGCATAAAAAACAAAAGCGCCGCATTTATCAGTGTCGGCTTCACTACAAAATAGTGAAGCCGACACTTGTTTACGGCGGCGACAATGCATTCTCTAACTGCCAACACTCAGGTCAACATTGTCGCTAAAAAGCGGCTAACCTGCTTCCCGTTCACCCCGCCGTGCCTCCTGACCAAGGATTCACCGGGTTTAACCAAAGTTTTACCAGATTTTAACAAATTCAAAACACAGCCTTAAACTTGACCCTGAATAATAAAAGAGGAATGAAGTGCGAAAATGAAGTCCCACGGGAGGAGGCCAAGGGTGTAGATGGCAAGAGTGAAGAAACAGAGGATTTGAGAAAGGGAAACAAGGAGGAAGAAATACACTTTTGATGAACAGGATGAAATGGTTCTCGTTAGCAATAACTCTAGCGCTACTTCTCACCATCGGGTTAGCCGGTTGCACTCAATCTTACGCACCGGTAGCCGGGGCGACGTCTAACCCGGCGACCAATCCTGCCCCGACATCAACGACAACCCAAGCGATGAGTCTGGACGGCGCAGGCGGCACATTTATCGCACCTTTGGCTACCAAGTGGTTCGACGAGTACTACAAACTCACCGGGGTCAAGGTGAACTATAACCCCATCGGCTCCGGGGGCGGCATCAAGGCCATCACCGACGGTACGGTAGACTTCGGCGAAAGTGACGCTATCCTGACGGACGCGCAGGTCGCCGCAGCCAAAGCCGCCGGCGGTCCCATCCTGCATATCCCGATGACCAGCGGCGCGGTGGCCATCTGCTATAACCTACCGGACATCGCCTCGGGGCAGATGAAGCTGACCCCGGATGTCCTGGCAAATATCTACCTTGGTAAGATAACCAAGTGGAACGACCCCGCCATCACCGACATCAACCCCGGTCTCAACCTGCCCAACACCGACATCGCCGTGGTGCACCGCTCCGACGGCTCAGGCACCACCTTCATCTTCACCAACTACCTTTCCAAGGTAAGCGATGAATGGCAGACTGAGGTCGGCAATGCTACGTCGGTGGACTGGCCGGTTGGCATCGGCGGCGAGAAGAATGCTGGTGTGGCCGGGCAGATAAAGCAGATACCCGGTGCCATCGGCTACATCGAGCTGGCCTACTCCATGCAGAACAACATCCCCTACGTCCTGCTGCAGAACGCCTCCGGCGACTACATCGCCCCCTCGCTAGAGGCCACCACCAAGGCCGCCGAGGGCGTATCATTACCCGACGACATGAAGGTCATGATTACCAACTCTACCAATCCAGATGCTTATCCGATTGCCGGCTTCACCTGGATACTGGCCTTCCAGAACCAGAAAGACCAGGCCAAGGGCCTGGCCCTGGTGAACATGCTCTGGTGGGCGATTCACGATGGTCAGCAATATGGCAACGCGCTGGACTATGCGCCGCTATCAAGCGATGCCGTCAAGAAAGCAGAGAACGAAATACTCTCCATCAGCTACCAGGGACAACCTCTGCTCAAACGCTAACCAGAGCAGTGGTACAGTAGTAAATGCGGGCGGTCAAAAACTTGCCTGCATTTGCTGTTGTCTTCGTGTCGGTGGTCTAAGCAGAAGAACGGAGAGGGCGGTACGAAAGCAGTGGCAAGACAGATGACGGTCGGGAAAATTTCCCGACACCGGCGTTTTGGCGACAGAATCTTCGCCAACCTCACCCTGTTCTTTGCCTGCGTTATCGTTGCCATACTGATAGGTATGGTCATCGCCCTTAACATCGACGCCATGCCGGCTCTCCGCAAGTTTGGCATCGACTTTATTGGGAGCATGTCATGGAACGCCGTCACCGGCGAGTTTGGCGCCCTGCCGGCCATATATGGCACGCTGCTGAGTTCAGCCATCGGCCTTATCATTGCCGTACCGACAAGTCTGGGGGCGGCCATTTTCCTGGTAGAGCTGGCGCCTGGCTGGATACGCGGGCCCGGCTCCTTCCTTATTGAGATGCTGGCGGCGATACCCAGCGTCATCATCGGTCTTTGGGGCCTGTTTATCCTGGTACCCTTTGTCCGAGAGCCGATTGAGAAATGGCTGGGGGCAAATCTGGGCTTCATACCCCTTTTCCAGGGGCCACCATTTGGGCTCGGTTTTCTGGCGGCGGGCATAATTCTGGCCATCATGGTCATACCTATCATAACGGCGATGAGCCGTGATGTCATGCAGGCGGTCCCCGCTAGCCAGCGTGAGGCCATACTGGCACTGGGAGCCACGCGCTGGGAGATGATTCGGGGGGCAGTGCTCCCCTACTGTCGTTCGGGCCTGGTAGGAGCGGTAATACTCGGGCTGGGCCGTGCCCTGGGCGAGACAATGGCGGTGACTATGGTCATCGGCAATAAATACGTG
The DNA here is from genome assembly GCA_964396965.1 of uncultured Dehalococcoidales bacterium. GTDB lineage: Bacteria > Chloroflexota > Dehalococcoidia > Dehalococcoidales > BS750m-G39 > JABMRW01. Next base: position 115,379 of record CAYNGD010000001.1, read on the forward strand.
GTAACCGCGTCGCTCTTTTCCCCGGGTACCACCATCGCCAGCAAGATTGCCGGCGAGTTCGGTGAGGCAACCGGCAACCTCTTTATCGGCAGCCTGGTGGAACTGGCGCTGGTGCTGTTTGCCGTAACGATGCTGGTCAATATTATCGCTCGCTTGATGGTATGGCGCCTGACGGCGGTAAAGGCGGAACAGGAATAGTAAGATGCCAGAGAGTAGTTACTTACGCCGGAAATGGTTTAGCCGCCTGATGCTGGCCTTGAGCGGAGTCGCCGCCGGTATCAGTATCGCCATGCTGGCCTTAATCCTGGGGTACACCCTGGCCCACGGCATCGCCTACCTCAACCTGGACCTGCTTACTAATGCGGCCAAGCCAGCCGGAGAAATTGGCGGGGGAATGCGCAATGAAATCATCGGAACCCTTATCCTGGTGGCCATGGCTTCGGTACTGGCGCTGCCGGTGGGGCTGATGGCGGGCGTCTTCCTCTCCGATTTTGCCAGCGCCCGGATGGCGTCTGCCGTCCGGTTTGTCGCCGATATCCTAGCCGGCGTGCCCTCAATAGTCGTCGGTGTCTTCGCTTATGCTATCGTGGTACGCCCGATGCACTCCTACTCGGCGCTGTCGGGAGGGGTGGCGCTGGCGATCATCATGATACCTATCGTTGCCCGCACTGCCGAAGAGTCCCTGCGGCTGGTGCCGAACTCGATGCGTGAAGCGGCGCTGGCCCTGGGCATCACCCGCTGGCGGGCGGTGATGGGGGTGGTCGTACCGGGGGCACTGACCGGTATTGTCACCGGAGTCATGCTGGCGGTGGCACGCATCGCCGGGGAGACAGCCCCGCTATTATTCACCGCGTTCGGCAGCTACTTCGGGTTTGAGAGCCTGAGCAAGCCAATAGGGGCCTTGCCCCTCTCGATATACCGCTATGCCCTGTCGGCGTACAGTGACCAGAACCAGCTGGCCTGGGCAGGTGCTTTCTTACTGATAATGCTGGTCCTGGGTATAAGTGTCGTAGTGCGCTTGATTAGCCGCCGGAGGAGGATATAACCCCTCCGGGAGGACTTGAGAAAGGAAAGACAAATGGTTATGCTGAATGGTATGGATAGAACCAAGACAGACCAACTTCCCCTCCAGCCTGAAGATAAGGCCGGTATCCTGAAGGTGGAGAACCTGAGCGCCTGGTACGGCGATACTCTGGCCATCAAGAACGTCAGCCTGCTTATCTCGGCACGGGCGATAACGGCCATCATTGGCCCTTCCGGATGCGGCAAGTCAACCTTTATCCGGTGCCTGAACCGTCTGCACGAGGCTTCCAATGGGGGACGGATAGCCGGACGTGTTTTACTTAACGGCCAAGATATCTACGACCGTAATGTTGATCCCGTGGTGATACGCCGGCGCATCGGTATGGTCTTCCAGAAACCAAGCCCTTTCCCCACCATGTCCGTTTTTGACAATGTGGCCGCCGGTCTGCGGCTGACGCGCCTCTGGAGCCGCCACGGAGAGCTGGCGGAGGTGGTGGAACGCAGCCTGCGCCATGCCGCTCTGTGGGACGAGGTCAAGGATAAGCTCAACCAGTCGGGGGCTTCCCTTTCCGGCGGGCAGCAGCAGCGGCTCTGCATCGCCCGGGCGCTGGCCGTGGAGCCGGAGATAATACTCCTTGACGAGCCGTGCAGCGCCCTAGACCCGGTGGCGACACTCAAGATTGAGGACTTAATGAGAAACCTAGCCCGGGAATACACCATCGTCATCGTCACCCATAACATGCAGCAGGCGGCGCGCGTGTCGGATATGACCGCTTTCATGCTCATGGACAGCGACCGCGCCGGCATGCTGATAGAATACGGGGCGACCGCCAATCTCTTCGCCAACCCTAAAGACAAACGCACCGAAGACTATATCACCGGGCGCTTCGGCTAACTAGAAGGAGGTCTTTTTAAAAATGGAGATAAGAACAGCCTTTCACAGGAAGCTGCAGGAGATACACAACGATGTCCTGTTCATGGGTAGTATGGTGGAAAAGGCAATCCTCTCGTCGGTCAAAGCACTGAAAAACCGAGACCTGGGACTGGCCGAGCAGGTAATCGCTGACGACGAGAATATCAATGCCAAGAGATTTGAAATAGAGAACAAGTGCATCCAGCTTATTGTCACCCAGCAGCCGATGGCCGGTGACCTGCGGGTCATTATGGCGGTAGCTAACGTGATAACCGAGCTCGAGAGAATCGGCGATTACGCCGAGGGTATCGCCAAGATCGTCATCATGATTGGTGACGAGGCGCCTCTAAAACCCCTCATCGATGTTCCCCGTATGGCAGAAAAGACAGTGGATATGCTGCACCGCAGCCTGGAGGCTTTTGTTAATCATGACGCCGATGCCGCACGGCGGATAGTAACCGAGGATGACGAAGTGGACAACCTTTACAGCCAGGTCTTTAGAGAACTACTCACCTTCATGGCAGAAGATCCCAAGACAATCACTCGAGCGACTCGTCTCATCTGGGTTTCTCACAATCTGGAACGTGCCGCCGACCGCGTCACCAATATCTGCGAGCGGGTGGTCTTTACCGTCACCGGGGAAATGGATGAGATAGGCGCCTCCAAATACTAAATTCACCGCCTTGAAACGTAGTGGCCAGCCCGCCAGGCCTTAACCAGGATTTAAACAAAAAATAACCATCCCCTAACCGGCCCTTAACACAGCCTTAAACCATTGATGTTATTCTGAAGATGGAGCATTAGTTGGAGGGAATGACATCGACCTATGAATCGCACTATGGAAACAGAGACTAACCATCGAAAGCAAAGACAAACTGCGACATATAGAAAGTATGAGGTCAGCTCTAAAAGCTGCGAGGTTAAATTAGGCGAGTTTGTTTCGCCGGAAACAGTCATCGGCAGGCACTTCGCCAGCGGCCAGGCGGTCCAGGCCGGTATCTTCGGACAGATTGCCACCATCTATTTCAACCCGATGCATGATTCGCTACTGATACTGGCTGTGTCCGGAAGCAGCAACTAAAAGACAACTCGGCCATGACAGCCAGTCTCCAGAGAATAGCCCTATTGATTAGTGGCTAAGTCTCCTCCCCAAACGCTTCAGGCTTAGTGAATGTCTTCTGGTTTGTGACCAGAACCCCCCGCCAGCAAGGCTATATTCAAGCGCCGCATAAGAAAGATACTGAGAACTGCGCCAAATTATGCCAAAATAACAGCAGCCATGCCCAAAGGAAATAGAAAGTTTGTCTGGTCTGGCGCCATCCTTCTGGCCATCATAGTGATAGGCACGAGGGACCATTATATCGTACGCGGCCTCGGCTCGGTGGAATAGCAGGCTCCGCCGCTTTAAGTACATACCAGAGGGTAGTAGAATGGAGTTAGTAAAGAAATAAGCTGAAACCGGTGGAGGAGAGAACCATGAAAACAGTGGGTAAACTGATTATTTTCGAACATCTGAAAGAAATTGTTGACCCAGAACATACCTCTTTAGTCCTCTGGGACTGTCAAAACGGACTGGTCAACAACATCTTCAATCGTGATGACTACCTACTAAACCTGAAAACGCTGCTTACCGCCGCCCGCCGTCAAAAAATTCCTGTAATCTATACCAAGATTACGCCGTTGCCCACCGGCTACCAGTCTGCCTGGAGTATTTACCAAGGTATGAAGCGTTTCAATGTGGACGACCCATCAAAAATCCCCGTTTTCATGAAGCCAGGCAGTCCCGAAGCTGAAATTAGCACGGAGTTGGCCCCCAACGAGGGCGAGATAGTTCTTAACAAGCATACAGCCAACATCTTCTTCGGCACCAACTTTGAGCAGTTGATGCGTTTCCATGGCGTGCAGACTATCCTCTTTACTGGCATTGCCACCGAATACGGCGTGGAGCACAGTGCCCGTGAGGCTTCAATCCGCGGTTTCTATACTATCGTCGTCTCAGACTGTGTCTCGTCGAGCAACAAGACAGCGCACGAAATGGCACTCAAAATCATGCCTCGTATGTGTCTGGTGCTACCCTCGAAGGGTATTATCAAGGAATGGGCGGTATAGCTTTTCCGCAGCTCAAGTTTCCACCGGTGGCTGCTCGTTGACATGCTCCATAGCTGTGATTATAATCAGAATGTCAAAACCTCGGGATGTGGGCGACGAAGCGATACGCTACTCCCCCCAAAAATTGTGGCATCACCGTGGTTTGCTTGAAGCTAAAGCGGGCCGCTAGCTCAACTGGCAGAGCAGCTGACTCTTAATCAGGGAATGAGGGAAATTCTGGTTGACAAAAGTGCAATTTTCAATGACATTTTGTCATCTTTAGATACGAAGCTGTCCAAAATGCTGTCCAATAAGTGCTGTCCTGTCTGGGGGATGCTGACCTAAATGTTAGCAAAATGTTAGCAAAAATGCGTACCCTTTACTCCCCGGCTGCCCTGTGGTAGCCTGTGCGGGGTGGTCTGGCGCCATGGTCAGGATAAAGAAGTATCGCCTGCCGGCAACAGGAGCACAGGAGTATGTCTGCCAGTGCCCGCGCAGCCTGACCCTTGAGACCCTGTGGTTCAGGGGTGGTGTCCTGGTCCCGACAAAGAAGTTCAGCCAGGGGGAAGACGGCAGCATCTATCATGATTGTAACCGGGGCTCAGCTAGGCCGTGCCGACTGTTCTCCACGTGGAAGGTAAAGCCCCGGATGTTGTAACCGTAAAAAGGTGTATGCCATACACCTTTGTTGTCATATCTAAAGCCAATGACCAAGAGTAAACGGCAAAAAGAACTGTCTAAAGATAGATTGAGAGTCTGGATTTAACCACCACCGCCGAGCTAAGAAAGACTTGCATTTTACGCCGTGCTGGAATAATCTGTATTAGGAGCAGCAGTTAGGAGATTGCATTGGGAGAAGGGAAAGCGAAACCAAGGATTTCACTTTTAGCCAACGATATCTTTGTAAAAGCGCCCTGTGTCATGTGTGGCAAGTCTTTTAAAACAGGAGAGATTTTGCCTACGCTTTACGAAGAAGATGGGCTTGGCGGCTATGTTTGCGATGACTGTGCTTATGAACCACAGAACTACGCCGCCAAACTAAGAGCGCAAGCCGAGGACTTGGAAAATGAAGCTCAAGGCTTGGCGGCGTGGCTTAGGAGCTTAGCTGACTCTGGTATCGAGCCACCGGATGCTGACTATAGACTGGAATTGGAGAGCCTTATCGCCGTAGGAGACTCTAAGGAGACCGAGAAGTTAAATGCTGCGGAGCAGGAAAAGGACCTGCCTGCGGAGAATTTGAAGGGCAAGAAGTTTCTAGGCCTTACCTGGGACGGAGGTGGCAAAAAGTTAGTTCTCCTCTTCGAGGGGGACAGGATTCTGTGGATTGCACCGGCTAGGAAAGGGGAAGAGGGTGAGGAGCTTGTTGTCGATACAGATGCCGCGTTGATCCTTGGAGAGGGCCCCCGCGGTGATGAGCTTATTGACCACACCAAGGGATACTTCGGGCCTGCCCCGGGGACTGCATTGCACAAGTGGAGTTAGTCTGAGCAGTGGAACGGCCTAATCTACTTCAGCGTTACCTGCCTTACCCTTAACCCAATCCCTCTTTCCCTATCGGGGATTCTAGCGGAAGGAATGTCCCATAGCCCCCAACAATGTCAAAGCTAGTTGGTCCCATACACCATAGCTGGCCGTTGCCATTATGTCCCATATGCTCGCCTCCAGTTGTTAACGGTCTGGAAACTGGACCGCGGTAGATTTTCATCCAAAATGCAGCAGCTGGAATGTGAGTCGAGAATAAGTGTAACTGGCGGAAGCTGAACTGATTTTATTTTTTCGTCTTATCCTCCACTAAGCGCCGTTGGAACCAGTGGGAAGATGATTATATCTAGCACTGCTACCAAATTCTGGGCAGATAGATTGATTGGCGTGTAACCTAATCCTTAAACAACCTCTCCCCCGGGCGGGGTGAGAATGGTAGGTCTGCGAAACAGAGGAAGATTTCAGGCGGGCAGGGTCTCGCGTGCTTTATCCGCTTTACCCAGTTCGTCCTTGGCCGGCTCCTTAGGCGGTGAAACCTCTTTCTTCATCAGCTCGTCAGTGTCGATATACCTTTCCTCGGCAAGGCGGTTCAACATGCCACTAAGCTTGAGAGCTCCCTTGACAAACTCCTCGCCATCCTCAAAGTTTAGCCACTCGTCAAAGGCATTAATGAGGTCTTCGTCACGGGCTGTTACTATCCGCTCCCTCCTTTTGACCATTATCTGGATTATGCTACGCTTTTCCTCGGGGTGCCCGGTAATGATGTTGATGAACTCACGGCAGAGGGGTTGAAGCTCGTCCATATCGTCCCCCCATTGGAGCTCATTGACCATTTCCAGCTGCGAGCCCAGCGTTCCTGCCCAATCTTCATAGCCGTAATTACCGAGGAATCTACCTACCACACCCTTAATGTATTTAGGGCAGGGAATATACCAGGGGAGGATATCCATATAGTGCTGCCTCAGTGTCTCATCTGCTTTTCTTCTTCTGGCTGCCTCTCCCTGGCGTTCCTTATCTTCCCGCTCGAGGCGTTCCCTTTCCAGCTTAGCATCCTCTTCCAGGACCGGATTCAGCTCCTCACGTTTTTGATTGACTAGATTAGCTAGCGAGTCCAACTCATCGAGTTTCTCTGCCTTTTTTACTTTGTCTTTGAGAAATCTCAGATTGTCAATAGCCAGCTGTCCCTTCTTTCTCAGCTCGCGGGTTTCCCAATGTCTGTTTTCGATCTTGCTGAGCGTCTCACCAATGTCCCAGCTGAGTTCGTTTCTGGTGGTGATCAGGCAGAACTCATCCTCGAGGGAGAGCTTAACCTCTGGTGTCTCTTCTACCTTGCTTTCTTCCTTCTCCTCGGGCCAGTATTTCCTGACCGTTGCTCGGTCCAGGTTAAGCTCCCTGCCTGCAGCCGACTTGGAGTAGCCCCGACCAGCGAATTCAGCTATCTTGGCAATCAGGTCTTCGTTTATTATTCTCGGCATTTTCATCACCGCCTATAACGCTTTTTTCTTTTTAACGCTGGGAGTCCGTTTAAGCCTTGATTTTCTGCCTGGTTGAAGACCAGCGTATCAACCCCCAAAAATAATGGTTTTAGGGGGCTTAAGCGGGCATTAGCGGGCATAAAACCTTAATCAGCACCGAAAAAGCTGACATCCGACAGCTAGCCATTACTTCTTTATCTCGAGATTTTTTACGCTGTTTCATCATCTATATTCTACCAGTTTTTCTACTATTCTTCACCCCTGATGTCACCTGGGTGATGAATTAACTTGATAGTGGGTGGTAAATTAAGTCGGTAAACGACAAAAGGTTGGTGATTTACAGGTTTTTTTACCCGCCTTTGAATAAAGTTTCTGGCATAAATGAAATAAATACCCTGAGACTTTTTGATGGAACTTTGAGGGGGATTATGCCCTAGTGGGAGTAATGTTCCAGTGGTTTTCAGTTATCTCAAAGCTAATTTGTCGCAGACACCATAGCTTGCCGCTACCATTATGTCCCATATCTCGCTTCCCGGTTGTTAACAGTCTGGGAATGGACTGGACCACGGGTAGACTTTCATCCCAAATGCGGCGTACAACTGGAATGTAAGTCGAGAATGAGTAACTGGCGAAATAGAAGCTCCTAACAAGCGGTAAATCATCTGCGAAGATTATTGAGCTTGGCTGTGGGAAACCCGCTGTCTACAAAGTGAGGAAAACGAAACAACCGAATGCTTCTCCGTCCTGCGGTGCTATATTCTTTAGCACTACTCTGTCTGGCAAGCCCCTCTGATTTTGTTACATTCTCCTCCGCTAAGCACTTGTTGGAACCAACCACAACAAGGCTTATATCTGGCAATGCGACCAAATTCTAGGTAGATAGATTGACTGGCATGGAACCAAATGCCATGATAACCCCTTTCTTCAAGCCAGCAACCTCAGCTTTAGCAGACCTCCCGCAAAGGGTGGTGACTACCGAATGGATGGCTTACCTGCTGCACAAAGCGATGTTACGTTCAGTGGGTTACAAACTGGCTAATGGGTGAAGAAGAGAACACCTACACACCGCGCATATACCGAATTCAACCATGACCATCTTACTCTCTATGTTTCCTCTTCAGCGTGTTGAGGTGTCTCTGGTGACTGCGGGAACTCGCCGTCCAGGGCATTTATAGCAATCTTTCTGACCTCCACAGAGAAATCTGCACCGATAATCCAGCTCAGGTAACTCGTATCTTCCATAGCTATATCTTTTAATTTTCGGCCCCTATGCTTCTTACCGAAGTTGCAGACTGCTTCACCCTCCGACCATATAAACTTGCCCTCTGCATCTATATAGTTCTCCTCAACCTTGTAGCACAAGGCACAGAGTCCGGCTACATCCCTAGGCAGGTCTTGATACATCTCTAGCTGACCTTCCAATATCTCAGCCGATGCCTTGGCATCCTCTTTAGCTATATGGGCATTATTCATTTCCTTACCACAATACTTTTGATAGGCGGCTTGGAGGTCACGTGGTTCACGTTGGTGGTAAATGGTCTTACTGTCAACTAGGTACCGACCTTGGCGAGAGAATTCAATGCCAGCTCTCGCAAGTTCAGACTCCAAGCAAGGCAAGTCAAACGTAATAACATTGAATCCCGCAATATCGCAACCATCAAGAAAGTCACGAATACTCTTTGCGTACTGGCCAAATTTAGGTTTATCAGCAACGTCCTCGTCAGTGATGCCATGTACTGCTGTTGCTTCGGGTGGAATGGGTACCCCGGGGTTAATCCTGCGGCTGTGATATCCTTCCGTACCGTCAGGTTGAATCTTGAGAATAGACAATTCCACTATTCTATCTGAATATGGGTTGAGACCAGTAGTCTCCAAATCGATAAATGCAAGAGGCCTGTCAAGTTTAAGGTTCTTCATTACTCAACCCCCTCTGGAATTTCCCATTCTCGGTTTTCTAAACCGATGGCGTTTTCAGGCGTTGTGATATATATAGGCAACATTCTTATTTCGACAGTATCAGCCTATTGACTATTTCCTCGATGCGCTTAGTATCTGAAACAACTCTTTTCAGCAGTGTGTTTAGTTCAATCCGTAATTTCTCTCTCTGCCCATCTGATGATAACGATGTTCCTGGTGATAAATGACCAGTCATAATAAGCAACTCGTACAGGTCAAAACCAAGAGGTTCAGCAATCTTTTGCAGGGTCAGGGTGGATGCTCCACGCTGTCCCTGTTCTATACGCCCCAAATGAGCAACAGAAACACCGGACAGCTTGGCCAGTTGATTCAGGGTAAGAGATCGTTTCTTCCTCTGTTCCCTTATCATTTTGCCCAAGTCCGATTTTCTACCCATCTCTACTCTTAGCACCTTAATCTCTTTATATTTTGGATAATCCTAGTTCCGAGATGGGAGATTGTCAATAGACCGCTTAAAGATGAAGCTCTGGGCGTGCGGAATATTGTTGCAACGATTGAGAGGGGGCATTGACCTTGCGATTACGGGTAAACGTCCAGGAGCAGCTTACTTTGTGGTTTGTATTGTATATTTCTCACCATCGGTAGTTGCTATGATAGTACCGTTAACGTCCGTGCCGTATATCTTGGCTCCAATCTGAGCGAGGGCGTCAAGAGTCTCCTGGTGAGGGTGACCGTAACTATTGTCTTGCCCAGCCATGTAGACAGCGACTTCCGGGCTTGTCGCTGCTAAAAAGTCTTTTGAGGAGGCTGTTCTAGACCCGTGGTGACCTACTTTCAGAATCTCTACCTCGGGGACCGGTATGTCCGATGCAAGGAGCATGGCTGCTTCAGCCTCCTGCTCCGCATCACCGGTGAATAAAAAATCAACGTTACCATAGCTCAGGCTGGTAACTATACTGTTATTGTTTGTAGTGCCAGCCAATGTAGTTGGATTGAGAATCGTGAAAGTGAGCTCGCCAGCGTTAATATTATCTCCTCGCCTTCCTATATGCACCTGTGCGCCTTCAGACTGGACCGCCGACATAAACTCGGCATATGTTTTAGATGTGCTTGTATCTCCATTGTGCCAAATCTGCTCCACTTGGAAAGCGTCGAGGACTGCGATTAGTCCCCCTATGTGGTCAGCGTGGGGATGGGTGGCCACCATCACTTCAAGTGGCCCATCTACGTACTCTTCGAGGTATGGAACTACTCCCGGCGATTTCTCGCCGCCGTCGATCAGCACTTCGGTCTCTCCGAGGTCAATCAGAATCGAATCTCCCTGTCCGACATCTATGAAGTGAACTTTCAATTCACCTTGGGTCGGTGTAGTAATCGATGGAGGTGGGGACTGTGTGGTCGCAGGTGTTGAAAATGGTGGGGTTGTAGCTGGTGTGGTTTGCTCATAACAAGCAGCTAATGTCGCCAGAAGAGTGAAGACAAACAGGATAACACAAGAAAGAAGGACCGGCTTTTTCATTTGCGCTAATTCTCGTTAGACAGTTTAACAGGTTTACAGCTCAAATGAAATCAGAGTATGTATAATCATTTCCCTTTCTCAGGATTTTCCGCTTCATCTTCTTGAAGCGTAATCTGTACTGGCAGTTCGGTAAAGGGTAACTTTAAAGCTTTCATCATATCAACGGCATTTCGAGGAGCATAACCCTGCCAGTGGTTGTTGAAGAGCGCGAAAGTCAGCTTGGTTTGCTCCGAGGCAGCTTTTACCTTCTCGGCCAGCTCTTTTATCTCATCGCTCGAATACAGGTAATTGTACCGGCTCTCGCTGTCTCCCTTCCACCACATCTCCGCGTTCCTGCCATGAAAACGGAAATAAGCCAATTCTGCTGTTATTGGAATCTCGGTTGATATTGAAGACCGGAACTTCGGCTCATCAATCTGAACCCAGGCAACGTTATTCTCCCTCAGAAAGCGGGCAGTGTTCTCGTCGTCGCTCCAGCTGCGGTGCCTAAGCTCAACCGCCAGCCTGTACTCATTGAAAGTCTTGATAACTGCATTCATTATCTGTCGCCCAAAACCGTCGTTTTTAAAGCTAGGCGGGAATTGGGCTAGCAGGGCCCCCAGCTTCCTGTACCTGGCCAGTGGCTCAAGGCTACGCTTGAACAGGTCAACGTCATCCTGAGAGATAGCTGCCACTTCACCGGTAGCCTCTTCATACATTTTGGGATGGGTAAACTTCTGCCAGAGCTTGACAGTGAAAAGAAAATCCTCCGGGACTCGCTTTATCCAGTTGTAAACATATCCGGGGTTGGGAGGCCGGTAGAACGAGTTGTTGATTTCTACAGTTTTGAAAAACTGGCTGTAGTACTCCAGTTCATCAATCTGGCTAGTAGGGTAGAAATGGCCTTTCCAGGTGCCTTCCCCTTTGGGGTAGGACCAGCCGGAAGTGCCGACGTATATTTTAGACTGGCCGGACGTTTCACTGTTTGTCATTAGGATAATTATACGACATTAAAATGATTTTCCGCCAAAAACCCCTTGACAGTTGAACAAATGTTCTAGTATAATGGTATTCCCTTTCCCTAATGAGGCCAGTTCGATGTCCAAGATTATCGGTGAACCGGTCAAGGTGCACGGAAAAGAAGAATCCGCCATAGATGCATTTATCTGGAGGAAGCGGCTTTATCGGGTGAAAGAGGTCGTCGGCTGGTGGCGGGAGCCCGACGAGTGGTGGAATGGCAAGGCGGCGCGCTTTTTCGTACGTGTTACCGCTACCAACTCAGGCACGGGAACCTACGAGCTTTACCGCCTGGGCGAGGAATGGTTCCTGCACCGGGTCCTGGACTAGGGTATCAAAATGGGTTTTGTTCATCTCCACGTTCACTCTCAGTATAGCTTTCTCGACGGTGCCTCTTCCCTGGACAGGCTCCTAGAGAAGGCTAAAGCGCTTGGCATGCCCGCCCTGGCGCTTACCGACCACAACCGGCTGACCGGCGTAATAAAGTTCTACGATAAGGCTAGGGCTCTGGGCATAAAGCCTGTCATAGGTGCTGAGATTGACCTTGAAGGCGGCTACCACCTTACTCTGCTCTGCAAAGACAGTAAGGGCTACTCCAACCTGTGCCGGCTGCTGACGGAGGCCCACCTGTCCAACCAACGCAAGCAGCCCGCGGTCACCCAGGAGATGTTGGGCAAATTCCACGACGGCCTCATAGCCCTGTCCAGCTGCAGCCGGGGCGAGATACCAGCTCTTATCGCAAAGGGTAAGGTCGAGCAGGCGAAGGAAGCCGCCCTTTTCTATCGAGAGGTCTTCGGGGATGACTTCTTCGTGGAGCTCATCCGTTACCCCTCGCGGGAGGGAATGTCCCGCATCCGTTGGCTCGCTGGCTTTGCCGGGGAAGAAGGAATACCCGTGGTTGCCACCAACAACGTCCACTACGTCGAAACGGAGGATTACCGTGTCAAGGAGCTACTCAACGCCATCGACCGGAATATCCCTGTCTCCAAACTGGAGGGATACCGCACCGTGGAGCAATACCTTAAGTCAGCTCAGGAGATGGCAAGGCTTTTCCAAGATCTGCCAGAAGCATTAGCCATGACGGAAGAGATTGCTTCCAGGTGCAACTTGGAGCTGGATTTGGGAAAGCGGCATTTCCCCAGGTTCGACGTCCCCGGAGGCGAGACCGAATACAGCTACCTGGCAAAGATAGCTCGGGTTGGAGCGCTGAAGAGATGTGGCCGTATAACGAAGGGAGTCGAGGAGCGGCTGGTGCGAGAGATGGACACCATCCAGGCCCTCGGTTTCTGCGGCTACTTCCTGGTTGTCTGGGACATCGTCCGATGGGCCAGGGAGCGTGGCATAAGGTGCCAAGCGAGGGGCAGCGCCGCGGATAGCCTGGTCGTCTACGTGCTGGACATCAGCACCGTCGACCCAATAAAGCATAACCTGCTCTTCGAGCGTTTCATGCACCCACTGCGCCACCAGCCGCCCGACATCGACCTCGATATCGACCGGAAACGCCGGGACGAGGTAAGGGACTATGTCTACCAGAAATACGGCCCTGAAAACGTGGCCTGCGTGGGTACCACCAACACCTACATGGCCCGCGGGGCCATCCGGGACGCCGGCAAGGCCCTGCAGATACCACAGGATCTGATAGAGGAAGCCTGCAGGGGCATCCACTGGCTGTCGGCCTCACAGTTGCTGGAATGTATGGATTCCCGCCCAGAGCTGAAGAAAAGCGACATATATAGGCGGCCCGAGCTAGCCGAGCTCTTCAAACTGTGCGCCGCCATCGACGGCTTTCCCAGGCACATGTCGGTCCACCTGGGGGGACTGCTCATCGGGGACGGAGGGCTCTCGGGCCTTGTCCCCCTGGAGTGGTCCAGCGGTGGAGACATCATCAGCCAGTACGACAAGGACGACATCGAGAAGCTGGGCATCGTTAAGATGGACCTGCTGGCGCTGCCGACGCTCACCGTTATAGAAGACACCCTGGCCGGTATCAAGAAGGACCGCGGCATAGACGTCGACCTGGACAGGATAGACCACAATGACCCAGCGGCTTTCGCCATGCTCCGCGACGGTAAGACTATAGGTACTTTTCAGCTGGAGTCTCCGGCGCAGCGGGAAATGGCGGGCAGGCTGCTACCCAACCGCTTCGAGGACATAATCGTCTCCATCTCCCTGGTCAGGCCAGGCCCGCTCAAGTCAAACATGGACAAGATCTACCTCCCGAGGAGACATGGCAAAGAGCCGGTGACCTATATCCACCCCGGGCTCAAGAAAGCCCTGGGTGAAACGCTGGGGGTGATACTCTACCAGGAGCAGGTGCTCAAAGTGGCACATGACTTGGCCGGGATGAGCTATGCCGAGGCCGACGGCTTTCGGAGGGCAATGACCCATGACCGCACCGAGGAAGAGATGGAGAAGATGCGTGAGTCATTCATGGCCTCCGCCGTCAGGTGCAGTGTGAGTAAAACCATCGCTAAAAAGGTGTTTGAGCAGCTTGCGGCCTTCGCCGCCTACGGGTTCTGCAAGGCCCATGCCGCCGCCTATGCCGAGCTCGCCTACCAGACTCTCTGGCTGAAATGCCACTATCCCGCCGAGTTTTTAGCGGCGGTGCTCTCAAATCAGCCCATGGGCTATTATCCATCCCGGGTTCTGGTGGCTGAGGCCAGAAGAAGCGGCGTTAAAATATTACCCGTCGACATCAACTGCTCCGCCGGGGACTACATTGTTGAGGACGGGTCGATAAGGGTAAGTCTCAGACAGCTCAAGGGAATGTCGGCAGAAGCGGAGAAGTCCATATTGGGCGAAAGAGAAAAGGGTAGCTTTACTTGCCTGAGAGACTTTGTACTGAGGACCAGCGTCAGCCGGCCCATCACAGAGAACCTCATCAGGGTCGGGGCTTTTGATTCCTTAGGCAATAGGAGCGAGCTGCTTGCAGAAATCACCAAGATCATGGAGCTCAAGCACAAAACCGGCAACGGCGTCAGGCCTCTATTCGAGGACGTGGAGTTAGAATTGCCGTCAGTGGATAAAACAGCTAACGCTGACAGAAAAGCGAACATGATGGTGGAGAGGGAGCTGTTGTCACTCAATCTGTCGGCGCACCCCCTTGATTTTTGCTCCATGGACGAAGGGGTGACCCAGATGAAGGACCTGCATTTGATATCTAGAGGTAAAACGGTTAAGATTGCCGGTTCGGTAATCCGCTACCAGACACCGCCCACCAGGAACGGCAACAGGGTGGTCTACATAATCATGGAGGATGGGACAGGGGTGGCGGATGTGATCGTATTCGGTGACGTCCAGGAAAAGTGCGGGCAGGCACTGTTCCGGGAAGGCTGGTTAATGGTTCGGGGTAAGGTGCAAAGGAGGGGCCCGAAGGCGCTTTCTATTATTGCTGAGGGCTTAGTACCTCTAAAGATAACCTAGTCTTTGAATATTTTAGCTTTCGTTACGTCTCAATAAGATGAAAAGTGTAGCAATCAACTGCGGCCCTTGTGCGTCTGCAGGCAGTGTGCTTTTGGCTTTAGGAATTCTCTTTTTCTTCTTAGGGAGTCCGGGAAGCAAGTAGTTCGAGGAACTGAACAGACGACAGACACCAGAAGCGGCAGCCACAAGGGGAGTCAGGGGATAGGTCACATTTTCCCAGAATGAAAAGAAGCTCCTGTCTAATAATAGTAAGCATCTATACAGAAGGGTTTTGTTAGCCCTTCTGTCGTCCGAGCCAGATTAAAAAGACTGCCAAGGTAGTTAGTGCCAGTAAAGGTTTCCAAGGAGTTAATTGCTTTGGGGGATAAAGCGTTACGCTCATTTGGGGCAGGCTCCCTTTTGATTCATAGGGAATGCTATAAGCATCCAATATTTGTGTCAGTTCCAATGTTGCATCCCGCCTATATGTATCGTCAAAATGCTCTAGGTAATCCCTTGATATTTCTATTTCACTTTCTAAACTTCCGTCACTAAAACCTCTGACGTGCATCTCCCAAACGTTATCGACCTTCTTGACCACTCCAAAAACCTGGTTTGGCTTCACTGTTTGGAGCATTGTCCCGCTAAAGCTCTCTTGTATTAGTACTTCTTTAACCATTTGAAGCCATTCCCTCGTCCCCATCCATTCCATCTTTGATTACCCACCTTAACTTTATTCTAATGCTCTACCAATCAAATAGGCTAGGGCAGCGATTCCGAGGGCCATCAGTGCCCCTTTGCCTAAATCAGCAAGTGCGGAGCCAGTATCAACGTTAACTTGCTCTAGCTGAAAGATAGGCTGTCCATAGCCACAATCTTCACATTTGCGGTAGCCTACTCTAACTTTAGCGTCGATTCCTTGCATTGTGCCACCACAAAGGGGGCACTTTGTAGGGTTCAAGACTTTTGGAGGCAACGTCTTTACATGATTCGCGATTGCTTGTGCCCTTATTACCTGTACTGAATCATCAGCATAGTTCGGGACACGCATTACCTTATACTCCATGATACTTTACCCCTTCTGTAGATATTGCTACATTTCTACAATTCTACACTATTAGAGAAAAATGTCAAGCCCCCTTTGTCACAATGGAGGTATAACCTAAAAGTGTATGATAGTGAGGCTCCAATATTAAATTGGTGCAAAAGAGTACTTGCTGGGGACAACAAGACGAAAAATAAAAACAAACTGGCTAAATGTTACCACTGCGACTAACAGTAGTCTGAGTTGCAATGCTATAATAACCCTTGAGAGACGGTGTTTGATAGTAATCTGTAGCCTAGCCAGCGGATATGGAGAGAGACTACTGTAATTGTTGTCAGCCCGTCAGTCTAGCATTACACTTAATGTACGCCTTATTCATCCCTTTTTTCTTACCAAGGCCAAGCAAAGTAAGATATGTATGATTCTGTCAGACATACGTGGCCCAAATTCGCTAGCGTCACAAAGGCCATGGCAGACACAATTTCTGAGATTCCAGCCCCGTTGGTCAACCAGCACAGTGCTGAAGTAAAATATCGTATCTTCCCCGAAGACCTGAGTTAATAAGGGTTCTCGAAGTAGGTCATCGAGTACTTTGAGATGAAAGCCTCCGCCACGAGCTGGCTTTAAGACAGAACCGCCAGCTGTTTCCACTAATACCCGGATTGCGTTCTCTATTTGAGGAATAAGAAGATGAACCGTCTCCACGTGGTTTCCTTTCGCGTATTCCTCTATCCCTTGTTGAATAATCCGTCTTCTGTCCTCTTTGAAAATGGGCGAACGGAAGAGGTAGTTGACGCATTGGTCTGCAAATGCAGGGTATTTCTTCACCAAGGATTCGAGCACATGCCGCAAGAACACAGCTTCAATAGCCAGATTCTGAGACATCTGCTTCACTGTTTGCCCTGGTAAGTCCTCTTCAAGAGAGCCAACCTTAGCTAACGGTCTCCCCGCATCATCCTGTAGTTCCATGGGAATTAAGAAAGCGACCGGTGCTTTACTAGCCAATTCTTTCAGTTGTTTTTCGACCTCAGACTTCTGCGGAATATAGTGTCCGGTAATTCTGGTCAAAGCATCTTCGAGTTCCCCTGCCGTGAGAGCGGCAATGTACTTTTCTACCTTTTCCTTTGGAATTTCCATTGTATAGGAAAAGGATTTGAGTTCCGACTGCGCCTTCTTCCCAACCTCTCGCAGTTGAATAGAAATTTTGTCCGCTTCATCTGAGAGTCCGAACTCCTTTAGGGTAGCGTGAACTCGTTGAAGCCAAGCGGATGCTTGTAGAGCGGATGCCTTAGAACTTGCTTGTACGAAGGCATCTCTTATCGCCATGATGACTCGCTTAATGTCTTCTTTATTTCCAATCTTGCGGTAGTGCTTGGCTAATCGTAGGGCAGCTGATTCCACTGCCCACGGGTCTACCTCCCTCTTGTTGGAGGCGTCAGAAGCACGCCGGAGATGGCCTTCCAAGTCATTTATCAACTTTTGTCTTTGGGCGGCGGATAATTTGACTTTTTCATTATCGAATAGCATGTCGTAGGCGAATCCCCAAAGCCCAGGTTTTGAGTCATCTGTCACGGCATCCTCGTATGCTATCGTTGCATCTGCGACCTTTTGCACTTGGTCATCATCATTAAGAGCGATAGCAAGAGACAATGCCCTCTCCAGTCTCTTTTTTACATCCACCTTCTGCGAATGACAATTTCTTTGTGCGACCTCAACGGTACTATCAATGACTATCTGTGCCATCGAATAATGTGGAGGCCGTCTGGTTACAAGTTCCTGAAAATCCCATACCAAATCGGCGTAACGTGCTCGGAGAACTGGGTGCTTTGCAGTTTTGGCACGCTCCACCCAATAACTGATTATCTCCTCAGTGACTTTCTTTATACTGGGCGCTTCCGTGGCTGTCCCATCTCCGTTATTAAAGACGAACATCGGTCCATAGTAAGTTCCCCACCCTGTGGCTTGGTCACGATAGTCCTCACAAAAGTCAAATGCCATTGCTTCAGCTACAAATTGCATGGGGGCTTCGGAAGAGCCTCTCGATTCACCGATTAATCTAATAGCTTTAGCAACGTCCCTTTCAGAAATAGGCTTGGTCTCTTGGTCAAACTTAACGAGTGCCTCTACAAGAGCATCTAGTATATTCATGCATACGCCTCCATATCGGATAGCGGAAACCTATTTAGTCTTACTTCATACCTGTCAAAATACGTGCCAATTAGAATAAGTGTTTCGGTAATGGTCATTTGGTGTCCAAGAATTCCCCGACAATTGTTCCTCGTGAGATAGAGGTATGAAATCAAATCGTTGTGAATTCTTGCCGCTATCTGCTAGTGAGTGGTCTAGGTCAGGTCTTACTACGAAGCTAGCTACATACCCTTGGCCGTGGACTGTCTCTCCAGTATCTTTGCATACTAATGTCATTACTACGGCGGCTGCTCTAATGTTATTGCTTAAAAGAAAGTCCCTGAACTCGTTGTAATCAAAGCCCTTGTATGAACGCAAACCTTGGTCGCCCTTCCATGATACGAGAAAAATGGGTCTAGTTTCAGTCTGAACGACTGAGTTTGGAGGGAAATATACACTTACACCTTGGGGTGAAAAGAAACTCACAGCATTATCGGCATCTACTTCCCTATTCTCAAATTTAAACTCAGGTTTGTCTGACCCAGCCCAATAGTACTTTGAAAAAACTGTCTTGCCATTCTCATGTAACTTTATGGCTTCTCCCCAGCTAATTTCATTGTTACTATGCTGGTCTGAGTATAACCTCTGCCCAATCACGAAGAACATGGTCTCAAGTCCGACCCAGTATGCCGGTGTGTTCCCGGCGTTCTGAATCTCTATTTTGAGGGAGGTTGGTTCAAAGTTCACTTGTCTAATGAAAAGGCGGGGAATTTGTTGCCCTATTTGCAGATTGACTTGTTTCATTAGAACCTGTGTCTGCAAGCGGCTTTGAGTGACATATAAAATGGTAGCTATGGCTAGGATTATCGTACCTAGGCCAGTTAGGGAACTCCAATCCATTTTCAAGCCTCCCTTCAGTGATTTCCCTATAAACACTATCCCAGATGAAGCTCTTTGGTATTTTTATTATACATCTCCCCACTTCAGGTCAACAAGACATAATTCATCAGTGTAGACCGTCAGCGATAATGGGACACAAATAGGGCCACTAAAACCGAATACTCTTGACAGGTGGCACGAGCTCCTGAGAGGTAGTAGACTGACTAAACAGTGAAAGGAGCGAGTTGTGTCCCAGGAAAACAAAGATAAAGCTAATGCTGCCGAGTCCAGAACCCAGCGAACCAGGGGCTTTATGCAGCAGGTTAGAGTAGTAGCCAGGCGGAAGTATACCCCGGAGGAGAAGGTACGTATCGTGCTAGAGGGGTTCCGTCGGGAAGTGGCAGTCAATGAACTCTGTCGCCGGGAAGGCATCAAGCCGGGAGCCTACTACGCCTGGACCAAGGACTTCATGGAGGCTGGGGAGGAGCGGCTTACCCGGGATACCGTCAGGGATGCCACGCGCCAAGAGATCGAGCAGATAAAGCGGGAGAGCACCGACCTCAAGCACCTGGTGGCTGACCTGTCCCTAGATGTATACCGTCTTAAAAAAACGGCTATTCCTCCATAGAGCCGCGACGGCGCATGAGTGCCAGGGACAAAGCTGTTATCCTGGCCCAGGTAGAAAACAAGTCCAGGGGCAAACGGCAGGCGCTCATGGCGCTGGGGATACCGAAAAGCAGCTACTATCGGTGGCGGCAGTGCGATGGCCAGGAGTCCCACTCAGGAGACGGGGGAAGACCGTGGAACCGGATCACTCCCGAAGAAGAAGACAAGATACTGGCGGTAGCCCGGGAGTATCCTGAGCTCAGCAGCCGGCAACTGGCCGCCTGGATCACAGACAACGCCGGCTTTGCCGTATCCGAGTCAACAGTGTACCGCATTCTAAGAAGGGAAGGGCTGGTGAAACGTCAGGAAACGCAACTCTCGGCCGCGAAGGAATACCATACCAAGACCACGCGGCCGCACCAGATGTGGGCTACCGACGCTTCCTACTTCCGGGTGGTTGGCTGGGGCTACTATTATCTGGTGACCGTGATGGACGACTACTCCCGCTTCACCCTGGCCTGGAAGCTGCAGAAAGACATGTCGGCTAACTCCCTGATCGAGGTAATCCAGGAAGCTGTCGACGCCACCGGGATGACCGAGGTGCCTGTCAAGGACCGCACCAGACTGCTCTCGGACAACGGGGCGGGCTACGTCTCCAGGTCCTTCCGGGACTACCTGCACTTGGTGGGTATCCGCCATATCCTGGCGGCACCCTTCCATCCCCAGACCAACGGGAAGCTGGAGCGCTACCACCAGAGCATCAAGCGGGAGGTGAACCAGCTACCCTATGAGCTACCCAGCTAGCTGGAACGGGCAATTGCCGACTTCGTTGACTACTACAACTACCGCCGTTACCACAAGGCACTCGGTAACGTGACGCCTGCCGATGTCTTATATGGCAGGAGAGAGGAGATCCTGGAGCGTCGAAAGGAGGTGCAAATACAAACGATTAATCGCCGCAGAGACTACAACCGGGGCCTCAGGGAGCTTGTTAATGCCGCCTGACCATGCCAAAGTGTTCGGTTTAAAAAGTGCCCCATTTCGCTGATTGACAACATTCAGCAGTATACTCACTCTGATTATCATCAATAACTTTGTGGTGTTTTTTGCACATCAAAATACGGTTATTATAGGAATCAACTTCTGGAAAACCCGTAACATAGCGCGGAGAGCCTGCCTTTTCACCGACTATGTGGCACTCGTCTCCCACCAGTATAGGTTTACCATTAACTAGTTTTACTAACTCTTCCTCACAGTGCTCTTGTCCATAATAATATGAACAACGATTACCCGCCTTAGTCCACAGAATTTTTCGGTCATGTACACTCAAACCCATTTCTGGTTTCTCCTATTCGCTTCAATTATATCACAGTTGTGTCTATACCCCCTCTTGTACACTCCATGTCTGTCCTATACTACTTTATTTGAATATGGGGGATTAACAATGGGGCAAAGGAGGACAAGCACTGAACACTTACAGAAAATATGCTATAGTGAACATAATGACAAATATTGAATTAATCGGATTAGTTGCGGCGGTTATTACTATCTTAAATTATTTTGGCTTAAGATGGCAGAAATCTTTCCAAATAGAAACAGTTCGCAATGACGCACCTAAGTTATTCAGGATTATACGATTTGTTCAATCAACCAGAGCAGAAACGTTTTGGGAATCACTCAGAGATGTATCGCATTTTGTATGGATCGTGATACTTGGATACGATGTTGCCCTGGTCACGGCTCTTTTAGTCGAAGGAAATGAGCTTTTTGGTAATTTTAGTTTTCTTATAATTTTGATTGTAACAATTGGATTCCCAATATCATCTCTTATAGATGATTATAGAACTGAGTTGAAATTGAGAAGAGGTGAACCTTCCAAAGCCTTCAAGTGGACAGAGATTGAGATTATTGCCGACTATGATACTCTTCTTATCCGCTGCCTTCAAGTTCTATCAGACATAGGAGCTAGAGTAACACATTACAACGCTGTTATTGGCGCGATTGTAGCTGAATTACCTCGAAATAAAATTGTGATAGAGATTAGGCAATTGCAAAATGACCATCATACAGTTTATATTGCGAGTGATAGTAAAATACCGAGCGTAAAAGTAGACTTTGGTAGTAATCAAAAATATGTGGACGAATGCACTAAAAGGTTACTCGGATACAGGTAGAAATATGAAAGAAAGAACAAGCTTACGTAGATTTACCTTTCAATTCATTTTTGGCATTGTCTTAGGGGTTACTGGCTTCGCTCTTACAATTATGCTTATATTTAAAGTATCTATTTTTAAGGACTGGTCAATTGGTTGGGCTCTCCTATTTATGATAATCGGGTTAATTGGATTCTTTCTCACAAAATATGCAGGGTGGAGTAAAATACGATAACGGTATGAAGTGGATAAGGATAGAATCTGAGTACAGCGAGAGGGAAGCCAATGGTTAGCCTATGGCGATGATAAAATCATTTCATCCATCACCGATATAGGTTACAGTCTTTCGATGTTTCGTTTACGCTAAAGATACGGTGGGCGGAGAATATAAATTGAATAAAGTTATGGAACTTATCTTGCAAGGTACAACCGACATGGTTATTGAGTGTGTCATGAATCTTGTCAAGAAATTGAATGCTCAAGGTGAGCGTTATAAGAGCGTTCCTAAGATAGGTGATGCACCCGACTACGCAAAACAGGATAGGACATACTCTGCAAACTGTGATATTTTTATATCGCGTAAACCTCCGGAGCGTGAGGATTACGATGTGAAAATAGGGACTGTGAGACTTCAACTTCTTCCAGGTGAGCGCACCTTATTGAGCGTTCAAGAACCTGAACACTGGGACTCTCCTTTGGGGCATTTCTTAAACTATCTTTTTGGTGAACTTGAACGACTGGGCTTTATTCACTTTGAGAAGGAAAAAACTCCTATGTAAATGCTAGGATAAAAAGCACCCACCCCTGAAGGTGAAATGACGGTCGAAA
>CAYNGD010000002.1:0-114799 GCA_964396965.1 uncultured Dehalococcoidales bacterium
CAATAGTAGTGGGTTCAAAGTAATCAAAAGGCTTTAACGGTTGTGTCATACCTTTACTCCCTTAAAAGGATACAATAAATTACCTAGAACCTAAAGGTTTAGGGGGGTAATATCCCTTATAATGTTGTAAATAACCCCATGCGATTTCTTGTTTATTTCTAAACTTAGCTTTTTTTCATTAATTGCTGTCGCAGAAGGATAGATTCGCGCATTTCCGGCTAGCATTTCTATTATCAGCATTGGCCAACGCTAACCCCTCCGCGAATAAGTTGGGCCACAGCTTTTTCGCACCCCAGCTTGCTGGCGGGCGATTCACTTATTAATATTAGCTTTCTGAAATATCCTATCAGAGTTCCTTAGTCAATTCATCCAGACCTAGGTTAATCAGCGTCCTGCGATAGGGTTTGCCTGTCTTAAGGTCCCACCCAAGAGCAGCAAAGCAATGGGTTTTTAGGGCGTTAACATCAACCTTTACCTCAGCATTAGGCCCAGTAGTTGCTGATAGCACCATTCGTGAAGGTAACTTGAACTCTTCTGGGGTCAAGCCTTCACGTACATTAAAAGCTTGCCGTAAGGTAAGAATCCTGTGCCCGGCATTAAGTCCTTCTGCCCAGGTAAAGTCCCATCCGGTTACGGCAGCAATGAATTCAGCCACAGGTACGCCTGGGTTAAATATGGTGGCAAAAGCACATAGCCCGGCGCAGCTAAGCAGCTCAAAAAACTCAAAACCCGTCTTATACAATGGTCCTTTATCCTGGTAATCGCCGTGCAGCTCCACCTTAGGTGCCTGTAATGCCGGGTCAAATCCTAAGGGCACACCTAGCTCAAGCATCATTGCCCCATCGCTGAAGCAATGGTTACTTGCCCCAGCATCAACAACATAACCGGCGCTGCGGGCGGGCCAGTTCCGGGTATCATGCATCG
Source organism: uncultured Dehalococcoidales bacterium (assembly GCA_964396965.1). GTDB lineage: Bacteria > Chloroflexota > Dehalococcoidia > Dehalococcoidales > BS750m-G39 > JABMRW01. Next base: position 925 of record CAYNGD010000002.1, read on the forward strand.
GGAGTTCGCGTCCATGCACATGCATGGCAAATTCCTCGGAGCCCTTGCCGATTTTCTCGGCTGCTTTTTTCACTCCATCGACAAGCACAGCGCCAAATCCCTCTCGGCGGACCATCTTCTCTAACATAGCAATTATGACTTCAGCATTACCCCAGGTAAGCTTGATGCCGCCTGTATCCTTGTCAGAGATGATGCCATGCTCATAGCATTCCATAGCAAAAGCAATAATACTGCCTGCAGAGATGCTATCCACTCCGTAGCGGTTGCAGATACTATTAGCTTTAACGACTGATTCGACATTATCATTTAGACACATTAAGCCAAAGGCAGCCAAGGTTTCGTATAGTGGCCGGTGCACTTCGCCCGGCACAGCAAATGGGCCCTCCTTCAACTCCAATATAGCTCCACATGCTATAGGACATCCGTGGCAAGCAGCCCTTCTTAGCTTGAATTTCTCCACATTGGCGGCATCCAGATTGGTACAGGTAGGCATTGATTCTACACCAAACAAAAGCCAGTTCTTAATGCCAACCTCACCCATACCTACCAGATGGCTGGTTCCTCCGCCTGGCCCAAGTGCATATAGCCCCTTCTGAAAGTCACTGGTCTGAAAACTCTTAAGGATAGCCTCCCTTAGAGCCTTAAGTTTTTCAGCATCGGCGACCGGTACTTTCTTATCGCCCCTTACTGCTACTGCCTTTAAGCGTTTAGAGCCCATTACCGCGCCTGTGCCACCTCTCCCAGCTAAGTGCCCCTTTTCAGTAACTATTCCTGCTATTAATGAGCAAGATTCACCCGATGGACCAATACAGGCAATCTTTGCCTTGGACTCTTTTAACTCCTTGAGCAAAGTATCCTCAGTGTCAACGGTGTCTTTACCCCATAGGTGAGAGGCGTCCTTGAGTTCGGCTTTACCTGAAGATAGCCACAGATAAACCGGCTTGGGGGAAATGCCGGAGAAAAAGATAGCATCATAGCCGGCAGCCTTCAACTCTGGACCAAAGGAACCGCCTGAATTGGTATCAGTCCAGGTCCCGGTCAAAGGGGACTTGGTGACAACCATATATCGGCCGGAAGATGGAACTGCGGTTCCGGTAAAGGATCCGGTAACAAAACCAAGCATATTATCCGGCCCCAAGGGGTCTGCCTTGGGCTTCATACGCTCGTAGAGAACCCTGACTCCTAGCCCAATGCCGCCGATAAAATCACGGTAGACGCTCTCTGGTACTGATTCTTCGGTTATTTTTCCTTCAGTCAGGTCAACGAATAATATTTTCCCCATATAACCACCTAACATTTTCGCCTCCTTTTCACCTTAGAATTTACCTAATAAGATATGATTGACTTTACCTGCTTACTTTGCCGCCAAAATATCACCCTCCACCTCCTTGAGAACCTGGGATATTATCTCCAAAGCCTTATCAGTATGGTCTTTAGTTATCACCAAGGGAGGAATAAACCTCAAAACGTTGCCAAATCTTCCCGCCGGCAGCAAAAGGACGCCCTTGTCTCTCAACGCCCACATGATTCGTCCCATTTCGTCACGGCTAAGAGGCTCTTTGGTCTCTCTATTTTTGACCAGTTCTATAGCAATGCCCAAGCCCTTGCCTCTTAAGTCGCCTATCAATTCCCGCTCTTTGGCGATGTCCTTCAGCTGGGCAATGACATAGTCTCCTAATGCTGCTGACCGGTCTACCAGGCCACCTTTGAGCAGGTCGATGTTGGTGCAGGCCACGGCGCAGGACATATTATTGCCGGCTGCGGTTAGCACATGGCTCATGGGCATGAGCTTCTCGGCAAGGTCTTTCCGCACCATTACCCCGCTGAATGGTAAATCTCCGCCCAGCGCCTTGCCCATAGTTATCAGGTCCGGCTCAATACCATAGTGCTCTACGGCAAACATCTTGCCAGTTCTTCCAAAACCAACCTGGACTTCATCGGCAATAAACAGTATCCCCAGTCTCTGGCATAGTTTCCTCAGGTATTCAAGAAATCGGGGAGGAGGCGGCACATAGCCGCCCTCGGCTTGAATAGGTTCAATGATGAGCGCGGCTACATCTTCTATATCTACTCCGCTGTAGGTGCCGGTTAGCTGGAACTCTATGAATTTGGCACATTGCAGGTCGCATCCGGGATACGTCATGTTGAGCGGGCAGCGGTAACAATAGGCATAAGGATTAGCGCGGTAGACAAAGGGCATAAACGGTCTGTAGTTAACTCGGTAAGCAGGGGAACCGGTGAGAGTGAGCGCTGTACCTATACTCCCGTGATATGAGCCCTCCAGGGCTATTATGTGGGACCTTCCAGTTATAGCTCGGGAAAATTTGAGGGCTATCTCTATTGCCGAACTGCCACTCAGTCCGTATGCCATTTTCACGTTTTCCTTGAGCTTGCCCGGGGCTATCTCGGCTAGCTTCTCTCCCAGTTTTTGTCTCCAGGGGGTGGACATATCAGGAACGTGCATCAGCAGTTCACATTCTCGCTTAATTACCTCTACTACCTTCGGGTGCGTATGCCCGACGTTATTTACTGCCACCCCCGATGTCAAATCGATAAAAACATTGCCATCAGGGTCTTTCACGGTTGCCCCGAGGGCCTCACTCCATACATGGTGAAAGGCAACGGCACCAATTCTGGTAGGAGTCTCGTTGGCCATTTCTTTATCAAAGATTTTTTTAGTTTTGGGCCCGGGAATTTTAGTGATTATCTTAGGCGCTTCTGGCCAGGAAAGCTTGCTAACCTCTTCTTCTGAGACCATGGTTTTTATCTCCTTTTTTAAGCGGAGCCTAGGCCCATAACACTGCCGTAAGCGAAAACATAGCTTGCGGAAATTCTAACAACAAATTCATATACTGTCAAGGTTATTAAAGGTAAAATTATTACGATAATCGTAATTATTACGAGCAGCAAGCCAGTATAATTCATAATTCGCTGGCTTCTGTTTCCTGAAATTGTTTCTAAAAAAGCGAGAATGTGCTAAACTCATAAATAAACCCTCCCCTAGAGGTAGAGATGATGGATGAGCTTGACCTAAAGTTAATAGGGGAACTGCAGAAGAACGGCAGACAGGGGTATGTAGATCTGGCCAAAGTGCTGGGGGCACCTCGCGATGAACTCACCGCGTATTAATCCTTTATTATCAAGGCGATTGATCACCTGGGTATATCGGCCTCAAAATGATGACGAGCACCTGCTAGCCTTTTCTTCCGCCTTTCTTGGGTGTAGTAATGACAATGTTATTAATGAGTTGGGTAGTATCCAGCCCCCATCCCCCTTTGATGATGTCCAGGTTAACAAAGGTTTCGGTTCTTAAGATGCTGGGGAGAGCAGAGATTTCCTTTTCAATGAATTTAGAAAGATCTTCTGATGACTGTGTCATGATTACCGCCATAAGGTCATATCTGCCGGTGACAAAGGCTAGGTAGCATACATTTGGATTCTGAGCTAGTTTATCCGCCACCTTTCTTAAGTCCGAAAGCCTGACCTGTAGCCCCATAAAGCTTAAAACATTGTAACCCAGCGCACGCGGATTTGGCACGGCAACTATTTTCATGGTTTTTTTGTCTTGAAGGTCCTTTACCCTCTTTCGTACCGTGCCCTCAACCACCCCCAGCACTTTGGCCAGATCTACATACCCCTGTCTGCCGTTCTTCTGCAGTTCCCCTATTAACTTTAGGTCAAGCTCATCCATCATCTCTACCTCTAGGGGAGGGTTTATTTATGAGTTTAGCACATTCTCGCTTTTTTAGAAACAATTTCAGGAAACAGAAGCCAGCGAATTATGAATTATACTGGCTTGCTGCTCGTAATAATTACGATTATCGTAATAATTTTACCTTTAATAACCTTGACAGTATATGAATCTGCTGTTAAAATTTCCACAAGCTATGTTTTCGCTTACGGCAGTGTTATGGGCTTAGGCTCCGCTTAAACAACTGAGGATGTTCGTTAAACGAGCAATCGAATAAAGGCTTAAGGAGGCATATTAAATTGAGACATAATTTGCATTTTGTAGGCGAGATGAGTGAGGGCTTCGATGCCCCTGAAGTGTTATTGTTAGGCGGAAGGGAAATTAAAGAACTTCTTAGTATGGGTGAAGCACAAAAAGCAGTCGAACAGTCTTTTAGACTCCAAACCGAAGGCACAACTATTATGCCTTCCAAGTTGTGTTTGAACCTTCCAGAGTATCAAGGTGATTTTAGGGCTATGCTAGCCTGCGATGTTCGGAGTACATATTATTATAAATAATAGGAGGAAATGCATGATTCTTGGCGTACCAAGAGAAGTAAAAACCGAAGAGTACAGAGTGGGTGCCCCGCCAATGGCTGTTGACGCACTTACCCACGCGGGACACCAAGTGCTGGTCGAAACCAAGGCTGGTCTGGGAAGCGGCTTTGAAGACCAGGACTATACCAAGGCTGGGGCTACTATTGTCAAAACGGCCGATGAGGTATGGAAGCAAGCAGAAATGATCTATCATGTCAAGGAACCCATACCTAGTGAATTTAAATACTTCAGGAAAGGCCTGATACTGTTTACCTATCTCCACCTGGCTCCGGAGAGGGAGCTAACCCTTGCCCTGATGAAGAGCGGTGTAACCGCCGTTGCCTTTGAGACGGTACAGCTACCTGATGGCACCACTCCACTGCTTGACCCAATGAGCGCCGTTGCTGGCAGGGTGGGGACCATGATAGGGGCTCACTACCTTGGCAGGACGTACAAGGGTAGCGGTTGCTTGATCGGGGGCGTGCCTGGTGTGCCGCCAGCTACGGTCGTCATTCTGGGTGGTGGGGTTGTTGGTACCAATGCAGCTCAGATGGCTGTCGGTCTCGGGGCTCGTGTCATAATAGTTGATATAAACCTCTCACGCCTGAGATATCTTGAAGAAATTCTATACGGCCGGTTTGAGACCCTGGCTTCAAACCCGTACAATATTGCCAACGTCGTTAAAGAAGCTGATATCCTCATCGGTGCTGTCCTGGTAGCCGGGGCCAGAGCACCAATCATGGTCACCAGGGAGATGGTCAAAACAATGAAACCCGGTTCAGTAATTGTTGATGTTGCCATTGACCAGGGAGGCTGCATCGAGACTAGCCGCCCGATGACCCATGCCGATCCAGTTTACATAGAGGAAGGTGTGCTCCATTACTGCGTTACCAATATGCCAGGCATGTATCCTCGCACCTCGGCTATTGCCTTGTCCAATGCTACCCTGCCTTACGCTCTGAAGCTGGCCAACCAGGGCCTCCGTAAAGCGGTCATGTCTGATGAATGCCTCGCCAAGGGCGTGAATGTTTACGATGGGCATGTCACCAACGAGAGTGTTGCCAAGAACCTCAAACTGGAATACACGCCGTTGTCAAGACTGATCAAGTAAACGCTTGACTTTTTGAAAAGGGTGGTAAAAACTGCAGGGCACTATAGGAACTGCTGACATTGGACCTGGTGATTGTATTATGGCCACCCAAAGGACTAGAGAACACGCCGGAAGAAATAGAATCTCACCAGCCACTTTAGAGCTGCTTATCCGTGAAAGAAACGAGGGCATCCTTTCAGAGGTGTAGGTTAGCCGATGACACAACGCAGGAATAGTAAAGGGCACTTTATCAAGGGTAACGTACCCTGGGGAGAAGAGTGGATAGCAGCCAAAGAGGGATTATTTTTACCTGCTAGTTTTGCGGTAGGTCAAAGCCCATTGAGGAAATGCAAATTGTAGGCAGGCTTTCCTAACCATTGTCTGCTTGCAGGGACTGCTGGAAATTGCTGGAGTAATAATAGAAAGAGAAAGATTATCGTGCGTCTTGCCTTTTTGTTATGTATTTTAACCTAACATTAAATGATTGCTTGTTTTGTTGCTTAGGTCGCAAAAGAGACAATTTTTAGACAGATAGCAGCAACAGTTTGAATCGTTATACCTGGCCTTGGATCAGGCAATTCCCCCGGCTAATATCAACTCCAAAGACTATAAAGATATTTGTATGACGGGGGATATTATATCAAAAGTATATTAAGCTCCCCGCTTGCGAGTCCGAAACCTTGTTGAAAAGTAAGGTCTCAGTGGAGCTGAGGGGACTCGAACCCCTGACTTCCTCCTTGCAAAGGAGGCGCTCTCCCAGCTGAGCTACAGCCCCATCTGCGGTATTATAGCAACTAGGCTACCCCTTAGCAATTTGCCAGTTACGGCTATATCGGGTACGCACCGCAGGTGCGGCAGAAGCTAGCTCCCTCATCAACGCCGGCGCTGCACTGGGGGCAGCGCTTCCCCCCATCGATAGCGGAAGGCAAGCCGATTAACTCCCGGTAGATCTCGTAGTAATAAAGGTGCTCCTTGTCCCTGATGGTAACCCCGTCTTTCTTAAGGTATTTATCTTGCTTCTTGTTGAACTCGGCATCGGCTATCCTGGAATCAAAGAGCCAGGGCAGTATGGTGGTGCCGCTGCCTACCTCTATGGGAACTTTAGCCCTCCAGGCTATCTCCGGGGGTATGAGCTTCTCCGAGGCCTTGCGCAGCACCCACTTGCCCCATACCTGCCCTCCCTCGCTCCTGACCTTCAGGCGCACGTCCAGATTCTGGGCCAGTGCCTTGAACCTGGGGGCAAGGAAGGGGAGCCTGGCCTCAACGCCGAGGTCTTGGGCCAAGTAGACAGAAGAGAACCTCATGTTGGCCCACAGCTTCTGGAACTCAGCCTCCAGCTCGGCCTGGCTCAACCAGAAGAGAAAACTGTAGCCGCCGAAGAGCTCGTCGGCGCCGTCACCGGTCATAAAGGTCTCCAAACCCCTGGCCCTCCCCACCTTGAGGGCAACGTAGATGGCGGCGCTGTTGCGGATTTCCATGGGGTCAAAGGACTTCATCACCCGGATTGAAGCGCGCAGGCCTTCCTCAAGCTCGTCGTCGCCGAACTGGTGGAGGTAGTGTTCTAATTTAAACCGGCTGGCCACCAGGCGGGCGTAGCCAACATCCAGCGTCGGGGCGCCGCGCATGGCCACGGTGATGCAGGTCGGCTTGGTGTACCTCGAAGCCAGGCAGGCCAGCAGCGTCGTGTCCAGCCCCCCGGAGAGCAGCAGCCCGTTGGTCAGGTTGCGCCTGACGCTCTCCTCCAGGGCCTGAATAATTACACCGTAGTTAAAGGACAGCGATGGGTAGTTAGCAAGCATCAGCTGCTATCTTTCTAGCCCCGGTTACTACCTTCAGAAAATGGTCAAGGCCGGTCAATTTACTCCTCCTCGACCAGCCGCCTCGGCCAGAACTGGGGATAGCTGGAGATGACCTGCCTCAGGGCGGCCAACTTATCCCTGATGTCCTGGGCCACCGCCTGGTCGGTGATTAACGCCCTCAGCTTGGCCGGGTCCAGGCTGAGCACACGGTCAAGCAGCCCCTCCGGCGCTAACAACTCCCGTACCCCATCCTCATTGAAACCGCTCTTCTCCACCATTCTATAGGTCAGGGCATAGTCGCTGCCGTAGAGCCGGCTCAAGCCCTCCGCCTGGCAGAAATCAGCCAGTTTTCGCTTCAGTTCTTCAAGCTCAAGCTGCAGCTCCTTTATCTGGCTCTGTAGTGATACGTAGCGCTCCACCGCCCCACCCACCGCCTCTCCCGAAATCCCGGCCTCCTCAGCCGGGGCAAACTTGTGCCGGTAGTAGGGGCAGTGCTCGGGGAAGTCGCAGGGGCAGCGCTGGCTCTCGGTAGCGGGGAACTCCCCGGCGGCAATGCCCCCGGCCACCGCCAGCACCAGCCTCTTGGCCTCATCAAGCTGGGCTGCGCCTCTGGGCGGGCAGCTGCAGGGGGTGTTGCTGCGGAAGTGGTAGAGGGTGAGCCTCTCCACGGGCAGAAACCAGGACTGCTCCACCGCCATCTGGTACAGAGTCAGCTGAAGGTTCTGAGATAAATAGTCATTGGTGAAAAGCTCCCTGTCGGTCTTGTAGTCAACGATGGCCAGCCCGCCGCTTTCCAGCATATCAATGCGGTCGATAAAGCCCCGCAGCTTTACCCCCTCAATATCAATGTTGAACATCCATTCCACCGCAATCGGCATATGAAAATCGGGGTTATGAATCTCCCAGAACTTGGCCAGCAGCTCACGACCGTAGGCCTTGTAGCTGGCCTCCTCCTCTGCCGACTCATAGCCCGCCGAAAGCCAGTTATTCTCGTAAAACTGTAACAGCTTATCGAGCGACGGCGGCGGCGGGACCTTGACCTTGAAGAAGTACTCGGCGCACTTATGGATGGTGGTGCCGAAGCTGAAGTAGCCCTTGTCTTTAGTCTCCAGGCCGTCGATATACTGCAGCTTATAGCAAAGGGGACAGGCCTGGTACAGAGAAATCTGGCTGTAACTAAGAGGCCTCATCTCTTCCTCACCGCTATTATAGACTTTTAACGGTAGCGACGCTAGCCTTGATATTCGGCGCTCAATCAATTAGCATTAACCCGGATATGGAACAGCTTTCTTTACTGGGTGCCCTCGTCGCCGGGCTGCTCTCTTTCAACTCGCCCTGCGTCCTGCCGCTGGTGCCGGTCTACCTGGGCAGCGTCTGCGGCCCGGAGATTCTGGAGCCGGGAGCGGAGAGGAAACGCCTGCCCCTCTTCTGCCACACCCTGAGCTTTGTCGTTGGTTTCAGCCTGGTCTTCGTCGCCATGGGGGCGGTGGCCGGGCTGGCCGGCTTCGCCCTGGGCTACCACCTCCCCCTGCGCTGGATAGGCGGCGGCCTGCTCATCGCCTTTGGCCTTTTCCTGCTGGCCTCGCTTAAAGTCCCCTGGCTCAACTACGAAAAGCGGCTTACGCCCGCCCTGGGCACCACCACCGGCTACCTGCGCTCGCTGTTCATCGGCATCATCTTCTCCCTGGCCTGGGCGCCCTGCATCGTCGGGCTGCTGGGGGGCACCATAAGCCTGGCCCTGGCCTCGGGGTCGGCCTGGCAGGGGGCCGCCCTGCTGGCGGTCTACTCCTTAGGTCTGGGGCTGCCCTTCCTGGTCATCGGCGCCGCCTTTGACTCCATACGCCCGCTGCTGCGGCGCCTCCAGCGCTACTCCACCTGGATATATATCGTCAGCGGCCTGCTGCTCATCGCGGTGGGAGTGCTGATGCTCACCGGCAGCCTGGTCTGGCTTCAGGGCGGGATTTAGGGTAAAATTAAAGGGTAATTATGAGCAAAGTGTCCAGAGTAATAATGATGATAGCCTTAGCCACCGCCCTGGGGCTGGTAGTCAGCGGCTGCCCCGGTAATTCCGGGCAGAACAAAATGGCTCTGGGCAGGATAACCGGCATCGATACCGCTGCCACCCAACCCCCCCAGACAGGCCAGACTGCCCCCGACTTCTATTTTGAAACCCCGCAGGGACAATCAACCTCCCTCAGCCAGCTTAAGGGAACGCCGGTGCTGGTCAACTTCTGGGCAACCTGGTGCGGCCCCTGCCGTGCTGAAATGCCCTTTTTGCAGCAGATATACCAGGACTGGCCGACTGATAAGCTGGTGCTGCTGGCGGTCAATGTCGCCGAGAACTCCTCCCAGGTATCCCAGTTCATGGAGAGCGCCGGCTTTTCCTTTACCGTACTGCTCGACCAGCAGGCCGTGGTAGCCCGGAGGTATAACGTTACCGGCATCCCGGCCACCTTCTTCATTGATAAAGAGGACGTAATTCAGGATATTCATGTCGGCGCCTTCCAGAGCCAGGCGGAGATAGAGACTATCCTGAACCAGCTCGATTAGGGAGGGGAGGTTTAGTATGAGTGATATTTTAGACGAAGCCTATGCCATAGCTCAGTGCAAGGACTGCCCCTGGTACAAGGCCTGCGCCGCCCCGATGAAGTTCACCACTGAGGACATCCGCCGCCAGCTGGAGTCCCAAGCGCCGGGGATGGGGATGACCCAGCAGGCCGACCTGGGGATGCAGAACCTGCTCTCCAGCATGGCCAGTGCCGCCCAGAACTCGCTGCTGGAGGGCTGCCCCATCTTTATCCAGCGCCTGCGCGCCGACTCCAGGCTCGCCCAGAAACTCAAGCAGCTCATGCAAAAATGGGGTAGCGAAGAAGAATAGGGGTTACTCTCGATGAGGCCTCTGTTACCCAGAATTCTGAGGCAACTTTTCCCGGGCCGGAAAGACTCGTTTATCTTTGAGCACCAGCCGGTGATGCTGCCGGACAAACCGGAGAGCCTGAACCTCTACATCCACCTGCCCTTCTGCCGTCAGCTCTGCCCCTTCTGCCCCTACATGAAGGTGGTCTATGACCCGGCGACAAGCTTTGCCTATCAGGAGGCCCTGCTCCAGGAGCTGGAAGGCTACCGGAGGCGGTGGGGGAAGGTTAATATCGATTCGGTCTTTTTTGGCGGCGGCACACCCTCGATGACGCCAGAGATAATCGAGCGAACCTTAGCCTGGCTGGCGGCTAATTTTCGCCTGGGGCATGAGATAGGCGTCGAGGTCAACCCCCTGGACGCCAAACCGGCGGTTATCAGCACCCTCAAGAACAGCGGCGTCAGTCTGGCCAGTCTGGGGGTGCAGAGCTTCAATGACCGGCTGCTTAGCATTCTAGGCCGAGACTACGACAGCAAGCTGGCCTATGAGGCCAGCCAGCAGCTGCTCAGCGCCGGCTTCGACACGGTGGACATAGATTTGATATTCGCCATTCCCACCCAGAGCCTTAAAGAGGTGGAGGACGATGTCGAGACCGCCTTGAAGCTGGGTGCCAGCCAGCTCTCGACCTATCCTCTGCTCTATTTCTCCTATGCCCCGCTGAGGAAGCGGCTGCACCGGGCTAAAGTGGCCGCAACACCCTGGTGGCGGGAGAGGCAGATGCTGGAAACAATAGCCCGTAGGGCCAGGGAGGCCGGCTACCACCGGACTTCAATCTGGAGCTTTAATAAGCTGGAGACGATTCGCTACACCACGGTCACCCGGGACAGCTTTATCGGCATCGGCGCTGGCGCCACCTCCAAGATAGGCGACTATTTCAAGCTCAACACCTTTTCCGTGGCCGAATATATCAGGGCGGTAAAAGAGGGCTCGCCGCTGGCGCTGGCTACCCGGCTGAACACCGGGGACAAGATGGCCTACTGGTTCTTCTGGCGCAGCTATGACCTGGCGATTGACACCGACGCTTTCCGCTCCCTTTTCGGCCAGGAGCTGCCCCGCCCGGTGCGGGCCTTGCTCTCCCTGATGGAACTGCTGGGCCTGGCCGAGCGGCAGGGCAACACCATCCGCCTTAGCGGGACAGGCGCCTATTTCTCCCACCTCATTGAGAAGGAATACACCCATGCCTACCTAGAGACACTTTGGAACGCCTGTCTTGAGGAATCGTGGCCCAGGCGGGTGGTGCTTTAGAGGCTGGTAACGGGGCAGTTACAGGCTCTTGCCTTCCTTGAGGCGCTGTATCATTGAGGGAAAGATATCGGAATAAACGGTGCGGTAGGGGCCCTTCAGCATATTGGCCTCAAGCCACTTGCCCAGTTCTTTGCGGGCTTCTATCTTACCGGCTTCCTTGGCTTGCTCCAGTTCAGACTTTTTAACGGCCATATCGCTCCTCTCCTCCTAGCTTCATGGTGGGCCACTCTGGACTCGAACCAGAGACCCCAGTCTTATCAGGACTGTGCTCTAACCAACTGAGCTAGTGGCCCACGGGACGCCTAATTTTACTTCAAAAATTCGGGGTAAATCAAGTCAACTCTCTACCCCCTCTAACGGTCCCCTTATTTCCCAGACCCACCCACCCGCGTAAGCTCCGCTTCTGCAACTTTTTCTCCCCCCACCAAGAAAAATGACGGAGGTGCGGGGCAATACTCCCCAAATGTAGAGAAGTGAAACTTCTGTGGCTGGGAGGGTGGGAAGCCAGACGACTATTTAAAAAAGGGGGCTAACTCCCCTATGGCATCAAATCCGCCGGGAAAGACCGGCCGTGCCCCGGATAAACGGTGTTAACCTTCAGCCCCTTCAGCTTTTCGAGGCTGGCGCTGGCCGCCGCCGGGTCATCGATAAGTGAGTTGCGCACCGGCCTGTTTTTCCTGACCACCAGGTCGCCGCTGAAAAGCTGGCTGCCCACGGTAAGTATAGCGATTGAACCCCTGGAATGTCCTGGGATATGGAGCACTTTAGCCTCCAGGCCGTATTCGGCCAGGTCATCGCCGTCCTCAAGGTATAAATCGGGCTTAAATCTATCCGACCTGCCGAACCTGAAAAAGAGCGGGGCCATCATTCTGAAGAAAAAGTTGCCCCCCCGCCTCCCCCCGAAGATATCGCCCCGCTCCACCATCCCAGCGTCATCGCGGTGCATGGCAATCCCGGCGCCGAACTTTTTCCTGAGGTAAGCGGCGTTGCCGCTGTGGTCGAAGTCCCCGTGGGTCAGGACGATGAGCTTTAGCCTCCCCGGGTTACAGCCCGCAGCCAGAAGCTCTTTCTCCAGCTCGGCGCGGCTGTTGGGACAGCCGGTATCGATGAGGATAGCGCTGCTATCGGTGTTTATCAGGTAGCAGTTCACCGAACCGAGATGAAAGGGCAGCGGCAGCCTGATAGTCTTGATTTCCGGAGTCATTCAAAAGATTATAGCACCCACCCCACCCCGATTTCATCTTTAGCTGGCTGGCAGGCGTTTATCTTCCCATACCCACCCACCCAAAAACGGGGTGGCCCGTGTTTTTATTGCTTACATTCCCCACCCCCCAAAAATAGAATTTTTAATGTTTAAACTTTTAGGGCGGGAGGGTGGGAAGCAAAACGCAGGCTAAAAAAGGGGGGTTAAGGATGAGGTCAATAAATATTAGCTTAAGTTCTCCTAAAGAATAAGACCACCCTTATAACTATTGCAACAATGGGTGCCACAAGATATACGACAAAATCAAAGGGGGTGAGCATATCTTTCAGTATCAACGCACCAACTATCCAACCGAGTGTGAATATGAACCCTGCGGTTCGGAATGATAACATCAATACAATTGCGCCTAAGAAACCAACAAATGAAAACAGAAATACCATATAGGAAGGTATGAGGCCATCTTCAGCAAATCCACTTAATAGGGTGCTAATAATAACACTACCAATGATACCTATCGCTACTTGACTAAAACCTTTTTGGAAATCGCTCAAAGTGCGCCCCCAAATAAAAAACCTTAACCCCTGGATAGTGGAAGGAAGGGAAAAACGCCAACTTATTAGGCCGGCGACCGACCTAGGAGATAGGGGTGTTGCCACCCCGGTCAATCTCCCTAGAAAGGAGGTGATCCAGCCGCAGCTTCCGCTACGGCTACCTTGTTACGACTTCGTCCCAATCATCGACCCCACCCTCGGCGACTGCCTCCCGAAGGTTAGCCCATCGACTTCAGGTGTTGTCAACTTTCATGACGTGACGGGCGGTGTGTACAAGGCCCGAGAACGTATTCAACGCGCCGTGCTGATACGCGTTTACTAGCAACTCCAACTTCATGCAGGCAGGTTTCAGCCTGCAATCCGAACTGAGGATGGCTTTGTGGGATTAGCTCCGGATCGCTCCATTGCTGCCCATTGTACCACCCATTGTAGCGTGTGTGTAGCCCAGGGCATAAGGGCCATGCTGACTTGACGTCATCCCCACCTTCCTCCCCGTTTTGCGGGGCAGTCTCGTCAGAGAAATTAACTGGCAACGAGGGTTGCGCTCGTTGCGGGACTTAACCCAACACCTCACGGCACGAGCTGACGACAGCCATGCAGCACCTGTGACGGCTCCCGACTCAACGGGTCGTCCCCCTTTCAGGTTCCTACTTCCGACATGTCAAACCCTGGTAAGGTTCTTCGCGTTGCATCGAATTAAACCACACGCTCCGCTGCTTGTGCGGGCCCCCGTCAATTCCTTTGAGTTTTAGCCTTGCGGCCGTAGTCCCCAGGCGGGACACTTAAGGCGTTAGCTTCGGCACAGAGAGGGTCGATACTCCCTATACCTAGTGTCCATCGTTTACGGCGTGGACTACCAGGGTATCTAATCCTGTTCGCTCCCCACGCTTTTGGGCCTCAGCGTCAGAAATAGCCCAGGAGGCCGCCTTCGCCACTGGTGTTCCTCCCGATATCTACGCATATCACCACTACACCGGGAATTCCACTTCCCTCTGCTGCCCTCTAGCCCAACAGTATCGAATGGCCCCTCCCGGTTGAGCCGGGAGATTTCACATCCGACTTGAAAAGCCGCCTACGCCCGCTTTACGCCCAGTAAATCCGGATAACGCTCGCCTCCTACGTATTACCGCGGCTGCTGGCACGTAGTTAGCCGAGACTTATTCCTCAGGTACCGTCATTGTTCTTCCCTGAGAAAAGGGGTTTACAACCCGAAAGCCTTCATCCCCCACGCGGCGTCGCTGTGTCAGGCTTTCGCCCATTGCACAATATTCCTTGCTGCTGCCTCCCGTAGGAGTCTGGGCCGTGTCTCAGTCCCAGTGTGGCTGACCATCCTCTCAGACCAGCTACCCGTCAAAAGCTTGGTGAGCCGTTACCCCACCAACTACCTGATAGGCCGTAAGCCCCTCCCCAAGCGCCGGAGCTTTAATGGTGGCGCCTTACCACCACCATCACATAAGGTATTAGCTCCAATTTCTCGAAGTTATCCCCTACTTGGGGGCAGGTTACTTACGTGTTACTCACCCGTTTGCCACTCTCATTTGCTCCGAAGAGCAAACTACCGTACGACTTGCATGCATAAAGCACGCCGCCAGTGTTTATCCTGAGCCGGGATCAAACTCTCCGTAAAAACGTTAGAGCTTAGTTTAAGAACCTTCCTTCCACTATCCAGTTGTTAAGGTACGATTTTCAGCAGAAAAATAATATCATAACGCCTATTCTTTGTCAATATAACTAGAGGCGGCCAAAAATCCTATCACATCCACTTTTTGGTAGGTATTATCCGGTATATGGTCACCTTGGGTTCTTCGAGCAGAATGTCCTGAAATTCTTTTATCATGGCCTGCCTTGACCTCGACTTTTCCCAGTCCCGGAAGTATTCCACATCCTCCCAGGTGGTTATTATGGCCACGATGGTAACATCATGGTTGTTCATCAGGTTTTCGGCACCCACGTAGCCGGGGTAGGTCATAGCGTGCGAACGGAGCTTGACCAGCATGGGCAGTATATCAGCGCCTTCCTTCATCTTATAGCCAATAATAACCTTTATCATTACCATTCCACCTTTTTAAATTTTATCTCATAAATATACATATTAGCCTCTTGCCCGGCATGTGTAAAGTAACTTATCCTCCCAATTTTGGCCGGGGACTTTCTTCCCATACCCACCCACCCTCATAAGCTCCGCTTCTAAAGCTTTGTTTCCCCCACCCGTTTTAGCGGTCGTATTATTTTCCCACCCTCCCACCCTACAGAAGTGATACTTCTATCAATTTATTCTAAAGGGGTGGGTGTAATTTTCCCCCAAAAGGGTGGGGGGAGAAGGGGGAAAGAGAATGTTAAAGGTGAAACCTTTAAGGGAGAGTGGGAAATAAAACGTACTTTAAAAATCAAACTATACCCGAAATTTGACACCGCTCAAAAGACCTTGCTATAATAGAATTGTTAGACAAGGCTAACTTTATCACCCGGACTGAGGGAACAGATGGAAGCAAAACAAAGCGCCAGCATGGAGGACTACCTCGAGTCGATACTGATGCTCGGCGAGGGCGAGGAGGAGGTCAGGGTAAGCCAGATCAGTCAGGCGCTGGGTGTCAAGATGCCCAGCGTCACCTCGGCCCTGGCCAGGCTCGCCCGCGACGGGCTGGTGGAGCACCAGCGCTACGGCCGGGTGCAGCTCACCGCGGAGGGGGAGCGGGTGGCCCGGGACGTCTTCCACCGCCACGAGGCGCTGCGCCAGTTCCTTACCGAGATACTGGCTATCGACCCGGCGACCGCCGTTGACGATGCCTGCAAGATGGAGCACACCATCAGCCCGGCCACCCAGCAAAAGCTGGCCAAGTTCGTCGAGTTCGTCAACAGCCCGTCCCTGGGGCCGCCGAGGTGGCTCAAGATATTCCACCGCTACCTTAAACAGGCCGAACTCCACCGGGAATACGTCACCAGGTGCCTTGGGGAAGAACGAAAAAACTAATGGTGAGTTAGAGCTAGCGATAGTAAGGCTTAGCGGAAAGGATTTAAGGATTATATGCACCGATTCACGCACCGACCAGGAGGCAGGTTTCAGCCGGAAGACAACAGCAAGGTGACTCTGGTCCAGCTTAAGAACGGCCAGAGCGGCACCGTGGTTGAGATTCAGGGCGGCCACCGTATGACCAACCGCCTCAACGCCCTGGGCATTGTCCCGGGCAAGAAAATAATCAAGACCACCGCCATGCTCATGCGGGGACCGGTAACCGTCGAGGTGGACCGGGCGGCGGTGGCCATAGGATTCGGCATGGCCAGCCGGATAATGGTGAGGCCAGACCATACCTCATGACCAGAATCCTGCTGATGGGCAACCCCAACGTGGGCAAGAGCGCCCTCTTCTCCCGGCTCACCGGCGTCCAGGTGATTGTCTCTAACTACCCCGGCACCACCATCAGCTTCACCAGGGGGTACATGAAGCTGGGAGGGGAGAAGGTCGAGGTCATCGACGTCCCCGGCACCTACACCCTGGAGCCGACCTCGGAGGCCGAGGAGATTGCCCTCCGCCTGCTTGATAGCGGCGATATCATCATCAACGTGGCCAACGCCATCAACCTGGAGAGGAACCTCTACCTGACCCTACAGCTGCTGGAGAGGGGCATCCCGATGGTGATGGCCCTAAATCTCTGGGACGACACCAAGCACCGCGGCGTCGAAATTGACCTGGCCGAACTGAGGCAGCTTTTGGGGGTGCCGGTCATCCCCACCGTAGCCGTAACCGGGCAGGGGATAAAGGAGCTGGTGGAGGCTATCCCCAGCGCCGTAGCCCCCCACCGGCCACCCGACAGCCGCGATGAGCGCTGGGCGGCCATCGGCCAGATTATCGAGCAGGTCCAGCACATCAGCCACCGCCACCACACCTGGCGGGAGCGCCTGGCCGATGCCAGCGTCAAGCCCCTGAGCGGAGGCATCATGGCCGTGGCCATCCTCTTCGCCGCCTTCTTCATCGTCCGCTTCATCGGTGAGGGCCTGATTAACTATATCCTCGACCCCCTGTTCAATACCCTGTGGGCGCCGGTAATACTAAAGCTGAGCCAGCTCTTGGGAGGCGGTGGCTTCCTCCACGATATGCTCGTCGGCAAGATAATCAGCGGCCAACTCAACTTTCTGGAGTCCTTCGGCCTGCTCACCAGCGGGCTCTACGTCCCCCTGGGAGTGGTCCTCCCCTACGTCGTCTCCTTCTACCTGGTGCTGGGCATACTGGAGGACACCGGCTACCTACCGCGGCTGGCGGTCCTGATGGATACCATCCTGCACCGCCTGGGCCTGCACGGCTACGCCATTGTCCCCAACCTGCTGGGGCTGGGCTGTAACGTGCCGGCGATACTCTCCACCCGCATCCTGGAGAGCAAGAGGGAGCGCTTCATCGCCGCCACCCTGATATCCATCGCCGTGCCCTGCTCCGCCCTTCAGGCGATGATTTTCGGCCTGGTCGGGGCGCGGGGGCTGCAGTATGTGGCCATCGTCTACGGCACGCTGTTTATTGCCTGGATTCTGCTGGGCCTCATCCTCCACCGTATCGTAAAGGGCTTCAGCCCTGAGCTGCTCATCGAGATACCCCCCTACCGCCTCCCCCCCTGGCGGATGGTATTCCGCAAGCTGTGGCTGCGGATCTACGGCTTCCTGGCCGAGGCCATCCCCATCATCCTGGGGGCTATCCTGGTGGTCAATGTCCTCTATATCCTGGGGGTCTTCAACGCCATTGCCAATTTCACCGCGCCGGTGGTCACCGGCCTGCTGGGATTGCCCAGGGAAGCGGTCACGGCGCTGGTCATCGGCTTTCTGCGCAAGGATGTGGCCCTGGGGATGCTGGCCCCGCTGGCGCTGACCTCGGGACAGCTGGTGGTCGGCAGTGTGGTGCTGGCTATGCTCTTCCCCTGCATCGCCACCTTCGTCGTCATGTTCCGGGAGCTGGGACCGGTAGATATGCTCAAAGCGGTCGGGGTGATGATTGTCGCCGCCCTGGCTACCGGGGCTATACTGAACCTGATACTATGATTCCTGGCCGTTGTCAGCCGGCCGGCCGTCGCCGCGATTGGCGTTGAGCTTGGCCAGGAAGTCGAGGATTTCCTGCCGCCGGAAGCGCCGGTCGCCCCGCGGGGTAATGCGGTAGGCCCTTATCAGCCCCTGGTTACTCCAGCGCCTCAGGGTATTGGGGTGAATATGGAGGAGCCGGGCTACTTCCTGGACCGTCAGCATATTGCCCATCCCTTCTTCATCTACCAAATCTTTAACCATGTTGACCATTTGTCCCCCATCTACTCTCCACTTATACTATCCTGATAGTAACTTACCTAGCTTTAGCCTGCAATCACCCAAAGGTACCTATGGCCCATCAGATAGTCATGGGAAAGAAGTCCTAGATTGGTAAGAAAGGTTAAGTTAGGTGCTTGACTTTAGCCACGCCGCGAACTACTATTATTGGTGTTCGTCAAAAGGCCGATTGAAGAACTACCACCGGAGCGAAAGGTGAACCACCACCGAGACCAGATACTCAGCCGATGGCAGGGCCGTATCAGCATTGTCCCCTCCGCCTACCGCTGGCTGGCTTTGGGCATAGCCAGCGCCCAGATATTACTCTTTCCCTCGGACTATTACTCGCTGACGCCGCCCGTCTACCTGATTATCGCCGTGGGTGCATATACCCTGCTCAAGACGCTGCGCCCCCTCCGCTGGCAGGCAAAGAACAGCACCACCCTGGTCCTGCTCAGCCTGGACCTGCTGGTCTGCTTCTTCCTAGTGCTGACCACCGCCGGGCTCTACAGCCCCTTCCTCCTCTACACCCTGGCCCCGGTGCTGATGTCGGCGCTGCTTTTAGACCGCAGCGTAACCTTCACCATCACCGCCATATCGGGGGCTTACGTCATCGGCGCCCACCTGTTCAACCCGTTCTTCACCACCGAGCTCTTCCTCCCCGAGCTGAGCTACTACCTGGCCTATATTATCGCCGTTTCCCTGGCGGCGGCCCTGCCCTACCTCATTAACGTCAACCTGAGGCAGCGCCTCCAGTACGAGGACGTAATCCAGGAGCGGCAGCGATTATCCCGCGAAATCCACGACGGCCTGGCCCAGACCCTCTCCGCCCTGCGCTGGCAGGCCCAGCTCCTCACCCGCCGCCTGCGGGCAATGGGCATCGAGCTGGAGGAGATAAAGCAGCTGGAGACGCTCACCGAGAAGGCGCGGCTGGATACCAGGGAGTCGATTGAGTTTCTGCGCAGCTATAACGGCGGCGGCTTTATCCCTAACCTCAGGGACTACCTGAAGCAGCTGGGCCGGGAGAGCAATCTTATCTTCCGCCTCGATAGCGAGGACGATAAGCTCCGGCTGGGGGCGCCGGCGGAACTGGAGCTGATGCACATCTGCCAGGAAGCCATAAGCAACACCAGCAAGCACGCCGCCGGGGCTCTCCACGTGGATATCAGGGTCAGGTCGGTGGACAACCACTTCGAGGTAAAGATTGCCGACGACGGCTGCGGCTTTGACGCCATGGCCTACTACCAGGGCGGCATGCAGCCCGAAGGTCACGGCCTGTCGGTGATGCGGGAGAGGGCGGAGTCCATCGGCGGCAAGCTGAGGGTAATCAGTATGCCGGGCCGGGGTACCGAGGTGCAGGTCGAGGTACCGGCCAACCAGCCGGGGAGGTGGCCATGGTTGATGCGATAAGGGTCCTCATTGCCGACGACCACGCCGTGGTCCGCTCCGGGCTGGCTAACATCCTGGGGGCCGAGCCCGACATCAAGATTGTGGGCGAGGCCAGGGACGGGCTGGAGGCGATACAGAAGGCGGTGGAGCTTAAGCCGGACGTTATCCTGATGGATATCTTCATGCCCCGCTGCAGCGGCCTCGAGGCCACGGTGGCGATAAGGCAGAAACTGGACGACGTCAAGCTGCTCATACTGACCATCTCGGACCGCGAGGAAGACCTGTTCAAGGCGCTGCGCTTCGGCGCCCAGGGCTACCTGCTCAAGAGCGCCAGCATCACCGAGGTGGTGGAGGCGGTGAGGAAGACGGCGGCCAGCGAGGCCATGCTCTCCCCGGACATCGCCACCAAGCTCGTTGCCGAGTTCAGCAACCGCTCCAACAAGCCCAAGCTGAGCACCAGGGAGTCCGAGATTCTGCAACTGCTAGGCGAGGGGCTGACCAACACCGAGATTGCCAACCGCCTCTTCATCGACGAGAGCACGGTGCGGACACACTTCCGCCGCATCCGGGACAAGCTGCACCTGAGGAACCGCGCCGAGGCCATCGCCTACGCCACCCGCAACCACATCCCCCGCCCGATTAATCCTTAGGGGATTCTTCCACTATCTCCCGCCACCTCAAGAACCAGGGGCGCCCATTCAGCAGCCGGCCCGGGTAGCAGAAATAGACCGCCAGCGCCAGTATAAACATCACTATATCCACGTAGAGCGAGCCTATCGTTGATAGCTCGCCGCCGAAAATCTGGCCCAGCACCCCCAGGCAGGGACAGGGCTGGTAGGCCATCCCGTTGGCTATCATCCAGCCGTTGTGCAGGATGAAGGCGGCCGCCAGCAGCACCGCGACGCCGCTGGCTATCTGGGGGACGATGCCCGCCAGCAGGCACAGGCCCACCACCAGCTCCAGCCAGGGCAGCCAGCCAGCCACGAAGGCGATCAGCCTCTCGCTCAGGGGAAAGGTCTGAAGCGCGAGCAGGAAGGCGCTCTGCCCCAGCAGCTTGCCTATCCCGGCGGCGATGAAGACCACCGCCAGCGCCATGCTCGCCCCGAAGGCAATCCGGTAGCGGTAACGCATATTCTTTACCTCTGGTTCTTTTTAGTGACTATCGGCTATATTAACCCCCGCTCCGCCCCCTGTCAATCAAATCACCTTACCAGAATTTACCAACCTCACCCCCTTTTCACCCTGTTTCTACCCCCTCTTTTTCTCTGTCACGGAAACGATGTCACGGTATCGTGACAAAAATTCATCATTTTGATTAGCTCTAATTAACCAGTAAAGGGGACATACTTTTGGGCTATCTTCACTTACAATTAGTACTAGCCTTCTAAAATGGACGGCTTATGCCCTGGTCGGTTCTCCGGGGAATGGAGGTCTCCGGCGGGGAGTGGCTCCGGAGAGGGGCGGAGAGTAAAAAGAGTAAAAATACTCTAAGGAAAGGAGAAATAAAACAATGAAAAAGATAGGACTTCTGGCGTTAGCCATAGTTCTGGCTTTGGGCGCTCTTGGCGTGGGCTATGCCATGTGGTACCAGAGCGTCGACATCAGCGGCACCGTTCAGACCGGCACCGTCAACATCTCGGTCTCGACTCCGACCGGCACCCTGGTCTATAAAGACCTTACCCAAGGAGAAAACTACGGGAAGATATTTGTTGTACCTGGCACGGTGACAGAAATACCGGGAACGCTACCCGCTGCGGCAATAATTCCAACAAATTCGGACACCGGCCTGCTCGTTGCCGTGGCCCAGCCAGCCCCGTTCGCGGCAACTGACTGCACTACCCCCAACGGGAGCTTAACGATAGACGTGGTCTACGCCAACCTGTTCCCGCTGTTTGACGCGGCCGGAAATTCCCAGGGTACCTATGACGCCGACTTCACCCTGACCAACACCGGCAGCATCCCGGTGAAGGCCGAACCAGGCCTGTTTACCCCCACCAACCTCGATGGCCTGACTTATCAATATCTGACCGAGGATGCCCAGAGCAACCCAATCACTCTTGAGGGGTACCAGATTGACCCCGGCGAAAGCATCCACGTCAAGGTCTGCATAACTGTCCCGGACGAGGCAACCGCACAGAACCTGAGCGGCAGCTTTACCAGCTCCATCGACTTCGTCCAGTGGAACGAGTACACAGCACCAGCACCATAAAGTCAGGACCGGCGCGGGGCTAAACCCCGCGCCCCCATTCCCCCTTGATTAAGAGGGGATGAGAGGAGAAAAACATGAAAAAAATCGGACTTCTCTGTCTGGCCCTGGTCCTGGCTTTAGGCACCATGGGCGTGGGCTACTCCATGTGGTACCAGACCGTTTACATCAACGGTCAGGTTAACACCGGCAATGTCTGCGTCCAGTGGGCCAACGCCTCCAACCTGGACCCCTGTCCCTGTCCGGCGACCAGCCCTGGCATGAGCTACTACACCGGCTCTCTTGACCCGAACTTTAACGTCGCCGCCATCACCGGCGACCCGGGTGGGTGGCCCTACGCTCCTGCTGGTAATTATCCTTACTATATTACGGATAAGAACGTGGCCTGCACCAGCGTTGACGGGATTGGCACCAAAACACTGACGGTCACCATCTACAACGGCTACCCGCTGTACTACAATGACCTGGAGGTCCATTTCATCAACTGCGGCACCATTCCGGTTAAGCTGACCAATATCCAAATCACCCCGCTTAACTTTACCAATGCCGATTCACCCTGGGACCCCACTAATGGCGGCCAAGTCTGGGTAAGTGTAACCGACGGCATCGGCACCCAGCTGGAGCCTAATGACCAAAAAGCCGCCAGCCTCATCTTTGTAGTCCAGGAGTCGGCCGCACAGGGCCTCACCGGCACTAGTGCCTACCAGTTCACCATCACCTGGACTGTCACGCAGTGGAACGAGGCTTAAGGCCAGACAACTTGAGCTAGAAAGTTAAAAAGGGAGTGCGGGGGTGCTAAACCCACCCCCGCCCCCGGTTCCCCCTGCCTGGCAGGGGAAGCGAGAAAGGCTTACCAGGTCTTTCCCCCTTCCCTTGCCAAGGAGAGGCAAGGTATAAACTAAAGGAGACAATTTGGTTGCGCAGGAGAAGATGGAGCGGGCTTAAGAAAATAGGGCTGCTTGCCCTGGCCCTGGTAATCGCGCTGGGGTCGCTGGGGGTGGCCTATGCCGCCTGGAACGACAAGGTTTACCTCAACACCACGGTACAGACCGGCACCGTGGACGCGGACATCTGCGGCGTCTCCTCCACCTTCGTCTATAAAGTCCCCAATGCACCCGACATCGGCTACGGGCCGGAGACGGTGGTGGACTACTATTACGGGGAAAACGAATACCACCCGCCCGCGAATAGCACGCTGGTCGCCCAGGCGACCACGGTGAATACCAGCGTCTGGAAGGACCCCGTCACCCACCAGGTCGTTGACATTGACTCGGCCACCATGAAATTTGAGGGGGTCTTCCCCGGCATTGACTTCCTGACCGATATGGAGCTGGATTACCTGGGCACCATACCCGCCAAGATTTCCATCGCCCAAATCACCCCGGTGGACGTTACCGACCCGAACTACAACCCCGATGAAGCCGCCATCCTGCAGGAGCTCTGGAACCTGGGAGAGACCAGCAACCACACCCAGGGCATCTGGCTTGACGCCCGCGTGAGCACCGACGACGGCGCGACCTGGACAGACGTCCCCGACCCGCTGGGCCTGGAGCTACAGCAGAACGACCTGCTGCACGTTACCATGCACGTGCTCCTGCCGCAGGACGCGAAATACCAGCACCTCACCCTTTACTTCAGCGGCCTGGTTACCGTCGTCCAGTGGAACGAGTACCAAGGACCATAAACCAATGAGAAGAAGAGGCCTGAGCAAAATATGGGTACTCGCCCTCGCCCTCCTGGTAGCACTGGGGGCGATGGGGGTAACCTACAGCGCCTGGACCGATGAGATATACGTCTCGGGCAGCCTCTACACGGGCGATATCAACGCCTCGCTAAGCTGCGCCGGGAGCTGCACGGAGGCATTGAACGGCGTCATTATGGATGTCCCCGATACCAGCGCTAGCTGCAGTGCCACCGTCGACCCGATGAAGCTGCAATTCTCCGTTACCAACGCCACGCCCAACGTAACCTATGCCTGCAACTTCAATGTAAACAATGAGCCTGCTGACCCCAGCAGCCCCCTCGAATCGCTGCCCTTAAAAATCGATACCATCACCCTGACGCCGCAGGATACATATACCGGGATAACGGCCACCGTTATTGGCCTGTCCCCAGGCACCCAGATAGACCCCGGACTGTCAGTCCCGGGCACGGTTAGAATCTCGGTAGCTGGCGATGCGCCCACCAACCCGCTGCAGAACCCGGTCTATACTTTGGAGGTCACCGTTAAGAGGTGGAACCAGTAAGGCATAAGCTATGCGTAAAACAGTGATTGTAATAATGGCCCTGGTGGTGGCCCTGGCCGCCCTGCCGGTAACCTTTGCCTGCTACAACGGCGGGTGGCACAACTGGGGCTGGGGTCGGTACTGGCACCCCTCAACGACGGTCTACGACTGTACCACCAGCTGCCAGCTCTGCTTTACCAATGTTAACGCCCATGACAACGAAGCCACCTTCGCCGAACCCAAAGACGTGGGGGATACCCAAGCCTCCATAATGAGCTGCGATAAGCTCCTCATCACCATCAGCAATGCCTACCCCGGCTACCAGGGCATCGTGGACTTCTGCCTAAAGAACACCGGCAACATGGCCGCCACCATAACCGGCATTACCACCAATTACCCCGACCCCACTTATCTCCAGATTGACCTCACCGGGGATATCCAGGTGGGAACAGTCATTCAGACCTGTCAGGCCAAGTGCGGCCAGCTGGTGATAGGCGGCCTCCCCCAGGAAAACACCCAGGACCGGAGCTTCACCTTCGAAATCACCCTGAACTACACCTGCACCTGTACCCCCTCTAACTGCGAGACCGCCTATGCCTACGGTGGTTGTTTAGCCCATTGCTTTCTTAGCAACTATCTCGGGCACAGCTTCACAAAATGGGGGTGGACCAACGGCCTGCTGAACCCCGGTATCTATACCTTCAACATCTACGCCGGGGCCGCCCAGTGTAATATATCCAAGGGGAAGTGGGTCGGCACGCTCACCGTAAACTATAACGGCTATAACCATCAGGCGGTTATTACCTACAATATGTTCCCCGGTTACAAGATGGACGAGACCCACCTATATGTGGGCAGCGAGCCTTGGCCCAGAGACAGTAATGGCAATTACACCGTAGCCCCCGGCCAGTACCCGTACTGGCACGACCTGAACAATGCGTCAACAGACTCTTACACGATAACCGGATTGTCTGGTAAGATTTATATCATTGCCCACGCCGTAGTCTGCTGGTAGCCGGCTGGCCTAACCCCGTCTCGGGGATTTCACAACTAAATAAGAAAAGGGGAAAAAGACCGCCGAAAGGTGATAGCTTAAGTTATCTTTGGTAAGGTTGGGGCAGTTGTCCCGGAGGGGAAATGGTAAACGCCATCAATATACAACCGAAAAGGGCAATCTGGATTACACTAGCCCTGCTGGCTGGCATCTACCTGGCCATGAACCTGGGCCTGGCCAAGGTTATCGGCGGCTTCGTCGGCACCTACCTCGTTATTCCGTTCCTGTGGCTGATTATCGGCGTGGTGGTTCTATTCCTGCCCCGCTACCGAACCGCCGCCAAAATAAAAGACAGGGGCTCCATAATTCAGCTGGCGCTGATAGTTGGCTTCTTTGAGATGATACTCTTCATCATCGGCGGGCTGTTTGCCAGTTTTGGCAAGAGCCCCTATTCCTTCACCCCGATCGGCATAGCTACCAACTTCCTTTTTGTGGCGGCCATGCTCTTCGGCATGGAGTTCAGCCGGGCCTGGCTGGTCAACCATTTGGGGAATAAGCACGTCTTCCTGGCGCTGGCCTTCGTAGCCATAATCTACACGCTGCTATCCGTCCCGCTAACCCAGCTCACCGGCCTCAGGCTGCAGGTCAGCTCCATTGACTTCGTTAACTCCACCTTCCTGCCCTCGCTGGCTGAGAGCCTACTGGCGACATTCCTAGCCCTGCTGGCAGGGCCAGTACCGGCCCTGGTCTACCGCGGCATACTGCAGGCCTTCTGGTGGTTCAGCCCGGTACTGCCCAACCTCCCCTGGATGTTTAAAGGGCTCATCGGGACGGCGCTACCCATCGTCGGGCTGGTGCTGATTAATAGCCTCTATTCTCCCCAGACCGGCCCTAAAAAGGGAAGGCGGCGGGCCGAAAGCAGCTCCATAACCGGCTGGATTATCACTACCGTGGCCGCCGTAGGCATAATCTGGTTTACGGTGGGGCTTTTCCCCTTCCAGCCGGCGCTGGTGGGCAGCGGCAGTATGGAACCAAAGATGTATCCCGGCGATGTGGTCATCATCGCCAAGGTGCCAGCGGATAATGTCGTCGTCGGCGATATTATCCAGTTCCGGGTGCCAGAAGGGATAACCGTGATGCACCGGGTGATTAAGATTCAGAAAACAGAGGACGGCGACAAGGTCTTTATAACCAAGGGAGATGCCAACAGCGAGCCGGACCCGGACCCGGTAATCCCGGCTAACGTTATCGGCAAGGCCGTCATGACCATTCCCAAGATAGGCTGGGCCTCGGTAGCGGTCAAGGATTTCTTCACCGGGTAGAGAGAAGCAGGTAAACAGATGAAACTATTTTTGGACAGGGAAAAAATCAACAGGTGGACGAAGCGGGCAGCTATTATCAGCGTCGTCATCTTCATTATCGCCCTGGTTGGCCTGCTGGCGGGCAGCACCCTGCCCACTCAGCTCAAACAGCAGGTCTCCCTGCTCAGTTACGAGCACGATGGCCGGTTTGATTACCTGGCCTACCTAAAGCCCTCCTACCTGTTCGGCCCCGAGCCCCAAGCGCCGCCTGAGACTCCACCCAGCAACCAGTACCCCACCGCCATCATTGACAGCACTATTGACATGAGCTTCCAGTACCAAACAAGTACGCCCCTTTTTCAGGAGATACAACAGGGGGTAAAGGTCGAGGCAATCTTACAAAACGGCGATATCTGGCAGAAAACGCTCGAGCTGGTGCCGGTAACTCCCGAAACGGGCAACTTCAAGGTTGAGTTTAAGCTTGACCTCGATAAAATCAACGAGCTCTTTGACACCATCGACCAAGAGACCGGGATTAAGACCTCCACCCGCCAGGTGACCCTGGTGGCTACGGTGGGGCTGGGCGGGCACCTGGAGAGCACGACTTTCCAGCAAAGCCTTCCCATAACGCTGTCCAATACTGTCCTTGAGATAGGCGGCGAGCTGGTCAAAACGGTGCCGGATGCCAGCGGGCAGATAGGAGCTGAGGGGACCTTCGATTATACCATCTATCTGGAAAAGAACTCCATCTATGATACCCATACCCTAAAACCCCCCGCCACCACCCCCTATGTCCCCCCGGCGCAGAAAACACTGGGTCCGGACGCGGTAATCCCCTACCAACTGATAGACAGGATGGATGCCAGCTACTACTACAGCTTCCGGTCCTCGCGTCCGGTAACCGGACTGGCCGAGGAGATGACCATAACCGCTACCATTGCTGATCCGGACCTCTGGAGCAAGAGCCTCATTCTGGTGCCGAGCACCCGGGAAACAGGCGATTTCAAGGTTGATTTCCTGGTGGACCTGGCCTCTCTAAACGAGCTGCTTAATAACATCCGCACCGAGACCGGGACGGCGGGAGATACCTATAACCTGGTTATCGAGGCCGATGTCCACGTTACCGCCCAGACCGATTACGGGCCTATAGATGAGGTCTTCACCCAGACCTTAACAACCGATACGGGGGGAAACACCCTGAAATGGACCGAGAAATTAGAGAAGACCCAGGAGGGCAGCATCACCGCCACCCGCATTACCCCCAACTCCAACCGTTATCTGGGGCTATCGGTAGGCGGGGTAAAGACGACCTCTCTCACCCTGCTCCTGATCTTCCTGGCTATCTTCGCCGCCTCGCTGGTTTTCTACCAGAAGACCAAGCCGGCGGAGCTACCCCTCTTTGAGAAGGAAGCGTTAGCTATCGGCAAGAAGTACGCCGACCGCATCGCCCAGGCCAGCAGCCAGACGCCGGTAGCCAGCGAGAAGATAATAGCACTGGATTCAATAGAAGACCTGGTCAAGGTAGCTGACGAGCTGGGCAAACCGATTATGCACCAGCCGCCTACCAACTCGGAGAAACAGCACACCTACTATATCATTGATGGCGCTACCCAGTACCAGTACATCATTGCCAAGCGAAGCAAGGAGCGGAGAAGCCATGCTGGAAAGAGTAAATGGCTCTAAACAGGCGCAGGTAGCCAGCCTGCGTAAGGCGGGTTTCACCTACGCCGAAATCGGCCGCAGGCTGGGCTTGAGCCGGGAGCGGATAAGGCAGATAGCCAAGGCGGAGACCACGGCCAAGAAAAAGCCGTCCCGCAGCGACCCCGATGCTCTGCTCACCACCGCCGAAGTAGCCGAGCTACTCAACGTCCATGTCAACACCGTCCGGCGCTGGAGCAACCGGGGGATGCTGGAAACCTACCGCATCGGCTCCCGCGGCGACCGCCGCCTGAGGCAGGGGGACGTCAACAAGCTGCTGCGCAAGAGCCGCCCGGCCAAACAGATTTGACTAAACACACCGCTCTGGTAAACGGCAGCAGCCACTCTGCCACCACCGTCAAGGCCTTATCCCACCAAAACCCACCCATCTTTAACCTCACCATTCGCGCTTCTTGCTGGCGGCGGCCGCCAGCGGCGCCACCGCCAGCCACAGGGTGATGGTAATCAGCATAGAAAGGGTATAGCCTACCGTGGGCAGACCGAGCTTGGGGGCAATCACCCCCCAGAGAAGCATCAAGAAAAACGAGCTTAAGAAGAAACCCGGAATAGCCGCCAGTATCCTGAAATAGCCCATCTTAGTCCTCCTTTTTTAAATTTTGCAGCTTGCGGTCAATAAGGGCATCCACGCCGAAGTGGCCCGCCGCCCTGAGGTCCTCCAGGGCCTCGCCAGCGGTCTTACCGGCGCTGATAATCACCGGCTCCCAGACGATGTAGTACTCACCGCTTTCTTTATCGAACTCAAGCTCAATGCTGTTAGCCAAGCCGTTCACCTCTGCCCCGGCTATTCTTCCAGTATATCCTTGATCGCCCCGGCAGTATTAAACAGCACCTGGCGGATGCGCTCTATCTTGTCGGTGTCCATAGTGCGCAGCCCCCGCCCCACCAGGTCCTCCAGGTCGTGGTACTCCTTCATCATGGTGACCATCTTGCCGATGTTCTTGAAGCTCCACTTACGCTTAATGTGGCTCCTGACCTCGTCCGCCGAGTCCTTGCGCTCGGCTAAAAACTTGAGCCCTGCCTCGGTGATGGTATAGATTTTGCGGCCGTCTCGCTCGGCGGAGGTGGCGTAGCCCATCTCCTCCAGCATCTGGAGGGTGGGGTAGACGGCGCCGGGGCTGGGGGTATAGAAGCCGTAAGACATCTCTTCCAGCTCACGGATAATCTCGTAGCCGTGCCTCGGCTTGTCCTTTATCAGGTCAAGGATAACGTACTTGAGGTCCCCCTTCTGGAAGGAGCGCCAGGGCCCCCGGAAAAATCTTCCCCGGTGGGGTACTCTTTCTCCAAACATCTCTGCCTCCTCAGATATATCACATAATATCTCGATATATCTAGATATATTATAATACCAGTTTTCCTTTTTGTCAAGGGGGTCTAGGCTACTTCGGCAAAATGTTCAGGCCGCCCGACTTGACAGCAGAGGCGCTTTGGTTGTAGTGTCAGGTGGGCTAAAAGGCCCGATTTTTAAACGTTATTAGGAGGCTAGAAGTTATGAAGCTAAAAGATAGGGTAGCCATTATTACCGGCGGCGGCACCGGCATAGGCCGGGCCATCAGTTTTGCCTTCGCCAGGGAGGGAGCCAGGCTGACGCTGGCTGCCCGCAACCTCCCCCGGCTTGAGGAGACGGCCAAGGCTATCAGGGCCAAGGGCGGCAAGGCGATAGCCATCCAGACCGATATCTCCAAGCACGAACAGGTAAAAAATATGGTCGCCCGGACCATCGACGAGTACGGCCAGATTGACATACTGGTCAACAACGCTGCCCGGGCCACCTTCAATAACGCCGACGTGGTCGATATGGGCCTAGACGAGTGGTTTGACTCGCTGGCCACCAACCTGACCGGCTCCATGCTCTGCTGCAAGGAGGTGCTTAAACTCATGGTCCCCCGCAAGAGCGGCACCATTGTCAATATCAGCAGTGTCGCCGGTCTTTCGGGAGTGCCTAAAGAAAGCCCCTACTCAACCACCAAATGGGGCCTCATCGGCTTTACCAAGACCCTGGCCATAGAATGCGGTAAGCATAACATCCGGGTCAACTGCATCAGTCCCGGGGCTACTCGCACCCAGGAATTCGAGGACTGGGTCAA
Source organism: uncultured Dehalococcoidales bacterium (assembly GCA_964396965.1). Lineage (GTDB taxonomy): Bacteria > Chloroflexota > Dehalococcoidia > Dehalococcoidales > BS750m-G39 > JABMRW01. The sequence goes on from CAYNGD010000002.1 coordinate 31,192, forward strand.
GACTTCGGCCAAGAGCTTCAACATCTCCTACGAGAAGGTGATGGATAAGCTCACCGAAAATAACGCCTTAAGGAGAATCGCTGAGCCTGAAGAAATCTCCAACTGTATCGTCTTTCTGGCTTCGGACGACTCCAGCGCCATCACCGGCCACAACCTGGAGGCCAGCTGCGGCTTTCACATCATCCACCCCAACATGATTAGCCTGGTTTAGTATCAATCTTCAGGCTGGCTTCAGCTCCGAGGTGCAGTTAGGGCACCGGGTCGCCTTGATGGCGATGGTGCTATAACAGTAAGGGCATTCTTTGGTGTTCGGCGCCGGCGCTGCCTCCGCTGCCTTCTGGCGGGCATGCAGCTGAGCGATGGGGCGAATCACCAGGAAAAAGACCACGGCGGCAACAATAACAAAGCTGACTATGGTGTTGATAAAGACGCCGTAGTTAATGGAGACCGCCCCCGCTGCTTGAGCCGCCGCCAGGGAGGGGTAAGGCCCGGCTACGCTGCCCTGTTTAAGGACGGCAAATAGATTGGTAAAGTCCGCCTTGCCGAGCGCCAGCCCTATCGGCGGCATGATAACATCTTTTACCAGCGAAGTTATTATGGCGCCAAAGGCCACCCCGACGATGATGCCTACCGCCAGGTCAACCACGCTACCGCGCATGATAAACGCCTTGAAATCTTTCAACACGTTACACCTCCTCGCGCGCTATTATCTGAATATTTGCATAGCCGATATTCCGTGTCAAGACGGCTTTCCCCCAAATAAAAAGGGGGGCCTTTCGGCCCCCCTTCACATTCATTTCTGAATGTAAATTTATTACCATTGAACAAACATCGGCATCACTTTTTAGCTTGCCAGAGAAAGACCAGGCCGGCCAGGACAACAGCACTAACATTTGCCCACAGGTTAGGCGGTATCAAAGCAACGCCGGCTCCAAACAGCAGTATCCTCTGCAGAATGTTGAGCCGCTTGAGCAGCCACCCCTCAAGGGCTGATGCCAGGCAGGCCACCAGAGCTGCCGAAGCGGCCATAGCCCAGATTATCTCCAGGGGGCTGCCGAACAGCAGTAGAGCCGGGCGGTAGACAAAGACAACGGGGATAATAAAGCCGACTATAGCCAAGCGGACGGCAGTGAAGCTGATTGGCCAGAAGCTGGCACCGGCGATACCAGCCGCGACGAAGGCACCTACCGCTATTGGCGGGGTTATGAAAGCCAGGTTGGCATAGTAGAGGGAAAAAAAATGGGCAACCAGCACCGGTATTCCCGCCTTGACCATAAGGGGGGCCACAATCAGGACTGTCATAAGATAGGCCGCTATCGGCGGTATGCCGGTGCCCAAAACCAGGCAAGCCAGCCCGCCCATCACCACCAGCAGTAACAGGGAACTGCCCGCCGAGAGGCTGACCAGGTGGCTGAAGGCGCTGCCCAGCCCGGTCTGGAAGAGGGCAACTATTATTATTCCGCTCAGAGCACAAAGGGGCGCTATCCAGACTAAATCCAGTATCGCTTCACCTAGAGCCGCCAGAATCCGCCTCGATCCTATCCGGGTCTCTTTTCTAAAAGCTGCCACCACTGGCACAGCCAGAATTGCCCAGATAACGGCGGTCACCGGGTAGTAGCCCAACAGCAGCAGGACAACCAGGACTATTAGGGGTATAAGCAAGTGCCCCCGCTCTCTCAAATTATCCCATACCAGGTTAAAAGCCGCCCTTTCACCGCTCCCGCCTATGCCCAAGATTATGCTCTGGTAGTGCACCTGAAGAAGCAGACATAAATAATAAAAAAAGGCCGGGATTATGGCCAGCAGCATTATCCTGACAAAGGGTGTCCCGGTTAGCTCAGCCATTATGAAAACTATCCCGGTCATGACGGGAGGAACAATGCTGGCCCCGGTTGATGCCGCCGCCTCAACCGCTCCGGCATAGTGCGGCTTATAGCCTATCTGTTTCATCATAGGGATGGTAAAGCTGCCGGTCATTACTATATTGGTGGCCGGTCCGGCGGTGACACTGCCCACAAAGGCACTGCCGACCACGGCTACCTTGGCCGGTCCTCCCCTGGCCCCGCCAGCCACCGCCTGGCACAGGAACATAAGGAGGTCTCCCAGTCCGGCACTCTGCATCAATTTACCGAAGATAAAAAACAGGATAATAAAGGTAGCCGATATACGCAGGGGTATGCCCCAGAGGCCCTGAAGATCAGACCACACCGTGGTATCCAGAATGCTCGCCACGGAAAAGCCGGGGTGTGCCCATATTCCGGGTAGATAAGGGCCTAGATACATAAGCAGGAGAAAGCCGAATATGATAATTACGAATGGTAGCCCTACCGCCCGTCTGGCTGCCTCGAAGGTAACCAGCAGCAGAAAAAGGGCCACCAGCAGGTCTAAACTGGACAGGGGAGTAACCACGCTAAAGGTGCGCTCGACGAGCCTGCCTAGGTTGGCTAAGAAATAAATACCCGTCGCCAGGATCAGCAGGATGATGACAATATCGATAATAGATATCCTGGTTGACCTTCTCCCGGAATAGGAATAGACGAGGAAAGCCAGTATAAGGATAGTGAAAAGGTGTACCGCTGAGTGGAATTCCACCGAGGGATGCCAGACCCCCAGAGCGATTATATGGTATAAAGCAATGGCGATGGCGAAAATATAAATAGCCAGTCTGGCAACACCCGACGGAAGCTCTCTTCTGACCGCAGGCCGGAAGATACCGCCTGCTATGCCTGGCATGGAATTACCCTGACCATTAAGCCCCTGCCTTTCCCTGTTTTTGGCCTATTACTTTACCCAGCCCATCTCTCGGTAGAACTTCATAGCTCCGGGGTGAACCGGTAGGCCAGACCGCTCGGCACTGGCCACGAAGGCGGCTACTGCCTCGGGTGTTAACTGGCTGGCGAATTCGGCATGGGCGGCGATAAGAATGTCCTTGTGTTTAAACAGGGCCTTGACGGCATCATAGACTACATCTTCAGGCAGGTCGGGACGGACCGCTAGAGGCTCTATATTAGCCATAGTGGGAATATCCTCGGTGACAAAGGGATAGGTGCCAGCCGGTATGGTAGCCTCGTAAAAACCATACCCCTTGAACATCTCCACCAGTCCGGGGTCATCTATGGGCAACAGCTTCAGGTCGAAGGTTACCCCCATATATGGCGGACTCGGTATCCCCGACCAGACAAAGGCGATATCAATTCTTCCTGACTGCAGGGCTTCGACACCCGTTGGCGCCCCTATGCTCACCGATTCGTGCCTGGCGCCCCAGGCCTCGGCCTCGGCCCAGCTTACGCCGTAGTGTTCCAGAATCCGGTAAAATACATATTCAGGCCCGCCAACACAGCCTACCGTGAACGGGTATTTTTTGTCCACCATATCCCTGATAGAGGTAAGCCCGGTTTTGCCCAGGACAAAGAAATGGACATATTGCGGGGACACCGGCATCACCAGGCTATAGGCTGTTGCCTTCTCAAAATCTATCCCCGGGTACAATAGCGCTTGGGACTGAATTTCTACCTGGCGAGGGATGGTAGCAAAGAAAAAGTCCGTCTCGCCGGCGATGCGTCTGCTTATGTTATCGGCCGAGCCCTTGGTGGCTAAAGAAGTTACCGTCCAGTCTGGATACTCCACCCTTAGCGCTTCAGCCACGGCATCGGCCCTCAGTTGCAGACTGGTCCCGGCGGTGAAGCCTATTATGGTCAGCTTGACATTTTGGGGATGCTCTCCCGATGCTGGTGACGATGTTCCCGGGCAGGCTGTCAGGAGCGGCAGCACGGCCAGTACTATGGCCAGCCCAATGACGATGATGACTGGTACTCCCCTCTTTTTCATGCTTTCCCCCTTCTCACTTATTGCTCCTTAGATTACAGGCGGGATTCTATACCCGGACCTCAAGTTCGTTTATCCTTTTGAATATGCAGCGGCAGCAGCTTGCCGCCGGCAGTAACAAATGGCGGAATGCGCTTCACCCGTATTATCTCTGCCTGAGCCCAAATTTCGGTCATCATCCGCCGCGTGTCTTTCCCCTTGCCCAGCTCAGCCAGGACGGTTCGGACCAGCTCACCTTCATCTATCTCTCCCACCTCAGGGCTGACTATTATACTGAGACGGGTATGGCCCTGCTCATCCTCCTCCTCCATCATCTGGTAATCAATAGAGGTGCCGCCAAACCGGGTGGGCAGTGTCTCTTCCATAATCCTGACTAGGTCGGTGCCGGCAAAGCTCATCCCCTCTCCGGTGAGCTTATCAAAACTCCGTATGTTGTAGATGTGCTCGGTAAGGCCAAGCTCTTCGAGCTTACAACCGCACTGCCTGGTCTCGATCACCCCGTAGTCACCAAGCTCCACATTCAGCAGTACTTTTGGTGCCTTGGCCAGCAGAGAGGTGAAGAGAAGGGCATCGACTGAGGCGCCGCCAAAGAGTGTCTCCCTCCGATGTTGAATCAGGGCCTGCGAGTCCTTTAGCAGGTGCATGTCATCTACTGCCACCGGGTTGGCGCAGCCAGAACCGATAAGGCCTGCCTCCGCCGCCCCGTAGCTGTTTATCGCCCTGGCAGCAACCGCCCTGATTTCCTTAAGCTTGGCCTCGGTAAGGGGTTCGCCACCTACGGCAAAGGTCGCCCCGGATATATCCAACTTCTTCTCCCTGGCTGCCTGGCAGACCCGTATTGCCGAGTTGGTATAGCTCGCCAGTACACAGCCCCGCCCCTTCTTCAACACCTCAGCCATATAGCCAGCAATTTTATCGGCTTCGTCCAGACTCACATACTCTGGCCTGGGGAAGGCTGCCCCGAAAAGGCGGCCAGCGTAAACGGTATAGTAGGTACCCAGGCGCTTGACCAGGGCCGGCTTGACCTTCCCTGCCTCAACCGGGGAGAACCACCTCAGCGGTGGACGACCCGCTTTGGCTAACCAGAGCAGCCACATCAGCCCCAAGACCGAGGGTAGTATCGGCATCCAGACCAGGACCGGCTGCCCCCAGATGCCATGGGCGTCGAAAACAGCCGAGCTGTGCATCGCCCGATATAGACAGCGATCAAGGTCCATTACTATCCTTGTCCCGGCACTACGGCTGGCGCTGCCGCGGGCTTCAAAGTATGATATTAAGAAGGGGTTATCAAAGTCACTCTCCTCAAACTTGAACGTCTTCCCGCCGCGAACTACCTCTTTTTTCCCTTTAAACTCTTCATAGCTGAGGTAAACCCCTGCTTCCCTCAATTTATGGAGGGTAGGCTCGATGCCGTCTGAGCGCGCCATCTTTTCAAAATCGGCATACTCACAGCCAGCCATCTCAAGCAGCTTTAGGTAGGGGCTGGCTTCATTATCATAGATAGCCCTCTTTACCATCACCAGCAGGCTCTGCTCTCTATTTTGCAGCCCCTGCCTGATGAGTTCACGGCCCTGCCCCAGAGTAAGCGGCTCCCTGAGAAAATTTCTTAGCCCCCAAGCCAGACGCCAGTACGCCACTGCTTGACCAGAAAGATACATTATTCCTCCCGATTTAGAAATTATAGAGATTTTAGCATAGACGCTGAGACTACTCAAACTCTAGTTGACCTGGATGTGGTCTTCCATCACAATTCCACGACCGCTAAGGCAATAATATATTCAAACTTAGTTAAGCCCGCTTTCCACACATTCACTCAACAAATAAAGAAGGGGGACATTTCTGCCCCCCCTTTCACTGAACCTTTAATTACTACCTCACCACTGGACGAACATAGGGATGTTGTGTTTTTATCGTAACATCTGCCTCTGTTAGCAGTCAATATTTGCAAACATCGGCATCACCGTTCAACTAAAGTTATACGAACGCGCTATTTGATGTTTCTTCTTCGATGATCCATTGGAATATATGTGACTGATGGTGGTATAATTGCCCAATGTCCATTTTTAATTGGAAAGAACTTTCACTAAATGATATGAAGGTCTTGCTGATGCTGATTATATTGGTGTCCATTAGCATGGTTGCCTGTGCTACCCCGCCGGAAGAGACGGCTACCCATTCGCTGGCCCGCCTTGAGCCTGCCAGTGGCACCTATTATGGTGTTGTTCTTGACTGGGAGCAGGATACGGCGGCCGCTTATAATCAGCGCCTGGGAGTGCCAGCGGCGGTCTACGTCGCCTTCTTTCCTTTTCCTTTCAGCGAGACCGACAGGGTTAATGTCGATGCCTTTATTGAGCAGGTAGCCGCCGAGGGAGGTATGGCTCTGATTACCCTGCAACCTGAATCAGGCCTGGATAAGGTTACGGCCACCGTGGCTTATGACTTTGCCGGGCTTCTGGCCGAATACAACCGGAGCGGCGTCCCTGTCTTTGTCCGCTTTGGCCACGAAATGAACGGCTCCTGGTATCCCTGGAGCCAGCAGCCGACAGCCTACATACGGGCCTTCCGCACCCTGGCCGAGGCGGTTCATCAGCACACCACTCTCAGCGCCATGCTCTGGGCGCCCAATTACGGAGGTGGCTACCCCTTTGCCGGCGGGCGTTATGAAGCCTCTCCTCAGGACAGTGATTTTTACCTACTGGATACCAACCATGACGGCCACCTTGATATGAACGACGACATGTATGCCCCTTACTACCCCGGTGACGATGCCGTTGACTGGGTGGGCATGTCGGTGTACCACTGGGGCAACCAGTATCCATGGGGTGAGAATGAGATTCCCGAAGCGGGTAATTTCATTGCCCAGATTACCGGCACCTACCTTGGTTTAGATGGCGACCAACGGCCGGTGCCGGACTTCTACCAAGTCTATGTGGAGCAGCACGGCAAGCCAATGGCTGTCCCGGAGACGGCGGCCCTCTATAACCCGGACCTAGGCGGCGATGCCGAACTGAGTATTAAGCAGACCTGGTGGCGGCAGGTTTTCAGCCCGGAAGTAGCTGATGATTTTCCTGGAATCAAGATGATCAACTGGTTTGAAGAGCGCAAATACGAAAGCGAGGTCGGCACTACCATCGATTGGACGGTTACCTTTAACCCGGTGCTGCGTCAGGCTTTTCTGAATGACCTGCGCCGTTCACGTTTGCTTTTCGCCACCGACCTCCCCGATTTTTCCCTAGAAGGGAAACAACAATGAATCCGGCGATAATCGCAGCCATTGCGGCTTTAGTCACTCTGCTTGTCCTGTGGTTGGCCTTAGCCGCTGAAAGGTGGAGCTGGGGTAAACCATCCCGTTACCCCGAAGACACGACCGCATATCATAAAATACGCCGCCTCCACAGGTGCCCTGAGTTTCTGGTCAGGGTAACGGTGGTCGTGGCGGCTATTTTCACTCTCTACTATCTTGTCTGGCGGCTATCTATCTTTAATCCTGAGGCAATGTGGTTTTCCTGGCTGCTGTGGGCAGCCGAAGCCTACGGTTTTTTAATCTTCCTGCTCTTCGCTTTCATGACCTGGAAGCTGGTTCGCCCGCAGGCACCGTTTCCCCGGGAAGGCATCTCGGTTGATGTTATGGTGCCAACTTACGGCGAGCCGCTTGATGTCCTACGGGCGACGCTGGTCGGCTGTAGCCACATACGCTATCCCCACCAGACCTTTGTTCTGGATGATGCCGGACGTCCTGAAGTGGAACTTTTGGCGGCAGAACTGGGCTGTACCTATATCAGCCGCCCCAGCCACGAGGGGGCCAAGGCAGGAAACCTGAACTATGCCCTTAAAGAAACCACTGGCCAGTTGGTGGCGGTCCTCGATGCTGACCATGTACCCCTCCCTGAATTCCTCCACAATGCCGTCGGCTTCTTTGATGATAGCTTGGTGGCAGTGGTTCAGGGACCGCAGCTGTTCTATAACCTTGACTCTTTCCAGCATGAGCGCTCATCTTGGCACGAACAGCGGGTTTTCTATCACGCCATCATGCCGGGCAAGAACCGTACCAATTCCGCCTTCTGGTGCGGTAGCCCTGCTGTATTGCGACGCTCAGCGCTTGAAGCCATAGGCGGAGTTGCCCAGGAGACGGTAACGGAAGACCTTCATACTACCATCAGGTTGGTCAGGCGCGGTTACCGCGTTATTTACACCGAACAGCCGCTGGCGGTGGGGCTCTCGCCAGCCACCATTGGTGAATATCTCGGCCAGCGCTTTCGCTGGGGACAGGGAGCGATGCAGGTTCTGCGTAGCAAAGATAGCCCGCTGTGGGCTTCGGGGCTGAGCATCTCTCAGCGTATCAGTTTCCTAGCTTCAACCATAACCTATTTCGACGGCCTGCAGTTGCTAATCCTAATGGCAATACCGGTGGTGACCCTTCTCTTCGGTATACTGCCGGTTAGTACCGTTGGCTGGGCGTTTGCCGCCCGCTTGATACCCTATCTGGCCTTGACTTTTCTGGCTAACACACTTTTGGGGCGGGGTACCTATAACCTGTGGTATATTGAGCGCTATAGCCTGCTTAGGGCATTTACTTTTGTAGCCACGTTACCGACGCTGATAACCGGACGTGCTCGCCCCTTCCGGGTCACTGGGAAGGGGAGTGATATTAGCCCGGCACTGCCCTGGCGCCAGGTCACGCCCCATCTCATCACCATTGGACTATGCTTCATCGCAGCGGTTGTCGGCGCTATCCACATCATACATCCCTTCTGGTATCAGCCGCAGCCGATGGTGTTGGTTGTGGTCATCGGCTGGGCAGTGTTGAACGCAATGCTACTGAGCGTCGGCGTGGACCGTCTCCTCAGTGTTAGCCGCCGGGCAAGATACCGCTTCCCCATCATTACTGAAATTAGCTGGCGTCTGTGTGGGGAGGAGGACTGGCGTATCGGATACTCGGAAAACCTGAGTGCCAGCGGCATCAGTTTTGAACATGGCGGCCCCCAGTTGCGCATTGGTGATGAGCTCGAGGTTAGTATTGGCCTTGCCGTTACCGGTACCAGAGTTGCATACCCGGCGAAAGACAAGTCTCAGATTCTGCTTACCGGGCGTGTCATTGGTACTTCTGAACCCCGCTCTGGTAGTGCCCAGCGGGTGGGGCTAACCATTGTGAACTTTGATAGCAGCGCCGATGCTAATAGCTATAGTTATCTGTTGCATCACCCAACCAATTTGCTTCAAGGCGAGCAGATTTTTCTTCCCCCTGAAGATTAACAAAAAGTTGGCCTTTTAAAAGGAGCACCGCTTTCCCCCACTGGAGACCTAACTACTTCGGCTAGGCAAGGATATTGCCCTGAGTGTCTCGTAAGTGGTATCACTATTGGGGGGCAGGTCAATAATCTCAAGCGCTTGCGCCTTGAAGATGAAAACAGGCTCAGCGACCTACTCAACACCAGGGGCAATATCACGAAACTTGCCGAGGCCAAAATCAGGTTAAGTCACCTCTATGACCAAGTATTGAAGCACCTGCAAGATAGCACGCCTGAGATAATAAAACTGGCTCTAGACGCGCTGGAAATCAAAATCTATGCCAACACGGATAGGGTAGAGATTCATGGTGTGATTCCCCTAGAATTACCTACCACTGAACAAACATCGGCATGACCACGTGCAGGTAGTTGTCCGACCCAACCGGGCGGATAACCCCGGGGCTGGAGGGGCTGGTTGTCTCCAGCGCCACCTGCGTTTCGTGGAGGACGCCGAGGACATCGGTCAGGTACTTGCCGTTGAAGGCAATCTTGGCCTCCTCTCCTTCCACCACGGCATCAATCTCGCCGACGTCGTCGCCGACCTCCTCTGACCGGGCCGAGACCACCACCTTGCCCGGGGCCATCTCGGCGCCGGGGGTGACCACCAGCCGGATGATGCCGCTGCCGTCGCGGGCAAAGATAGAGGCCGTCTTGGTCGCCCTGAGGAAATCGGCCACGCCGATGGTGGCCTTGGTGGTGAAGCTCTGAGGGATGAGCTGGGCGTAGTTAGGGAAGGTGCCCTGAATCAGCTGGGAGACCAGCTCAATATTCTTCAGCTTGAACAAGGCCTGCCCCTTTTCGGGGTTGACCGTCAACGTTACCGCTTCTTCCTGCTCGGCGATGAGCCGGTTTAGCTCGGCCAGGGTGCGAGCGGGGATGATGACCTCGGCGGCTTTAGTGACCGCCTCGGCCAGGGGCATCTTATAGACCGCCAGGCGGAAGCCGTCGGCGGCGGCCAGCGTTACCGATTTGCCCTCAAACTTGGCATCGACGCCGGTGAGCACCGGCCGGGACTCCTCGGTAGCGGCAGCGAAGACCACCTGGCTGATTCCCTGCTTCAACGCTTCCACCTCCACCTTGGTGGCAATTCCTCCTTCCACCTTGGGGAGAGGGGGGAAGTCTTTAGCATCCACCCCGCTGATGCGGGCCTCGAAGCGGGCGCACTTCATGCCCAGGGTCTTGGTCTGCGGGGAAAGGCTGATGTTCACTTTCTCGGCGGGCAGGGAGCTGATAAAATCGGAGAGGAGCCGGGCGGGCACGGTGATTGACCCTTCCTCCTCAACCTTGGCTCCAATCCAGCAGCTGATGGCCATTTCCAGGTTGGTGGCGGCCAGTTTTAGCCTTGAGCTTTCCGTCGCCATAAGGACGTTATTGGTTATAGGCAGGGTGGTTCTGGCGGCGACGGCTCGGCCCACCACCCCCAGCCCCCAGTTCAGGTTCTCCTGAAGACACGATAGTTTCATGGTGCACCCCCCAAAAGATGTTGCTGGTGATGGGTAGTATATACCAATAACCGTTTTTACTCAAGAGTAATTTCACCGCTTTTGCCGCCACTTTTTTGAAACAGGCGGATATTCTCGATTTTCATCCCACGGTCCACCGCCTTGACCATGTCGTAGATGGTGAGGGCGGCCACGGCGGTGGCGGTCAGCGCCTCCATCTCGACGCCGGTCTTGCCGGTGCTCCTGGCGGTTGCGGTGATTTCGATGGTGCTGTTCTTTTCGTCCAGCTTAAAGTCAACGGTGACTTCTTCGATGGGGATGGGGTGGCAGAGGGGTATCAGATTGGGCGTCTGTTTGGCGGCCATGATACCAGCCAGCTGAGCGGTGGCCAGCACCTCCCCCTTCTTGGTGCCGCCCTGCTTTATCAGCTCGAGGGTGGCTGGCTTCATCCTGACCACACCCTTGGCCACCGCCCGGCGTTTGGTGGCGGTTTTCGCCGAGATATCCACCATCTTGGGGCGGCACGCTTTATCTATATGGGTAAGTTCTTCCATCTATCCCCCCACGTGGGAGAAGGGGCGGCGGGTGGGCACCTTGCCCTCGGCCAGCTTATGCTTGAGCGGCTTTTCGGCCACCGCTTTCTTGAACAGCTTTTTAAGCCCCTCCCTGGATATGCCAGCGCGCAGGCGGGTCTTAAGGTCTATCTCGTAGTCGCTCAGGAGGCAGGGGCGGAGCTTGCCATCGGCGGTAAGCCGCATGCGGTTGCAGTTAAAGCAGAAGTGCTCGCTGACCGGGGTGATAAAGCCGATGGTGCCCTTAGCCCCAGGCAAGCGGAAATACTTGGCCGGCCCGTTGCCGGCTGAGGGCAGGCAGGGCTCCAACTCTCCCAGCGGCTCCAGCCGCTTTCTCATCTCGCTGGCAGGGACAAAGCGCGGGGCACTATTGACGTCACCGTTGACCGGCATCAGCTCGATGAAGCGGACATGCCATTCCTGGTCAATAGTCCTGGCGGCAAAATCAATAAGCTCGTCGTCATTAATGCCGGACATGACCACCATGTTTAACTTAACCGGCTCCAGCCCAGCCTCCTTAGCCTTCTCGATGCCCTCCAGCACCTGCCTAAGCTCGCTCTGGACGCGGGTAATCCGCCTGAATTTATCGGGGTCGAGGGTATCCAGGCTGATGTTGACTCTTTTCAGCCCGGCCGATTTCAGTTCGGCGGCGTAGTCGGCCAGCAGGATGCCGTTGGTGGTCAGGGCGATATCGTTGATAGCCTCGATACCGGCCAGCATCTTGATGAGCTCAGGTAACCCCAGCCTGATCAGGGGCTCGCCGCCGGTGACCCGTATTTTGTCTATCCCCAGCTCGGCGGCGGCCTTGGCGATAGTATAGATTTCCTCATAGCTCAGGATGTCACGGTGCGACATCAGTTCCACGCCCTCGGGGGGCATGCAGTAGATACAGCGCAGGTTGCAGCGGTCGGTGACCGAGATGCGCAGATAGTTTACCGGTCTCTGGAATGAATCAGAAAGTCCGGTCATAGGTTATACCTTCTCCTTAATCTTTTAACCGCCTCCCGGGCCGCCTCCCCCCGGTGGCTCACCCTGTTCTTGATATCCAGGGGCAGCTCGGCCATGGTCTTGTCAAGCCCGGGGAAGTAGAATATCGGGTCGTAGCCGAAGCCCCTTTCCCCTTTGGGCTCAAAGGCGATAAAGCCGTGGCACTCCCCGGAGCAGAGCTCCACCTCCCCCTCAGGCTTAGCGATGGCGATGACACAGCGGAAACGGGCGGTGCGCTTCTCCCAGGGCACTCCTTTTAACTTAGCTAATAAATATTCCACCCTCTCTTTATCAGAAGCACCCTCGCCGGCGTAGCGCGCCGAAAGCGGCCCCGGTTCGCCCCCCAGTGCATCTACCTCCAGCCCGGAGTCATCGGCCAGGGCCAGCAGACCGCTCCTGGCCGCCATAACGGTCGCCTTGAGTCTGGCGTTCTCCTCCAGGCTCTTCCCCACCTCATCCACCCCGGCGTCAATACCCAGCTCCCCGGGCAAGACCAGCTCCAGAGGCAGTTCCTCAAGCAGGCTTCTATATTCCCGTACCTTGCCCGCGTTGTTGGTGGCTAAGAGCAGTCTATCCGGCAAAGGGACTCCCCAAAAATTAAACCTGGTTAAACCCCTAATAAAATGATAGCCCTTTCCCTAGTCAAGGTCAACAAAGCGGTCTTCCAGCTTTTTTGAGACCTGGGGCATGGTGGTGTACTCCATCTCCTCCAGGGGCAGGCGGTGGGGCTCAAAGGGCCCGTGGCGGCGCAGGTAGTCGGCCACCTCGTTGGCCTGCTGGCGGGCGAGGTCAAAGGACTTATCGGCGAACATATCCCGGGGCCCCACCAGCTTGCCTTCGGCTAGCTGAAAACCGAGGGCGACCACCCTGGGCGGCCCGTCGAAGCGGGTGGGGGTGCTGTCCTCAACCGCTACCGGCATGAAGGGCCCGTGGTGCGAGCCCCGCATCCACCCCTCCACCAGCAGGGGCAGGGTGAACGGCTCCAGCACCTCACCCACCGCCGGAAAATCGCCCTGCGCCCGCACGATGCAAACCGGGTCGTCCTTGCCCACATAGCGGCCGGCGATCAGGGCCAGGCGCTGGGTGGAAGAGGCGGCGGCTATCTCGCCGGTAATGCGGTGGTAGACCGACTTGACCATGTAGCGCGACGGCGCCCCGATGTAGACCAGTAAATCATAAATCTCCTCGGGAGTATTAAAGATTATCTTGCGGCTCTTCTTCACATCCTGTACCTCAAAGGCAAAGCCGCAGTGCATGTTGGGGGCAATGACCAGACCGACGGTATTGAAGGGGTCGGCGAACATCTTGTAAAGCGGCAGGTTCCAGGCCCCCGCCGAGGTCTTATCAGCCATGAAGATGATGACCGGCTCGGCGGGCCGCTCCTCGAACTCCATCTCGGTCACCCCCGGCCCCAGCCCGTGAACGGTGCCGGTGCAGGCATCGGCCAGCAGGTCCTGGCCGGCGCCGTAGAGCTTAAGGCTCTTGGCCAGCTCGGTGCAGTCAACGAAGGTATCCCAGGCGCACTTGTGAATCTGACCATCGCCCTCGCCGCGCTGGTGGGTCATAATCAGCTGCAGGTCATCGCCGCACTTGGCCACCCGGTAGTCAATGAGCAGCCCCTCTTTCTTGGCCCTAGCCAGGTGCTCGGCCGCCCGCGCCAGGATATCCGGATGAGACTCGGAATGCCCTACAAACCCCCCGATATCAGCCTTAATCACGCTCAGCGTAATCTTCATAGCTCCTCCCTTATCTTAACTAATATTCAAATCCCTCCCGCGCCTCCACCCCGCCGTCATAGGGGTGCTTAATCTTCAGGCATTCGGTTACCAGGTCGGCCACCCGCACCAGCTCTTTATCCGCCTCTCGGCCGGTAAGGATAAGCTCCACGCCCTGCGGTTTAGCCTCGATAAACCTCAGCACCTCATCCACCCCCAGCAGGTTGAAGGCCACCGCCAGGTTAACCTCGTCCAGCACCACCAGGTCGTATTCCCCGCTGAGCATGGCCCGGCGGGCAGCCGCCAGCGCCCTGGCCGCCTCTACCTTCTCCTCAGGCCTGATATTATCCGGGTCAATAAACCGACCGGAGCCGAAGCTCTCCAAGGTAACACCGGGCAGCCCGGAAAGGACCTGGCGCTCGCCGTAAAGATAATCGCCCTTCATAAAAAGGGCGATGTAGACCTTGAGGCCGTGCCCCAATGCACGGATTACGATGCCGATAGCCGCCGAGGTCTTCCCCTTACCATCGCCAGTGAAAACCTGAACCAGACCTCTGCGCAGTGGTGATGGGGAATTAAATGATGCTTTCTCGCCCAATAAAACACCTGAGCTAAAGCTAAACAATGGCAATTTAGTTTAGCAACCCCGGCCCTCCAATGTCAAGGATTTGGCATCTTCTGTGTCTATTTTCACTTTTTGCCTATCAAATAGTCATAAAGTCGAACCCTAAAAGATTACAAATTTGTGACATTTGCTTGGCATCTGGACTCCGGAGATGCTTAGAAGCGATATTGCACCTGGGAGGGCAGGGACTAGGCGTCTCGGAGGAGCTCCAGGAGAACCGCCAATAAAACGACGGCTGGTAGCCCCGAAAGGGGCTTAGCATATTGCCCCGACCATAATTTGGCCAGGAACGGCAGCCTGAGCGGCTGTGCCGGAACCGGGCGCTCCTGGCCCAAAAACCTGACCAGCACCTCGGAGAACCCGGCGATGTTCTGTTTATAGACGCTATGACCGCACTCTTCGAAAACCTGCAGCTGGCAGTCCGGGATAAGCCGCGCCGCCGCGTAGGCATTACGAACCGAGACGATATTGTCCCTGGCACCCCAGACCAAAAGCGTCGGCACTTCTAGCTTGGTGAGGCGGTTTGATAAGATTCTTTCCTGCCCGCTGAGTGAGTGGATGTACCTCCCCATATCCATCTTGATGGGCGGTAACGGATTGATGAAGGCAGCCGGGCGGTAGAACTGGCCACCCACCCGCCGGACCCACCGGAACAGCGCCTGAGCCGCCCGCCCCAGAGACCTGATGAAGGACGAGGCCGAAAAAACCCTTATCCACAGAGCAACCCGGTTGCCCAGCCCGAAACTGCTGACCAGAACCAGCCTCTCTACCCGGTACGGATAGTTGAGGGCATAGTCAAGGGCGATTGAGCCGCCGATGGAATGCCCGACCAGATGAAACCGTTCCAGGCCTAGACTAGCGGAGAAGTCCTCGACGAATGAGACAAGCTCCGGCAGATCGAAATTGTCACCCATAGACTGACTGTTGCCATATCCGGGAAGGTCGGGAACATAGACCCGGTAATACCTGGAAAGCTCGGCGGCACTCCGGAGCCAGGCGCGGGCGCCGTCCCCACCCCCATGTAATATGATAACGGGCTCGCCCTCTCCGCCGGTAAGATAGCTGATATCGAGCCTGCCCACTTTTACCTTTTCATTACGCATTGTCTCCCAAATCCCTTATGTTATGTATTCTTTCCCAACTATTATATACACAGCGGCCTGAATATTCAAACGAATAAAGGGAATGAAGCGAGAGAGACAAGCTGCGGGCGATAGCTAACTTGAAGGCGATTTGGGGTGGTCGTGCTTTAGGCACTCGGCGGTATTCAGCCCCCGGTTTACCCAGGCCTGCCCGTCTTTTATGTCCCGGTCCAGGAACAAGCGGTTGAACAGCAGCTCCGTCCTGCTGACACCGGCGCCTGCCAGGGTGCGCGGGGCCAGAAGGCGCCGGGAGACCAGCAACAGGAACATGGCCAGAAAGCTTAGGGTCATCACCAGGGGCTTCCCGCTCAGCCAGCTTACCAGCGGCGTGGCCGCTATCGCCGCTTCGACGGCTATCGGCGTGCTGTGGACTAAGCGAAGGAGGATACCGGCCAGCACCAGGAAGGCCACTATCTCCCAAGGGAAATAGCCGTTTACCAGCGGCAGGGCCAGCGTCACGGCCAGAGTCGTCATGACACCCCGCCCCCCGCTGAAGCGGAGAAACAGGGGCCAGTTATGAGCGATAACCGCCGCCAGACCCACCCCCGCCTGCTCCAGGATTCCCATACCCAGCAGGTGGGCCACCCAGACCGGGACCGCTCCTTTAGCCATATCAAAGACGACGGCGGGCACCGCCGTCCAGTAAGCCGTCGCTTTTACCAGATTGCTTACTCCGAGGTTGCCGCTCCCGCACTTACGGAGGTCTATCCCGTAAAAACCCCTGGCCAGCAGGTAGTTAACCGGCACTGAAGCAACAACATAACTGGCCACCAGCAGCAGGAAAACCATACCCTCACCAAATTAGGGCGCTCCCGATTTCACCGAAACCGGTAAAAGCTTGGCGATGTGCGCCAAGGCGGCGCGCTTTCCGGCTTCAATCATCTCGGCAGTATGGCTCAAATCCCACATTCGCACCTTATCGAAGCCCAGCGCATGTATATAATGAACCTTCCCATTGGGCAGTTTCTTGGCCCACTGCAGGTCTTCCCGGAAATGCTCGTAGAATACGGCGCTCACCACCTGCTGGATGACGTCCAGTATACCCCAGTACTTCGGCTGCGGCTTTCTCTCCACGCCCACGTCAATAGCGTAAATCTCGGTGGCCCCCATATCCACGGCGATGCGGATGGGCAGGTCGCTCATGAAGGCCCCATCAACAAACAGGCGCCCCCGGTAGTCCCAGGGAGGCAGGAAAGGGGCCACCGCCGTTGTCGCCATCAAGGCATCCAGCACCGGCTCCGACTTATCGACACCGAATACGTGCAGCTCGCCGCTGTCCAGCGTGACCGCAGCGATATAGAGCTCGGCGGCCCCTATGTCGGCGAAGCTACGGACGTTCCTAAGGACACGAAACTTGAGAAAATGCCTGAGTCCGCGGTTGCTGAATAGGCCTTTCTTCCCAGTGGCAAGGCGCCAGGCCATGGAAAGAGGGTTTCCGGGTAAAATCTCTCTCTTATTCAGACTCAGCCACTGACGTACGACGGTGGCCGCTCCCATCCGGGTGGGGTCCAGGGCGATGCCGGTAGCATTTATGGCGCCGACTGATGTCCCCACCAGCAGCTGGGGCTGGATACCCTGCTCAAGCAGCGTCACCAGAGCCCCCACCTCCAGAGCGCCCCGGATGCCGCCGCCGCTGAGCACAAAAGCCACCCTTTCCCCTTCTTCATTTTGGTAGTTCATCTTTGCTCAACTATGCCACTATAGCCTTGCCGCCGTGGAAAAGTTATAAAATGAAACTAAAAAGGGTTGCAAAACTATGACATTTCGTCAGCTTCGGAAAGAGGCTCAGTAAAGGCGGCTTCCAGTTCCGGCCCCTCCAGCGTTTCCTTAGCCAGGAGTTTCTTGGCCAGATGGGCCAGCCTCGGTCTGTTCTCGCCGAGCAGCTTCCTGGCCACCTGGTGGGCCTCCTCAAGAATCCGGTGCACCTCCTCGTCAATCTGCCTGGCGACTTCCTCACTGTAGTCCCTCTGCTCCGGGGGGCCGATGCCCAGGTAGCTCGGCACCGTCGTCTGACCGTAGGTCCTCAGGCCCAGCTTCTCGCTCATGCCGTAATCGGTAACCATTTTCCGGGCTATCTCGGTGGCCTGCCTGATGTCGCTGTGCGGCCCGGTGGACACCTCATTGAACATCATCTCCTCGGCGGCGTGTCCGGCCAGGAATGTGGCCAGAGCGTCCTTGAACTGAGACTTGGTCATGAAATAGCGGTCCTCCTCCAGGAGCCGCGTGTAACCGCCCATGGTGCCGCGGGCTATAATAGATATCTTGTGCACCGGGTCAACATTAGGCAGCATGTGCGCCACCAGGGCATGGCCGGCTTCGTGGTAGGCGGTCAGCTCCTTGTCCTTGGGTTTAATCTTGAGGCTCTTCCTCTCCGGACCGGCCAGGACACGGTCAATAGAGTCCTCGAGCTCCTCCATACCAATGGTCTTCTTGTTCCGCCTGACCGCCAGAATAGCCGCCTCGTTGACCAGCTCGGCCAAATCGGCGCCGCTGAAGCCGTGGGTCTGCTTGGCAATCGTTTCCAGGTCAACCGACTTGTCCATAGCCTTACCCTT
The DNA here is from genome assembly GCA_964396965.1 of uncultured Dehalococcoidales bacterium. GTDB lineage: Bacteria > Chloroflexota > Dehalococcoidia > Dehalococcoidales > BS750m-G39 > JABMRW01. The sequence goes on from CAYNGD010000002.1 coordinate 49,343, forward strand.
GGCGTGAATCTTGAGGATGGCCGTCCGGCCAACGGTATCGGGACGGTCCAGGGTTACCCGCCGGTCAAACCGGCCCGGCCTCAGCAGTGCCTGGTCAAGCACGTCGACCCGGTTGGTGGCGGCCAGGACGATGACGCCGATGCTCGGGTCGAAGCCGTCCATCTCAACCAGTATCTGGTTAAGGGTCTGCTCCCTCTCCTCGTGGCTGCCGGGTATAGCCCCGGCGCGCTGGCGGCCTACGGCGTCTATCTCGTCGATAAAGATGATGCAGGGGGCATTGCGCTTGGCCTCGTTGAACAGGTCACGCACTCTGGCGGCACCCACGCCGACAAACATCTCGACGAACTCGCTGCCGCTGATGGCGAAGAAGGGGACGCCGGCCTCGCCAGCCAAGGCCCGGCCGAGGAGGGTTTTGCCTGTCCCCGGGGGTCCGACCAGCAGTATGCCCTTGGGTATAGTCGCCCCGATTGACTGGAACTTCCAGCGGTCTTTCAGAAACTCGACAACTTCCTTAAGGTCCTCTTTGGCTTCCTCGACGCCAGCAACGTCGGCGAAGGTGATGTGGGGCCTGTCCGGTGAAAAGAGCCGCGCCCGGCTGCGCCCGATGCCCATCGCCTGGTTCTGGGCGGTGCGGCCGGCCCGCATAAAGAAATATAACAGGCCGATAATTAGAAGAAAGGGCAAGACGGTAAAGAGCATGCTGCTGAAGCCACTGCTGGCGGCACTGGTGGCATAGTTCGCCGGCAGGACAAACCCCAGCTCCTGCAGGCTGGCGACGGTCAGCGAGTCGATATTGGTCACCAGCTGGGTGCCGTTGGTAACATCAACAGAGTTCCCGTTGACCTCGGTGATCTTGATGGGGGGGCCGGTTACCGCTGCCGTCATGGTCATGGTGCCGCTGCTGGTATCGACCATGACCTGGCTGATGTTGCCTGTCTTAGACAGCGCGATAGCCTGGCTAAGGCTGATATTCATCGGGCTGCCGGTTAGCTGGCAGCCCGATAGCCAAAATATGCCCAGACCAACCACCATAAGGCAGGCTATCCGATAAAGGATATGTGACTTAAGGCTGCCGCTCTTTTTCACCATCATTCTATTTTTATCTTGGTCCGGCGCTTCCCCGGCGCCTTCTCCTTCTCATCCATCCTCTGAATGGCGGCATCAATCAAGCTCCTGAAGGCCATCAGCATCTCCTTGCGAGACGCCCTGACATGCGCGCCAGCTTCGCCCAGGACCAGCTTACGGAAAACCGGCTTGATGTGCAGGGTGAGGCCTTCCTGCGGATGATACTCCCATTCAATGCTTCCTTTAGCCATTAGTCACCTCCACTACGGTTAGTTCTTCCGCCGCACGCTTTGCCTCTCTTGGCTGCCAAAGCTGACCACAAGCTTGCCGCCCTCAAATTTGGCTCCAGCAACCTTAAGGTTCACTATCGAACGCGGCAGGATAATGTTACGGCGGTACGCCCCCAGCCTGATTATCAGCTCGTCCCCGTTCCGGGAGAGGTCAATCTCTTCCTTGGTGGTGTAGGGGAAGTCGAAGCTCAGCAGATACTGGCCTTTTACCTTCTCAAAGTTCTGCGCCTTACCGGCGTAGAATATCTGGGTCGGGTCACGGTCGGCATAGAGCTCCCTGGCCGTTTCCTTGAGCATGTCCATCCCGACCACCTCCTGCTCCAGCAGCGGCAGGCCGATGACCAGCAGCGGGGCAAAGCGTTCCTCAATATCCTTGTAGTACTGCTCCTGGTTCGTCTTCCAGAAATCAAAGTAGTGGTCGGTCACCTCCTTGGGTATCAGCCGGTTGCAGATGACCAGGTCGGTACCGTAGCCATAAAGATTGAGATAGGTGAAGGTGCGCTGCGTCTCCTTGATAACCATCTTTTCCGGGTTCAACACCAGCCGGATGGAGGTCCTGGCCGGGTCGGTCAGGATGGTGCGCATCGCCTCAAGCTGAGGGAACAGGTGCTCGACGGCGTCGAGCACCTCCTCGCCGGGGAGGGGGACGTTTATCAAGGGTCTCAGCACCGGGCGGACGGCGCTGACCACGCGGCGCTCGATAGGGAAGAGCCGCCTCATCCACCAGTCCAGCATCTCGGGAAAACTGAGCAGGCGCAGGGTCTCACCGGTCGGCGCCGAATCAACGACCACGGTGTCGTACTGGCCGCTTTGGGCGTAGGTGACGATGTAGAGCAGGTTGGCCAGCTCCTCCATACCGGGCAGAAAGGCCATCTCGTCAGCGACCACGTCCTCCAGGCCGCGCCAGGCCAGCAGGGAAGCAATCCACCGCTGGATGGTCACCCAGTTTTCGTTAACCGCAGTGCCGAGGTCGGTTTCCTGCGCCCAAAGGTTGGCCGCCAGCCGGTTTGGTTTGCTGCCGATGGGCGAGTCAAAGGAATCGGAAAGGCTATGGGCGGCGTCGGTGCTCAACACCAGGGTACGGTAGCCAAGTTCGGCGCAGCCCAATGCCGTCGCTGCCGCAATGGTGGTTTTGCCCACGCCGCCCTTACCGGTGTAGAGGAGGATTCTCATCCCTGTCTCTCCCTTCAGGCCATAAACTTAGATTTATCCAAAATAAGGATAACTTTATCATTATAGAATAGTCACAAAATTAGGGTCAAAATAGTTACAAAACTATGACATTAACCAACGCCAAGAAATTCTACCATAATTTGTTACCCCCGAGTGATAGTGCTATAATGGCACTGCCCAAAACTTGACACTGAATCTATAAGGAGATGACTCTGAGATGGCATCAACCGAAGAGCTAATCGAGGAATATAAGAAAAAGAGGGCCAAGATAGAGCAGATGGCTTCACCGGAGGCCATCGAAAAGCGGCACCAGAAGGGGCAGTGGACCGCCCGCGAGAGAATAGACTACCTCTTCGACAAGGGCACCTTCAACGAGCTGGGCCTCTTCGTCAAGCACCGCACCGTCCACTTCGGCATGGACAAGGCGGAGGTGCCGGCGGAGGGAGTGGTCACCGGCTACGGTCTGGTCAACGGGCGGCCGGTGGTGGCCTTCGCCGAGGACTTCATGGCCATGGCCGGGACCTTCGGCGAGTACCACGGCCTCAAGGAGATACGGGCGATTGACTTCGCCAAGGAAATGGGCTGGCCGCTGGTGGGCCTGAACGACTCCGGCGGCGCCCGCCTCCAGGAGGGTATGGACACCCTGGAGATGTACGGCAACCTCTTCAAGGCCCAGATAAGGGCTTCCGGCATCGTCCCCCAGATAGCGGTGCTGATGGGCCCCTGCCTGGGCGGGCAGGCCTACCACCCCATAATGCAGGACTTCATCATCCAGTGCAAGGAGACCGGCTTCATGGGCATCGCCGGCCCAGCCTTTGTCAAGACCCAGCTCGGGGAGGAAATCTCGCTGCAAGAGCTCTCCGGCTGGAAGGCGCATGCGGTCAAGAGCGGACAGACCCACATCGTCGCCGCCGATGACAAGGACGCCCTGGACAGAACCAAGGAGCTCTTGTCTCTGTTCCCCTCCAACAACAGGGAGATGCCACCCCGCCTGGAGACCAAGGACGACCCGGAGCGCCTCTGCCCCGAGCTGGACAGCATCATCCCCGATAAACCAACCCAACCCTACGATATGTTCAAGGTCATCAGGGCCATCGTTGATGACGGCTATTTCTGTGAGATACTGAAGGACCACGCCCGCAGCGTCATCACCGGCTTCGCCCGATTCGGCGGCCGCCCGGTGGGCATCTGGGCCAACCAGCCGATGTGGGCGGCGGGGACTATAGACTGCGACGCCGCCGACAAGGGGGCCCGCTTCGCCCGCTTCTGCGACCTGTTCAACATCCCGGTGGTCACCCTGGGCGACTGCCCCGGCTATATGATAGGCTCCGAGCAGGACTGGAAGGGCATCCTGCGCCACGGCGCCAAGCTGCTCTTCGCCTGGGCCGACGCCACCGTCCCCCTGATTTCGATTATACTGCGCAAGTCCTACGCCGGCGCCCACTACGGCATGCTCGATAAGGGCATCGGCGCCGACCTAGTCTTCGCCTGGCCTACCGCCCGGGTCACCATCGTCGGTGCCGAGACCGCCGCCAGCGTAATCTTCGCCAAGGAGATAAGGGACTCGGCCAACCCCAAGGAGACGGCGGCCAAGAGAATCAAGGAGTACGACGATATCTACGAGAACCCCTACAAGGGCGCCGAGCGCGGCTACATCGACGACATCATCATGCCCAGCGATACCCGCAAGGTCATCAACCGCTCGCTGGATATCCTGGAGAACAAGGACAAGGAAAACAAGGCCTTCCTATCCCGGCCCTGGCGCAAGTACTCCAATATCAACCTTTAGGGTGGCAGTCACGGAAATTATTCCGGCCATAGACATCAGAGACGGCAGATGCGTCCGGCTCTACCAGGGCGATTATGAGCAGGAGACGGTCTTCTCCGACGACCCGGTGGAGATGGCCCTGGAGTGGCAGTCGCGGGGAGCACCCCGGCTGCACATCGTTGACCTCGACGGCGCCGCCCGGGGAGAGGTCGTCAATCTGGATATCATCACCGAGATTGCCAGGGCGGTCTTGGTCCCCACCCAGCTCGGCGGTGGCATCCGCCGGATAGAAACGGTGGAGCAGATGCTCAAGTCCGGCATCGAGCGGGTGATTCTGGGCACCGCCGCCGTGGAAGACCCCCAACTCGTCGAGCAGGCCTGCCAGCGCTTCCGGGAATCGGTCATCGTCAGCATCGATGCCCGCGACGGCTACCTGGCCACCCGCGGCTGGCTCCAGGACACCGATATGAGGGCGGTGGAGCTGGCCCGGTCCATGATGAGCGTGGGGGTCGGGCGCTTTATCTACACCGATATTGACCGCGACGGCACCCTCACCGAGCCCAACTTCTCGGCCACCGCCGAGCTGATAAACTCGATAAAGGCACCGGTCATCGCCGCCGGCGGTATATCCTCAATAAACCACCTCAGGATGCTTAAATCCCTGGGCGCCGAGGGCGCCATCATCGGCAAGGCGCTCTATACCGGGGACATAGATTTAAAGCAGGCATTAGATGCGGTGAGCCAGTAGCCCCACCCCGTTTTTAACCAGTGTTTTACTTCCCATACCCACCCGCCCAAAAAGGTTTCACCTCTTTACGTCTCTTCTTTTCCTCCCCATTGACATAACTTATTTGGGTAGTATAATCCGCATTATAGGGGGTAGACAATGAAACAAAAGAAACCGAATGAAAAGAAGTGTTTTGTTATCTGTCCTATTGGCGAACCTGACAGCGACATCCGACGCCGTTCTGATTTAGTCCTAAATTACGTTATCAAACCTGTAACCGAAGAAGGGCTTGGATATATAACAACTCGTTCCGATGAGATTCAAAGCCAGGCATAATAACATCACAAATAATATCACATCTCATGTCCGATGAACTCGTTATAGCTGACCTTTCTCTCGGAAACCCCAACGTTTACTATGAACTTGCTGTTAGGCATATCGTAAGAAAACCAGTCGTTCAAATCATTCATGCTGGTCATCGGATTCATTTCGATATTATCACTCAACGAACAATAGAATTTGATTATCAAGACCTGGAAAGCGTCGACAAATGCAAGCAGAAATTAAAGGAGCAAATCCAGAATGTTGAGAAAAACCCAAATGATGTGGACTCACCTATATCTGTAGCAATCGATACCAAGGGTTTAATAGAAAGCCAGAACCCGATGGAAAACATCATAAGTAAAATGCTTCTCATTATGCAAGATATGCAGCAACAGATAGATAAAATTTCGCCACCTAAGCCTCCAAGATGGATAGCAGCTAATCCACCATATGTGTCTGGAGAACTATCAGGATGGGGGGCAGCGCCACCTGCTTCTGGAGATTATAAACAGTGGGTAGTTTCTCCACAAAATTGGTATGGGGAACCGGGGCCTCCATTAACACCTGGTTCTGGAGAAGTATCAGGATGGGGTACAAAGCCGCCTACTTACGGAGACCATAGATTATGGGGAGTTCCCTCATCAAAATCGGAATCTAAAACCAAAGAGCAAAAAAAGGAACCACCTCCTACAGATGGCAAATCTAACAGTAAAGATGAAAAGAAAAAATAATCCACCACCCGACAACAAAGGGGAGCTTCTCGACCCCCCTTCTCTACAGCTTTAAGTTACCCCCCAAATGGTATCGGTAAAAAGGCATAGCCTTTTAGGGTAGGAGGGTGGGAAATAATACGTTCTCAAAAAAGGGGAAGGGGTGAGGCAAAGCCCCTAAATATGTTATATAATGTTGAAAATGCTGAAAGACATCAAATTCAATAAAGACGGTCTCGTTCCGGCCATCGCCCAGGACGCCGATAGCGGCGAGGTGCTGATGTTAGCCTACATGAACGAGGAAGCGCTGCGCCGGACGCTAAAAAGCGGCGAGGCTTGGTTCTACAGCCGCAGCCGGAAAGAGCTCTGGCACAAGGGGGAGACCTCGGGCAGCATCATCAAGGTGAGAGAGGTCTGGAAAGACTGCGACAGCGATACCATCTTGATAAAGGGCAAGGCCGCCGGCCCGGTCTGCCACACCGGCAATAAGACCTGCTTCTTTCAGGAGCTGACCGAAGCCGACGCGGAAGGCTGAGCTATTTCCTCAGCCTGGTCAATCTCCAGCGCCCTGCCCAGGGCCGCCAGGGCCACCTCAAGCTGGTCATCGGTGGGCTCCCTGGTCGTCAGCGACTGCAGCCACAGCCCCGGCACCGCTAGCGCCCTGACTATAGGGTTATCGGCGTGGTTGGCGGTAAAATAGATGACCTCGTAGCCCAGGGCGGCGATAACCGGGATGAGCAGTATCCGGGAAAGCACCAGCAGCCCCAGCGAGGGCAGGCCGACCAGAGCGAAGACGATGATGGCTATCACCAGCACGGCGAAGAGAAAACTGGTGCCACAGCGGCGGTGGGCGGTGCTGTAGCTCTTGACGGCCTCCACCTCCAGGGGGACCCCGGCCTCGTAGGCGTTTATTGTCTTATGCTCGGCGCCGTGGTAGGCGAAATAGCGCTTGATATCGGGCACCAGAGAGATTAAGCCCAGGTAAATGACGAAAATAGCCACCCGGATAAGGCCTTCAATCAGGCTGAAGAGAAGGGCCGAGGTGATATAGGGCTTAATCAGGTTGGCCAGGAAAAGGGGGGCCATGAAGAAGAGGACTACGGCCACCACCAGCGAGGCCAGCAGCAGCAGCCAGACGAACCACCCCGAAACCTCGGCCTCTTCCTCCTCCAGGGAGACATTGGCCGAGTAGAGCAGGCTCTTGATGCCTAAAATCAGGACCTCAATCAGGACGATGACCCCTCGCACCAGCGGCAGCCGCCGCCACCGGTCGGAATAGAGACCGGTTAGAGGCTGGGTATCCAGAGCTACCCCGCCACCGGGGCGGCGCACCGCGGTCACCATCGCCTTCTGCCCACGCATCATCACCCCCTCCATAACCGCCTGTCCGCCGTAGTAAAACTTCTTGGCCATAATAAAAAAGGAGCGGTCTAGCTAGCCGCTCCCACCCCGTTGCAATATTTAACTATCCCTCCAGCTTGTAGCGCCGCTTAAACCGCTCCACCCGCCCCAGGGTGTCCACCACCCGCTGCTCGCCGGTGTAAAAGGGGTGGCACTTGCTGCACAGCTCGACCTTTAGCACCTTCTTGGTCGAGCCGGTGGTGAAGGTGTTACCGCAGGCACAGATTACCTTGGCATCGTGATAGTATTCTGGATGAATCTTGGGTTTCATAACATTTAGTTAGCCTCGACGCTAACCTTCCTCCGGTTGTTGGTGGTGGGCTCGAACTTGACCACGCCATCAATAAGGGCGTAGAGGGTGTAGTCCTTGCCCACACCGACGTTATCGCCGGGGTGAATACGGGTGCCCCGCTGCCGGACGATGATAGTCCCGGCCCGCACCTGCTGACCGGCGTACCTCTTGACCCCCAGCCGCTTGGACTGGCTGTCCCGCCCCAGACGGCTGGTACCACCGCCCTTCTTATGAGCCACTCTCGGTCACCTCTTTCTTGCGTTTCCGGGGCTTCTTGGGCTTCTCCTCGGCTATCCCCGGCCCCACTATCTTATCGATGAGCAGCCGGGTATGGAACTGGCGGTGCCCCGTCTTCCTGCGGTAGCGCACCTTGGGCTTATACTTAAAGACGATAACCTTATCGCCCTTGCCCGTCCCTTTAGCGGTGGCCACCACCTTGGCCCCGTCAACAGTGGGCGTGCCGACAGTCACCCGCCTGCCATCGCCGATGAGCAATACCCTGTCCAGCTCCACAGTATCGCCCTCGGCCACCGCCAGGCGCTCCACATCTATAGTCTGGCCGGGGTTCACCCGGTACTGCTTGCCCCCGGTCTCAATGATAGCGTAAATCTCGTTCCTCCCAAACAGGCTATTGTAGCAATTGCTAGAGCTGGGTGTCAAGCGCCCGCTTCCCCCAGGCTTCTTTTACCCTGGCCTCAAGCTCGTCAAGGCGGCAGTCGGTATCAATGACCACGTCGGCGTGCTTTATTTTCTCTTCAGAAGGCAGCTGGGAGCGGATACGGGCCAGGGCCTCCGCCTCGGAAAGCCCGCTCTTGGCTTTAAGCCGCCTCAGCACCACCGCCTCCGGGGCCACCACCACCCAGACCTCGTCCACCTCGTCCGATAGCGAAGGCTGGCCGGCTTTAAGCGAAAGGGGCACCTCAACCAGAAGGGGCATATCCAGAACCACCACCTTTACCCCCCAGCGCTGGTAGTTCTCGAGCCTGGCCCTCACCGTCTTATACATCCAGGGGTGCATTATATTATTCAGCCGGGCTAAGGCCTCGTCGTTACCGAAGACGATTTTACCCAGCTTGCGGCGGTCAATCTCCCCGTCGGGGGTAAGGATCTCGCCGCCGAAGGCGTCAACTATCTGCTGCCGCAGCTCGCTGTCGGCGCCGAGTGCCTCGTGCCAGACCCTGTCCACATCAATGACGGTTGCCCCCAGACCGGCCAGGAAGCTGGCCACGGTGCTCTTGCCGCTGCCGATACCGCCGGTAAGACCGATAACCTTCATCCCACCAAGTCTAGCTAGTGACAACCCGGTAGTCAAGGTGATATTATTGCCTCAGACGAGCTAGCGTGGGAGAAGGAGTGATGCCCGCATCTTTGCAACCGGCCTACATCGAAAAGGTGGATGAGCGCGGCGATATCCAGGTCTGGATTGTGGACGGGGCCTATATTCGCAGCCATATTGACGAGGAGTTCACCAACTTCGGCCAGCACTACCGCTACCCCTATATTCCCATAAACGAGTTCTGGATTGACCGTGAAGCCGAGCACGACGAGCGGCAGTTCTTCATTGACCATCTGCTGGTAGAGCACCGGCTCATGGCGGCAGGCATGCCCTACGAAGAGGCACTGCCCAAAGCCGACCAGCAGGAAAGAAAGGAGCGCCGCCGCGCTGGCGATGTCAGCCGCCTGACCCATCACGGGCAAAAATTACCCGCCGGAGAGGATGTCCACGAACGGCTCTGGAAGAAGCTGGAGAACGGCGTAAGCGTTTGGGTGGTTAACGGGCGCCTGGTGCGCAGCACGTTTGACATCGACTTTACCGAAGGCGGGCACGACTACGTTTATGAGTTCGTACCGGAAAATGAGGTCTGGATTGATGACGCTATTGTAGAGCCAGAGCGGGGCTACGTATTGCTGCACGAACTTCACGAGCGAAACCGCATGGCCAAAGGCTGGCCCTACAGTAAAGCTCACGCCGAGTCAAGCCACCTGGAATACCACTGCCGCCACCACCCCGACGAACTGCACGATAAGCTCACCGCCGAGGACTGGGCTTAGTATTCATTGAGTTTTCGCCTATTGCCTTTCTAAAATCTTTTTAGCCTGTTTATAACTTATCTCTTTAGAGAGAACCCTGACAATAGGATTTTCTATTTTCCCGAATTCCATGGTAGGGAATTCCCCTAAAATATGAACGTCCTTGCTCTTTGCTATCATTTCTAGTATTTGCTCATCTGAGAACTGGTATAACCTTCTGCAGAATGTCTTACCTATGTAGGAGGCAAAGTTTTTTCTCGGTTTCGGTTGCAAAATGAGATATATAGGATACTCAGCGATGATTGGGTCAAGCCTTACCGGCACATTAGTCTGTGAAAGTGCTACAAAAATCTCATTTGTGGGGTCTGGATGGCTAAATACCCCCGTTACTGCTGCCCAAGATGCACCTAATTTAGTAAACAATTCATTAACTTTGTTAGATAGAATCACAAGTAATCCTAAGTCCACTAAGTCATTTTGCGATTCTTCCCATGTAAATTTTGATTCTAGGCAAGTAACAGTTATGCCGTCTAGTAGAGATTCAGATTCCTTATCCTTGAGCCAACCGAATAAGATGGGAGAATCAAAAAAGAGAGAGAAAATTTTATCTAATGGCTCGCCATATTTCACCCACCTTTCTTCTTGCGACGGATATGGTAAACCAGCGCCAATCTCAACAAAGAATATTTTGCGCCAATACCTAAAATCCCCTTTTTGTGCTTCTTTAGTGGTCATACGCATAATTCGCCCCCTTACCTCTTTTTAGATTTTGGCTTGTTCCACCAATGGATAAATCTTACGATTTTTGACTTATTCCATTGGGTTTCTAGTTCTTTTGTATTTTCTAGGAGTTCTTTAATTGATTTCTTGTTTAATTTGCCCCTATTTGCTTCTCGCAATAATGGTAGTAGTTTGCTCAGTGCATTATCAATACGATTAGTGGTTGGAGTAGCAAGCCCAACCCGTAAAATCATTCCGAAAAACAAACCTAACATCACAGGAACACTTACCCCAGCAAACAAAATTAATATTACGCTTAGCATAGCATAAAACATATTAAGAGAGAGACGACCAAAAAGTGTAGTTATGATAACTACAGCTAGGGCGACTAGAGTAAGTATTACGAATGCTCTCCCTAGCCCCTTGCCCCACTTTTCACCGAATAAGCTAATCATTATTTTTACCAACTCGGGTATTTCCGTAATATTTGCCACACTGCACCTCCATAGAATATAGAGATGCAGTTATTCTATCACCTCTCACCGTAGACAGCCATAGATTCATTAGAGCAAAAAGTTGGCTCAAGCCCCAGTTCATTATAGGGTGTCTAAGAGGGGCGTCCGCCCCTCTTTTTTTATCCTCCCCCTCCTTTAGCAAAGGAGGGGGACTAAGGGGGTGGATTTAAGACCGCAAAGGGGGTGAGGGTGATAAATATATCCTATGGGGTGTGATTGACTTGAACGGGGTGCTATAATTAAACATAGAGGTGCATTATGCACCAGGCAATGCTCTATGATAGGCTGCCCGGCTCCAGGGTGAAGTGTGGCGTCTGCCAGTGGCGCTGCCGGATAGCTCCGGGTAGGTTCGGCGTCTGCCGGGTCTACCAGAACCGCGATGGCACCCTCTATAACCTTAACTACGCCAGGGCATCCTCGGTAGCGGTTGACCCCATCGAAAAAAAGCCCCTCTTCCACTTCTACCCTGGCAGCCTGGCCTTCTCCATAGGGGGGTGGGGCTGCAACTTCCACTGCCAGGACTGCCAGAACTGGGAAATCTCCTGCCCGGTGGACAACGAACCGTGGGCCGGCTCCCGGGAAGTTACTCCTGAGGCGGCCGTGGAACTGGCCAAACAACACCAGTGCCAGGGCATCGCCTGGACCTACAACGAGCCCACCATCTGGTTCGAGTATACCCTCGACTCGGCCAGGCTGGCCAAAAAGAACGGCCTTTACACCGTCTATGTGACCAACGGCTACATGACCCCGGAGGCACTGGACACCATCGGCCCCTACCTTGATGCCTGGCGGGTCGATGTCAAGGGCTTCAGCGACGCCTTCTACCAGAAGCTGGCCAGAATACACCACTGGCGGGGGATACTGGAGGTCGCCCAGCGGGCCAAGGACAAGTGGCAGATGCACGTTGAGGTGGTGACCAATATCATACCCACCATGAACGACGACGATGAGCAGCTTACCGGCATCGCCAACTGGATAAGGGAGGCACTGGGCGAGCTTACCCCCTGGCACGTGACCCGCTTCTACCCCCACCACCTCATGGCCGACCTGCCCCCCACCCCGATAGCCACCCTGGAGCACGCCTATGACATCGGGAAAAAGGCCGGGCTCAAGTTCGTCTATGCCGGCAACGTCCCCGGCCACGCCAGCGAAAGCACCGTCTGCTATAAATGCCACAATACTGTTGTCAAGCGGCTCGGCTACCAGACCGAGGTGGTCGGCCTGAATGGCTCCAGGTGCCGGTTCTGCGGGGCGGAGCTAAACTTCAGGACGGAGGCCGCGGAGGAGGGGAAAAAATGATAAGGAAGGCCTTTGCCGCCGGGCAGTTCTACCCGGGCTCAGCCTCGGAGATACGGAAAATGATGGCGGCGCTGATTGACCAGAAAGCCAGAAAGGAGGCGGCCGTCGGCCTGCTCATGCCCCACGCCGGTTATCCTTACTCCGGGCCGGTGGCCGGGGCAACCATCTCCAGGGTCAAGCTGGGGGACACCTTTATTATCATCGGGCCCAGCCATACCGGCCTGGGCCAGCCCTACAGCATAATGCCCGAGGGCAGCTGGCAGACACCCCTGGGAGAGGTGGAGATTGACTCCGAGCTGGGCGAAAAGCTCCTGGCTTTCTCCGACTACCTGAAAGAGGACGCCGGCGCCCACCTCTACGAGCACGCCGTCGAGGTGCAGATTCCCTTCCTGCAGTACCTCAAGCCGGAGATTAAGATAGTGCCCATCATCCTGGCCTATGCCCCCGCTGAAGTCTATAAGGCCATCGGGCGGGATATCGCCCGGGCCATCAAGGAGTCCAATAGTAAGGCGGTGATTATCGCCTCGGGGGATATGACCCACTACGAGCCGCAGAAAATCGCCGAGGCGAAGGACAAACAGGCCATCAAGGCCATGCTCAAACTCGACGAGGACGAACTGACCCGGCGCTACCAGGAGCTGGAGATATCGATGTGCGCCTACGGCCCGGCGGTCTGTCTCATCTCGGCGGCTAAAGAGCTGGGGGCCACCGGGGCGGAGCTGGTCAGATACCAGACCAGCGGCGATACCACCGGCGACTACTCCAGCGTGGTGGGCTATGCCGGCATAATAATCAAGGGCGGAGGTGGCTAGATGCACCCGCTGGTGAGACTGGCCAAGCGGACCGTGGAGGGCTACGTCAGGAAGGGGAAGACCGTCCCACCCAAGCGGCTTACCCCCGAGATGAAGGCCAGGGCGGGCGTCTTCGTCTCCATCCACAAGGGCGGCGAGCTGAGGGGCTGTATCGGCACCATCGAGCCGCAGATGGCCAACGTGGCCGAGGAGATTATGGTCAACGCCATTTCTTCGGCGACCCGAGACCCCCGCTTCTACCCCATAACCGCCGACGAGCTTGCCGAGCTGGAATACAGCGTGGACGTGCTGACCGAGCCGGAGCCGGTCAAGGGCCGGGAGCAGCTCGACCCCAAGCGCTACGGGGTCATCGTTCAGTGCGGGGGGCGCAAGGGCCTGCTCCTGCCCGACCTGGAGGGGGTGGATAGCGTTGACTATCAGATTGACATCTGCTGCCAGAAGGCGGGCATAGCCCCTGAAGAGCCGGTGAAGCTCTACCGCTTTGAGGTGAAGAGGTATAAATAAATACAGCGCCACCTCACTAGTTAACAAGCCTCTCAGGTCATATCCACAACACCACAATTCCAAGTTTTATAGTATATTGCAATATTTATTTTTATAGCTGTTTTAAGGTTATCTCTCTTACGATACTATTTTTTAGTATAGAGAAGTTGCACAATTTCCAACATATTATAACCTAAATAATCCTAAAATCAAACCGAATAAACGGCCAAAGCAGCAATATGCCAATAGTGAGATACCTATTATAATTATCTCAAGAAGTTAATGAAACTCGCATTTTGGGACAAATAGGGCTTGACAAGTGATATTTTTTGTACTATACTATGAAAAAAGTGGGGGGGTGTTATATGAGTAACCAGTTAGACGAACTCTTCGTAAGTGGTAAAGAGATAGATCAAGAACTTGTTGTCAAGATCCTTTCGCCTTTCCTTAAGATTGACCTAAACTCGTGTACTATTGTACCAAATGAAAAATGGCTAGAGTTAAACAATGAGCTAAAAATAATCCTATTCCTAGTAGCACGTAAGGCCATGAAATATCGTGGTCTAGCCATTGATAGCGAGGGAGTACTTCCTTCTGAAGTAGAAAAGGAGACAGGGATAAAAGGCGGCTCTCTTCGCCCCAAACTCAAGCAGCTTCTTGAACAAAGAATCATCAGTAAGACAGACGGCGGGAGGTACATAGTACCAAATTATTCGCTAACTAAGATCAAGACAATGATAAATACGTGGATGAAGGAGGATTAAGATGAATAGCGAAGAACTCAAGAAAAAAATAGATGAGGCTATAGAAATTACGCAAGATATTGATGAACAATACAAAAGTGCAGCGTTTCAGGTTATCCTTCAGAAGCTAATAGGAGGAGAAACGCTCGCTACGAAAGAAGATTTAACTGCTCCAGTCACCTTGAAAGGAAGGCAGGCAAATGAGTTTTTGGCTCTACTTGATGTCCGTTCGCAACTAGACCAACTCGAAGCAATTGCTTATTACTTCTTAAAATCAGGTCAGGAATCTGTTACGAGAGCAGAAATCGTAGATACTCTAAGTAAAGCTAGACTGCCTAGACCTAAAAACCTTTCTGACGTAATAGGTAGGTGCATAAGAAGAGGCCATATAGTTGAGGCCACTGAACCAAAAGATGGTCAGAAAGCATTACAAATAACAATTAAGGGAGAGAAATATATCGAAGGCAAATTAAAACCTGAATAAATAGTGAGTCCGAAAGGGACTTTATCCCTCATGGGGCGGCGGGGCGAGAAAGGCTTAGAAGCGCAGCTTATGTGGGCGGGCGGGTATGGGACGAAAATACTGGTTGAAAAGCGGGGTTCACCTTAATAATATAGTATAATAAGAGCGGCTCTAAAATGTCTCTCAAGCTATTTATGGTCATCCTGATAGCCGCCGGCATCATCGCTGGCTTAATCGGCGTGTTCCTCACCAACTTCGCCCTGATTGTGGCCGGGGCCATCCTGATGACCATCCCCATTATCCTCAAAACAATAAACGACATGATACTAGAAGAGTGGATACTGGCCTTTTTCGAGGGCCTGGGCATCGCCGCCATCGCCTTCCTCTATGTCTGGACCTCGATTATCACCAGCGGCATGGCCGCCAGCGTTATCGACAGTCCGGTGCTCTGGGTGGTGGGAGGGGTGGGGGTCATCCAGCTGCTCCTCTTCCTCTTCGTCTTCCGGGCCGACTAACTATTGGGGGCGGAGTAGATAAAATCCAGCGTTTAGAGTAAAGTATTAAGGTAAAATAAAGATGGACATGTTCGAGCGCCAGTTTGACGAACAAAAGAGGCGGGACGCCCCCCTGGCCGCCCGCATGAGGCCAGCCGCCCTGCACGCCTTCGTCGGGCAGGAGCACCTGCTGGGCAAGGGGCACGTAATAAGAAAAGCCATCGAAGCCGGTCAGGTGCCCTCTATCATCCTCTGGGGGCCGCCGGGCAGCGGCAAGACCACCATGGCCTATGTCATCGCCAACTCAACCGAGGCCCACTTCAGCCCGGTAAGCGCCGTCAGCGCCGGCGTGGCCGACCTGCGGCGGATAATCGAGGAGGCCAAGGAGCGCGCCAAGCTCTACCAGCAGAAGACGATACTGTTTATCGACGAGATTCACCGCTTCAACAAGGCCCAGCAGGACGCCATCCTGCCCTACGTTGAGGACGGCACCGTCACCCTCATCGGGGCCACCACCGAAAACCCCTCCTTCGAGGTAATCTCACCCCTGCTGTCACGCTGCCAGGTGCTCGCCCTCAAACCGCTCGACGAGAATGAAATCCGGGTCATCATCAACCGGGCCCTCCATGACGACCTCAACGGCCTGGGCAAGATGAACGTCGAGCTGGAAGACGATGCCCTGCTCCACCTCATCAACATGTCCAACAAGGACGCCCGGGTGGCCCTTAACGCCATGGAGATAGCCGCCCTGACCACCCTCCCCGACGATGAGGGCAAGAGGCATATCTCGCTGCCGACCATCGAGGACGCCATCCAGCACCGCGCCCTGCCCTACGACAAAGAAGGTGAACACCACTACAACCTCATCTCCGCCCTGCACAAGTCATTGCGGGGCTCCGACCCCAACGCCTCCCTCTACTGGCTGGCCCGCATGCTCGAGTCCGGCGAAGACCCCCTCTACATCGCCCGGCGGCTGGTGCGCTTCGCCTCGGAGGACGTGGGCATGGCCGACCCCCAGGCGCTGGTCATCACCGTGGCCGCCCAGCAGGCGGTCCACTTCATCGGCATGCCCGAGGGCAACCTGGCCCTGGCCGAGGCCGCGGTCTATTTGGCCACCGCCCCCAAGAGCAACTCGCTCTACATGGCCTACTCGCAGGTGGAGGAGGAAATCAAGAAGGGGCCGGTGGAGGCGGTGCCGCTGCACCTGCGCAACCCGGTGACGCCGCTGATGGGCAAGATGGGCTACGGCAAGGGCTACAAGTACGCCCACAACTACCCGGGGCACATCGTCCAGCAGCAGTATCTGCCCAACTCCCTTCAGGGCCGGCAGTACTACAACCCCAGCGACCAGGGCTACGAGCATCAGGTGGCCGACCAGCTCAAGGCCTGGCTGAAGAGCATCAGCCCGCCCAAAGAGACCAAGAGGAAAAGGCCGGATTGAAGCGGCTCCACATCAGCTCCCCCTCCGGCGAGCTAGAGCTAGAAGGGGCCTGGCACCTCCCCGATAGTGAAGGTCATCTGCCGGCGGTCATCGTCTGCCACCCCCACCCCCTCTACGGCGGCAGTATGTCGGCCAACGTCGTCTTTTATCTCTGCCAGGCGCTGGCCGGGGCCGGTATTGCCGCCCTGCGCTTTAACTTCCGGGGGGTGGGCAAAAGCCAAGGAAGGTTCGGCGGGGGTAAGCTCGAGCAGGAAGACGTCCGGGCGGCGCTGGACTTCGTTCTGGCCACCGAAAATATCGACCATCAGAGAATCGGGCTGGCCGGCTATTCCTTCGGCGGGGGTGTGGCTGCGGCGGTGGCGGTGGGGGAGGAGAGGATAAAGATGCTGGCGCTGGTATCGCCGGCCCTCATGGAAAGCGGCGAGCAGCTAAAAGAATATATAAAACCAAAGTTTATCATCATCGGCGAGAATGACGACGTCATAGCCCAACAGGAGCTACGAGAGCTTTTCGAGGAAATGCCCGAACCGAAGCGGTATGAGGTTATTACCGGTGCCGATCACTTCTGGGAGGGGTTCGTTGATGTGGTGGCCGATAAGGTGGCCGGGTTCTTTAAGGAAGCACTATAAACGGGACGGGTTGACATATAATTTTCCACCCTCTATACTGTAGGGGCTGACGCGGGGTGGAGCAGTGGAAGCTCGTTGGGCTCATAACCCAAAGGTCGCTGGTTCGAATCCAGCCCCCGCTACCAAGAAATCTGGAGGCGCTAGTGATAAAAGCTGGCGCTTTTTTGTTTTTACCCCCGAGAAGTCTTATAATAGTATTAATATTATTATGGTAACCTGGAATCCCCGTTCTTTAGGAGTTTAACTTGAAAATACTGCTGGTTTATCCACAATACCCGGACACCTTCTGGAGCTTCAAGCATGTGCTGAAATTCATAAATAAGAGGGCAGCCATTCCCCCATTGGGTCTAATGACGGTGGCGGCCATGCTCCCCTCCGGGTGGGAAAAGAAGCTGGTAGACCTGAATACAGACACCCTGCAAGACAAGGACATCAAGTGGGCCAATTATGTATTTATCAGTGGCATGATCGTACAGCAGTCCTCGGCGCGGGCTGTCATCGAGCGGTGCAAGGCGCTGGAGACCAAGATTGTGGCCGGCGGTCCTCTGTTCACCACCGGGTGTGAAGAATTTGGCTTTGACGATATAGACCATCTTGCACTCAGCGAGGCCGAAAGCATCATGCCGCAACTGGTACGAGACCTAGAAAACGGCTCGGCCAGGCATGTCTACAAGGCTGGGGAATTCCCGGACATAGCCGAAACGCCAACCCCGATGTGGTCGCTCATCGATATGAGGAAATACCACCTGATGTGTCTCCAGTATTCCCGCGGCTGTCCCTTTGACTGCGAGTTCTGTGATATCCCGATACTCAACGGTCGCCAGCCCAGAACCAAGGACAAGAATCAGATACTGGGCGAGCTGGAGGCTTTATATCGCGCAGGCTGGCGGGGCATGACATTCTTTGTCGATGATAACTTCATCGGCAACAGGAAAAAGCTAAAAACAGAAACCCTGCCGGCTATCATTGAGTGGATGCAGCGGAGGAAACACCCCTTCTCTTTCCTCACCGAAGCGTCGATAAACCTTGCCGATGACGAGGAGTTAATGACGCTGATGACTGATGCCGGGTTCGACACCGTGTTCATCGGCATCGAAACCCCCCACGAAGCAAGCCTGAAAGAGTGTAACAAGGTAGCCAATAAGAACCGCGACCTGCTATCCTCAGTCAAGACACTGCAAAATCATGGTTTTCAGGTGCAGGGAGGATTTATCGTTGGCTTTGATAATGACCCACCCTCAATTTTTAAACGCCAGATTAATTTCATACAGCAAAGCGGCATCACGACGGCTATGGTCGGCCTGCTGAATGCCCCTCCCGAAACAAGATTGTACAAGCGGCTGAAAGCGGAGAATCGAATACTGCCGGCTGGCTCCGGGGACAACACTGACGGAACAATGAATTTTATCCCCAAGATGCCCTACGAGGCACTCGTCAGCGGCTACCGGCAAATCCTGGATAAAATATATGCCCCCAAGCCCTATTACGAGCGCCTAAAGACTTTTTTAAGGGAATTTAAGCCTCACAGCCAGAGAAAGGGCCACCCGCATCCTCGCCAGCTCTTAGCCCTGATAAAGTCTATGTGGGTTCTGGGCGTGATGGAAAAAGAGAGAAGGCAATTCTGGCAACTATTCGCCTCGACCTTGTTCAGAACTCCCAGGGTCTTCCCGCTTTGTATTAGCCTCGCTGTCCAAGGTTTTCACTTCCGCAAGATCGCTGAGAAAATAAGTCTGGCTCCCCTAAAGAGTATCAGAAGCGTGAGCGAGTGAAATAGAATCCTCCAGCCCCGGCTGTGACATATTCGATTGTAGTGACAGGAGGGCAATCCGCATGGGAGCTAAAGAGCCAGAGAATCTAAAGGCACAGGCCATCAATCTGGTTAGCCTGATAGATTATCAGGAAGGGGCGGTAGTAAGCCGGACATTAATTGATAAAAAGGTGGGGACCTTAACCCTTTTCGCTTTTGATGAAGGCCAGGGACTGAGCGAACATACCGCTCCCTTTGACGCTTTTATCTATATCCTGGATGGTGAAGCCGAGGTTGTCATCTCCGGCAAGGCTTACCGTGTCGGCGCCGGTGAAATGCTCATAATGCCAGCCAACGAACCGCACTCGTTAAAGGCGCTGGAGAAATTCAAGATGATGCTGGTAATGATAAGGGCCTAGGCCGGATACCAAAGAATTTTAAAGGGAAGCGGGGTTCTTCCCTTATTTTTTCTCCAGCCCCTTTTCCTTTTCCAGTGCCTTTGTCTGCGTTTTTATCAAGTTAGCCTTGGCCAGCAGCCAGATAAAGGTACCTAAAAGGGCCAGAAAAATGCCCAACCCGATGGGCCCCGACCAGAACAGGACCAGCCATAAATGTTCCATTTCCACTCCTTCCAGAGGCCATAACTACCCCCTTTGGCTAGATTGGCAGCCTTAAGAGCCTCCTGGCGTTGTCTTCAAATATCAGCTTTTTCTCGGCGGCGCTGATGTCCATTCCTTCTATAGAGTTTATTACCTCCCTTACCTGCCGCAGGCCAAGCTGGTTGTCATAGGGCATATCGGTGCCGAAGAGCATGTGCTCAGCTCCAAAAAAGGCGTAGCAGCACATCAGCGCCGGCGTGTTCTGGTAAATGGCGGTATCGTTATAGAACCGGCGGTAGTAGTCAAGCGGCCTCTCCTTGAGATTGGACTTAAAACCGAGCAGCATCTCGTTAGTGTCATAGAAGCCGGCAATCCGGCCCGCGTAATAGGGTATCATGCCGCCAGCGTGGTGCGTTATCACCTTGAGGTCGGGGTATTTATCGAACACGCCGCTGAATATCAGGCGCGTCATATAGACCGAGGTCTCGTAGGGCCAGCCGAAGAGGGACCAGACGATGTACTTCGAACTCTTCTCGCCGGGATAGTCGGGAACATTGATATCCCGATGGGAATGGACCCAGATGGGCAGGTTATAGTGGGCCATCTTCTCGTAGATAAGCCAGAATTCAGGGGAGTCCATCGGCCTGTCGCCGATAGGGTTGTGCATTTGTATTCCCCGGAACCGGAGGTCAACTATGGCCCTGTCTATCTCCTTCAAGGCGGCCTCGACATCGTTCATAGGCACGCAGGCTACCGCCGCCACGAACCGGTCCGGGTATTTGGCCACCAGCTCGGCCATCTCGTCATTGGCCAGCTGGGACAGCTCCAGGGCGTCCTTGGGGGCGATGACCTTCTCCACCGGCGGATTGCCCAGGGTCAGCACCTGCACCATGTCATCGAACTGATCCATAATCCTGAACCTGGCCTCTAAGTCGGTCAGGCTGGGTATGGCCTCTATCCAGCTCTTACCGAAGAAACCGCCCGGCAGCTTCTTGTAGAGGGCCGCTTTGTATTTGGGGGGTATAATGTGGGGGAAGATATCGATTTTCATTTTTGCCACCTCTTTAGCAGAACGGCCATCACTGCCTCCGACGCTAGCTTAACCTAGCCGCCATTGTAAATGTCAACTATTTCATTGTCAATCAGTTCATTTTTAATTGACGGGGCCTGCCTTTGTTTTACCCCCGGGAAGATTTATAATGTGGCCGTCCTTTAGGAGGTAGTAAATGCCGAAGCATCTGGTATTTGTCTGCGCCGTTAACCGGTTCCGAAGCGTCGTCGCCGAGTATTACCTGAGGGAGCTTATCCAGAAAAGGAAAGGCAGGCTTAAAGAAATCAGAGTAAGTTCGGCAGGGATTGGCTTAAGCCCGGAAGACCGCCAGCTGCTGGCGGCCCACGGCCAACACTGGGACAGGCCGTTCTTCGGGCTTCCCCCCTATCCCTACGCCATCGAAAGCATGAAAAGGAGGCGGATAGACATCTCCGGGAGCCGGTCAAAAGAGCTGACCGGAGCCATGGCGGAGGGAGCCGACCTGATAATCGTCTTTCAGGACAGCCAGAGAGAGCAGATTTGCTCCCTCTACCCGCTAAGCCGGGGAAAGGTCTACACCCTCCAGGGGCTGGTAGGCTATGACGGTTATCTGGTCAACAATGACTACTCGTTCCCCGGCACTGTTCCCGACCCTAAGACAAAGGCACTTACCATACCCGATTCCTGCCTGGAGGGGACCATTACCGAAATCACCCATATGCTATGGTGGGGCCTGGACCGGATTATCAACT
Source organism: uncultured Dehalococcoidales bacterium (assembly GCA_964396965.1). Classification (GTDB taxonomy): domain Bacteria; phylum Chloroflexota; class Dehalococcoidia; order Dehalococcoidales; family BS750m-G39; genus JABMRW01. The sequence goes on from CAYNGD010000002.1 coordinate 70,851, forward strand.
TCCTTAAATAAGGTCATTGCCAAAAGCTGGGTACGGTGCTAAAGTGGGCAAAATATTTCAGAGTATTAAAAAGATTTAATAAGCGGGATATATGTCAAGGAGTATGACAAGAAACTGCCCTTAAGGCTAATCAGGTATGACGATACCAGCGACACCGGAACCTGCGTGAATCTAATCCAGAAGTTGGCTACGCAGGACAAGGTTGACTTTATCCTCGGCCCTTACTCCACGGCTATCTGGTTCGCCACCTCCCCTATATTCGCCCAATATAAGTACCCGGTAGTGGCGCCCACGGTTGATTCCCTGCAGCTTAAGGCGATGTGGCAGGAAATACCCTACACCTTTGTCATCCTTAACCAGCCGGCCGAGAAGGCGCAAGCCATGGTAGACCTGGTCCACGAGCTGGGCATCAAGACCTTCGTGGCGGCCAACCATCAGGACCTGCACGGCATAGAGCCCAAGGCGTGGTGCCGGTACTGGTCGGGGGCGGGCTGGATCTGCTCCTCTACAAGAGCTTCCCGCTGGATGCCACCGACCTGTCCCCCTTACTCAAGGAGATGAAGGCGCTCAATCCTGACGCCGCCTTTTTCTTCACCTACCCCGACCAAAACTTCCTCCTCACCAAGCAGTCGATGGAGATTGGCTTTAACCCCAAGCTCTGGTACTCCACCATCGGCATAGCCTTCTCCGCTTATAGAGAGATGTTTGGCGCCCAAGGAGTCGAGGGTGTTATGGCCGCTGGTGCCTGGAACCCCAAGGCCCCCTATACCGGAGCCCAGGACTTCTGGAACAGGATGACCGCCTATGTTGGCCCCGAAAATACCGACTGATACGGCAACGCCTACTGCTACTCGGCAAACCAGGTCCTGCAGCAGGCTATCGAGCAGACGGGGACCCTTGACCGGGAAGCGATAAAGAATGCCATGAACACCATGACCTTCGACACCGTCATCGGCCCGGTGCAATTCGTCAACCAGTTTAACATACAGTCACCCGGCGAGGTCGGCCAGTGGCAGAACGGGGAGTTCGAAATCGTAGCGGCTGCGTCCAAGCGTACCGCCCAACCGGAATATCCCAAGCCGGCGTGGCCAACTTCCTAAGCCAGTCGATTTAGTAGTAGTAACCAGCAAGCAGACTGTTCAGAAAGGCATGAGGGCTATCCAGCGTCTTTCCGGACAGCCTGCCGGGTGTTATCTCCGAAAAAGAGGAAGGCTTCGTCGTGCTGGTAACCGCCTTAGATGTATTAATTGCCGGCCTGATTATGGGCAGTATCTATGCCCTTATCGCCGTGGGACTCAACCTTCAGTACGGCGTTGCCCGGGTACTTAACGTCTCCCACGGCGAATTTATTATGTTCGCCGCTTTCATCACCTACTCCCTGTACACCCTCTTTGGCATCAACCCCCTGCTTTCCCTGCTCATCTGTGGCCCTTTGATGTTAATCATCGGTTTCTTTATTCACCGGACTCTCTTCCAATCCCTCAGGGAAAAGTCAGAATCAATGGATATCTTTGAGGGCAACTCCCTGTTAGCCTCCTTCGGCCTCCTCTTCATCATTCAGAACATCGCCCTGTTGATATGGACGGCTAACATCAGGGGGTACAACTATTTAACCAATCCGGTTAATCTGTCGGGAGCTATCTTCCCGGCCAACCGTTTGGTGGCTCTTTTATTTTCTGTTGTTATCAGCCTTGCCTTCTATTTCTTCCTTATGCACACCCGGCTGGGGAAGGCCATCAGAGCCGCCGCCCAGGAACCGACGACAGCCGGGCTGAGCGGGGTGAACATTAAACAGGTGTTGGCCATATGTTTCGGCCTGGGCGCTTTAATGGCCGGCTGCGCCGGCGCCCTTATCAGTATGACGCAACAGATTACGCCAATGATAGGCCTCAACTACACCATCATCGCCATGATAGTGGTCGTCCTCGGGGGACTGGGCAGTGTCACCGGCAGTCTAATCAGCGGTTTTATCCTGGGTATCGTTGGCAGCATAGCGACCTATGTAGATGCCGCCCTGGCCTTGATTGCCTATTACATCATCTTCATAATCTTGCTCCTGGTAAAACCGACCGGCATCTTGGGGAAATAGAGAATGGATATTAGCCGATTTAGTTCGAGAAGGTTCCTGGTAGCGGGGTTAATTAGTCTCGTCCTATTAGCCCTGCTGGCCACCCTGCCCCGCTACTCTCTTTTCTGCCGGTGCTGATGGCCATCTTTGGCGGCATGGGCCAGATTTACGGTCCGGTAATCGGTGCGGCTTTTTTCACCTATCTGCAGGAAATACTGATAACCAAGTTCGCCTATTACTATATGCTCCTTTTCGGCATCATACTAATAATAGCTATCCTCTACATGCCCAACGGGGTGGTGGGACTGATACTGAAGTGGCGGAGCCAAAGAAGGGTAAGAGCCTCGTCCCCCTGAGGCTCCCTCTTTCAGTGCATATATTCGCCGGCGTTAACGGACAGTATCTGCCCGGTAATCTTGTCAGCTTCGTCCGAGGCCAGAAATAGCACCGCGTTTGCCACATCTTCGGGCCGCACGCTCTTGTGGATGAGTTGCGCGGTGGCCACCAGTTCCTGGTAAAATTCCTGGGAATAGGTCGCCTGCATCGCCTCGGTCATGACCAGATTCGGTGCCACCGCGTTTACGTTGATATTGAATTCGCCCAGCGTCGCGGCTAAACCGCGGGTCATGGTAACCACACCGCCCTTGGAGGTGCTGTAGTGAAGGAAGTGGGGCAACCCGGTGAAAGCGGTGGTTGAAGCCATGTTGACGATTTTGCCCTCGCCCTGCTTTTTCATGTAGGGCATAACCGCCTTACAGCACAAGAATACCCCCTTAATGTTGACCGCCAGAATCCGGTCCCAGTCTTCGGACTTTATCTCTTCCACCGGCTTCAGGAAATCCTTGGTCTCGATGCTGCCGATAATGGCGGCATTGTTGACCAGAATATCTATCCGGCCAAACCGGTCGGCAGTCTTTTTGGCCATCTCGGCGGTATCTTTCTCGCTGGCAACATCGACCTTGAGCGCCAGCGTCTCGCCGCCGAGGGCTTTAATCTCTTCGGCGACCTGAGTGCAATCAAGGATATCGCAGATGGTCAGTTTAGCCCCTTCCTGGGCGAAACGCCGGGCAAATACCCGCCCCATGCCCCGGGCGCTGCCGGTAATGATGGCCACCTTGTTCTTTAACTTCATATCTTAACCTCCTGAGAAGTGCCTGCCGCTACACTATAACATATTTCCCGCTTTGCCCAACATAGGCATAATATGCTATAAATACTAGAATACCCGTGGAAATACTAAAGCAAATCAACTATAAACCGGCCCGGGTGGCCGGGGGCTACACCGACCGCGTCCTCAGGATAGACCTGAGCCGCCGGGAAATCAACATCGAGAAGATGCCCCCTGATTTTAAGACCAAATACATCGGGGGGCGGGGCTACGCCCTGAAATTTATTTGGGAAGGCACCACCAGCCAGACGCGCTACGACAGCCCGGAGAACATCCTGGTCATGGCCAGCGGGCCGCTGGGCAACGAGCCGGGCTTCCCGGGGACGGGCAAATTCATCGTAGGGACGATTTCACCGCTGACCGATACCTTCATCGACTCCAACGTCGGCGGGCACTTCGGGCCGCTCTTAAAGCTGGCCGGCTTCGATGCCTTGGCGGTAACCGGCCAATCTCAGGAAGAGGTGGCCGTATCAATTGACGGCGACGCCGGCACCATCGCTATCGCCAGAGCCCCCAGATACGATAAGGAGACCGATGAGGGCGCCCTCTCCTACGGCCAGAGACTGCTGAAAGAGGCCAACGGCGGCCAGTATAGCGACTGCCTGGCCGCGGCCAGCGCCGGCGGGGGGGCGCTCCACGCCCGCTACGGGGTCATCCACAGCCTCTACTACGATATAAGGCGGGGCCGAATCAGGGCCAAGCAGGCGGGGCGGGGCGGCACCGGCACGGTGATGAGGTCCAAGGGCCTAAAGAGCATCATTGTCCGCTCCAGCCGGGCCAAGGCCAACGGCAACAACCCGGTCGATAAAAAAGGGGTGCGGGCGGCGGGGCGGGAGATGAAGCGGGTTATCGCCAAAGCCGACCCCACCCAGCTCCACCTCTCCGCCTGGGGGACGACCATCCTATCCGAGTATATGGACAAGTTCCACATCTTCCCGGTGAACAACTACCAGTACGGGCAGAGCCCGGAGTCGGTCAAGCTGTTCGCCCACGTCTTTCTGGACAACTACTTCAGCCGGAGAATCCCCGACGGCTGCTACTACGGCTGCAACCTGGCCTGCGCCAAGGGGGCCGAGAACGTTAAATTGACCAGGGGGCCGCTGGCGGGGCGCCGGGTCAGCGTTGACGGCCCGGAGTACGAAACGGTGGGCGCCGTCGCCTGCATGGGCATCTTCGACCCCCAGTTCGTTATGGAGTACAACTGGTACTGCGATGAGTACGGCCTCGATGTCATCTCCACCGGGGTGACCATCGCCTTTTTAATGGAGTGCTTCGAGCGCGGCTACCTAAGCACCGACGATACCGGCTACGAGCTTAAATTCGGCGACGCTGCCGCCGCCGACAGGCTGCTACAGGAGATAGCCGCTGGCCGGGGCCTGGGCAAGGTGGTCGGGCAGGGGGTAGCCCGGGGCAAGAAGTGGGTCGCCCGGAAATACGCCGCCAGAAACAAGACCAGTGAAGATGAAGCCCTGGCCGAGCTTAACCAATTCGGCATGGAGGTCAAGGGGCTGGAGTTCTCCATGTATGTCACTAAAGAGTCGCTGGCCCAGCAGGGGGGCTACGGCCTTGCCCTCAAAGGCCCGCAGCACGACGAGGTCTGGCTCATCTTCATCGACCAGGTCTACCAGGAGCTGCCCACCCTGGAGGCCAAGGCGGCGGCACTGAAGTGGTTCCCCCTAATCCGCACCTGGTTCAACGCCACCGGGCTGTGCAAGCTGCACTGGATTGACGTGCGCAACCCGGAGGCGGCGGCCACGCCCGAGCCGGCCAAGAATCTGCCTACCCTGGCCCACTATGTAGATTACTTTAACGCCACTACGGGGAGCCGCAAGAGCCTGCAGGACATACTGGATGATTCAGAGAGGCTTTATATCCTACAGAAGCTGATAAACCTGCGCCAGGGCAAGGGGACGCGCGATAATGACCAGATACCCTTAAGGGCGATGGCGCCGGTCTTCTTCAACGAATACCAGTCCCGCGCCGACTACTACGACAAATGGCTGGAGCAGAACGGGGGCAGCCAGAAGCTGCCGGCCAGCCCCGAACAGCGGCACAGGCTGGTTATCGAGCGAAGAATAAAGGAATATCATCAGCTCTGCGACGCCGTCTACCAGCAGAAGGGCTTTACCCCGGAGGGGATACCCCGGCGGGAGACGGTGGCTAGGTTCGGCCTGCTCGACGAAAAGGCCAGCCGGCTGCTGGAAGAGGTGGGAGGCTAAAGCCAGAATATGAAAGTTACGGTTGAATTTTTGGGTACGCAGCGCGCCGTGACCGGGGCCGAACGCATCGAGATACCCGTCACCAGAAAGACCACCGTTAACGACGCCCTGGACTATGTGCAGCGTAAATATCCCCAGCTGAAACTGGCCGAGTGGATAGTGGTGGTTGTCGTCAACCAGCATATAACCTCGCGGGACCAGCTCTTAAAAGCCGGTGATACTATTTCCTTCCTGCCCTTCCTCAGCGGAGGATAACTAGCCAGTAAGGACTATTGACAAACAGCCTCCGGCCAATTAAATTGGGCATCATGCAGGATGTCGCCCTGATAATAGCCTTCGTCGGCATTATCATCTTTCTGGCCCACCTTTTCACCGGCTTGTTCAACCGCATCATGGTGCCCGATGTCCTCTTCCTCATCGTCCTCGGCATCGTCTTGGGGCCGGTACTGGGGATTCTGCCCCCCAGCCTTTTCACCGAGATAGGGCCCATCTTCACCACCATCACCCTGATTATCATCCTGCTGGAATGCGGCTTCAGCCTCAAGCTGAGCACCCTGCGCGCCGCCGTACCCGGGGCTATGGCCCTGGCCCTGGTCGTTTTCCCCCTCAGCATGGCCATAATCACCGGGCTGGCCCTCTGGCTCACCGACCTGGAGCTGCTGCCAGCCTTAATTCTGGGGGCCATCATCGGCTCCACCTCGGAGGCCATCGTCATCCCCCTGGTCAAGCAGCTTAAGATAAAAGAGGAGAGCCAGGTGCTGCTCTCGGTGGAATCAACCGTCACCGCCGTCCTCAGCATCATCTTCGCCATCACCCTGATTGATAGCTACCAGCTCGGCCAGTTCCAGGTGCTCGACGTCACCGGCAATCTGATTGCCTCCTTCCTGGTGGCCATCGGCCTGGGCGTGGCCGGCGCCTTCATCTGGTCGCTCTTCTTAAACCGGATAAGGCACGTCAAGAACACCATGTTCACCACCGCCGCCTGCGTCTTCGTCATCTTCGGGCTGGTGGAGCTGCTGGGCTTCAACGGCCCCATCGCCGCCCTGGCCTTCGGCATCACCCTGGGTAACCTCAAGCCGATGCCCCTCCCCTTCTTCAAGAAGGGGCTGCGGCTTGAATCGGGAGGACTGACCGAAATGGAGAAGGCCTTCTTCGGCGAGATTGCCTTCCTGCTCAAGACCTTTTTCTTCATCTACCTGGGGATATCGCTGGAGATGATAAGCACCGATTTGATGATACTGGCGGCCGTCTTCACCGCCGTAATCTTCATTTTGAGGATAGCCTCGGTGAGGCTGACGGTGGGGGGAACCGCCCCGGCCAAAGACGCCTCTTTTATCGCCGTGATGGCGCCCCGGGGGCTGACCGCCATCGTGCTGGCGGCCATCGTCTTCCAGCAGGCAGTCCCCGGCGGCGAGCTTATCAAGAACCTGACCTACGGCATCGTCCTCTTCAGCGTGGTGCTGACCTCGCTGCTGGTGCTGCTCACCGATAAGACCAGGCTGGCCGACGGTCTGGGCTATCTCTTCTCCGTAGGTACCAAGCGCCAGCCGGAGCCCGTCGAGCCCGCCGAACCAGTCGAGGCTGAGGAAGAGTAAACAGCCACCCCTTGCTTTCCCCCAGAGAAGTGTTATAATTCAACTGTGCTTGATTTATCATCAATCGTGGTGAACTATGATTGAGGTTCTCAGAAACAAGAACCTGACCACCCGCTTTCAGATACTGGTGGAGATAGCCAACGCCGGCCCCGGCATTCAGCAGCGGGAGATTGCCCAAAACCTGAACATCACCCCCCAGGCGGTGTCGGACTACATCGCCCAGCTCAGCGGGGAGGGGTTACTGGCCGCCGAGGGGCGCGGCCACTACCGGGTGACCAACCAGGGGGTCAACTGGATAATCAAGACCCTGCGCGAGCTGGGTGACTACAACGCCTTTATCCAGCGGGCGATAACCAATCTCTCCGTCTGCGCCGCCATCGCCGAGGACGACCTGAAAAAGGGGCAGAAGGTGGGCCTCGAGATGAAGGATGGGCTGCTCCTGGCCTCGGCCAGCCGCAAGCAGGAGGCCAGCGGCACCACCATAGACAGCGCCCGGGCTGGCGAGGATGTGGGCATCACCGGCATCGAGGGCATCGTGCCCCTGGAGGTGGGCCGGGTGACCATACTGAGGGTGCCCGGTATCCAGCGGGGCGGCTCGAAAAAGATTAACTACGACATACTCAAACAGCGTCTGGCTAAGAGCGACATGGTCGCCGCACTGGGACTGGAAGCGCTGGCAGCACTGCGCAAAACCGGGGCCGAGTTCCAGCACTACGGGGCGACGGCGGCGGCTGTCGAGGCGGCCAAGAGCGGGCTTAAGCCCCTGGTGGTCTGCGTTGACAGCGAGGCCGCCGACCTCATTGCCCGACTGGAACAAGAACGGCTAGCCTACCAGCTCTTCGACGCCGAGGGCGGCTAAAAAATTTTTTAAAAACCCGCCCCCAAACAAGCCCGAAACCCCTTGACAGGGGGTAACTTTTGCCTCTATAATAATCAACTGCACTTGCATATTATCAAGTATACTTTATTTAGCTAGAGGAGGCGACAGCCATGCCCGGCATTTTCAGGTCAAAGCTCTTTATTATCCTGCTGATATTCACCCTGCTCGCCCCCTTCCTGCTGGCGGTGCCAGCCGCCGCCGCGTCCTACCCCTACGCCACCAGCGATAGCCAGATTAGCAGCGCCCTGGACTACCTGCACTCGCAGCAGGACAGCACCGGCAAGATTGACAACTTCGCCACCTCGGCCTGGGTGGTGATGGCCATCGCCGCCGCCGGGGAAAATCCCGCTGACTGGAAGGTTGGCTCTAACCCCTCTATAGTTGACTACTTGGCGGCTAACGCCGGGAGCGCTTCCTCGGCCAGCGACTACTCGAGGATGCTCTTGGCTATCGCCGCCGCCGGGGAAGACCCGACTAACTTCGGCGGGCGCGACTTCGTCGCCCTGCTCGAAGCCCAGCATAACAACAGCCAGATTGGCGATGTCAAGCTGCTCAACGACGACTTCTGGGGGGTGATGGGGCTGGTTGCCGCCGGGGAAGACCCGGCCAGCTCGAACACCATCCAGGACAGCCTAGCTTTTATCCTGGCCAACCAGAACCAAGACGGCGGCTGGAGCTGGGGGGTTGGCTCGGACAGCGACGTTGACGATACCGCCGCCGCCATCATGGCCCTGATTTCCGCCGGGGAGAACCCGGCCTCGGCGGCAATAAACAAGGCTACTGCCTACCTGGCCACCACCCAGATGGCCAACGGCGGCTTTGAATCCTGGGGTTCGACCAACGCCGACACCGACTCCTGGGGCATCTGCGCCCTGGTCGCCGCCGGGAAAGACCCCACCAGCTGGGAGAACACCTCGGGGAACAGCCCGGTTGACGATCTTCTCTCCTTCCAGCAGGCCGGCGGCGCCTTCTACTGGCAGAACGGCAATGCCGGGATGAGCGTCGCCAAGACCACCGCCTGCGCTGTAATCGCCCTGCTGGGCAAACACTTCCCGGTAACAGTATTGACCCCGTCACCGCCGCAGCCAGGGGTCACCGTTGATGTCCGCGTTGAGGGGAAGACCAAGACCATCTGGAGCGGCAGCGTCACTGTGAACCAGTCCACCATTACCGCCGACAACAGCGGCACCAAATACCACCTGGCCAACCCCACCGCCCTGGGGGCGCTGGACGAAGCTGCCGCAAAGGGTAATTTCAGCTATAAGACCACCGACCAGTGGGGCAGCCTCTACGTTACCTCGATAGACGGCGAGGAAGCGGAGGGCACGGCCGGCTGGCTTTACCGGGTTGACTACGTCAGCCCTTCGGTGGGTGCCGCCGACTTTATCCTCGACCAGACCTCGCCACCCGACCCGCCGCACAAGGAAGTGCTGTTCTACTACGGCGAGTATACTGATATACCGCTCAAACTTGAGGTGGACAATACCGCCCCCAGCGTCGGCGGCAGCTTTACCGTCACCGTAGAGGAGTACGACGATAAACTCGCCGAGTGGCACCCGGTGCAAGGCGCCACCGTCCACGCCGACACCAGCTACACCACCGACGAGAACGGCGAGGTTGAGATTACCGTCGACCACGATGCCACCCTAGATGTCTACGCCGAGATGGACGGCCACATCCGCAGCAACAGCGTCACCGTCACCGTCGGCGGGGGCAGCGCCCAGCCCCCGGCAGGCCAGACGGTCAACATGACGGTTGATATCATCCCCGCCATCAGCTTCAAGGTTACTCCCGACTACCTCAATTTCGGCGTTCTCGGGCCGAGGGATATCAGCCAGCCGGTGACCATCACCATAACCAATGAAGGCGCTTGGAAGCTGGCGGTCACCGCCGCGGTCAGCGACAACGCCGATAACCTCTACGTTGACGGCTTAGAGCTGGATAATGCCAAATGTGGGGACTTCACCTGCTACGTCTCCCGAGACAAGAGTGAGGAACACACCGCCACCCTGACCGTCCCCGAGACTTATACCCTCACCGGCAACCAGAACGGCACACTCATCTTCTGGGCGTCGGAGGCACAGTAGAGGTAGACTATGCCGGGCCGCTTGGTTAAGGCGTCGGTATTATTGCTGCCGGTCATCTTGCTGCTGCTGGCGGCCTCGTCGGCGCTGGCACTGGGGGTGGGGGTGGCCCCGGGCCGGATGGACTTTAAGGTCCGCCCCGGCGGCAGCCAGGTGCAGACACTGAATATCATCAACCAGTCCGACCAGCCCTACCGGTTCCAGGTCTATGTCGAGGGCGGCCATGATGGCTGGTTTAAGATTACCCCGGACGAGTTCACCCTCAACGCCGGGGAGGCGAAAGCGGTGGAGATTACTGTCGCCCCGTCGCTGTTCACCGTTCCCGGCGACCACGACTTTGACACCTGCATCCTCTGCCTGCCCCCGGAGACCGCGCTGCGCGTCGGCGCCGGGGTCAAGGTGCCCACCTATGTGCAGGTGACCGACTTACCCATCATGGCCCTTAAGTGGTGGATTACCAGCGCCGTCCTGCTGCTGGCGCTGATGCTCGGCCTGCTCGTGGGCCGGAGGGTAAGGGCCAGGTATGGCTAAATGGGCGCTGCCCTTAATATTACTATTGCTGGCAGCCATGCTGACCGGCTGCCCGACGCCGTCAGCCACCACCGATAGCGGCGGGCAATCTAAAGTAACAGTAGCTGTCACTCAGGACTTCGGCCAGGAACTAATCCTGGCCAAGGAGGTTAAAATCGAGGACGGCACCGACGCCATGACGGCGCTGCAGTCTGTCGCCAAGGTGGAGACCAAATACGGCGGCGGCTTCGTCCAGTCAATAGAGGGACTCAGCTCGGAGTATGAGGGGGGCAGTAAAAAGCGGGACTGGCTCTACTATATCAACGGCATCTGCCTCAGCCTAGGGGCCAGGGACTATAGCCTTCACGACGGCGACATCGAACAGTGGGACTTCCGGGACTGGAGCTACCAGCCGATGGTGCCGGCCATCATCGGCGCTTTCCCCCAGCCTTTCTTAAACGGAGTGCGGGGCGAGCTGAAGCCGACGGCGGTGGTCTATGATGCCCCCTTCGCCAAGGAGGCGGCAGCGCTGGTGGCCAAACTAAAGGAGTGGGGAGTAACTGAAGTGACCCTGACCGGCACTGAGGCGCTATCTGACGGGGTTAAAGGGGGGAGTAACCTGATTATCCTGGCCGGAGCTGATAATGGGCTTATTTTAGAGCTTAACGAACTGCACAAGAAGCTGGGCTTCTTCGCCTATTTCGATGGGGGCAAAATAATCGTTCTGGACGGTAATGGCGACCCGGCCGGTGACTATGGGGCGGGGTGGGGCTTAATCCAGGCCACCCAGAACCCCTGGAGCCCGGGGGGAGTCGGCTCTGGAGAGAGCGCCGTCTTTATCGTCACCGGCGCCGATGAGAGCGGGGTGAGTAGCGCCGCTAAGGCGCTTATCAATAACAGTAACGGGTTTCGCTACGCCTATGCCGCCTTAGTCAATAACAGCCAGATAGTAAAGATACCGTGATGCCGGAACTGAGCTACCGGGACAGGGACACCGTTATCCACGCCTTGAGCCCCCTGGTCAAGCTGGCCTGGGGCGGCGGGCTGGTGGTCTTAAGTTTAATCTTCAACCACCCCGTCTATATCCTGATTTTATTTTTCTCCACTATTCCCCTAGTGTGGCTGGCCGGAGTGGGGCGGGAGTGGGCCTCAACCCTTAAACTGACCCTCTGGCTGGGGTTAAGCATCATCGTCATCAATGCCCTCTTCAGCTACCACGGCGACCACGTGCTGCTGACCGCCCCCTTCCGGCTGCCGGTGGTGGGCAGCCCGGTGATAACCCTGGAGGCCATCGCCTTCGGGGCGGTGATGGCCCTGAAGCTGATAGTGATAATATCGGTCTTCAGCCTCATCAACCTCACCATCCACCCCGACGACATCATGGCCGTCCTGCTCAAGATGCGGCTGCCCTACAAGTCGGTGCTGGTGACCTCGCTGTCAACGCGCTTCGTCCCCTGCCTGGTCGAGGACATCGGGCGCATCAGCGACGGCTACCGCACCCGGGGGGTGCAGCTTGATGCCGGAAGCTGGTTTAGAAGGCTCAGGAACCGGGGCAGAATCAGCTTCGCCCTGCTGGGCAACTCGCTGGACCGGGCGGTGCAGGTGGCCGAGGCCATGGAGGCGCGGGCCTTCGGCAACGGCCAAAAAAGGGCATTCTACAAAGAAATAAATATTTCCAGGATAGACGCAGTGACGCTGGTGGTGGGGCTGCTGCCCCTGGCCGCTGGAATCGCGGTGAGGGTTCTGGGTTTCGGCGATTACCAGTACTACCCCAAGCTGAGCGCCATCGGGTTGGAGGGGTGGGGGTGGCTAATACCGGCCATAATCCTGCTGCTGCTGGCGGCGGTGGTGCCTCTGGCCTTTCTCAAGAGGAGGGTCGAGCTTGATTAGGCTGCAGGAGTTCAGCTTCAGCTACAACGGGGCGGATAAGCCCGCCCTGAACAGGCTAAACCTGACCATTGAGGACGGCCAGTTCGTCCTCATCACCGGGGCCTCAGGAGGAGGCAAATCAACCCTCTGCCGCTGTTTTAACGGGCTGGTGCCCCACTTCTATGGGGGGAAAATAAGCGGTAAGGCCGAGGTGCAGGGGATGGACATCTTAAAAACCCCGCCCAAAGAGCTGGCGACAAAGGTGGGCATGGTCTTCCAGGACCCGGAGAACCAGCTGGTGACCACCGATGTCGAGCGGGAGATTGCCTTCGGCCTGGAGAACCTGGGCTACCCCAGGAACCTGATTGCCCGCCGCATCGAGGAGGCGCTGGACACGGCGGGCATCGCTCATTTGCGCTTCGCCCGCAACCAGGAGCTATCCGGCGGCGAGAAACAGAAGGTGGCCATCGCCTCGGTGCTGGCGCTGCACCCCGAAATATTAGTCCTCGACGAGCCGACCTCTGAGCTCGACCCCCAGAGCGCCGAGGATGCTTTGCGGCTTTTAGAGAGGCTCAACGACGAGCTTGGTTTGACCGTAATCCTTATTGAGCAGAGACTGGATAGAGTCGTCCACCTGGTTGACCGGATGCTGGTGATGGGCAACGGCCAAATCATCGCTGACGGGACGCCCCGGGAGGTGATGGGCGGCGATATCGATGGGCTGGGCATCGGCCTGCCGCCGGTAATCCGGCTGATGCGAGAGTTACGCTTTCCGCCAGTTCTCCGGCAGATGCGGGAGCTACGGGGTAAAGGCTTACTTTTGAACGGGCTGCCGCTGACAGTCAAGGACGCCCGCCTGCAACTACAGAAGATCTTAAGAGGTGTCAGGACGGTTGAATTCGCCGACGCCGGGGCGAGTCTAAAGACGGTGCTCAACGTTGATAAACTATGGTTCTCCTATGGAGAGCGGGCGGTCTTGAGAAACATCAGTTTGGACATAGACCGGGGGGAGTTTATCAGCATTATGGGGCGCAACGCCTCGGGCAAGACAACCCTGGTCAAACAGCTCAACGGGTTATTAAAGCCGACCAGGGGCAGGGTGAGGCTGGAGGGGGTCGATACCAGCAAGAGCACCGCCGCCGAGTTGAGCCGGCGGGTGGGCTACGTCTTCCAGAACCCCAACGACCACCTCTTCGCCGACACTGTGGAGGACGAAATTGCCTTCAGTCTGAGGAACCGGGGGGAGGAAGAAGCTAAAATTACTAAGGCGGTGGAAGAGATGCTGGACGAGTTCGAGCTGACCCGCTACCTGAAGAGCTACCCCAGAAACTTAAGCGGCGGCGAGAAGCAGCGGGTGGCCCTGGCCTCGGTGCTGGCGGCGCAGCCGGAGATTATCATCCTCGACGAGCCGACGCGGGGCATGGACTATCTCTTGAAGAAGAAGCTGATAAACTATCTCGATGACTACCGCCGCCGGGGCAACACCGTCATCATGGTCAGCCATGACGTCGAGACTATCGCCGAGTGTGCCGACCGGGTGGTGCTGCTCAGCGAGGGGCGGGTGGTGGTGGAGGGGAACAAAAGAGAGGTGCTGGCCAAAGCCCTGCTCTTCTCGCCGCAGATCAACCGCCTGGCGCAGGCGCTGAACAGCTACGGGGTGGCCGACACCACCCTCACCGTCAGCGAGATGCTGGAGCAGATAGGGTGAAGAAATCTCATATCGTTTTAGTCGCCATCGTGGCCGTGGCCGCCGGGGCTTTTGTCATCACCGCCCTCCTGCCCGAGTCCGACCTGCTCAACTGGGGGATAGTGGCCGCCGTCCTGGCCGCCCTGGTCTGCCTGGCCCTCTCCTTTGAGTTCGAGTCTGCCGCCACCAACTCCAAGGAGATTGCCCTGGTGGCCATGCTGGGGACAATCTCGGCGGTGCTCAGGGTGCCCTTCGCCGCCATCCCCAACGTGCAGCCCTGCACCTATATCATCATCTGCTCCGGCTACGTCTTCGGGCCTATCGCCGGGTTTGCCGTCGGCGCGGTGACGGCGCTGGTCTCCAACTTCTTTCTGGGGCAGGGGCCCTGGACGCTCTACCAGATGATTGCCTGGGGGCTGGCCGGGCTCTCTGCCGGCTACTTAAGCCGACTAAAGCTCAATACCGTCGCCTTAATCGTTATCGGGGTGGTCTGGGGCTATTTATACGGCCTCATCACCAACCTCTGGTACTGGGCCGCCTTTATTTACCCCCTCACCCTCAAGACCCTGCTGCTTACCGAGCTCAACACCGTCTGGTTCGACAGCCTGCACGCCGCCGGCAACGCCGTCTTTTTAGGGTTGCTGGGAACCAAGACCATCGCCATACTGCGGCGCTTCAGGGAGAGGTTCGCCATCGCCATCGAGGCCCCGTCCTAAAAGCCCCGGCTGGTATATCCTGCAACGCCAGCATATGCTATAATAGGGGGCTAAATTCCCGCATTTTAGGAAGATGCCAATCATCGCTGACCTGATAAAATACTCACGGCTGGCCCTGGGCCTGCGGGGCTTCCTTCACGGCACTATCACCCTAGAAGAGAGCCAGCGGGTTATCGCTGAGAGGCTGCGCAACCGGGAAAAGAACTTCCTGAGCCTGGTGCAGAAGGGGATCTACCGGAACCCCAAAAGCCCTTATTTAAAGCTGCTCAAGCTGGCCGGCTGCCAGTTCGGCGACATCGAGTCACTGGTAAACCAGGAGGGGATTGAGGCCACCCTAAAGAAGCTGCTGGCGGAGGGGGTCTATCTCAGCTGGGAGGAGTTCAAGGGGAGGAAAGAGGTGGTGAGGGGGGGAAAGAACTTCAGCTTCAGCGAGCGTGACTTTGACAACCCCTTCCTGCCCGTTTACTACCAGACCCAGAGCAGCGGCTCACGCAGCACCGGCACCAGGACGACCTTTGACCTCGGCCATATGGCCGATATCAGCTATTATCTTCTGCCTATGCTGGCGGTCAACAACGCCCTGGATGTTCCACTCGGGGTTTGGCTGCCAATACTACCGGCTCCATCTGGTATAAGCATAGTGTTAAATCACTGGAAGGTGGGCAAGCCGGTGGCCCGCTGGTTTTCGCCGGTGAATGAGAGACAGGTGCAATCGTCACTGAAACACCAGTTGGTCACCAGATATATCATCTACGGCAGCCGGCTCTGGGGAGCCAGGCTGGCCAAGCCGGAGTACGTTGGGCTGGAGGAGGCGGTTAAGGTAGCTCAGTGGATAGCCGACACTAAAAAGTACTCTGGAGGATGCTGCTTTATATGTTCCCCCAGCCGGGCAGTAAAGGTGTGCCAGGCGGCTATTGAAAACGGGCTTGACATTGGAGGAACGTGCTTTTCCTCCGGCGGGGAGCCCCTGACACCGGCCAAGCGCCAGCAGATAGAGGCTACCGGGGCTTCGGTTACCACCAGATATGCCATCAGCGAAATTGGCCGACTTGGTTATGGCTGCCCGGAAGCCGGTGCCACCGATGATGTGCACCTTTTCCACGACTCAGCAGCTATGATTCAGCACCAGAGAAAGATAACGCCGTCCGATATTTACGTTGACGCCTTTCTTTTCAGCACCATCCTGCCGTCAGCGCCCAAGATACTGCTTAACATGGAGAGTGATGACTACGGGGTGGTCGAGACCCGGAAATGCGGCTGCCTCTTCGGGCAGCTGGGATTTGATACCCATATCCATGACATCAGGAGCTTTGCCAAGCTTACCGGCAGCGGCATGACCATCGTCGGCACCGACTTTGTCCGCATCCTGGAGGAGGTGCTACCGGCTAGATACGGCGGGGCTGCCACCGACTACCAGCTCCTTGAGGAAGAGGACGGACGGGGGCAGACTCGCCTGAGCCTTATTATCAGCCCCGAGGTGGGTGAGGTAGACGAGGGCGAGGTTATCGCTACCCTGCTCAGGGAACTGCGCCGGGCCCCCCACCCCGGCAAACTGGCCGCTGGGGTCTGGGCCCAGGCAAACACCATCCAGCTAAAACGGATGCATCCCATATCCAACATGGGCAAGGTAATGACCCTGCACCTTGCCAAGACAGAGTGATCAGGAGGTCACCGTGAGCCAAAAACTGGCAGTTATAGCAGCAGCCTTGATTCTGGCGGTGGCAATAACCGTAACCGGTTGCCCATCGCAGTCGGGATCGGTAGCGCCAGCCGATTTTTACAAGGGCAAGTCCATAGAGGTGGTCTCCACAGCTACGCCGGGAATCGTTGATGACCTTATCCTCCGCACAATTGCTTCATACCTGGGTGAGGATACCGGCGCCACCGTTACAGTAAGCGACAGGCGTGGTGCCGGGGGTATGGAAGGCATGAACTACTTATATAAAGCCAAACCAGACGGCCTTACCCTGGGGGGGATATCCTCAACAAAATTTTTGGGAAACAAGGTTATGGGCGAGCCCGCAGCGGAATATGATATTGAAAAGTTTTCTTACATCATGAGCATTGGCCACCGGCTGACCTACTTTTACGTGTCGCCAGATGGGCCTTATCAAACCGTAGCCGACCTGCAGGCGGCCAAGGAGCTGAAACTTGGTGCCACCAGCCCCTCAGGCTATTTTTCCTTAGCCGGTCTGACTGTTATCAAGATTCTAGGTCTTGATGCCAAGGTTATCACCGGCTTTGGCGGGGGTGACCTAGCTCCAGCGGTAAAACGGGGGGAGTTAGCCGGATATGCGGGCCTGGGCGCCGGTGGGGCTGGTATGATAAAACCGCTATTTGTCCTGGCCACGAAAAGGGACCCACTTATGCCCGATGTGCCCGCCATCACCGAGCTGGTTAACTTAAGCGGCGAAGACCTGGAACTGGTCAAATTATGGGAAACAGCATTGGCCGGTTCCAGTCTATTTATGGCTCCACCGGATATGCCCGCCGACAGGCTAGCTTTTCTCAGAAGTCTGGCCAACAAGTGGGCCCAGGATGAGGGATTCCGTGCCGAGATAAACGCTGTCTCCGGGGAGGAGTTAAAGCCCGATGAATACGTCACCGGAGAAGAGGTGAACCAGATAATGATGGATACCGCATCTCGCCTCGATCAGTTTCAAGCCATCTTTGCCGACCTGGTGGCCAAGTACCGGGCTTAAGCAATGCTTGAGGCGTACGGCGCGGCTATAGCCACCCTATTCCAACCGATAAACCTGCTGGTAATGCTGGTGGCTATTGTCATCGGCCTGCTCGTCGGTATTATCCCCGGCATCAGCGGCGCCACCATGCTGGTCATCCTCCTTCCCTTCGTCTTCCATATGCCCGCCGAGGTGGCCCTTATCCTGCTGGTCTCCCTTCACGCCGTCGTTTATACCTCCGGCGGTATAACCTCCATACTGCTAAATATGCCGGGAGAAGGCTCCAGCGCCGCCACCCTGCTCGATGGCTTTCCCATGACCCAGAAGGGGGAGGGCAGCCGGGCTATCGGCGCCGCCGTTACCAGCTCCATGGCGGGGGGAATCGTTCCGGTAATCCTGGCCCTGGCCATGGTCCCGGCCATGATGCCGATAATTATGGCTTTCGGTCAGCCGGAGATGGCTATCCTGATACTGCTGGGAATATCTTTCCTGGCGGCACTGACTGGCGATTCGGTTATTAAAGGGCTGATTTCCGGCATGGTGGGGGTGCTGCTCTCCTTCGTCGGCTACCACTACGTAACCGGAGTCCACCGCTTTGACTTCAACACCGTCTTCCTCTATGACGGGATAGCCCTGGTGCCTCTCCTCCTGGGCTTGTTCGGTCTTTCCGAGATGCTTTACCTGGTTTCGAAAGGGGAGACGACCATCGCCCGGAGAACCGCCGTTAAGATATCGGGGGTGGTGGAGGGGGCCAAAGATGTCTGGCGGCACCGGTGGCTCTGGTTCCGCAGCACCATCATCGGCTATGTCGTTGGCATAATCCCGGGCATCGGCGCCGGGGTGTCTACCTGGGTCGCCTACGGGCAGGCCAAGCAGACCTCGAAGCACCCGGAGAGGTTCGGCACCGGGGTGGTGGAGGGGGTGATTGCCCCGGAGGCAGCCGATAACGCCAAGGAGGCCGGCGCCCTGTTGACTACCATGGCCCTGGGCATACCGGGGAGCGCCATTATGGCCCTGCTTCTGGCCGCCTTCCTGATGGTGGGGGTAACCCCCGGCCCGGGGATGATGGTAGAGCACCTGCCCCTGGCCCTGACCCTGCTACTGGGAATAGCCCTGGCCAATATTATCGGCGGAGCTATCTGCTTCCTGGCCGCCCCCCAACTGGTCAGGGTGGCCTCGGTCCACCTTGATTTTCTCTTTCCGGCGATTCTAATGGCGATAGCCATCGGGGTTTACGTGGTTACCCTCTCCCCGATGAATTTCATCACCCTGCTGGTCTTTGGCCTGCTCGGCCTGGCGATGAGAAAATACGGTTATTCCCGTCCGGCCCTGCTTCTCGGCTTCATCCTCGGCGGCCTGTTCGAAAACTACTCGCTGCTCTCCATCAAGCTCTACGGGCCGCTTTTCTTTTTAAGGCCCATTCCCCTGGCCCTGCTGGTAATTATGATTATCCTGCTGAATTACCCCAATATAAAGAGAGCTATAAGCGGCCTGCGAGGAAGGCTTAAGGAAAGATGAGACGGGGTAGCTTCTGGTTCGCTGTCTTCTTCCTGGCGCTGGGGCTGTTTGGTATCATAGAGTCGCTGACCTTCATCTACTGGGAATCGATGGCCCTGCCCCTGGTAGTAAGCATTATCATCTTCATCCTGGCCGGAGTGGAGATTGCCAGAGAGTGGCAGCGGGGTAAGGCGGAAGCCGCCAGAGCGGCTAAAGAGAGTGACACTAAAGCCGCGAACCGGAGGCTGTGGCCGATATTCGGCTGGGCGGCCGGCTTCTGCCTGGCTATCTACCTGCTGGGCTTCTATATATCAATACCGGTCTTTGCCTTTGCCTACCTGAAGTGGCGGAAAAGGAGCTGGCTGGCGGCGGCAGCCTTTGCCATCGCCCTGCTTGCTTTCAGCTACGTCGTTTTTGCCATCGGGCTTAAAGTGCCGCTCTATAAGGGGCTGGCCTTCGGCGCCCGCTAGCGCTAAAAAATAAAGGCCAGGCCTTTAGTAAAGCCTGGCCCTGAATCAGCCGAAGTGATGGTATCAAAAAGTAGGCGCCTTCAATATCACGTTAACCCCTTTTTCTTTAGCCACCACCGACTCCACCGGCGGCATCCTTTTGAGAATCTTGGGCAGGGGCAGGGGATGGGTAATGGTCAGCACAATCAGGCTATTACCCCCGGCCAAACCCTTGAAGGAGACCACCTGCAGGTTGGGTACCTGCTGCAGCTGTGACAGGAAAATGGGTACCTGCCTGGCATCCGCTGAAGTTATATCCAGCTCCAGTGTCCCCCGATAGAGCCCATCACCGTCGCCGCTGCTGGCGGCAGCGCCCACTTCTTCCTCGACTTCCTCCACCGCTGGCGGCACCTCGGACACCGTCGCCACCGGCGGGCTGGGCTCTCCGGCCGATGGCTCTATCTCCGCCTGAGCAGCCAAACTTTCCCTGGCCAGCCTCTCCAGCAGGTCTGTCTCCGCCGGCGCTCCAGCCAGAGGCGGGGTAAGCCCGTTGGACCCCGGCTTCGGCTCAGCCACAACCTGGGCCGGTGCCTCACCCAGCCGTTCCCCGGCTTCGGCGATAATCTCCGCCGCCTTATTTTTGGCCTCGGCGATAATCTGGGCCGCCTCCCAATCCGCCCTGGCCTTGGCCTCATTGATAACCTTGGCCGACTCCGACTCTACCCTTTTTCTGACCTTCTCCTCAGCCTGGCGGATAATCTGCTCCTGCTTCTCTTTGGCCTGAGCAGTCACCTCGGCCAGCTTGGCCTCGGTCTCCTTCTTGCCCTGCTCCCTGGCCTCTTTGAGGATTGCCTCGGCTTCCTTTTTGGCCTTTTCGGCGGCTTCTTTAAGCTCCTTCTCCGCCTGCTTCTTAAGCTCAGCGGCCGAGCGGGTCAATTCCTCGGCCTCCTTTTTGGCCTTTTCTACTAGCTCACGGGCCGTCTTCTCGCCCTCTTTACGAGAGTTCGCTATCAGCTTATCGGCCTGGCTGGCCGTCTCCTTCTCCGCCTTGGCCACGATAACCGCGGCCTCCTCCTTGGCTTCGGTGATGATTCGCTCCATCTCCGGCCTGGTCTTTTCCCGGGCTTCCTTCCTGACCGTCTCCTCGGCCTGGTTAACAATCTTCTCCGCCTCCCCCCTGGCCCGGGTAACCACCGCGGCGGCATCATCCACCGCCGCCCTCCTGGCGTTATTCTTCAACTCCTCAACTATCAGCTCGGCCTTTTTCCTTACCCCTTCCAGATAGCCGGACGCTTCCTCGGCGACTTTGGCCTTGGCTTCCGTCTTGGTCTGGGCCGCCTTGGCTTCGGCCTCCGCCCTAATCTGCTCCGCCCTGGCTTCGGCTTCGGCGATAATCCGGGCCGACTCGGCACCGGCCTCCTCCCTGGCCTTCTCCATGGCCGCCTGAACGACACCGGCCGCCTCTTCCTGCGCCTTGGTAATAATGCCAGCCGATTCCAGCCTGGCTCCCTCGGTCAGCCTCTCCCTCTCCTGCTTAAAAAGCTCGGGGAGCTGCTTGCGGAACTGGTCAAAAACCTTGGCCAGCTCCTCCGGTCCTTCTTTGCCATTGTCCTGTTTTACCATAAAACTCACCCCCATGAGTCAATCCCACTAAGCCACGCCGACGGTCTTTTTTCGGGACTTGTTGAGAAAACTGAGAACATCTTCCTGCTTGAACCTGAGGCTGTGCCGAAGCCCGATGGCGTAGGACTTCAGCAGGCCCTTCTTCTCCCAGCGCCTGACGGTGCTGGTGTGAACGCCGAGGAAATGGGCGACCTCGCCCACAGCTAGCAGCCTAGCGGGTAATCTATCGTTGTTGTGGTTGTTGCCTATTCTCTTAGTTTCTTTTTCGTTACTAATGGTAGCCATAACTGCTCCCCGAATATCATAATTATTTACCCGTCTTTTTAAGTATGCCTCCATCCACCCCAGGCTACAATCACCTAAATGAGCTAATACGGGTGGTATTTTAGTACTAAACGGGGTTGGGAGAAGTGATATTTTTATCAATTTTTCTAGGGAAAAGGAGAGGTCTAGCCTGATTTTTAGAGTGCGTTTTGCTTCCCACCCTCCCGCCCTCAGAGGCTTTGCCTCTAAAAATTTCTTATCTCCTCCCCCCCTTGGCGTGGTTTACATTCATTAGGCGGGAGAAAATGAGATAATCTTTCTTTAAAAATGGGGGCGGGGAAGAAAGTTAAAAAGGTGAAACCTTTTGGGCGGGATAAAAGGTATTTTCCCCAAAAATGGGGGTGGGGAAGCAAGTGTTAGAAGCGCAGCTTATGAGGGCGGGTGGGTATGGGAAACAAAACACTGTTTAAAATAAGGGGTGGGGAGGTCTGACTTTAAAACTACCCCAGGGTTACCTGAATCTTACCCCCGTTGCCGACCGCTGACTCTACCGAGGGTATCTCCCTGAGGATGGCCGGCAGGGGCAGGGGGCGGCTGGTGACCACCACCACCATGCTCTCGCCGGTGGACGAGCCCTTGAAAGATACCACCTGCAGGTCGGGCACCCTCTGCAGGTGGGAGACGAAATCCGGCACCCGTTTGGGGTCGGACGATAATATCTCCAGCTCCATCATCCCCTGATACAGACCGTTGCCGACCTCGGCTTCGGTTTCGGCTTCGGTTTTCTTATAGGTTGCCTTGGGCTCGGCCAGGGACCGGGCCGGCGTGCCGACCTCCGTCTCCAGCCAGTCCTTGGCTTCGGTAATAATCCGCACCGCTCGCTGCTTGGCCTCGGCGATAATCCGGGCCGCCTCCCACTCCGCCCTGGACCTGGCCTCGGCGGTGATTCGTGATGACTCCACCTCTATCCGCCGCCTTCCCCTCTCGGTGGCCTCCTGGGTAATCTGCTCCGCCTTTTGCTTAGCTTCGCTGACTATCCGGGCCGCCCTCTCCTCAGCCTCCCTATCGGCCTGCTCCTTGAGCTGCTTGATAAGCTTCTCCGCTTCCTTGGTGGCGTCCTTCTTGATGCCGGCCATTATCTTGTCCGCCTTGCTCTGCACCTCCCGCTGCTCTTTGGCGACAATGATGGCCGCCTTCTCCCTGGCCTCGGCGATGATAGCATCAGCTTCCTTTTTAGCCTTCTCCCGGGCTTCCTTCCTGACCTGGCTATCGACCTCGGCGTGCAGCCAGTCGCTGGCTTCACTCATAATCTGCGACGCCCGCTGCTTGGCCTCGGCGATAGTCTGGGCCGCCTCCCACTCCGCCCTTGACTTTACCTCGGCGGTAATCCGGGCCGACTCCGCCTCTATCCGCCGCTTCCCCCTCTCGGTGGCCTCCTGGGTAATCTGCTCCGCCCTCTGCTCGGCCTCGCTGATTATCCGGGCCGCCCTCTCCTCGGCCTCTTTCTTGCCCTGCTCTCTGGCCTCCTCGATAATCTGGGCCGCCTCCTCACGCCCCCGCGCCAGAATGTTGGCTGACTCCAGATTGGCCGCCTCCTTGGCCCCGGCGATGGCCTCGGCGGTAATCTTCTGGGCCTGCCTTTCGGCTTCGGCCACCATCCCGGCCGCCTTTTCGGCGGCATCCCGCTCCGCCCGGGAGACGATTACCGACGCCCCGTTCTTGGCCTGGGCAATGATGTACTCCGCCTCCCGCTTGTTCTCCTCCTGCGCCCGCCGCCTGGCCTCGTCCTCGGCCTGGTTAATAATCCGGGCCGCTTCCTCTCTGGCCTTGGCCACAATCGCCGCCGCCTCCTTCTCCGCCGTCTGCCGGGCGCTGTCCCTCATCTCGGCAACGATGATGTCGGCCTTCTGGCGCATCTCAACCATATAGCTGGCCGCCTGCTCCTGGGCCTCCTTCTGGGCGGCTTCTCCAATCTCTTTGGCCTTGACGTCGGCGTTGGTGATGATGGTGACCGATTTCTCCTCCGCCTCCTTCTCCCCCTGCTGCACAGCGTTTTCGATAATCTGGGCAGCTTCCTCCTTGGCGTTAAGGATAATCTCCGCCGACTGCTGCTTGGCCTGCTCGGTCAGCCGCTTCCTTTCCTGCTCAAAAGAGCGGGAAAGCCTCTGCTTGAACTCATCAATAAGCTTTCCCGGCTCTTCCGTCTCCCAGTTTTCGCTATCCTTCTTGGCCATCTAACTCACACCCGGGCAACAGGCCGGCTTTAAGATGCACGAAAACCCCGGCACCTCCGCCGATTGCCTAAATTTCATGGCCCATTCGGGCTATTTGGTTCTAGTATTTTAGTCCCACCCCACATAAATTACAATCCCGTATTGTACTAATTTCGTGTACTCATTTCGTGGATTCTGCTATGGACGGGCAGATAGACGAGCTTTAAAAATGGGCAAGTTTTTCTGTTATAATAAAGGCGATGAAGAGAGAGCTGATGGACATCCTGGTCTGCCCGGTCTGCAAGGGAAAACTGGAACTAGTCGTTACCGAGGAGAAGGAAGAGATAATCACCGGCTCCCTGCACTGCCCCAAATGTCGGGTGGACTACCCCATCATTGATAGCATCCCCAACCTGCTGCCGCCGGAGCAGCGCCCTTAATCAGGGGTGTAGATGACGCCGGTCTGGGGGGACTCCCAGACCTCCACGCTGGAGATGGTCACCGGCGCCTTAAGCCTGGCTTTAAGCTCGTTATAGATGTTGGCGGCGATGTTCTCCGCCGAGGGGTTTATTTTATCAAAGGGGGGAACGTCGTTGAGGCAGATGTGGTCAAAACGGCCTATAACCTCGGCCAGGTATTTTTTAAGCTCAACGAAATCGTAGGCCAGGCCGATGTCGTTAAGATGAGAGGCCTCCACCCTGAGCACCACCCTATAGCAGTGGCCGTGCAGCGCCTCGCACTTGCCCCGGTAGCCCCTCAGGTAGTGGGCGGCGTCGAAGTGCTGCTCTACCGAAATCTGGTACACCTAACCACCCCCCCACTTGAAGACGCCCTGGACTTCTCTGGCCGCCTTGAGCAGCTGCTTGATGGTCTTGCCAAGAACAGGGTGAACCAGGTCGGGGGCAATCTCGGACAGAGGCACCAGCACGAAAGCCCGCTGGTGGAGGCGGGGGTGTGGGATAACCAGGTCGGCTTTTTCGATAACCTGGTCGCCGTAGAGGAGGATGTCAATATCAATAATGCGGGGGGTGCCGGTGGGGCCGGTGCGGCCCATCTTGGCCTCGATGCCCTTGGCCAGGGCTAAAAGCCCCTCCGGGGAGAGAAAGGTGCTGGCCTCACAGACCAGGTTCAAGAAACGGGGCTGCTCGATATCGCCCACCGGCTCGGAATCGTATATCGAGGAAACCTTACCCACGCGCAGCCGCTGGGAGAGGAGCTCCAGCGCCTTGTCCAAGTTGGCCTGGCGGTCGCCCAGGTTGGAGCCCAGGCCGAGATAAACGGTTACCGGTTCAGTCCCCACTTTGCCTCCTTACGATAGCGTCGGCCATACGGCACAGCCGCACTATCGGCCTGACCTGGTGGACGCGGACGATATCGGCGCCGTTGGCGATGCCGATGGCTACCGCGGCGGCGGTGCCCTCCAGGCGCTCACCAACGGGCAGGTCTAACACCTTGCCGATGAAGGACTTGCCTGATGGGCCGATTAAAACAGGCCGGCCTAACTTTTTTATTTCCCCCAGACGCCGGATTATGACCAGGTCGTGCCGCCAGCTCTTGCCGAAGCCGATGCCGGGGTCCAAAATAATGTTCTCACCGGGCACGCCAGCGGCAGCGGCTATCTCCAGGCTCTTCTCGAGAGAAGCCGTTATCTCAGCGATGGGGTCTTCGTAGTCGGCGGTATCGCGCTTGAGGTTAGCGTCGTACCGGCTCTTATCGCGCTGGTTGCTCATCAAAATAATGGGGACTTTCCACTTGGCGGCCAGCTCGGCCAGGCGGGGGTCGCTCTTCAGCCCCCACTGGTCGTTGAGCATCCTGGCCCCCGCCTCCAAAGCCCTTTCCGCTACCGCCGACTTATAGCTGTCAATGCTTATCGGGACGGACAGCTCCGCCGCCAGACGCTCGATAACCAGAACCACCCGCCGCAACTCCTCCTCAGTCGGTACCGGCGGAGCGCCGGGGCGGGTGGACTCGCCGCCGACGTCAATTATATCAGCGCCTTCTTCGGCCAGCTGCCTGGCCTTGGCCACAGCGGCTTCGATATCATCACCGACGCCGTCGCCGGAGAAAGAGTCCGGGGTGACGTTGAGGATGCCCATGATATAGGTGCGCTCCCCCCAGCGCAACTCTAGGTTCCCGCAGCGGGTGACGGCTAAAGCCGACTGTTTTTCCATGGCTAGCCATATTTTAACACCCTTGGGGCGGCGTGGCTAGCTACTGCTTGACAGGTTATTGAAATCGGCTATTATGTAAGATACAGAGTGGCGGGGAGGTAAAAATGGGGCGTTTCTATCGGCACTATCTGGCCACTCTAGCCATACTGCTGGCGACTCTCGGCGGCTGTCCCCAGCCAGCCACCACCCCAGCGCCTTCGCAGGAGCAGGCCGAGGTGATAAAGCTACCCGAACCACAATACGACAGCAAAGTCTCCCTTGAACAGAGCCTGCTGGAACGAAGGTCAGTCAGGGACTACACCGGCCAGCCGCTAACCCTTGAAGAAGCCTCCCAGCTGCTCTGGGCGGCCCAGGGAATTACCGACCCCGCAGGCTACAGAACGGCGCCGTCGGCCGGGGCGCTCTACCCGCTGGAGCTTTACATTGTGGCCGGCGATGTTGAAGGTCTGGCGGCAGGGGTCTACCGCTACCAGCCGGAGGGCCACCAGCTGGTTAAAACGCTGGACGGCGATAAGCGGGCCGCGCTGGCCCAAGCAGCGCTGGAGCAGGAGTGGGTAGAGGAAGGGGCGGCTGTCTTTGTCTTTACCGCCGTCTACGAAAGGACCACCGGTAAGTACGGCCAAAGGGGCATCAGGTATGTCCATATGGAGGTGGGGCATGCTGCCCAGAACCTCTGCCTGCAGGCAACCGCCCTGGGCCTGGGGGCGGTGACCATCGGCGCTTTCTACGATAAAGAGGTAGGCCAACTCCTTAATCTACCCACCGAGGAACAGCCCCTTTACGTAATCCCAGTAGGCCGGAAGTAGCCAGCACTCCAAAATTACTCTCCTAACTTGCCGAGAGCACACTCGATATGATAATATTTGTTGTTATCTGAATATATTTTTACTCAAATTACGATCATGAAGGATAAACTGGTCAGACTGGCCAAGATGGAGAAGCAGGCCCGGGCGGGGGGAGGTAAAAAGCGCATCGAGCAGCAGCACGCCAAGGGCAAGCTGACCGCCCGGGAGCGGATTGGCCTCCTCCTCGATAAGGGCAGCTTTGAGGAGCTTGACCCCTTCATCACCCACCAGACCACCGAGTTCGGCCTTGACCAGCAGAGATACCTGGGTGACTCCGTGGTCGCCGGCTCAGGCAAGATTGACGGGCGGCTGGTCTTTGTCTACTCACAGGACTTCACCGTCCTGGGCGGGACTATCTCCGAGGTATCGGCCCGAAAGGCCTGCAAGGTTATCGATCTGGCCGTGAAGAAGGGAGCGCCGGTCATCGCCATCTGGGACTCCGGCGGTGCCCGCATCCAAGAAGGGGTAGGCAGCCTGGGTGGCGTCGGCGATATCCTGCTGCGCAACACATTATGCTCCGGCGTCATCCCCCAGATATCGGTGGTGATGGGGCCCTCGGCGGGGGGAGCCGTCTACTCGCCGGCTATCACCGATTTCGTCTTCATGGTCGAGGGCATCAGCCAGATGTACATCACCGGCCCCGACGTGGTCAAGGCGGTCATCAGCGTTGAAATCAGCCACGAAGAGCTGGGCGGGGCTAAGGTCCACTCCGAGAAGAGCGGGGTGGCCCACTTCGTCACCGAGAGCGAAAAGGAGTGTCTCGAGATGGTGCGCCGCCTGCTCGGTTTTCTCCCCCAGAGCTTCCGCGACGACCCGCCCAAGCTTAAGCCCACCGACGACCCCGACCGCAGTGATGAGAGCCTGCTTAATATCATCCCAGAGAATTCGGGCAAGGTCTACGACATGAAGCGGATAATCTTAAGCGTGGTCGATAACGGCGACTTTATGGAGGTGCACCAGAGCTTTGCCCCCAATCTAATCGTCGGCTTTGCCCGGCTGGACGGCCAGCCGGTGGGCATTGTCGCCCAGCAGCCGGCCTATATCGCCGGGATTATCGATATCAACGCCTCGGTCAAGGGGGCCAGGTTCGTCCGTTTCTGCGACGCCTTCAACATCCCCCTGGTCAGCTTCGTCGATGTCCCCGGCTTCATGCCCGGGCCCAGGGAGGAGACGGGGGGCATCATCCGCCACGGGGCCAAGTTCATCTACGCCTACGCCGAGGCCACCGTGCCCAAAATCACCGTCATCACCCGCAAGGCCTACGGCGGGGCCTACATCGTGATGAGCTCTAAGCACCTGCGGGGCGACATCAACTACGCCTGGCCCAGCGCCGAGATCGCGGTGATGGGGCCGGAGGGGGCGGTCAATATTCTCTTCAAGCAGGCCATCGCCGGTGCCGACAAACCGGAACAGACCAGAGAGAAGCTGGTGGGCGACTACCGGGAGAAGTTCGCTCACCCCTACCTGGCGGCGGGGCGGGGCTACATCGATAACGTCATCGACCCCAGACAGACCCGCGCCAGGCTCATCAGGGCGCTGGAGATGCTGACAGCACCTCCAGGCCCCCGCCTCCACAAAAAACACGGCAACATTCCACTTTAGGGCGGCAGAGAAAATGAAAGACAAAAAGCTAACTGCCGCTATTATCACCGCCGTCATCGCCTATATCCAGGCGGAAGAGACTAAAGCTCCCGGTAAAAATAACAAAAAGGGGAAACTCCAGTGAAGAAGGCAACCAATCGATTAAAGATAACCGATGTTACCTTCCGCGACGGACACCAGTCATCGCTGGCGACCAGGATGAGGACCGAGGACATGGAGGCCATCGCCGGTGAGATGAACCGGACCGGATTCTACTCTATGGAGGTGTGGGGCGGGGCTACCTTCGATGTGCCCACCCGATTCTTGAACGAAGACCCCTGGGACCGCCCCCGCATCCTGAAGAAGCTCATGCCCGATACCCCTTTACAGATGCTGCTGCGGGGGCAGAACCTGGTGGGCTACCGCAACTACGCCGACGATGTGGTCACCGCCTTCGTCCACCACGCCGCCGAGGTGGGAATAGACGTCTTCCGCATCTTCGACGCTCTCAACGACGAGCGCAACTTCGAGACCAGCCTCAGGGCGGTCAAGGAGAGCGGCAAGCATGCCCAGCTCTGCCTGAGCTACTCGCTGACCGAGCCCAAGCTGGGCGGGCCGGTCTATAACATTGACTATTATGTTAATAAAGCCCTCATCCTGGAGAAGATGGGGGCCGACAGCTTCTGTATTAAGGACATGGCCGGACTGATAGCCCCCGACGACGCCTACGCCCTGATTTCCGCCCTGAAAAAGGAACTAAAAATACCGGTACAGCTGCACACCCACCACACCAGCGGCATGGGGCTGATGAGCTGCCTCAAGGCCATCGAGGCCGGGGTGGACATCGTCGATACCGCTCTGGCCCCCTTCGCCCTGCGCACCTCGCTACCGCCGGTGGAGCCCATCGTGGTGGCACTAAAGGGGACGCCCAGAGATACTGGTCTCGACCTGCCCCACCTCTTCAAGCTGGGGCAGTATATTGAGTCAATCGCCCCCAAATACCGCGAGTTCCTGGACACCACCCGAATGGCCGTCATTGATACCGCCGTGCTGATGCACCAGATTCCGGGCGGGATGACCACCAACCTGGTCGCCCAGCTGCGGGAGGCTGATGCTCTGGACAAGATCGAGGAGGTCTACGCCGAGCTGCCCAGAGTCCGCAAAGAGCTGGGCTACCCGCCCCTGGTCACCCCCACCAGCCAGATTGTCGGCATCCAGGCGGTGCAGAACGTCCTCTTCGGGCGCTATAAGATGATTTCCGACCAGGTAAAGGACTACTGCTACGGGCTCTACGGCAAGCCCCCCGCCCCCATCGACCCCAAGGTGCAGAAGCTGGCCCTCAAGGGCTACCCGCGGGGGGAGAAGCCCATCACCAGCCGCGCCGCCGACATACTGGAGCCGGAACTGGACAAGGCCAGGAAGGCAACCAAGGGCATCGCCAAGGACATCGGTGACGTGCTCATCTACGCCCTCTACCCCACCACCGGAATGCGCTTTTTGAAGTGGAAGTACGGGCTGGAGTCGCCGCCCGAAGAAACTAAAGCCAGGACGCTGGACGATGTCAAGCGCGAGGACGAGCTTATCGCCAAGCTGAAGGCGGGCAAGCTGGCCGAGGCCGCCGCTAAAGAATCGGGGCTGAGAACATTTAAGGTCCACGTCGGCGGCGAGGTCTATACCGTCGGGGTGGAGGCGGCCGGGGCCGAAATGCCGAGCACACCAGCCGCGCCCAAAGCAGCGGCGGCACCGGAGCCAGTACCAGCCGCCGAGATAGAGGAAGTTGGGGAGAAGGCGCCGCCGCCGGCCAAAGCCGAAGGCACCGCCATCACCGCCCCCATGCCCGGCATCATCATCCGCTACGAGGTGAAAGCGGGTGACAAGGTCAGAGCTGATGATGTCATCCTTATCCTGGAAGCGATGAAGATGGCCAATTCGATAACCACCCCGGCGGCAGGCACGGTCAAAGAGATAAAGTTCGCCAGCGGCGATAAAGTGGCTCGGGACGACGTGCTGGCGGTAATCGGCTAGCCAGAGTAAGGCTTTAAGTGGGCAAGACATTAGCTGAGAAGATACTGTCTCTAAAATCGGGCGGCGACGCCCGGGCCGGAGAAATCGTTATCGCCCGCGTGGACCTGACCTTCGCCCAGGACACCACCGGCCCCCTGACAATAAGGCAGTTCCAGTCGGCCAAATTCAAAAATCTGGCCAGCCCTGATAAAACCGCCCTCTTCTTCGACCACGCCGCCCCCAGCCCCAACCGCGAGCTGGCCGGCGACCATCTCCTGATGCGCCGGTTCGCTAAGGAAACGGGCTGCCTAATCTACGACGTCGGCAGCGGCGTCTGCCACCAGTTGGTCGCCGAGTCACTGGCCAGGCCCTGGGATGTCATCGTCGGCGCCGACTCCCACACCGTCACCGCCGGTGCCCTGGGCGCCTTCGCCACCGGCATGGGCTCATCGGATGTGGCCGTCGTCTTCGCCCTGGGCAAGACCTGGTTCCGGGTGCCAGAGACCATTAAAATTTTGGTTTCCGGGGATTTCAGCCCGGGGGTGATGGCCAAAGA
Organism: uncultured Dehalococcoidales bacterium; assembly: GCA_964396965.1. Lineage (GTDB taxonomy): Bacteria > Chloroflexota > Dehalococcoidia > Dehalococcoidales > BS750m-G39 > JABMRW01. The sequence goes on from CAYNGD010000002.1 coordinate 101,531, forward strand.
CCTAGTGCTGAACCTAATCGGCAGCATCAGCGCCGACGGGGCCACCTACCAGGCACTGGAGTTCGGCGGGGAGGGACTGACCAACCTCAAAATCTCCGACCGATTAACTATCGCCAACATGGCGGTTGAGGCGGGGGCTAAAGTTGGGCTTTTCCCGGCCGATAGGATTACCAAGGAATACCTCAACCGCCAGAAGCGGAGCGAGGACTTCCAGCTGCTGGCCGCCGATATTGACGCTAGCTACCGGAGAATAATTAATATCAATTTAACCGTGTTAGAGCCGACGGTGGCCAGGCCCCACCAGGTGGACAACACCGCCCTGGCCAGGGAGCTCAAGGGAACCAGAATCGACCAGGTCTTCATCGGCACCTGCACCAACGGGCGGCTGGAGGACATCGCCGCTGCCGCCCAAATCCTGAAGGGCAGGAAGCACCATCCCCGGACCCGGCTCATCGTCGCTCCGGCCTCAGCCCAGGTGCTGCTGGACGCCATTGGCGCCGGCTATATCCGGACTCTGGTCGAATCTGGAGCCGCTATCCTGCCCCCCGGCTGCGCTGCCTGCCTCGGCCTGCACCAGGGGGTGCTGGCCGCCGGAGAGAACTGCCTCTCCACCGCCAACCGCAACTTCAAGGGGCGGATGGGCAGCCCCAAGGCCTTTATCTACCTGGGCAGCCCGGCCACGGCGGCGGCTACCGCGCTCACCGGCGAGATTACCGACCCCCGCGAGCTATTTTAAACTTTAAGGACGGAAAGCGGCTTAAAAATGATAGGGAGGCCACAATAAAGACATCTTATCCAGGAGCAATATAGATGCTCAAAGGACGAACCTTTAAGTTCGGCGATAATATCTCCACCGACCATATCATACCCGGGCGCTACGCCTACCTGCGCAGCAACCTGCCCGAGCTGGCCAAGCACGTTATGGAGGACGCTGACCCCGAATTCGCCGCTAAGGTGAAGAAGGGGGACTTCATCGTTGGCGGCAGCAACTTTGGCCTGGGCTCCAGCCGCGAGCACGCCCCGCTGGTCATCAAGATGGCCGGGGTGAATGCCATACTGGCCAAGTCGGTGGCCAGGATATTTTTCAGGAACGCCATCAACCTGGGGCTGCCGGTGCTCATCTGCGACACCGACGGCATCAGTGACGGTGATGAGCTTGAGGTGGACTTGGCCGGGGGCACTATCTATGATAAGACCAAGGGGGAAAAACTCACCTTTAGAAAGCTGCCCAAGGTCATGCTCGATATACTGGACGAGGGCGGGCTGGTGCCCTATATCCAGAAACACGGGGATTTTAGGCTATAATAAGGGGGATTGGTCTGACTTTTAGAGTACGTTTTGTTTCCCACCCTCCCACCCACAGAGGTTAGACCTCTATCCATTCCTTAATTTATGGGGGGTAAAAAGGGCTTTAGCCCTACCTTAAGGGCGGCCAAGCGTGAATAGATATAATTGGGGGAGGGGCTAGAAGGATAAATCTATGGCTCATAATATAACTCTCATTCCCGGCGACGGGGTCGGGCCCGAAATAAGTGAAGCCACCAGACGGGTGCTCGATGCCACCGGCGTCGGCATCAACTGGGAGTTGGCCTACGCCGGCGCCGACGCCGAAAAAGAGTTCGGCGAGCTGCTGCCCCAGGCCACCCTCAAGTCGATCAGGAAAAACAGGGTCGCCATCAAGGGGCCGGTGACCACCCCGGTCGGCGAGGGGTTCCGCAGCGTTAACGTCGCCCTGCGCAAAGAATTAGACCTCTACGCCTGCCTGCGCCCCTGCAAGCTCTACCCCGGCGCGCCCACCCTGTTTAAGAATGTCGATATTGTCGTGGTCAGGGAGAACACCGAAGGCCTCTATTCCGGCATCGAGTTCGAGGAGGGCGGGGAGGAAACGGCCAAGCTGAGGAGGTTGGTCAGCCGGGCCACCGGTAACAAGGTCAGCGATGATGCCGGCGTCAGCCTCAAGGTTATCTCGGAGAGCGCCAGCCGCCGCATCGTTAAATTTGCTTTTGAATACGCCCGAGCCAATAAGAGAAAGAAAGTGACCGCCGGCCACAAGGCCAACATCATGAAGTTCTCCGACGGTCTTTTTCTCAAGGCCGCCAGGGAGGTGGCCAAAGAGTACACTGATATAGAATTTGAGGATAGAATCGTGGATAACCTCTGCATGCAGCTGGTGAAGCGCCCCCAGCAGTTCGACGTGCTGGTGCTGCCCAACCTCTACGGCGACCTCATCTCCGACCTCTGCGCCGGGCTGGTGGGGGGCTTAGGATTGGCCCCCGGTGCCAACCTGGGCGATGAGATTGCCGTCTTCGAAGCCACCCACGGCAGCGCCCCCAAATATAAGGGGCAGAACCGGGTCAACCCGATGTCGATGATGCTCTCCGGGGTGATGATGCTAAGACACATCGGGGAGACGAAAGCCGCCGAGAGACTGGAAAAGGCCATCGCTGGAGTCATCGCCGAGGGCAAAAATGTCACCTACGACGTAAAGCCAGTCGGTGCGGTGGGCACGGCGCAGGTGGCCGAAGCCGTAATCGAAAAGCTGGAGAGGATAAAATGACGGCTAAAATCAGCATTATCGGGGCGGGTAATGTCGGCGCCACCGCCGCCCACAGAATCGTGGAGCGGGGCTACGCCGATGTCGTCCTGCTCGACATCGTTGACGGGCTGGCCCAGGGCAAGGCGCTGGATATACAGCAGTCGGCCTCAGTAATAAACTTCACTACCAGCATCACCGGCACCAGCGACTATAAAGACACCGCCGGCTCCGGGCTGGTCATCGTCACCGCCGGCCTCTTCCGCAGGCCGGGGATGAGCCGCGACCAACTGCTGGCGGCCAACGCCGAAATCGTCAGCGACATCATCAAAAATGTGGTCAAACACTCGCCGGACTGTATTATTCTGATGGTCTCCAACCCGCTCGACGCCATGACCTACCTGGCGGTCAAGGCCAGCCGGTTACCCCGGAAGCGAGTGGTGGGCATGTCCGGCGTCCTCGACAGCGCCCGCCTCGGCACCTTCATCGCCACCGAGCTAAAAGCTCCGCCCGAAGACATCTCCGCCTGGGTGCTGGGGGCGCACGGCCTGAACATGGTGGTCATCCCCCGGCTGACCACGGTCAGGGGCAAGCCCCTCACCGAGCTATTGCCTAAAGAGACCATAGACAGGCTGGTGGAGCGTACCGTCCACGGCGGCCGGGAAATCGTTGACCTGCTTAAAACCGGCAGCGCCTTCTACGCCCCCTCGGCGGCGGTGGCCCGCATGGCCGAGGCCATCGTCCTCGATAAGAAAGAAATTTTACCCGGCGCCGCCCTTCTTGATGGGGAGTACGGCATCAAGGACTCCGTCATCGGGGTGCCGCTGAAGCTGGGCAAGGGCGGCATCGAGCAGATAATCGAATTTGAGCTCTCCACCGAGGAAAAACAACTCTTATACGATTCGGCGGAAGGAATAAAGGCGCTGATTAAGCAGTTGGGATTGGAATGAGAGAGATTAAAGCCGCTGAAATAACCAAAGTGGTCTCCAGCCTCTGCCAGGAGGCCAACTTCGGGCTGGGGGAGGACGTGCTTACCGCCCTCAAGAAAGCCCTCAAGACCGAGGAGTCGCCGCTGGGCCGAGAGGTGCTGACCCAGCTCATCCAGAACGCCGGAGTGGCCGGGGACGAGCGGGCGGCCCTCTGCCAGGACTGCGGCACCGCCATCGTCTTCCTAGAGATAGGCCAGGACGTCCACATCAGCGGCGGTAACTTAAACGCCGCCGTAGAGGAAGGGGTGCGCCGGGGCTACGATGAGGGCTACCTCAGGAAAGCCATGGTCAAACAGCCCTTCTCCGCCAGGATAAACACTAAAGATAACACCCCGCCGGTCATCCACGCCGAAATCGTCCCCGGCGATAAATTGAAGATTACGGTCCTGCCCAAGGGGGCCGGAGCCGAGAACATGAGCAAGCTGGCCATGCTCCTGCCCAACGACGGCCAGGAGGGCATCGTCGAGATGGTGGTCAGAGCCGTGGAGGAGGCCGGGGGCAACGCCTGCCCGCCGCTGGTTATTGGGGTGGGAGTTGGGGGAACTTCAGAGAAGGCGATGCTGCTGGCCAAGAAGGCACTCTTGAGGAAGGTGGGCCAGCCCAGCCCCGACCCGGAGACTGCCCGGCTGGAGAAGGCTATTTTAGGCCGGGTCAACGAGCTGGGCATCGGGCCGATGGGCTACGGGGGCAGCACCACCGCCCTAGCCGTCCACGCCGAAGTCTGGCCCACCCATATCGGCAGCCTGCCGGTGGCAGTTAATTTACAGTGCCACAGCGCCCGCCACAAAGAGGCTATATTATGAAAATAATATCTCCTATTGAAGAAGAGGTAATCGAAAGGCTGACCGCCGGCACTAAAGTCACTATTACCGGCATTATCTACACCGCCCGCGACGCCGCCCACCATAGAATCATTCAGGCGCTGGAGATGGGAGAAAAACCGCCCTTCGACCTGGCGGGCCAGACGATATACTACATGGGGCCAGCGCCGGCCCCACCGGGGCGGGTCATCGGCGCCGCCGGGCCCACCACCAGTAGCCGTATGGACGGATACACCCCCCGACTGCTGGCCGCCGGCATCAAGGCTATGATCGGCAAGGGCAGCCGCTCGGCTGAAGTAAGGGAGGCGATTAAAAAATATAAAGGCATCTACTTGGCCGCCACCGGCGGCGCCGGGGCGCTGCTGGCCAGAACCATCAAGCGGGTAGAGGTTATTGCCTACGAGGAACTGGGCACCGAGGCCGTCCTGAAACTCACCGTGGAGGATTTCCCTGCCATCGTCGTCAATGACATCTACGGGGAAGACCTCTTCGAGCAGGGCCGGGCTAAATATAAGAAGAGGGATTAAAAATGGACTGTATCTTCTGCCAGATTGCCGCTGGCCAAATCCCCGCCGACATTATCTACCAGGACCAGGAGATAATCGCCTTCCGCGACATCAAGCCGCAGGCACCGGTGCACCTCCTGCTGATACCAAAACGCCACATCCCCTCGCTTGACCAGCTAAAAGAGAGCGACCTGCCTCTCATCGGGCGTATGGTAGCGGTAGCCACCAAGCTGGCCAAAGACGAGGGAGTAGCCGAGAAGGGCTACCGGCTGGTGATTAACTGCGGCCCGGAAGGCGGCCAGCTGGTGCCCCACCTCCATATGCACCTGCTCAGCGGGCGGAATCTATCCGACACCCTGGGCTGACTTGCGATAGTCAAGGTAGGCGAGCAGCCCGGCGATGCTCTTGGCGTCAGCGATGGCGCCGGAGGCGATAAGCCCTGAAACCTGATTTAGCGGCACCCGCACCAGGCTGATGCTCTCGGTGTCCTCGGCCCGAAGCGGGCTGCTGACTAGCTCGGTGGCCAGATAGAGGTAGAGGTACTCGTTGCTGTAGCCCGGCGCGGAGTAGAAGCCGCCCAGCCTTTGCACTTTACGGGGGAGAAAGCCGGTCTCCTCGCGCATCTCGCGGCGGACGGCGTCCTCCGGGCCCTCGCCGTGGTCAATCCCCCCGGCCACAATCTCCAGAAGCTCTTTTTCCACCGGCTGGCGGAACTGCTTGACCAGCAGGATGTTATCCTTGTCGTCAACGGCGACCACGGCCACGCACTCCTCGTGCTCGACAATTTCCCGCGTGGTCTGCCGGCCGCTGGCTAATTTAACCGTGTCCACCCGCAGGCTTACCGCCCTTCCCCGGTAGATACGCCGGCTGGAGAGCGTCTCCTCAGCCAACCCAGTCTCCCGCAATCTCGCCCGACTCCGACGGTTTAAGCTGATAGACAAGGGCGACCTCATCGCAGTCGGGGAACTTGGGGCAGCGGTAGCACTCCGACCAGACCTTCTTGGGCAGGTCCATCTTGTCCACCTGGGCGAAGCCGAACTTCTCGAAGAGGGCGGGACGGTAGGTCAGGCAGAAGATGGTGGCGATGCCGAGCTCTTCGGCTTCCTTGAGGCAGGCCTTGAGCAACTGGGCGGCCAGACCTTTATCCCGGCTGTCCTCGGCCACCGCCAGCGACCTTACCTCGGCCAGGTCCGACCAGAAAACGTGCAGCGAAGCGCAGGCCAACACCTTACCGTCGTCCCTGACCACGAAACAGTCCCTTATGTTCTCGTAGAGCTCGGCGAGCGAGCGGGGCAGCATCTCGTCCCTGGCGGCAAAGTAATTAACCAAAGCCTGTATCTGGGGTACATCAGTTATTTTAGCCTTTTCGACCTTCAACCCGTTTTCCCTTTCAGCTTCTGCTCCAGAGAGCCGTAAAAGTCCCCGGAGTGAACTCTCAAAAATTTACCGCACTTGGCGCTATGCCTCACCGTGATAATATCGCCACTGGCCAGTGGCAGGTTGATATGTCCGTCAATGCTTAAGCCCGCCTGGTGGTGGGTGCTGACCCTGAGCCTGACCACCGATGACACCGGCAACACCAGCGGGTAGGCTGGGCTGAGGTGAGGCGATATCGGCACCAGCAGAAAGTCGGCGGACTGGGGGTGGAGGATGGGGCCGCCGGCGGCCAGCGAGTAGCCGGTGCTGCCGGTGGCGGTGGCGGCGATAACGCCGTCGGCCTTGTATGTCGCCAGCCGCTCGCCGTCAATATCAACCTCGACGAAGATCACCCGGGCTACCTCCCCCCGGGCCACCACCACATCGTTCAGTGCGTAGAAGGTGCGGGGCCCGCCAGCGGTGGTAAGCTCGGCCTCAAGCATGGAACGCTCGTCTATCCAGCCCCTGCCCTCGAGCAGGGCGGGAAGCTCAGCCTTGGCCTCTTTAGCGCTGAGTTCGGTCATAAAGCCCAGCCGCCCCATATTGACCCCGGTGATGGGGATGGGGGCGGGGACGACCACCTGGGCCGCCCTTAAGATAGTGCCGTCGCCGCCGACGGTGATGATGAGCTCGGTGCCATTAAGCTCAGACCTGGCCGCCTCCCCCTCCCAGGCCGAGCAGAGCCAGACCGATACCCCCCGGGCGCTGATAAAAGCCTTGAGTTCCTCGGCCAGGGTGCGGGCGGTATCAATCATGGGGTGATAGAGAATGCCGACCTTTTTCATCGCCATAACCTGAAAATTCCACTTGGAGAGCAAGCCAAGTGTAGCACCGCCCCTTTCGGGGTGTCAAGGCGAAACCCTCACCTCTTTGGCGACTGCCGGCGCTTCACCGGCGCCAGCTTGCCCCGCCTCTTGACCGCCTTGCTGGAGCGGAAGCGGTTCTGGTTGACGAAGCCCCGCGTGCGGTTGGCCGTTATTCTCCCCTCCGGCTGAAGGCAAAGATATAGATAATGGGCAGTATCCCTACCGTATTAAAGATGAACAGACAGATAAACCAGGCCAGCTGGCCACTCCGGCCCGCCCGCCACAGGGCTACCCCCTTCCAGGCCAGCTCCCAGACAATCAGCGCCGGCAGCCACCAGTGCATATAAGCCAGAAAGGCTGACCACAGCGGACACGTCCCGCTTAATGCTTCCATTTCCAGTCTCCTGCTTTACGACTATCATAACACATCAGGGGATGATTAAGCCATCGTGGAAGGAGGGAGTTACCAAAGGACTAAACAAATCGGGGGCTAGAAAAGGAAAATATGAGCCGCTATCTGGGCCAGCTTCATCACATAGCCGGGAATAATACCCAGCGCCAGCACACCCAGACAGGAGAGGGCCAGGGCCACCCTCAGGGCAGGGGAGGAGGGGACTTTGGCCCGGGAGGCGGGCTTGTCCATCCACATCACCTTGACCACCCTCAGGTAGTAATAGGCCGATATCACGCTGTTGATGACGGCGACAATCACCAGCCAGAGCAGGCCGTGCCGCACCGCCCCGCTGAAGATATAGAACTTGGCCATAAAGCCGGCGGCGGGGGGCATGCCGATAAGGGAGACCAGGCAGAGGGTGAGAGCCAGTGCCAGCACCGGCGCCCGCTTGGCCATGCCGGCGTAGTCGGCAATCAGGTCGCTGTCGAGCTTATTGGAGATGGCGATGATGGCGATAAAGGCACCCAGGTTGGTTAGGGCGTAGCTGGCCAGGAAGAAGAGGAGACCGCTCTGCCCGGCAAAGGCCGAGGAGCCGCTCAATACGGGGGAGGTAAAGCCCACCGTGGCCAGCCCAACCAGCAGGTAGCCCGCCTGGGCGATGCTGGAGTAACCGAGCATCCGTTTGATGTTGGTCTGGGGAAGGGCGATGATATTGCCCAGGGTCATGCCGAGGGCGGCCAGCACCGCGAAGAGCAGCCCCCAGTCCAGACTGAGCCAGGAGGGGAGGCCGAAGGCCGAGTAGAACACCCTTAAGATAACGGCGAAGCCGGCGGCCTTGCTGCCCACCGAGAGGTAGGCGGTAATGGGGGTGGGAGCGCCTTCATAGACATCGGGCACCCACATCTGGAAGGGGACGGCGGCAATCTTGAAGCCAAAGCCGGCCACCATTAAGACGATGCCGGCGATAAGGCCGGGGCTGGCCAGGACACCGTATAGCGAAGAAAGCGACTGGATGGACTGGGCAATTTTCCCTAGCTGGGTCTGGCCGGTAAAGCCGAAGACCAGGGCCATGCCGAAGAGCAGCACCGCCGAGGCCACCGCCCCCAGCAGCAGGTATTTCAGGGAGGCCTCGGTTGACTTGGGGTCTTTGAGGAAGCCGACCAGAATATACAGAGAGATGCTGGTCAGCTCCAGGGCCAGGTAGATGGAGATCAGCTCGGTGGTGGCCGCCATCAGCATCATGCCTAAAGCCGCCAGCAGCACCAGGGCGTAGTACTCACCCTGGAAGCGGGCGAACTTAGAGACATAGTCCGTCGAGGCTAAAATAACCAGGGCGGCGATGACCAGGAACAACAATTTAAAGAAGAGGGCGAAGCTGTCCACCGCCAGCAGGTTGTTGAACAGCACAACCGAGCTGCCGCCCCACATCGAGATGGTAAAGCCGGCCGACACCACCAGGCCGAGGATACTCACCGCCGCCAGCCACCACTTTGGCTTCAGGAAAAGGTCAAGCAGGATGACCACCACCGCGGTGGCGGCCAGGGTCAGTTCCGGGGCCAGCAGCTCAAAATTCAGCATGGCTTAACCACCTAACAACCCCATTATCGGCATAACGCCCACCTTGATTACATCGGTCAGAATAGCCGGGTAGATGCCCACCCCCATAATCACCGCTATGAAAACGAACAGATAGACCCGCTCCAGGATATCGGCGTCCTTGACCTTATTGAACTTTTCCTGCGGCGGGCCGTAGAAGACCCTCTGCAGCATCCAGAGGATATAGCCAGCGGTGATAACGATGCCGACCACCCCCAGAATCGTCCAGAGCCTGATGCCGGCCACGGCGGTGCTGGCGAAGCTGCCGATGAAGACCAGAAACTCGGCGGCGAAGCCGCTGGTGGTGGGCAGACCCAAAGAGGCCAGCCCGGCCACCGAGAAGACGACGGCGATAATCGGCGTCTGCCGGGCCAGACCGCCCAGCTTTCTCAAATCCCGCTCTTTAGAGTTGTGCATCAACAAGCCGGCCACGGCGAAGAGCAGGCCGGTGATGACGCCGTGGCTGAACATCTGCAGGGTCGCCCCCACCAGACTCACCTGCCCCAGGGCGAATATTCCCAGCAGGACATAGCCCATATGGCTGATGCTGCTGTAGGCAATCAGCCGCTTCAAATCAGTCTGGCGCAGGGTGACCGCCGCCCCGTAGAGGATGTTGACCACCGCCAGCACGACTATAATAAGGGCGAACTGCCGGGCCACCTGCGGGAAAATGCTGACGCAGATCCGAATCATGCCGTAGCCGCCCATCTTGAGCAGCGCCCCGGCCAGCACCACGCTCACCGCCGTCGGGGCATCGGTGTGGGCGTCGGGCAGCCAAGTGTGCAGGGGGAAGACCGGCAGCTTAACGGCGAAGCCAATGAACAGCAGCCAGAAGATGACCGCCGCCGGCATTATTGACTGAGCCATAGCCATCCCGCTCCGGGCGATGTCCACCATATTCAGAGAGCCGGTGGTAAAGTAGAGGCTGAGGATGCCGGCCAGCATGAAGGCGCTGCCGAAGAGGGTATATATTACGTACTTGATGGCCGAGTATTCTTTTCTCCCGGTGCCCCAGATTGAAATCAGGAAGTACATCGGGATAACCTCTACCTCCCAGAAGAGGAAGAACAGGAGCAGATCGAGAGAGCAGAATACACCTAAAATACTTGTTTCCAGCAGCAGCAGCCAGGCGAAGTACTGGCGGGGCCTCAGGTCAACCTTCCAGGAGATTAAGACAACTAAAAAGCCGAGCAGGGCCATTAAAATAACCATAAGCAGGCTGATGCCGTCGACGCCGAGGTGGTAGTTGGCGCCGATGGCCGGAATCCAGGAGAGCTTCTCCTCGAACTGTATCCCCCCCGAGGAACGGTCGAAGATGGCGAAGAGATAGAGGGAGAGGGCCAGCGGGAAGAAGGTAAAGATGGCCGCCAGCCACTTTATTAAACGTTCGGACAGCCTGGGGATGAAGGCAATCAGTATCGCCCCCACCACCGGCAGAAAGACTATCCAGGTCAGGTAGCTAAAGCCCATAACTCCTCATCCAAAGAAATAGAAACAGAGAATAATGACGATAATGCCGATGCCGATAAACAGCCCGTACAACTGGAGCTGGCCGCTGTGCGCCTTGCGTATTGCCCGGCCGGTGGCCATCGCCCCGTCGGCGAGGCCGTTGACGGCACCGTCAACGCCATAAACATCAATCGCCTGGAAACCGGCGAACAGCCCTTTAAGCAGTGCCAGCCTGACGATGATGTTCTCGTAGAGCTCGTCGAGCCAGTACTTATGCAGGAAAAGGGAATAAAACGGCTTAAACATAGCCCCGACTCTTTCCGCGGAAAGCCACTTGGCGCTATACATGGCGTAAGCCAGCAGGATGCCCAGACCGGCCAGCACCAGCGAAATCCAGGTTTGGACATGGGTCAGGATGCCGAAGAAACCTTGGACAAAGCTGCTCGTCACGCCCTCTCCCATAAAGGCGCTGAAGTTGCCGGCGACGTTCCAGAGACCGGCCACCGCCGCCAGCACCGCCAGGACCACCATCGGTACCACCATTACCGCCGACGACTCGTGGGGCTTACCGTGGGCCTCCTCGCTGCCACCCCGGTATTCCCCACCGAAGGTCAAAAAGACCGCCCGGAATATATAGAAGGAGGTCATAAACACGGTTATCATCGCCAGCGCATAGAGGACGGTGTTGCTCTCCAGCGACCTGAGCAGTATCTCGTCCTTGCTCCAGAAACCGGCCAGCGGCCAGATGCCGGACAGGCTCAGAGAGGCGACAACGAAGGTGGCGAACGTCCAGGGCATGACCTTGCGCAACCCGCCCATCTTGCGCATGTCGAAGGTACCGGTGGCGTGGTTGACGCTGCCGGCGCCGAGGAACAGTAACGACTTGAAGAAGGCATGGGTAAACAGGTGGAAGATACCGACGGCTACCCCCCCCACCCCCAGCCCCAGCATCATATAGCCCAGCTGGCTTATAGTTGAATAGGCCAGCACCCGCTTGATATCGGTCATCACCAGCCCCATAGAGGCGGCGAAGATGGCGGTAAAGCCGCCGATAACGGCCACCGTGGTCAGGGCTTGAACCGAGTGCTCAAAGAGAGGGAAGGTGCGGGCCACCAGAAAGACGCCGGCGGCGACCATGGTGGCGGCATGAATCAGGGCGCTGACAGGGGTGGGACCTTCCATGGCATCGGGCAGCCAGACGTGCAGCGGGAACTGGGCCGACTTGCCCGCCGCTCCGGCAAAGATGCCGATGGCCGCCCAAGTCAGGGTGGTGCCGGCCAGAGCGCCGCTTACGGCCAGTGACTGGAGCTGGAGGATGCTAAAGGTGCCGGTATTGAAATAGAGGAGCAGAATCGCCGCCAGGAAACCGAAGTCGCCAATGCGGGTGACGATAAAGGCCTTCTTGGCGGCGTTAGCCGCCGAGGGGCGGTGAAACCAGAAGCCGATTAAAAGATAGGAACACAGGCCGACCATCTCCCAGAAGACGTAGACCATGAGCAGGTTATCGGCCAGGACCAGCCCCAGCATGGAGGCGGTGAAGAGCGACATAAAGGCGAAGTAGCGGTGATAGCCGGGGTCACCGCGCATGTAGCCCTGGGAGTAAATCTGCACCATCAGGCTGACCATGGTCACCACCACCAGCATCACCGTGGTCAGGGGGTCAACCAGCAGCCCCAGGTGAAAGGTCAAGCCCCCTTCGATGACCACCCAGCTGATGGCAGGCACCGCCAGCGAGTGGCCGGGGGCGGCCATCACCGCCAGCAGCGCCCAGATTGAAAGCCCCAGCGAGCCGAACAGGGCGGCAATGGTAACGTAGCCCCCCACCTTGGGCCGGTTATTCAGGAAAGGCCGCAAAAACAGTGATATTATGACAAAGGAGAACAGGGGCAGCAGGAATATAAGCCAGAGCAGTTGATAGGGCATTACAGCTTCCTCAAGACCTCCTGTATTACGTGCTCCTTATCCCGGGGGACTAAAACGGAGTAGGTGGCCGTCTCCCGGTCCAGCACCCCGCCGGAGGCGGGGAGGAGGCGGGTGGGTATCCCCTCGCCCTCGAAGAGCTCCTTCCACATTTCGGCCATCATCAGGCTGTGAGCTTTTTTGACTTCAACCCACATTTATTTGAACCCTATCCCCTTTATCCCCTTCCCCTTGATAAGGGGAAGGGGAAGATTTTTTCTAGAGAGGGACTTCGTCCCTCTCAGACTCCCTAGCTATACTAATTGGGGCTTCGCCCCTCTGAGACTACCCTCAGATTAAACCCCTCCATCACCCCCAGAAAAGGTTATCACGTATTTTCTGGGCATCCCGCTTGCCTAAAGGTGGGCCAGTACCGCGTCGCCTAGGTAGAAGGGCCAGACGACGATGCCCAGAATAATCTTCCACCAGACCAGGTTGGCGAAGCCGATGGTAAACAGCCAGCCCACGAACCAGAGCATCCCACCCAGTGCACCCCCGGTACCTTTACTCATAGCTTTGCCTCCTTTACCACTTCATCAAATCGATTTTGGTGGCGTCTATGGTCTGGCGGTGGCGGTAGATGGCGATGATTATGGCCAGTCCCACGGAGACCTCGGCGGCCGCCACCACCATAACGAAAATAGCGAAAATCTGCCCGGTAAGCAGCAGGGGCACGATATAGCGGGAGAAGGCCACCATGGCGACGTTGACCGCATTTAGCATCAGTTCTATCGACATCAGGATAATAACGGCGTTGCGCTTGGCCAGGGCGCCGTAGAGCCCGATGGAGAACAGCACCG
>CAYNGD010000003.1:0-64139 GCA_964396965.1 uncultured Dehalococcoidales bacterium
TCTTAACCCCCTTCCCCCCCAAAAAATTTTAACCAATTAAAATTTTGTTGGGGGGGGGGGGGTGGGACGTAAAACGAACTTTAAAAGACTGGCTAGACTTTTCCTTGTCTACCCTTCCCATTTTATATCTTTTCCCGCTTAAGGATGACTTAGGGCAAATACGGGCTTCACCTCATCAAATTCAGTAGGTTTACGGATATTCCCCCGTCCCCAGTCCGGGTAATACTTAATATAGCTGCTCTCAAGCCGGGAAACGGCTGGCGTGTAGCGCTGAAAACATGTTTAACGGAAAAAAGCAGTCCTTGGAATAAAAAAGGAGGTTAAAAGTGAAACCATTTGGAGAACTCTACAAGACCGCGGACTGGAAGACCGAGAAGCACGTGCCGGTAATCGACTGCCCGGATAAGGTGAAAGCCGGCGAGATGTTCCCGGTCAAGGTTACTCTGGGCAAGGAGATAGCTCACCCCAACACCACCGCGCACCATATCCGCTGGATTTCCATCTATTTCCACGCGGAGGGAGACAAATTCCCCTATCAGATAGGGCGTTTCGAGTTCAGTGCTCACGGGGAATCAACCGAGGGGCCGGATACCAGCTCCGTCTATACTCACCATGAGGCCAGCACATCCATGAAGACCAGCAAGCCCGGCACCCTTTACGCCACCGCCCTGTGCAACATACACGGGCTGTGGAGATCAGAGAAAGAGATAAAGGTCTCCTGATAGACTACAATAAAAGGAGGTGCAACAATGCCGGAGTTCGTCAACCCTTTTAGTGGTAAACTACCGGACCGTAAGCTCACTGAGGGGGAGCTGGTGAGGGCTATCAGGCTGAACCTCGCCGCCGAGGAGGAAGCGGTGCACCTGTACATGGCTCATGCCGATGCCACCGACCATCCCTTGGCCAAGAAGGTGCTGATTGACATCGCCAACGAGGAACGGACACACGCCGGGGAGTTTTCCCGGCTGCTTCAAATACTGACCGGCGACGAGGACAAGTGGCTGGCCGAGGGCGCTACCGAGGTGGATGAGATGGCCGCCGAGGCCGCTACATCGGAGCCGACGGAAGCTGCACCATCTGGCGGGGAAGAGCCGACCATCGGCTCAATGAAAGAGTAACCGAGAGGAGAAATAGATGACAACTAAATATCTTTCCCGAGAAGATGCCCCCATTGAAGCCGCTAGCTGGGAACTGCTGGACGGCACCATGCTTGGAGCGGCCAAGAGCGTTTTGAGCGGGCGCCGCATTCTTGACGTTGACGGCCCCTATGGCCTGGGTCTAAAGGCGGTGCCGTTGAGCGACGCCGAGGCCGGAGCGGCCCCTGTGGTCAGCCCGCTGATGCCGCTGGCGCTGATAAGCCGGACCTTTACCCTGGCCAAGCGGGACCTGGCCGCCTTTGAAAAAGACGGGATAATGCTCGACACCGGCCCGGTGGCCGCCGCCGCCATCGAGTGCGCCGGTGTGGAGGATGAGCTGGTTTTCCGGGGGATAAAGGGCACACCCGGCCTGCTCACCGCCAAGGGCGCTAGCCAGGTGAAGCTATCGTCCTGGGAGCAGGTCGGCGCCGCCGCGGAGGATATCATTAAGGCGGTAACCGCGCTTGACGGCGCCGGTTTTCACGGCCCTTACTGCCTGGCGCTGGCCCCCGGCCGCTACAATACGCTGCTGCGCCGCTACCCGACCGGCAACTTCAGCGAGCTGGAACATGTCAAGACGATGGCAACCGCCGGAGTGGTCAAAGCGCCGGCCCTGGAGAGCGGGGGTCTGTTGCTGGCCTCCGGCCGCCAGTATGCTTCAATCGTGCTTGGACAGGATATGGCCGTCGGCTTCATCGGCCCTGTTGCCGAGAGGCTTGAGTTCTCTATTTCGGAGAGCCTGACGCCCTATATCCGGCAGCCCAGGGCGCTCTGCCTGCTCAAAGACTGACATCTGGTTAAGTTCTACTTGCTTAAAGCATCGACCGCCGAGTCTGGCAGGGCGGTTAATGCTGTGTGCAATTTATCCCCTGTTTTAACCTGGGTCTATCTTCCCATATCCGCCCGCCCAAAGAGGTTTCACCTCTTTACATTTCTATTCCCCGCCCCAAGAGGGGTTAATTCCCCTTCTCCCCCCCAAGAAGAAATTGATAGAAGTAGCACTTCTGTAGGGTGGGTTTGGGTGGGAAGTAAGCCCAAAGCGTTTGAGCACCCCCTATGGCTGTGTTATAATTCCATCGTAAGGATAACGTTATGTGGGATAGACTAGACCAGATAGAGAAGCGCTACCAGGAGCTTGACCGCCAGATGGCCCGGCCGGAGCTGGCCACCGACCTCAAGCGGCTGCAAACGCTGGCCCAGGAGAAGGCGGAGATTGAAGACCTGGTGATCAAATACTGGGCCTACCGGGCTACCGCCAGGGAGCTGGAGGAAACAAAAGGGATGCTGGACAGCGCCCTGGACGAAGAGATGGGTCGGATGGTCAGGCAGGAGATAGAGAAGCTGGAGGCGAAGCGGCAGCGCCAGCTTGACGGGCTTAAGACCGCCCTGGCACCCAAGGACGCCAACGACGACAAGGATATCATCATGGAGATAAGGGCCGGCACCGGCGGCGACGAGGCCGGTCTCTTTGCCGCCGACCTCTTCAGAATGTACAGCCGCTATGCTCAGGACAAGGGCTGGGCGGTGGATATAATCGACAGCAACGAGAGCGGCATCGGCGGCTTTAAGGAGATTATCTTTGAGATAAAGGGGAGGGGCGCTTTCAGCCGCCTCAAGTATGAGAGGGGGGTGCACCGGGTGCAGCGGGTGCCGGTCACCGAGTCCTCGGGGCGTATCCACACCTCGACGGCCACCGTGGCCGTCCTCCCCGAGGCCGACGAGGTTGATATTGACATCAACCCCGAAGACCTCAGGGTCGACATCTTTCACAGCGGCGGGGCGGGGGGCCAGAACGTCAACAAGGTAGCCACCGCCGTCCGCATCACCCACCTGCCCACCGGCATCGTCAGCACCTGCCAGGACGAGCGCTCCCAGCTCCGGAACCGGAGGAAGGCGATGGCGGTACTCCGCGCCCGCCTGCTGGATATAGAGCGGAGCAGGCAGGAGGAGGCAATAACCCAGCAGCGCCGCTCCCAGGTGGGAGGTGGCAAGCGCGCCGAGAAGATAAGGACCTATAACTTCCCCCAGGACCGCGTCTCCGACCACCGCCTCGGCCAGAGCTTCCGCAGCCTGCCCCGCATCCTTGATGGCGACCTCGACCCGCTTATAGATGCCCTGGCCTCAAGCGAGCAGGCCAGACAGATGGAGGAGCAGCCGGCTTGACCCTGAAGCAGGCACTCCGCCGCGCCCGGGAGGTTCTCAGCCAGAACGGCGTTGAGGATGCCCCACTGGAGAGCGAGCTGCTGCTGCGCCATACCCTTAAGATAGACCGGGTCCAGCTATATATTGACCTTGAAAAGGAACTGCCCCCCCGGCAGGAGCAGACTTTCCGCCGTTTATTAAAGCGCCGCTTGAACGGCGAGCCGGTGGCCTATATCACCGGCTACCGCGAGTTCTACGGGCTTGACTTCAGGGTTAACCGTAATGTCCTCATCCCCCGCCCCGAGAGCGAGCTTCTGGTGGAAAAAACAATAGCTCTTGCTACAAACCACCCCTTACCGTTAATTGCCGACATCGGTACCGGCAGCGGGGCTATTGCTGTCAGCCTGGCGCTTGGCTTGCCCCGGGCCAAAATTTACGCCACCGATATCTCTGCCGCCACCCTTAAAATAGCCCGGCTCAACTGCCGCAGACACAGCGTGGCTGACAGGGTGCTTCTTTTAGAGGGCAACCTGCTGGAGCCGTTACCGGAGCCGGTTGACATTATCGTGGCTAACCTGCCCTACGTCCGTAAATCAGAGTTAAACCCGCAGTCAGAGCCGCCGCTGGCGCTGGACGGCGGTGCCGACGGGACGGAGATTATAGGAAGGCTCTGTCGGCAGGCGGAGGGCAGGCTTAAACCCGGCGGCTGGCTGCTGCTGGAGATAGGCCAGGGGCAGGGGGAGACGGTCGGGGATATTTTACATAACATATTACCCGATGGCAAGATAGATGTCTTCCCCGACTTGGCCGGCATCGAACGGGTAGTATCCCTTAGCCTATGCACAAGCTCGGCTCAACTTGACAGGCAGTGCCTACACTGTTAAATTAGATAGTTAGTTTTCCCTAAATTTTAATGGTTAAACGGGAGGAATTGAGTCGTCATGAACGTGGTTGTCTGCATCAAACAGGTGATTGACCCCGAGGCACCCCCCGCCAGCTTCAAGATCGACCCCGCCAGTAATAAAGTGGTGCCGCCGGCGGGGGTCTCGCCGGTGGTTGACCCCTACGCCGAATACGCCGTTGAGGCGGCGCTAAAGCTCAAGGATGCCGTGGGGGGCAAAATCACCGCCCTCAGCCTGGGCTCGAACCAGCTCCGGGACATTGTCAAGAAACCGCTGGCGATGGGGGCGGACGAGCTTATCCTGTTAGAGGATGAGGCCTTCGACGGGGGCGATAGCTGGTCAACCGCCTACGCCCTGGCCCTGGCCATCAAGAAGATAGGCGAGTATGATATTATCTTCTGCGGCCGTGAGGCCTCGGACTGGAACGCCGGACAGGTGGGCTCGGGGATAGCCGAGATACTGGGGCTGCCCAGTGTCACCCTGGCCGAGAAGATAGACATCGCCGACGGCAAGGCCAAGGTGCAGCGCAAGACCGACGAGGGCTACGAGGTGGTTGAGGTGTCACTGCCCTGCCTGATTACCGTCAGCAACGAGATTGGCGAGCCCCGCTACCCCACCATAAAGGGGATTATGGCTGCCAAGAAGAAGGAGGCGGTGGTCTGGAAGCCGGCTGATATCGGTGTTGACCCCGCCAAGATAGGCGCTGGTGGCCGGCATACCAAGCTGCTCAAACTGTTCCAGCCGGTCAAAGAGGGCAAGTGCGAGATAGTCGAGGCGGAGAGCCCGGAGGAAGCGGCTGTGCTTCTGGCGGTAAAGTTGCGGGAGGTCAAGGTACTATAAAAAAATTTCTTAACCAGTATTTAACATTCTTGTGTTATAGGTAAGGAGATAAGTCATGGCTGAAAATAAGGGTGTTATGGTCCTAGGTGAGACTAAAGAAGGCAAGCTGGCCTCAATCTCTACCGAGCTGCTGGGTGGAGGCCGAAAGTTGGCCGATGACCTGGGAGAGGAGCTGGCGGCGGTGCTGGTCGGCAGTGGCGTCGGTAATCTGGCTCAGGAAGCCGTTGCCTACGGTGCCGATAAGGTCTACGTCGTGGACGACCCCATTTTAAAAGACTACCAGACCGATTCTTACGTTGTGGTCATGGAGAAGGTGGTGGGGCAGGCCATGCCCCAGGTTATAATTATGGGGCAGACCTCTATTGGCCGCGACTTGGCCCCCCGGCTGGCTTTTCGGCTGAACACGGCAGCGGCTATGGGCTGCCTGGAGCTGGCTATCGACCCACAATCCAAGAAGCTGTTACAGACCAAGCCGGTCTACGGTGGCAACGCCCTGGCTGTTTTTACCACCGATTCCTTCCCCCAGATAGCTACCGTCCGGCCCAAGGCGATGGCTCCCTTAGCGCCCGACCAGTCCCGAAAGGGAGAGGTAATTAAGGTTGAGGCTGGTTTAGACCCTTCGGCGCTAAAGGCCAAGGTTTTGGAGAAGGTGCCCGAAGAGGTGGAGGGGATAAAGCTGGAGGATGCCGCGGTGGTGGTCAGCGGTGGGCGGGGCATCGGCAGCACCGAAGGCTTCCAGCAGTTAGAGGAACTGGCCAAGCTGTTAAGGGGAGCGGTGGGGGCTAGCCGCCCCCCCTGCGATAACGGCTGGATGCCCACTGGGGCGCAGGTAGGACTCACCGGCAAGATTGTCACCCCCGACCTGTATATTGCCGTCGCCCTCTCCGGCTCCAGCCAGCACATGTCCGGCTGTTCCGGCTCAAAGACGATAGTAGCCATAAACAAAGACCCCGAGGCTAATATATTCCGGGAAGCCCGTTTCGGCGTGGTGGGAGACTGGAAAAAGGTAGTGCCCGCCTTCACCGAAAAACTCAAGGAGCTTCTGGCTAAATAAGGCAGTATAAGGAGAGAGACGATGAAGCTGCGAATATTAGCTGGCCTGTTGCTGGCCATCCTGCTGGTTCTTTCCCCGGCGACAGCGGTACTGGCCCAGAATGAGACCCCGGCCCCAGAAACGATTCAGCTAACCCCCGACTACTCTAAGCTGGAGGGGACATCCGGGACTAGCTTTCTGTTTAACGTTAGTTTGAACTACCAAGGAGCAGAGGCCCGAACCTTTGACCTGGTGGCTACCGGACCCAAGGACTGGACGACATATATCACTCCAACCTATCCCGAAACCACACAGATATTGAGCATAACGCTTCAGCCAGTGCCGCCCGGCCAAACTTATGGTGCAACGAAGGTAGAGGTTCATACCTCTCCCCCCGCCTGGCTTATGCCTGAACCCGGGGACTACCAGATAACCCTGGAAGCAACCTCGGGTGACGTTAAGGGTAGTGTTCAGCTTACGGCAGTAGTAACTGCCAAGTATACCATGTCGCTATCCACACCCAGTGGGCTCCTTAATACCACGGCTACTGCTGGGAAGGATAACTACTTCTCGGTGGACGTGGCAAACAATGGCTCGGCTCCTATTGATAATATTACCTTTTCTTCGGATAAACCGAGCGGGTGGACAATTGACTTTACTCCGAAAAACATTGATTCCCTAAATACCGGCGACTCTCAAACCATAGATGTCAACATAAAGCCACCGAGCAAGACCATCGCCGGCGACTATCAGATAACCATCACCGCCAACGGAAAGCAAAGCCAGGATAATATTGCTATCAGGGTTACCGTGCAAACGCCCACCGTCTGGGGATGGGTGGGGGTTGGCATCATCGTCGTGGTTATCGCTGGCCTGGTATATATCTTTATGCGCTTCAGCCGACGTTAAAAGATGGACAAGAAGATAGTCGTAGAGACGCGGGACCTGACCAAGAGGTACGACGGCACCACTGTAGTTGACAACCTCAACCTCCACGTCGCCGAGAACGAGGTCTTCGGCCTGCTCGGCCCCAACGGTGCTGGCAAGACCACCACCATCCTGATGCTGCTTGGGCTTACCGAGCCGGCTTCGGGCAACGCCCGGATATTCGGCTTTGACTCCACCCGGGAGCCACTCAAGGTAAAGCGACTCACCGGCTATCTTCCGGAGAGGCTGGGCTTCTACGAAGGCCTTACTGCCCGCGAGAACCTGCGCTTTATCGCCTGGCTGAATAATATGCCCAATGACGAGGCTGAACGCCAGATTGAGCAGGTGCTGGGGGCGGTGGGACTGGCCGAGGTGGCCGACACCGCCGTGGGCAAGTTCTCCCGTGGGATGAAACAGCGCTTAGGGATAGCCGACGTACTGGTCAAGAAGCCCCGTCTCGCCATTCTCGACGAGCCCACCGCCGGGCTTGACCCGGCGGGGATTAATCAGATTTTGGACCTTATCGTCGGCCTGCCCAAGATGGATACCACCGTGATAATGTGCTCCCACCGCCTCTATGAGGTGCAGCGGATATGCCAGAGCATCGCCATACTGGCCAAGGGCAAGCTGGTGGTGGAGGGTAACCTGGAGGCCTTGGGCCGGGAGGCTTTCACCGGAGGCCGCTACCGGATTGAGGTGGAGACCGACGGGGTCAGCCCCCGGCTGGTAGAAATAATCGCTAAAATCAATGGGGTTGGGAAGGTGGAGGCGGAGGGCAATTTCCTGCACATAACCACCAATTCTGACCTGCGGGCGGCCATCTCCAAGGCGGTGGTCAACAGCGGTGTGGCCTTAATCCAGATGAAGGTCATGGAGTTCTCGCTGGACGAGATATACAAGAAGTATTTTCATTAAGGTTAGCTGATGGTAAACATAATCAGGAAAGAACTGGCCGACTATTTCAACAGCATAAGGTGCTTCATACTGTTTCTGCTGGTATTCGTGGCCAGCGCGGTAGCCCTTTACGCCGCCCATCAGGGTATCCGCGATGCCACCAGCGGAAGCAGCTTTATCTTCACCGGCCTGTTTACCACCGGGACCAACATACCTTCGCTGGTGACCTTTATCGCCCTCCTCGTCCCCATCATCGGGATAGCCCTCGGCTTTGACGTTATCAATAGTGAGCGCTCCAACGGCACCCTGAACCGAATCCTGTCCCAGCCTATCTACCGGGACAGCGTCATCAACGGCAAGTTTCTGGCCGGCATGGTTACCCTAACTATCATGATGCTGACCGCCATGCTGCTGGTTGGAGGCTACGGCCTGAGGATGATTGGCGTGCCGCCGGCCGCTGAAGAAATCATCCGGCTCTTTATCTACTTCGTCGCCGTCATTATCTACGGGGCCTTCTGGATGGGCCTGGCCGTCCTTTTCTCCATCTTGTTCCGCAGCCTGGCCATCTCCCTGCTGTGCCCTTTGGCCGTCTGGATACTGCTGGGCAACCCCGTCTTCAACCCCTACGTCAGTTTTATCGTGCCCGCCGTAAGCCACTCTATAGGGACGCAACTGATGTTGCTGCGGGTTTCCCCCTACTGGCTCTTCGCCGAGGCCACGGCGGCGCTGCTTGACCCTATGTTTAGGGGTCTGGGAATACTAACCGTCAGTGATACCACCGGGATGTTGTACAGGCCCCTCTCCCTGCAGCAGAGCCTGATTCTGGTCTGGCCGCAGCTCACCGCCATCATCTGCCTGACCGTTATCTGCTTTGCCGTGAGCTATGTCGTCTTCATGCGGCAGGAGATAAGGTCTACCTAGGCCTTCTCTTTTTCCGCCTGTCTCTCGGCGATAATCTTCTGGGCAACGTGGGCCGGCACCTCTTCGTAGTGGCTGAAGACCACCTTGTAGCTGCCCCGCCCCTGGGTTATCGATTTCAGGTCGATGGCGTAGCGCAGTATTTCCGCCAGCGGCACCTGGGCTTCGATAATATTGACGCCTCCCCCGGGGTTCATCCCCTGCACCCGCGCCCGCTTGGTGTTGAGGTCGCCGATGATGTCGCCGGTGAACTCCTCGGGGACGGTGGCGGTGATGTTCATTATCGGCTCTAGCATTATCGGCTGCCCCTCGGTCATCCCTTTCCTGAGCGCCCCCGCCCCGGCAATCTTGAAGCATATCTCCGAGGAATCAACCGGGTGGAAGCTACCGTCGTAGACGGTTGCCCTGAGGTCGGTGACCGGGTAGTGCGCCAGCACCCCTTCCTTAAAGGCCTCGTTGACCCCCTTCTCCACCGCCGGTATGTAGTTCCTGGGTATGGCCCCGCCCACCACCTTATCGGCGAATTCGGTGCCGCTGCCCCTGGGCAGGGGCTCAAGCTCGAGCAGGACATGCCCGTACTGACCGTGCCCGCCCGTCTGCTTCTTGTGCTTGTACTCGGCCTTGGCGCCGACGGTTATCGTCTCTTTGTAGGGGACTCTGGGTGTCTCCAGTGTTACCGCCACCCCGAACTTGCGCAGCATCTTTTCCGCCGCCACCTCCAGGTGTGACTCCCCCATGCCGGAGATAACCGTCTCGCCAGTATCAGTGTCACGGCGCACGTGCAGGGTTGGGTCTTCCTCAACTATCCGGGTTAAAGCTGACCCCAGCTTGTCCACGTCAGTCTTGGTCTTGGGATGCACCCCCAGGCTGAAGGCCGGCTCGGGGAACTCGATAGGGGCGATTGTTAGCGGCTTGTCCTGGCTGGTGAGGCTATCGCCAGTGCTGGTCAGGGCCAGCTTGGCCACCGCCCCGATGTCCCCCGCCCCCAGCTGGGGCACCGGCTCCTGGTTCTTGCCCCTCAATACGAAGAGCTGGCCGATGCGCTCGGCACCCTTGCGGCTGGCGTTCCAGACCTGCGAGTTGCTGCTGATGGCGCCGTTATAGACCCGGAGGTAGGTCAGCTTGCCCACGTAGGGGTCGGCGCTGGTCTTGAAGACCAGAGTCGCCAGCGGCCCGTCCGGGCTGGGCTCGGTCATCTGTCTGGTGGAATCGCTTAAGGTGACCACCTTGCCCTCTTTGGGCGAGGGCAGGTAGCCGCAGATGGCGTTAAGAAATAGCTTAAAGCCGATATCTTTCAGTGCCGAGCCGGTGAAGATGGGCACCAACTTGCTGCCCACCACCGCTTGCCGCAGGCCTCTACTCAGTTCCTCCTGGCTGAGTTCGCCCCCCTCCAGGTACTTCTCGATAAGCTTATCATCGGCCTCGGCGGCGGCCTCTATCAGTTTCTCCCGGTAGGATTCGGCCTGCTTTTTGAGCGCTTCGGGCAGCTCGGCCTCTTTCCCCTCGGTGCCGGTATAGGCCTTCATGGTCAGCAGGTCAACTACACCCTCGAACTTGTCCTGGGCACCGATGGGCAGCTGTGCCGGCAGGCACCTTGGGCCGAACTTGGCCTGAATCTGCCCCACCGTTTTGTTGAAGTCGGCGTTCTCCCGGTCCATCTTGTTGATGAAGATAAGACGGGGCAGCTTGTCTTTTTCGCAGTAACCCCAGGTTATCTCGGTGCCCACCTCGACCCCCGAGGCGGCGCAGACCATGATTATCGCCCCCTCGGCCACCCTCATGCTGGCCTTGACCTCGCCGACGAAGTCGGCATAGCCGGGGGTGTCCAGCAGGTTAATCTTGATGTCCTGCCACTGGCAGGGGAGAATGGACAGGTTGATGCTTATCTGGCGCTTCACCTCGTTTTCGTCATAGTCCGAGGTGGTCGTCCCGTCCTCGGTCTTGCCCAGACGCTTGATGGCGCCGGCGTTAAACAGCATGGCCTCGGCGGCGGTGGTCTTGCCGGCGCCGCTGTGCGACAGCAGGACGACGTTGCGGATATTCTCCATTCCCTGTTTTGGCATGGGGGCACCTACTCTCTAAAACTTAATCCAACAAGCTATTATACTCGGCGGTGGCTGATACGGCAAGTTTGGCTAGCGTGCCCGGCGTCGCTTTCTTCTTCCGAAAAGGGAGGGGACGAGCCAGAGGAAGAAGATTACGCCGAAAAAGGGGAGGGGTATGAAGAAAACGCCCCCACCCCCACCACCATTCCCGCTGCTGCCCTCGGAAACGGCCACCAGGGGCGGCGCCGAAGGCCCCGAGGTTGTTACCGCTTCCGGGGTTATCTCGTAGGCGGCCAGGTTGACGTCGAGGAAATCCTTGGAGGTCCAGCCCAGCGGGTTGTTCTTGCCGGTGGCCTCGGCCCAGACCCAGCCCGGCTCGCCGTTAACCTCGAAAAGAATGGGTGCCTTGGTGTAGTCGGGGAGATAGACCAGACAGGCGGTGTGCTCCTCGCCGATGACTATCGCCGAGCGGTAGCCGGCCCCCTTGTACATCACCGCCAGCAGCACGGTGCTGTCCTCGCAGTCGCCGTAGCCGGCCCGGCCCCCCTCGATAATGGCCGCCATCTCGTCGGCGTTCTGGGCGAACTCGTCGTGACCGAACTGGTCGATATCGGTGGTGTATTTAACCCGGTCCCTCACGAAGCTGAATATGGCCTCCGCCTGCCGGATGGGGTCGGCGTAGTTCTGGGCGAACTGCTCGCCCAGTTGGTAGGCCTGAGCGGCGTTGTCACCCAGGCTCTCGAAGGCAATCACCGGGCGGAAGGTACTATCGGAAATCTGGTAGAAGCCGTCGTTGCCGAAGGCGCGGGTGCGGCATATCTCCCAGTCGTCGAAGACATCGCCGTTTTTCTCGGTGAAATGCTGGGAGGGAGACGCCCAGGCGTAGCCGGCGGAGAGCAGGCTGGCCAGCAGAACCAGGCCGATTATGATGGCGACCCTTTTCATAGCGGCGCAGTCAGGGCGGCGTGGAGGATGAGGCCGAAGAAGACCAGGTAGCCGAAGACCTGTATCCCCGCCGCCACCGGGCTTTTACTGATGCTGGCGAAGGGTATCCGGGGCGTCAGCTTATCTATGATATAGAACATAGCTACCCCGACGAACAGGCTCACCACAAAGCTTATCGCCAGCAGCCCCCAGCTCCTGAAGTCGAAGATGTACCAGACAATGGGTGCGGTGACGGCGGTGAGGGCGGTAACGGCGCCATGGATGACCAGCCCGATGAGAATGAAGAAGCCACCGATGAACAGTCCGGTGGCCACCGGGTCCTCGCCGATGAGTTCGCGTTGGGTGATTTGGGGGGTGAGGACGTCGAACACCCGCACCCCGAGGAGGGCCAGCAGCCCGGAGATGAAGGCCAGCAGCACCACCTTGGCCAGCCATATCAGCACGATTACCCAGAAAGGGGCGACCAGACCGAGCTCATTCATAGCGTCTCCTCCTTGTCGTTAGCGGCCTATCAGCAGCGGGGTGAGGTAGGTCTCGATGGCCGCCGCGGGCAGCATCAGGGCCAGCGCCAGGCCCAGATAGAACAGGTTCTGCCGCAGGCTGGGCAGAAGCAGCCCCCGCTTTTCCTTTTTGAACAGGGCAATCACCACCATAATGCCGAAGCTGAGCGCCGCCGCCTCCCCGATGAACAGGGCGGGTAGCTCGATGACGCCATGAGGCAGCAGTCCAGCCAGGACAAAGCCCAGTGACTTCTGCTGCGCGACCATGGTTGACACCAGCCCCAGAATCCAGCCGTTGAGAAACAGGGTGGCCACGGGTATTATCGCCAGAATGGGGCTGAAGGCGAAGCTGAAAAGCAGGGTGATAACGTTCTTGATAAAGATAAAGATAAACATGGTGAAGGTGAAGGGGGTCAGGATTCCCCCCAGTTGCTCCAGGCTGATGAGCTCCTGGGAGAGCAGGCTGGAGATGTTGGCCGGGTCAGCCAGGCCGAAGGCTAGGCCGGCGCCGAACAGGGCGACGGCGATAACAATCCACCACCGGTATCTCATGCTGGCTCAGCCTTTTTGACGCCGAACTTATCGTAGAAGACGATTTCGGCTAGCTCCTTCCTGGGCCTGGGGTTGGGCGTTTCATCGGGGTAGCCCAGCGGTGTCATCGAGACGACGACAAAGCCCTCGGGCACCCCCAGAATCTCGGCTACCTTAATAGCATCAAAGGCGCCGATGTGGACCGTGCCCAGCCCCAGGGCGTGGGCGGCCAGCGTCAGGTTCTGCACGGCCAGGGCCACGTCATACATGTACCAGTCGCCCTTATCGGTGACCGGCCCCCTTGGCTCTCTGGTGGAGTAGCCCGACTTCCTCAGCTCGGCGCAGGCGACGATGGTCACCGGCGCGGTTCTTAGCGCTTCGGCGCCCCGATTGGCCTTACCTCTGGTCACCTCAATGGTGGTATCGGCCAGCTTATTCCTTAGCCGGCTGTCCCGCACCACGATAAACCGCCAGCATTGGCTGTTATGCCAGGACGGCGCCTGGCGGGCGGCTTCCAGGACTAGCTCCAGTGTCTTATCGTCAACCGGCCTGGTCTGATACCGGCGGATGCTTCTCCGGCCCTTAATTGCTTCCATAATTTCCATATCGTTCTCCTTTTATTCCTCTTCTTCCCAGGCGCCCCTGCCGATTAAAGAGACGAAGCGGCAGCCGCCCAGGTTATCTATCTTGTTCTTATTCCGGCCCCGGGTAATCTTGCACAGATCCTGGACATAGCGGGAGCCCACCGGAATCACCAGCCTCCCCCCGATGGCCAGCTGGGCGATTAGCTCGGGCGGCACCTTGGGGGCGGCGGCGGTAGCCATGATGGCGTCATAGGGAGCCTCACGCCGCCAGCCCAGTGTTTCCTCGGCCAAATGCACCTCAATATTTTTATAGCCCAGCTCAACCAGCAGCTTCTTAGCCCGGTCAGCTAAGGGCTTGACCCGCTCGGTGGTAATCACCCTCTTGGCCAGTTGAGCCAGGATAGCCGCCTGATAACCGCTGCCGGTGCCTATCTCCAGGACCTTCTCCTGGCCGGTAAGCTCCAGCGCCTGGGTCATCAGGGCGATAATAAACGGCTGGGAGATGGTCTGCCCGTAGCCGATGGGCAGCGGTTTATCGGCGTAGGCCAGCTGGCGGCTCTCCGGGGGTACGAAGAGTTCCCTGGGGATGGCGCCCATGGCCGCCAGTACCTGCTTATTCTTAATCTCGGCGCCAAGTTGCTTGATTAACTCCGCCCTGGCCGCTGCAAAATCCATAATAGCCGCCCCCACCGGTCCCGGTTTCAAGAGAGAGTCAGGGCCAGAATCACCAGAATAACCACTATTGCCCCGGCCAATATGCCGATCCGGCGCAGCTCGGCGGCTACGTCAGCGGACTGGACCGCCACCGCCGGGGCCTTCGGTTTTGGCGCTAGTGACGCTGGCTTCCCGGCCATGGGGGTCGGCTTAACCGCCTCGGCCGCTACTGGTGCCTGAACCGCCGGTGCCTGAACCGCCGGTGCCTTAACCACCGCTGAGGTAAAGGTCTTCCTGCCTTTTCTCTTGCCCCGCTGTCGGCCCCGCCTTGATTTAGGCATCTGCTACCTCCTGTCTCGCCCTCGGGTGAGATCTTTCATAGGCGCGCCGGACGTGTTCCGTGGTCAGGTGGGTATAGACCTGGGTGGTCGATATATTGGCGTGCCCCAGCAGCTCCTGCACCGACCTCAGGTCCGCCCCGCCGCTTAACATATGGGTGGCGAAGCTGTGCCTCAGGGTGTGGGGGGTAATCTCCACGCCCAGCTTGGCTGATTTGGCGTAGCCCTTCAGTATCTGCCACAGCCC
The DNA here is from genome assembly GCA_964396965.1 of uncultured Dehalococcoidales bacterium. Classification (GTDB taxonomy): domain Bacteria; phylum Chloroflexota; class Dehalococcoidia; order Dehalococcoidales; family BS750m-G39; genus JABMRW01. Next base: position 14,637 of record CAYNGD010000003.1, read on the forward strand.
CTGCCGGGTCAGCCTCTCGCCGCGCCGGTTGAGGAAGAGGGCCTCTTCCCCACTGCCGGCTTTCAGCCTAGGGCGGCCCTGGTTCAGGTAGTCTTTAAGCGCGGCTACCGCCTGGCTGTGGATGGGGATGAGCCTTTCCTTGCCCCCCTTACCGAAGCAGCGCACGTAGCCGCCGCCGGTATCAATATCGTTCAGGTTCAGCGAGACCAGTTCGCTTACCCTCATGCCGCTGGCGTAGAGCAGGTGCAGCATGGCCTTATCCCTCTTGGCTTCGGGCGTGTCCCTCTTTTCCGTCTCCTCCAGCAGCTGGCGGGCCTGGGTGATTGAGATTGGCTTGGGCAGCGCCCGGCCCACCCTGGGGGAGGGCACATCACGCGTCGGGTTTTCCTTTACCAGCCCCTCCGACGTCAGGAAGTTGAAGAAGGACTTGACCGCGGCCACCTTGCGGGCGACGGTGGTAGCGGCGTAGCGCCTCTCCTTGAGGTTGGTCAAATAACTCAGGATGGACTGCCGGTCAAAAGCCGTCCAGGGGGTAGTGGCGCCCCCCTTGGCCGATTCTTCCAGAAAGCCGGTAAACTGGTTCAGGTCATTCTCATAGGCTAGTATGGTGTTCTGGGAAAAGCCCTTTTCCACCTCTAGGTATTTTAGGAATTTATCAATCTCTTCTTTCACCGTGCCTCCTCGCTGCTAATGGGTTTTAGGTTATTTTAACATATCAATATGTGAGGCTACAAGATTTATGTCTAGTTTTTGAGGGTAAGCCACACCTAGAGGCCTTATTACAGAGAAGGGGAGGGGGCGATAGGGAGATTGACAAAGCATAAAAGGAAGGCTAGACTAAAGCCCCAATATTGGGGGGAGATAAGATACTAGGAGGTGTGACATGGGAACTTATATCATTCTCAGCCGAGTTTCTCCAGAGGCTTTTAGAACTTCAAAGGACCTTAAGCAAGCAGCCGAAACAGTTTTAGCTAAGCTTAAAAGCGAATGCCCTGGTGTTATTTGGAAGGATAGTTACGCTACTATGGGGCGCTATGACTTTGTGGATACCGTTGTGTCAGATGACCCGAAGAAGGTTGAGAAAGCAGCAATGATTATCCGTGCTTACGGACATTCGACAACCGAAACATTGCTGGCCACGCCGTGGAAAGAGTTTATAGCCAGCCTTTAGCCGCATTGGGAGCGATTTTAACATAATCAGAAAGAAAATTCAGCCAGCGCCCGCCGTTCCTATCAGTTCGGCGATAGTCTTATCGCCGCTTGTTTGGGGATAGAATTTCAGGCTGGTCCCCCAGTGCGGGTCGGGCCCTATACCGGCCACCGCTTCCCCTATCGTCATCTTTTGTGTACACAGGCTGGTGATGAGCTCGGCGGTGGCAGGGTCAACGTAGCCCAGGTCAACGCTGCCGTCCCAGCCCAGGTAGGCTGACGCTCCCTTCAGGGTAAAGGCGGCGGCCATATCGGTGTGGTAGGTACAGGAGCAGCCCATCATGATTATCACCGTGTTGTCGAAGCGCCCCTCCGTCTTTTCCAGGATGAACTTGGAGTTGACGGCGAAGACCAGGGGAAAGTCCGCCTCTATTTCCGCCGGCAGTAGCTGGTCGTCAAGCTGCTCGCGGACATAGCTGGACTGTTTGTATTCCTCAGCGGTGAACAGGTAGGTGTCCTGCTTTACCCCCACCACCTCCGAGCCCTCCTCCGCCTTGAGCAGCCCGGCGTGGGCGCGGAAGATTATCAGCTTATAGCCGTATTTGGGCAGCCTTTGGTAGAGCTTTACGCTGACCTCTTTGCCCGTGTAAACGTCCACCTTGAAGCCGGCGGCTTCGAGTTCGGCGGTGACTTGGTTGATGAAAGCCTGGTTCGGCTCTAAAACGGCCAGCTGGTCAACGATGGCGGCTTTGGGGCCTGAGTCGGGGTGGGGCTGGGGGCAGCCGGCGACTAGAATCAGCCCCGGCAGGACCAGAGCTAACACCGCCAGGGCGATGAAGTAGCGCTTCACAGTTTTTTGGGTCTATTGGCTCGCCTTATTAAAATCAAACAGCCGGCAGTTAAAGCCAGGAGGAGGGCGGCGCTTAAGATGAGCCAGGGCAGCAGCAGGGCTGCCTTATCTACGGGATAGACCGTACCCCCTACCGTTCCGCCAGACGGTGGGGGTGGCGGTGAAGTAGTCAGATGGAAGGCAACAGCGCCGCCGTTGGCTACCGCCCAGCCGCTGATGGCACCCCACTTGTCGGTGGACATCACCCGCCAGTAATAGTCACCGTCAGGGAGGGTCTGCCCCTCGCTGCCCGCAGTGTATGTCCCGCTCCCCTCGGCTTGTCCCACGGTGAAGCTGGCTGGCCCCTGGGCGAGCAGCTCCGAGGTGTAGTAGACTACCGGAGACGAGAAACCGGAGTCATTATCTATCTGGATGGTGTACTGGACGGTATCGTAGGTGTTAGGGTCGCTCTGGGTGAAGGTTAGTTCAGGGGTATTATCATTAACCGAGCTTCCGTCCACACATTCGGGTGGGCCCAGGTTGGTGGGGGTGTTGGGGGGGGCGTTGGCAAAGTATTCGTCGGCGCCGATGTCCACAATGGGTGAGGCGGCGTCCTCCCAGATGCGGGGGTCGCCCTCAAAGTCGGTGGTAAGCCAGCCCGGCACGGCGGCGTTGTCCCCGGCGTCAATGCAGGGGGAGGTGGCTTGGAGGTGGTAGTCGCCGCCGCCGACAAGTTGGGGGTCGGTGGTGAGACCGTTGCTTGATGTGCAGTTGACCAGGGTATTGCTGTAGATATCGTTGTAGTTAATGGTAAGGGTGGGGGTAAGACAGTATATTCCACTGCCGCTAGTTGCCGAGTTACTGGCAATGATGTTATTGGTAACGGTGGGTACGGCTGAGCTGCCATCAACATAGATAGCGCCGCCGTTGCTGCCGGCCGTGTTGCTGACGATGGTGTTATTGATGATGGTGGGTTGGGAGGTGCTGCTGATGTAGATGGCGCCGCCGTTGCTGGCGGCCGTGTTGCCAGTGATAATGCAGTTGGCGATGGTTGGGAAGGAGAGAGACCGGCAGCCGATGGCACCGCCGGTGCCGTAGGAGGTGTTGTTCTCGAAAACGCAATTAATTATCCTTGGTGAGGCGGGATTATTGATAATATAAATCCCGGCACCCCCGCTACCCGCTTCGTTGCCGGTGAAGATGCAGTTGCTCACCGTCGGCGAGCCGCCGTCGTCGTGCATCCCGCCGCCGAAGCTAGCCGCGCCGCCGGTGATGGTGAAGCCGTCGAGGGTGGTCGTCGAGTTAATGCTACCGACGTTAACCACCGAGGTAGAGCCGGTGCCCTGAATAGTGGTGGTGGCGGCCCCTGCCCCCAGCACCGATACCCCGTTTTTCAGGGTGATGTCCTCATTGTAGGTGCCGGCAGCCACATATATAGTATCTCCGGAGGAAGCAGCGGTAATGGCTGCTTGGATGGTGGTATAGTCACCCGGGACGTTGTAGCTTGCTCCCTGCGCTGGCAGTGCTATCACCAGGCTGAAGCTCAACACCAGCCCCAGGGCGAGCAGGATGCTCAGCAACCGCCTCATTTGAACCCCCCTTGATTTGCTTATGTTCTATGATATACCAAAAGGTGGATTTGTCAAGTTTAGTGAGGAGACATCTGTCAACAGCGGTAGAGCTTTGCCCTTATCCTGGGCTGTGCTACAATAAATCTGTATGACGGCGGGCTATATCACCGAGCAGATAAAGGGGCTGCCCTCAAGCCCCGGCGTCTATCTCTTTAAGGATGCCAGGGGCAATATCCTCTACGTGGGCAAGGCGGTCAGCCTTAAGCACCGGGTAAGCTCCTATTTCGGCGGCGGGCAGAAGCTCACCCCCAAGATAGGGCGCATGGTGAGCAAAATCGCTGACCTGGAGTACTTTGTCACCGCCTCGGAGCAGGAGGCGCTCATACTAGAGCTGAACCTGATAAAGCGGCACCGCCCCCGCTATAACGTACGCCTCAAGGATGACAAGACCTTCCCCTATCTCAAGATAGATCTGGCCGAGGACTGGCCCCGGGTGCACATCACCCGTCGGCTTGAAGAAAACGGGGGGCGCTACTTTGGCCCCTTTGCCAGCGCCAAATCGATACGCCAGACGCTAAGACTGCTCAAGGGCATCTTCCCCTTTCGCTCCTGCTCAAGGCCAATCACCGGCACCGATGCTCGCCCCTGCCTTGACTACCACATCGGCAACTGCCTGGCACCCTGCATCGGCGCCGTCAGCCGCCGGGACTACGCCGAGGTCATCAGGCAGGTCGTCCTCTTTCTGGAGGGGAAGCAGGAGAGGGTGGTCAAGGAGCTTAAGACCCAGATGGAGCGGGCGTCGGAGAACCTGGACTACGAGAAGGCCGCCCGCCTGAGGGACCAGATTCAGGCGGTGGAGCAGGTGGTCGAGGGACAGCGTATTGCTGCCAGGGTAAAAGGGGAGCAGGACGTCATCGCCTTTAAGGGAGATAGAGACCAGGCCTACGTGCAGGCCTTCTTTATTCGCGGCGGCAAGCTCATCGGCCGGGAGAGCTTTCTGCTTCAGGGCACCAGCGACGAGGCGCCGGGGCAGGTAATGTCCGGCTTCATCCAGCAGTTCTACGCCTCCGCCCCGCATATCCCCCCGCTGTTATTGCTCCAGCACCCGGTTGAGGATGCTGCTATGCTCCAGGACTGGCTTTCCGCCAGACGTGGGGGCCGGGTAAAGATTGAGGTGCCCCGGCGCGGCAGCAAGAAAGAGCTGGTGGGCATCGTGGCCGAGAACGCCCGGCAGGGACTGGAGCAGCTTAGAATCAAGCAGTTTGCCTCGTCCAAAACGCTATCGGCGGCGCTGGAAGAGATAAAAAAGGAGCTTGATTTGCCCCGCCTCCCCGCCCGCATCGAGGGCTACGATATATCCGATATTCAGGGGGCTGCTGCCGTGGGCAGCCTGGTCGTCTTCGAGGGGGGCCGGCCCAAACCTGCTCATTATAGGCGCTTTAGAATCAAGACCGTAACTGGCGCTGACGACTACGCCATGCTCGGCGAGGTGCTCAAAAGGAGGTTCAAGCGGGCGGGCGATGCCTCGGATAGCTGGGCGGTTGTGCCCGACCTGGTCCTCATCGACGGGGGCAAGGGGCAGCTCGGCGCCGCCCTGACCGCCATGAGGGAGGTGGGGGCTGAGTCTGTACCCGCCGCCGCTCTGGCCAAAGAAAACGAGGAGCTCTTTATCCCCGGCAGCTCAAAGCCCGTAGTTTTACCACACTCCTCACCTGGCTTGCATCTTTTGCAGCGCCTCCGCGACGAGGCGCACCGCTTCGCCCTGGGCTATCACCAGAGGCTGAGGAAAAAGCAGACCTTCGCTTCGGCGCTGGACGACATCCCCGGCATCGGGCCAAAGCGCAAACGGGCCCTGCTCCGCCAGTTCGGCTCGGTCAAGGCCGTAAAAGAGGCTTCAATCAATGAACTGGCCACGGCTAAGGGCATAACCCGCAGTTTAGCTGCAAAGATAAAGGAGTATTTATAGAATATGCCGGCCAACCTGCCGCCGCAGTACTTTGACGCCGAGAAGAACTTCCGGGAGGCCAAAGACCCGCTGGAGAAGATAGCCGCCCTGGAGGAGATGCTGGCCATTATGCCCAAGCACAAGGGCACCGACCATCTCCGCGCCGAACTCAGGGGCCGGATTGCCAAGCTCAGCCAGCTGGCCGCCAAGAAGAGCGGCGCCCGGCGGGCTTCAATGGTCATCGAGAGGGAGGGGGCGGCCCAGGTGGCCGTGGTCGGCCTGCCCAACGCCGGCAAGTCCCGGCTTATCGCCGCCATCACCAACGCCTCCCCGTCCGTGGCCGAATACCCCTTCACCACCCACAGCGCCACTCCGGGGATGATGGAGTTCGAGAACATCAAGATACAGCTTATCGATACCCCGCCCCTGGCCCCCCAGACCATCGAGTTCTGGCTGCCGCCCCTGCTCCGGCGGGCAGACGCCCTGCTGGTCATGGTGGACTTAGGCCGTGACCCGCTGGAACAGATGGAATCCATTATTTCTCAACTGACGAAGATGCGAATACTGATAGAGGACGCCGGGGCGGACTCGGAATTCACTATCTGGCACCAGAGGGCGCTTATTATCGGCAGCAAGCTTGACCTTGACGCCGCCGCCCCGAATTTTGAGACGCTCAGAGGTGAATATGGAGGCCGGTTCCCGGTTATCGCCATCTCCACTGAGCAGGGCACCGGTCTGGAAGAGCTCAAATCCAAAATATATGAGGTTTTGAATATCATCCGGGTCTATACCAAGGCACCGGGGCAAAAGCCCGAATTTACCGACCCCATCGTCGTCCCCAGGGGCAGCACCCTGGCCGATGCCGCCGCCGAGGTGCACAAGGACTTCGCCGCCAATATGAAGTACGCCCGCATCTGGGGCTCGGGCAAGCACGACGGCGTTATGGCCAGGAGAGACCACGTCTTAGAAGACGGCGATATAATCGAGCTGCACCTTTAGTCAGAGCAGCGAGGGCAGCTTCCTGGCCGCCGCCTCCATAGCCCTGGCCTTCTTTATGGCTTCCTCCCGCCGCTTCTTCACCCGGCGCACCAGTCCGCCAATGATGTCGTAGTAGCCTTTTACCCGCTCGATAGAGCTGAGACCGGAGAGCAGCAGCGTCACCCCCAGCCCCCCCCCGCCCCCGGGGATAGTCACAGCTCCTTATTACCGCTACCGGCGCCGCACCTTTGAGGAAGCCGCCCAGTTCCTGGAAGAGCTCCGGCCTCATCTCGGCGGCTGGCGCCGATACCAGGTAAAGCGCTCTGGCGGCATCCTCCGGACGGCAGTCAACCGCCAGCCGGCTCAGGGCTGCCTCCACCGCCGGAATGCCCGCCTGTCGCTCGGCGGCCCTGCTCCGGAAGCTGCGCCCAAGGCCGAAAAGCCCCCGCGAGGGTAGCGGCGACTGGCCGCAGCCGATGGCGCTCCAGCCGCTGAGCGTCTGCCTGATATTACCGAAGTCGGCCATGCTCGTTCCAATGTATCTGCTTTTTTCCTCCTCGCCGGCGCAGAGCAGGTCGTAGAAGGGCTCGACCATAAGCTCGTTGATTTTATCCGGCCTGTCCCTCAGGGCGGCTTCCCGGCTGACATAGCGCTGGTTATCGGCCACTAAGACGGCCTCGGCCACCGAGTGAATAGACTTGAGTGATATGGCGGCGTTGTAGGTGAGGTGTTCCTCCTCGGCCTCCTCGTCCCGGAAGGGGAGAACGGCCAGGGCGTAGACCGGCTTGTCCTGGTAGCAGCCCTTCAAGTCCCGGGCTATTACCGGCATACCGCCAGAGCCGGTGCTGCCGATAACGCTGGCAATGAGCAGGAAGGCATCGGTCTCGAAGAGCCTGCCGGCGGCCCTTACCGCATCAAGGACTCGGCTGCTGTTTTCCGAGATAATCCCGGCGCCGATTTCGCTCATCCGCACCATCTCTTCACCGTTTGTCCGGGGGCTTTCGATGAGGATTCGGTGCCGGGGGTCGGGTTTTATAGCCCGCAGGCTTTCCAGGTCGGTCTGGTCAACGTCAACGGCCAAGGCGTCGGTGACTATCTCCAGCCCCCTTTTGCCCCTGGCTTTTTTGTTCAGACCGGCGAACTCTTGGGCAATCCTTCCCCCGCACCGCCCCACTCCGATGACCAGCAGTTTCACCCGACACCCCCTGGCTTTTATGTAGTGACAATTGTATCACAAAGGGCAGAAAAATGCCAGAGGGCATTAGATTTGGTAAGATTTTAGCTGTAATTATTTTAAGATAGTGTTGACATGATGAGTTAATTATGGCCTTAATCCCGCCGCCGATTAAAAGCTATACAGCCGCAGTCTATGGCGCTATAATGAGGGGGCTATCGTCCATGGACGCTTCCACCAAGTTACGCAGAATAGAATATCTTCTGGGCACGCTGCTGGGGCTGGTCGTGGCCGACGGCCTCATCAGCCAGTTCCTTATCAAGAGCGGATTAGGTCAGGAGGGGAACCCCTTCATCAGGGCTGTGGTCACCGAGAACAATTTTCTGGTGGTTAAAATGTGCAGCGCTATTCTCTGCGTCCTGATACTGTGGAACATGGCCAGGAGGTCGCCGGGGCTGATATTTATCTTCAGTGCCTGCATCGTTGGGCTTTATACCGCTATTTTGTTCTGGAATATAGCCGTTTTCTTGGTTTTCAGCACCTAGGCTAAGCAAATTATTCCGCCTTTGACTTACCCCAACCCCTCCTCCCTTTACCTGCCGGAGGTTTAGTATTAATATTAAATTTACAGCGAGTTTCAGGGAAGGAGGACAAAATGGGTCGCGTGGATGGTAAAACAGCCATCATAACCGGCGCCGCCAGGGGGCTGGGTAAGGCGATGGCCCAGCTGCTGGCCAGGGAGGGGGCCAGGGTTGTAATTGCCGATATCCTTGAGGACGCAGGCGGGGAGACGGCCGAGGGAATAAAGCGCGAAGGGGGCAAGGCTATCTTTTTGAGGCATGATGTCACCAGCGAGGATAGCTGGAGCAAGCTAATGGGGAAGACCCTGTCCGAATTCGGCAAGCTGGATGTCCTGGTGAACAACGCCGGGGTGATGCTGGTCAAGGAGATTGCCGATACCACCCTTGAGGAGTGGCGCCGGCTCATGAGCGTTAACCTGGACGGCGTTTTCCTGGGGACGAAGCACGCTATCAGGACGATGAGGGAGAGCGGCGGCGGCTCTATTGTTAATATCTCCTCGGCGGCGGGTCTTATCGGTACTGTTGATGACACGGCGGCCTATGTGGCCAGTAAGGGCGCGGTTAGGCTGTTTACCAAGGCGGCGGCCCTGGAGTGCTCTAAGAAAGGCCACAACTATAATATACGGGTTAACTCGGTGCACCCCGGTGTCATCAAAACGGATATGGTAGCCGGTATGATGGCCCACGATGAGGAGTTCAAGAAGAGGCTGGAGTCCACCCATCCCATCGGCTTTCTGGGCGAGCCGATAGATATTGCTTACATTGTCCTTTATCTGGCCTCGGACGAGTCCAGGCTGGCCACCGCCGACGAGTTTGTTATTGACGGGGGCTGGACGGGGAGCTAGCTTTAGGGTAACCCCTTATCCCCCCACCCAATAAAGAGAGGGGGCTTTTAAGCCCCCTCATAACCCATTTCCCCATCCCGCTTTCATCCCAGCGTTTTGCGTCCCATACCCACCCACCCAAAGTGGCTTTGCCTCTCTTAGAGTCTTTTCACCCCCGAACCCCAGTGCCACCCCTACCTTGACACCCAGTATTTCAGTAGTATAATGCCACCGATGAAGAAACTGCTTTTTAACCAAGCTTTTATTGATGGTACAAACTTATATCTGTCAGCTAAAAATCCAGGATGGGAAATAGATTGGTTGTTGTTTAGAGAATATCTGCGGAAGAGGCACAATGTAAGCCATGCTTACTACTTCGTAGGGTACCTAGAGAAATATCGGTACCTTTACGATGAATTAAAAGATTATGGCTACATTTTAATCCATAAACCGGTGCTTAAACTACCAGGTGGCGAAATTAAGGGAAATTGTGATGCTGAGTTAGTTTTAAGAGCAATGGTTGAGATTAATAATTACAACAAAGCAGTAGTTGTAACAGGTGACGGTGATATAAGCTGTTTGATAGAACATTTGCGTAACATTGACAAGTTCAAGCTTGTTATAGCGTGCAGGCAAGATAGTTGTTCTTATTTGCTAAGGAAGGCCGCAGGTGGCAATATCATGTTCTTAGATGCTTTGAGGGATAAATTTGAGAAAAAGCAGAAGGGGCAATTGCAGGATTAGCACCTACAATCCCCCCTTCCATCATGATGCAACTATGTTAGCACATGCATTAGCGTATGTCAAGTTCCTATTGCCGTTCTACTATGTTCCTTCACACTTACTTTAGTACCTCACACTTTCCTCACCCTTCCTTTCGCTTCCCTCGGCTGGTAGCGGCTGGCTGCCTCAACTAAGAGCGCCAGGCTCATCAGGAAGTCGTCGTGGCCCTGGGAGGGGTCAACGTAGAAGTTCATCGTCTGCGACGCCCGGAACTGGCTCCTGGCCCTCTCTAATTCCAGCCAGAACTCCTGCTCATCCTCGGAGCCATCGCTCTTATAGACCTTGAGCCGCCCGGAGTTTATCACCGCTAAGAGGTTGAAGCCAAGCTCGGACTTGGCCTTGGCGGTGAAGGTAAAAGGAGATACCCTGGGGCCGAGCGTCTTCCTCAAAAAAGAGCTTACCGGCTGGCCGATGCCGGTGGCGTCAACCACCACCCTGCGGCATTTCCAGACGTTCTTAAGTATATCAACCAGCCGGGGATAAAGTTCGGCGTGCTTCTGGCCGGTCCAGCGGTAGTGCTCCACCACCCGAATCCGTGGCTGTTTCTGGATTTCGTCGCAGATGGAGAAGTCCAGCTCGCCGATGGTGACCACAGTCGAGTCCTGCCTTAATCTGGGGACGGCCAGATAATCGCCCTCGGCTATTTCGGCCTCACCGGCGATGTCAATTCCGGCGATGTATATCCTGCCAGGCTCGAGCTGGTGCTTCCGGGGGTGCTCTCCCTTTAGCTGGGCGAGCTGCTGCTGGCTCAAAAAACCGCCGCCCCCCCGGATGGGCAAAAGCCTATACTGGGTCAGGAAGAGGGGGTGGTTCTCGCCTAATCTCTCCCTCTCCCCTTCGACGTAGGCGCGGTAGTCCGGGTTGTGCTTGGCTATCTCCTGCCAGTCGTAGCGGAAGTGGCGCTTAATGCCGTCCTGTCTTTCCAGCTCCAGGTTGGCCTGCTTGACCTCCTCCAGCAGGGTAGTGTCGTCCCAGGTAGTGCCGTAATGAACGGTGGTGACATTGGTGGTGGCTCCCATCGGCTTGAACTCCTTGGTGTACTTGTCTTTGCTCACGTCCTGGGCTTCGTCTATCTCCAGAAGAATATGGGCGGTATTGCCAACTACGTTGGAAGACTCGTCGGCGGAAAGAAATATGGCCCGGGCGCTGCCCAGCCGGATAATATAGCCCATCTCCGGTGTCCAGATGCCGCTGAAACCGGCGTCGTTGAGCCTGTCCCTCAGGCGCATCATGGAGATAACCGTCTGGGGCTTGAAGGTGGGGGCGCACTTTATCAGGTTTTCGGCCCTGGCCATGTAGAGGGTGAGCAGCAGCAGCTCGAGCTGGGCGGAGAGCTCGTTCTTGCCCCCCTGGCGGGCCATCTCCACCGAGAAGGTGAGCCCCTTTCTATTGAGGACGCTGTCCAGTATCGCCGAGGCCACCTCCCGCTGGTAGGGGCGGAGCCTGCTTAAAGCATTTGCTGACATAAAACTATTGCCCCTCCATTTTTAACCGGTATTTTGTTTCCTATACCCGCCCGCCCAAAAGGCTTTTTACCCCAAAAAATCTCCGATTTTTCGGGGGCCCCGTGTTCGCCTCTTAGACTTTCTTTCCCCACCCCGCTGAGCAGTGACGATATCCCCTTCCCCCCTCCCTCTAGGGGGTTAGAGTTTACAATCCCTAGTTTGGGGTGGGGTAATGAAGTGCTAGAAGCACAGCTTATGAGGGTGGGAGGGCGGGAAAAATAACAACCGTTGATAAAGGGTAATGGGGTGGCTAGAACCCCCTATTTGGCTAAATTACCGATAACCTTGATGCCGAGCGGGATGGCGATATCCCTGAGTACATTACCGATGGCTTCCTTCAGTCCCTGCTTCTGCTCTTTGGTGATGTTGTACTTGGCCTTGACCAGGCGGGTAAGGGTGTTGGTAGCCTGCATCAGCAGCCTGATGTTCTCAGGGTCGTTTTTCAGGAGGGACTTTATCTTGACCCGGAGCAGGGCGATCTCGTCGTCAAAGCCCTCGACGCCGCTGGCCAGCTCAAAGTCGAGCTGCTCTGCCTCGTCGAGAACTTTGGAGTAGAAGCTTCGTTTTTTACCCTTTGGGGCGTCTTTTTTTGGCCTTGCCTTTTCCGACATTAGGCCTGTCTCCGTTCTTCAGCACTTTAGCGCTCGCCAGCACGATGGTGTGGGCGGCCAGGTCCCACCGCTTGAGTTCTACGGCCAGTCGCAGTAGCCTCATCGTCCCTCCCCTTTCTGTATTTAATATTAGCACATATGTTCTATTATGGCTAGAAGCATTTGTCACAATCCCCACCCCCATTTTTAACCGGTGTTTTGTTTCCCATACCCACCCGCCCAAAAGGTTTTTTACCCCAAAAAATCTCCGATTTTTCGGGGGCCCTGTGTTCGCCTCTTATACTTTCTTTCCTCACCCCGCTAAACAGTGACGACATCCCCTTTTCTCCTACCCCAAAGGGGAGAAATTATCCTCGTTCCCCTTTTCAAGAGAATTTTAAAGGCGCAGCCTTTGAGGGTGGGAGGGTGGGAAGAAAAACGACTTCCGGCAGAGATAAAGGGATTTTTAAATAAATTGCTATTATAGCCTGAGAGTTATAGAATAAACGAGTAAATGAACGTTGCCAGGCAGCTGTATGAGCTTCAGGAACTGGACCTGGAGATTGAGTCTGACGAGCAGACGCTGAGGCAGGTCGCCAGCCAGCTCGGCGAGAGCCAGGCGGTAGTCAGAGCTAAGGCGAAGCTGGAATCCGAGCAGCAGCGCCTTGAGGAGTTAAAGCACCAGCAGCGCACCGCAGAGTGGGAGATAGACGACATCACCAATAAGATTACCGCCGCCGAGGAGTCCCTCTTCAGCGGCCGCATCAAGAACCCCAAGGAGCTTTCCGGCCTCCAGCACGAGGTCGAGGCGCTTAAAGCCCGGCGCGCTCGGCTTGAGGAAACAGCGCTGGAGGTGATTGACAGGGTCGAGCAGGCCGAGGCTGGCCTGGCCGAGATGCAGGGCCAGCTGGAAGGCCTGACCGCTGACTGGCGACGCCAGCAGAAGCAGCTGGCCGTAGAGCAGGCCCGGCTTGAAGCCGTTATCGCTGAGCTTAAGCAGAAACGGCAGCTGCTTTCAGGGCAGATTGAGCCCCAGGCGGTTGAGCTGTATCAGGCCCTGAAAGATAGCAAGGGGAGGGCGGTAGCCAGGGTGGAGCAGGGGATATGCCGCGGCTGCCGGATATCGCTGCCCATCACCGACCTGCAGCGGGCCAGGGGCAATAACCTGGTGCACTGCAGCAGCTGCGGGCGCATCCTCTTCCTGCCTTGAGGGAGCCGATGACGCCGAAAAAGTTAGTAATCTATACCGACGGCGCCTCATCGGGCAACCCGGGGCCGGCCTCTATCGGTGCCGTTATTCAGGACGGGCAGGGCAGGGTCATCAGCCGTATCTCCCGGCGCATCGGCCACGCTACCAATAACCAGGCGGAGTACCGGGCCATAATCGCTTCACTGGAGGAGGCCGCCCGGCTCGGTGCCGAAGAAGTTGACATAAAGTCAGACTCGGAGCTGGTGGTGAAGCAGCTAAAAGGCCGCTACCGGGTAAAGAAAGCTACTTTAAGGCCGCTCTACCAGGAGGTGGTCCGGCTTGCCGGCTCACTTGGGGCCTTCAGTATAACCCACATCCCCCGTGAGCAAAATGTAGAAGCCGACAGGCTGGCCAACCAGGCGCTGGGTTGACTAACCACCGCCGTCATACTACACTGTAACCAGGTCAAGTAAACTGGGTGACCGCCCCATTTTTGGGGAGGAAAGTCCGAGCTCCACCGGGCAGGATGCTGGCTAACGGCCAGGGGGGGCGACCCTACGGAGAGTGCCACAGAAACACACCGCCTCCTTCTGGGGGTAAGGGTGAAATGGTGAGGTAAGAGCTCACCGGCGGCTGGGTGACCGGTCGGCTGGGTAAACCCCATCCGGAGCAAGGCCAAATAGAGGGACACAGGGACGCCCGGCCTGTCCCCGGGTTGGCCGCTTGACCCTGGTGGTAACATCAGGGCTAGATAGATGGTCACCGCCCCGATTCGTCGGGGTACAGAACTCGGCTTACAGGTTTACTTGGCCTTTTGACTTTTGGCACTTTTTGGCAACTAAGGTCATTAGTGATGCACCCTGTGCAAGGAAGTGCGCCAACTGTGCCGGTTCTGTTCGGTGTTGCCATCGTCTTGCCCTCCTTTTCATCATCTTCGCTTATGATTATAGATTTGTCAATAGCCTCGTGTCTGAATGGGACAGATGGATAGCTTTAGTTCGACTTCAATAGGCCAATAGAAAGCAAAGGGGGGTCGGTACAACTATTTCTGATCAAATAACTGTCTCTGATTATATGCCATAACTCTCACCTAATGCAGGCTCACTTCGCGGCTGGTTAAACAAAACAATGTTTTGTGACCTGTTTAGCCTTATATACTTAACTTAGTTGCACCATCTGGACTTTTGGTCAATCAATAGGCATTAATATGCCAAACGAAACAGATTGTCAGTACAATACTTCCTTGCTTGTTTTCCCCAGCAAGGAAATCTCTTGCCCAACCTATAGCTTGACATGGCAGGCATTTCGTTTATAGTATAGCAAAGACATTCAATTTTGGGATGGACACATGGTCAAGCCGAAAACGGCCAAGCCAGGAAATAAACCCTCTCGAAGCCGGGAAGCAGGCTACAGCATAAGAGGCCGCATCTGGGTTGAGAAAGACGGTGAACTGTATTTGGGGTGGGGCCGAGTGATACTTTTGGAGCGATTGGATGAGATGGGGTCAATTGCCGCTGCCGCTCGTTCCATGGGGCTAACCTATCGCAATGCTTGGTTGTGGATAGAGTCCATGAACCGCTTGGCTCCTTCCCCTTTGGTTGAGAAGACAATCGGTGGGGGCGGCGGCGGTCATACCAAACTGACAGAGGAAGGGCATAAAGCCGTCGCCCTATACAAAGAGTTGCACCTCCATTTAGAGAAACTCTTGGAGCAAGAAGCCCTATACATTAACCACGAAAGTGGTGTCCCCGTATCCCCTTAACCTAATAATACTAGCTAAGAACCTTTCAAGGCACGTATCAGCTTTATTTAGCAGTTAAGCCGGATCCCACTTGACAAGTCGCTATACCTTCTGTAATATACACATAATTTAAACTATATCTCCGCAGATATAGCGCCTCAGAACTTTGCCGAGAATAAAACGAAGGAGGTCAATTAATTTGAAAACCAAGGTCTTGACTATTTTTGCGGTTCTGATTCTAGTAGTTGCTCTAATAGCCAGTTTGACCGGTTGTCAGAGCACGGGCGCTCACAATGCTCCGGCAACACCCGCGCCTACCACCAGAACCATCACCGATATGTATGGCCGCCAGATCACCGTGCCCACCACGATTAATCGCGTGCTGGGCACCAGCCCGATAGAAATGGAGCTGGTCTATATGCTTGCCCCGGACAAGCTGGTCGGGCTGGCCGTCGAAGTTAAAGGCCAGCCCCCGCTGGTGCCGGAGAAGTACAGCAGCCTACCTGTAATAGGGGGCTGGTTCGGCACCCAGACCGGCAACTACGAGACCTTCATCGCCGCTAAACCGGACATCATCCTAGAGGGCTTCGAATCCAGTATTGCCGAAAGGCAGGAGAAGTTCGGCTCCATCCCAGTGGTGGGCGTCAACGCCGGTGATTATCTAACGAACTACGAAAACGAGGTGCGCTTCCTGGGGGATCTGCTGGGGGTACAGGCGCAGGCCCAAAGCCTTATCACCTACTACAAGGATGCCATGCAGTATGTCGAAAACGTTGTTTCCGGTATCCCGGATAATGCCAGGGTAAAAGTGTACTATGCCGAAGGCAAGGATGGTTTCAGTACCGACCCCTCTGTTTCGATGCATACCAAGTTGCTGGAGTTCTGCGGCGGCGAGAACGTGGCCAAGGTTACTTTAATACCGGGTTACGGCATGGCCGAGACATCCCTAGAGCAAATCGCACTGTGGGACCCGGACATGATTATCATCGGCCGCAGCAGTCAGGCAACACTGTATCAAACGATTATGACCGACTCCAAATGGAGCCAGCTTAAAGCAGTGAAAAACAAGCAGGTCTTCCTTCGGCCGGATAACCCCCTCTCCTGGTTCGATGGCCCGCCGGGGCCGTGCCAGATTATCGGCCTGTACTGGATGGTGCACACGCTGTATCCCGATAAAACTAAAGATTTGGACCTGGGGGCCAAGGTTAAAGAGTTCTACGCCAAATTTTTGCACTATCAACTGACCGATGCCGAGGTGGCCGGGCTGTTAGCCAATCCAAGCTAAAAAAATGGTTACTGTGGAAAAGGTAAAGCCGGGCGCGAAGAACTCAAGCTCCGTCCAGGCAAAGAGACTGGGACTGGGCGGGGTATCTACCGGCGTTATTCTGGCCGGTATACTGGCAGTGCTTTTCATCCTCTCGTTCGCTATTGGCAGATACCCCGTCTCCCCCGTGGATGTGGTCAAGATACTGGTTTCTCATATTCTGCCTCTGCAGCATACTTGGCCCGATATACTGAATACGATAGTGATACAGATAAGACTGCCGAGAATACTGGCGGCGATACTGGTAGGCGCCAGCCTAGCGCTGGCTGGCGCCTCCTTTCAGGGACTCTTTCGCAACCCGCTGGTGTCTCCAGATATTCTGGGAGTCAGCACGGGCGCCGGCTTCGGCGCCGCCGTGGCTATCCTGCTCTCCTGGAACATGGTCATGATACAGGTAGCCGCCTTCATCAGCGCTTTGGTGGCCGTGGGCGTTTCCTACGGCGTGAGCAAGATGGTCAAAGGTAACACTACACTGACCCTCATTCTGGCGGGCATGGCTATCGGCTCTCTCTTCGGTGCCTTACTTTCTCTGGTGAAATACGTCGCCGACCCCACCAACCAGTTGCCCACCATCACCTACTGGCTCATGGGCAGTCTGGCTTCGGTAAGTACACGTGACCTGCTTTTCGCCGCTATCCCGATGCTGGTGGGTATCGCTGTGCTCATCCTTATCCGCTGGCGCTTCAACGTGTTGGCGATGGGTGAGGAAGAAGCCATGGCACTGGGAGTAGAAACCAGCCGGCTGCGTGCCATAATCATCGTCTGCTGCACCATGATTACGGCCTCCTCGGTATGTATCAGCGGCACCATCGGCTGGGTGGGGCTGGTTATTCCCCATATCGGCCGCATGCTGGTAGGGCCGAACCACAGAAGACTCCTCCCCGTGAGTCTGCTGTTGGGAGCGGCTTACCTCCTGCTGATTGACAATATCTGCCGGGTAGTGGCCAGTGTGGAGATTCCGATAGGGATTCTCACGGCGATTGTCGGCGTGCCGTTCTTTATTTACCTGCTCAACAGGAGCGGAAGGGGGTGGGCATGGAGCTAATAGTAAATAATGCCGAATTCCACTATGATGCCATCGGAAACAGCGGTTTTAAGAACATCAACTTCTCCCTGGAAGATGGCGAGGTAATGTCCATTCTCGGCCCCAATGGTTGCGGCAAGACGACCCTGCTGAAGTGCCTCAACAACTTGATTAGACTCGGTAAAGGGAGCATAGCGGTGGATAATCAGGATGTATCGCGTCTGCCCAGAGCCGAGATAGCCAGGTCTATCGGCTATGTGCCGCAGATGCACCAGCCTGTCTTCCCCTTTACTGTCCTGGATACCGTGCTGGTGGGTAGAGCGCCTCACCTTGGGCTGCTGGCTTCCCCGAAACCGGAGGATGTTAAAATTGCCGAACAATCCTTGGACATTATGGGCATTTATCATCTTAGGGATAGACCTTATACCCAGATAAGCGGCGGTGAGAGGCAACTGGTTATCTTTGCCCGGGTGTTGGCCCAGCAGCCGGCACTTCTCCTTCTGGATGAACCCACCTCGCACCTGGACTTTGGCAATCAGATACGCGTTTTGCACTTGGTGGAGGAGCTGGCGGCCACCGGCCTTCCTATCATCATGACTACCCACTTCCCTGACCACGCCTTTCTTATGTCCAGCAAGGTGGCTATCATGAAAAATGGTGAGTTCTTGGACTTTGGCCCGCCTGATGAAGTTATTACCGATGCCAATCTGGAGAAGGCCTACGGCATCAAGGTTAAGGTGCTGGATGTGGATGGCGCTATTAACCGAAGAATATGCCTGCCCCTCAAGAGCGACCTTAACTCTATCTCAAACTTAAATATTCTATTGGAGAGACTGTATGGACGAAAACTTTGATTTTCTTCTGCAAAAAGCCAAGGCTTTTCACGGTGATGTCTGTGCCGGTATAGTCCTGGGCACACGATTGACCATAGCCGGCATGAAGGCTCTGGGTATGGACCCCACAAAGCGTAACCGCGACCTTATCGTTTTTGTGGAGATTGACCGCTGTATGTCAGACGCAGTGCAGGCCATTACGGGCTGTTCACTGGGGCACCGCACCCTGAAGTATATTAACTACGGCAGGTTTGCTGCCACTTTCTATGACATGAGTAGAAACCGGGCAGTGCGTGTCTCCCGACGTAATCTACCTATGGGTAATGAAGACCTTGTTGAAGCATACACAAACGCTCCAGAAGAGGAGTTGATCAAACTGGAGGAGGTTAAAGTCAGCCTGGATAGTCATGACCTGCCGGGCAGGCCACAATCGATGGAGGAGTGCAGCCATTGTGGCGAGCTTATCTTTGATAGTAGAGGGGTCAATGCGGATGGTAAGCTCTTGTGCCGGGCCTGTGCCAGTGGTGCTTATTATAGCCATTAACCAAAGAGCCAGATAAGGAGGCAAAAACATGATGAAGCTAATAGACGACCTTATTTCAGCAGTACGTCATAATGCCGCTTCGGCTAAGGATGTGCGAGTGGGGGTCTCTTGGACCGGGGTATGGGGCAAGTACTGCGGGCTTTCCAAGACCTACGGTGTACCTTTTGTCCATGGCAACTACACCCGTGATATGGGCCACTTGACCGAAAAGACCACCCTGGAACTGGCGGAGTACGCCAAGTCCTGGAACCTGATTGAGGCCAGCATCGGGGTAGCCGCCATCAATTCGATGATTAAGGCTAAAGGGGCAGTCAACATCAACGCACGGGAAATCATCCTGCGTAAGGGGCAGGGCAAACGGATAGCGATGTCGGGTGCCTTTCCCTTTACCCCGGAACTCAAAAAGCTGGCCAAGCAGTTGTGGGTGATGGAACTGGACCAGAGTCAGCTTAATCCAGCCCAAGGCATCATCACTGAAACTGCTGCTGAATACATCATTCCAGAGTGCGACATAGTGATTATCACCGGCTCCACACTCATCAATAAATCCATGGAAAGACTGCTGGAACTGGCCCGGTTAGCTAAAGCCTATACTGTTGTTCTCGGCCCCAGCACTCCACTGAGTGAAGTTCTTTTTGACTATGGCGCTCACTTGGTAGCAGGCGCTGAAGTCGTCCAGCCTGAAGCGGTGCTCAAGAAGCTAAGCCAGAGCGGGGGCATGCTGGATACCAAGGTCTGCCCGGGCGAAATTGCATTTAAGGTTCTGGAAAGATGAACTACCAGACCGACCCTCAGCGGATGAACCTGATTGCCAAACTCGCCTTTGCCCCGATATACCCCTATTTAGCCCAGCAGATAAGGGACAAGTTCGGCATAACCAATGGAATATGCGTTGACCTTGGTTCGGGCCCGGCCTCACTGGCTATCGCCATAGCCCGCATCACCGATTTAACCATCTATTCCTTGGACATCCAGCCTGAGATGATCAGTGTTGCTCGGCAGAATATCGCCGAAGCCGGGTTTTCTTCCCGTATACGCGCCGTAACTGCCGATGTGTGTCGGATGCCCTTTGAAGATAATTCGGTTGACCTGATGGTTAGCCGCGGCTCTATTTTCTTCTGGGAAGACCGGGTAACGGCTTTCCGGGAAATATACCGTGTCCTCCGGCCCGGCGGGGTAGCCTACTGCGGCGGCAGCCTTGGTGACGATACCACGCGGGCGCAGGTAATAGCCGCCTTCAATACCATTGCTGAACTCCAACCATATAAGGAAGATTGGCAGCACACAGTCAGCCGCAATATGAATAAGCTGACCTTGGAAACCATGCTCGAAGAACTGGGGCAGGCTGGCGTGCCGGGCACCGTGGAAAAAGAAAACGGAGGTATCTGGGCACAGATAATCAAACTGAATAACGAGGCGTAATAATGGGCAACAGCGATATAACTCCGGGAAGCAGCCCGAGGAATATAGACTGGGCACTGGTATGGTGGAACAAATGTCTTGAATAGGTCTAGTCTCCGCACCCCACAACTATTGGCGGTCCTAATTACCAAGAAGTCTTGTTCTGGTTCAGACCCAAGATAGTCCTAAGAATAGGATACGAGGTCTAACTTGACTTTTAAAGCTGTTTGCAGTAGTTCTTATAAGTATTCAGGAAAAGATGAAAATAAAGCAAGCTTTTGATATTCACACTGGTGAAGTGATAAGTCTCGTAGGTGGCGGTGGCAAAACGGCTCTGATGTTTGCCATAGCCCGTGAAATGGTTCTGGACAAGAACCGAATTATTACCACGACCACCACCAAAATCTTCGAACCCTTACCTTCTCAGACACAAAAACTTCTTGTGGAGAAAAATGAGGTGAAACTGCTAAAGTTGCTGCTCCAGCAAATTGATAATTACACTCATATCACCTTAGCCAGTGAAAAACTAGGTTCGGGAAAGTTAAATGGCATCAACCCAGAGCTGGTGACAAAGCTAGCCGGAATTGAGAAAATATCTTGCATTATTATTGAAGCAGACGGAGCAGCACACAAATCGCTGAAAGCACCAAACGCAACGGAGCCGGTAATGCCAGATAATACCTCCCTGGTCATACCAGTCGTGGGCGTTGATGCCTTGGGTTGCCGCTTGACTAAAGAAGAGGTTTTTAGACCAGAAATTGCTGCCGAGTTACTCGGAGTGCCCATTGGCGAGGTTATGACAGCCGAGTTGATTGCTCGCTTGATAACTCACCCCCGGGGTATAACCAAAGGAAGCCCGGAAGGGGCAAGGATTATCCCGTTTATAAATAAAATGGATTTAAATGAAGGTTTGTCAAAGGGAAGAATCATGGCAAATATGATTTTGGCAATGGGTCATTCTCAAATAAAGTACGTCGTGCTAGGTCAAGCTCAATCACCAAACCCTGTGACAGAAGTCATTCGGGAGAAAAATCATGGCTGATATCTATGCCGATTGTCCTTAAAGACATTGCTGCTTCACTGTACCTGCAAGTCTCAAGTACGCTCCTGACATTAAACAACAGTGATTTTAAAATTATCCCCTCTGAGGAGAGACTCCAACATAATGGAATCGCGTTCAAAGCCGATTACTTATAAGACTGAACATTACGCTATCTTGTGTCGGGGGGTTTTGGGCGTGTGAGGGCAGGCTACGTGCCGAAGTATATCATTGCTTATTCTCTCTCCGCAGTCTTTAGCAGGTTGACAAATACCTATTGCATAAAATATAATTGCAACTAGGTGCAATAACCATGAGCTGCTTGGAAACATTAAGAGAAAAAGACCTGAAGCTAACTCCCCAGAGAAGACTGATAATAGACATTATTAACGATGCTCATTCACATCTTACGGGAGAAAATATTATCGACTATGTACAGAGCAAGATGCCAAGAGTAAATAAGTCTACCATTTACCGCACTCTGGATATCTTGGAACAAGCCGGATGCGTTTTTAAGAGTAAATACGGCAATCATTTCATCTACCATCACGCTGAAGAAGGCCATCATCATCACCTGGTTTGCCGGAGGTGCGGTAAAACCGTGGAATGTTCGGAAAATCTCTTCAGTCAGGTTGAGCAGTCTGTGGCGGAAAAATATGGCTTCCAGGTTAGTTTCAGACATATCGTGATGAATGGTCTTTGTGGTAACTGTAAAAATCAAGGTTAGCTGAAGGGTACAGATTATTTTTTTGCTCTTGTATTGCAACTAGTTGCAATTAGAATAAGGAGGTAAAGGAGTATCAGATGCACATACCTGATGGTTATTTGAGTCCGGCCACATGTGGAACTATGTACGCCGTCTCCGTACCTTTCTGGTATCTAGCCGTTAATCGTGTCCGCAAGTTTCTTACCACCCGCACTGTACCGGTGCTGGCCCTTTTCGCCGCTTTCTCCTTTGTTTTAATGATGTTCAATGTCCCTATACCCGGGGGAACGACCGCGCATGCGGTGGGTGCAACGCTTCTGGCCATCGTACTGGGTCCCTGGTCCGCTGTGTTGGGTGTTTCGGTAGCGCTGGGAATTCAGGCATTATTTTTCGGCGATGGTGGCCTGCTCACCTTTGGTGCTAACTGCTTTAACATGGCTATCGTCATGCCGCTGGTAGGATATTTTATTTATAAAGTAATATCGAGCAATTCGGAGGCTGGTTCGCCCCGCCGTGTGCTGGGGGCAGTCATAGGGAGCTATGTAGGTATAGTCGCCGCTGCTGCTGCAGCCGGAATTGAGCTCGGTATTCAGCCTGCCCTATTTCACGCTGCCAATGGCACCCCGCTCTATTCTCCATACAGTCTGGGCGTGGCTCTGCCGGCGATGCTAATTGCACACCTGGCTGTGGCAGGTCCAATTGAAGCCGCGGTAACGGGTGGGGTAGTCGCCTATTTGCAACGATCTCATACCAGCCTTATTAAGGCAGATAGTTCGAGGAAGAAAGAGGGCAAACTCTGGGTTCTCTGGGGGGCTCTCGGGGTGTTAGCCTTGGCTGCTCCGCTAGGACTCCTAGCATCCGGTACTGCTTGGGGTGAGTGGGGAGTAGATGAACTTCAGAAGATGGGCCTAGGCTTCATACCCCAGGGGCTGCAGAAATTGGCAGGCTGGTGGCCAGCTCCGCTGCCAGACTATGGCTTCCCGAGAATGGGAGCAGTCATCGGCTATATCCTGTCTGCTGTGGTAGGCATGGCTCTGGTGGCTTTCCTCCTCTGGATGCTTGGCCGGTGGCTCAGTCGCAAGAACTTATCCAAGCCAAGGCTGTCCCCCAAAGAGGAACCGGAAGGGTGAAAGGCGAAGGTTTTCTTACCAAGAACATCTCCAGTTTAACCCACACCCTGGAATCTATAATTTCGACCGAAGATTTGTGCCGCGCTCCGGGATTACTCCAGGGCTTAGACTCAAGGGTTAAAGTGGTGACCTTCCTGCTTTTCATTGTCATGGTTGGCCTGGCACGGAGTCTATCGGCACTGGCGATAATATTTGTCCTGATCTTGACTTTGAGTTTCCTCTCTAAAGTGCCGCTGGTGTTTTTCCTCAAGCGTGTTCTCATCTTCATCCCTATCTTTACCGCGGTGATTGCCCTGCCGGCTCTCTTTATCACACCGGGCTCACCTCTGGTAGCCCTTGCCGGTAAGATAATCATTACTGAGCAAGGCGCCCGCACTGCCGGGCTCCTGTTCCTTAGAGTAACGGACTCACTGTCTTTTGGGGTGCTCCTCATTCTGACTACACCCTGGGCCAGCATACTCGTGGCATTACGTTGGCTTCGTATACCATCGCTACTCGTAGACATCCTGGGCATGACTTACCGTTATATATTTCTCTTATTGCATACTACCAATTCTATGTTCCTAGCGCGCCGAAGCCGCACCATAGGGAGCTTCTCCAGCGGAGAAAACCGACGATGGCTGATTAGGGCCTTAACCACAACGATGGCCAAGTCACAATACCTTAGCGAGGAAGTATATCTCGCTATGCTTTCCCGGGGTTACCAGGGAGAAACACGTGTCTTGAATGACTTTAGAATAAGGCGCCGGGATTTATTATGGGTAGCCTTTGCCTTGATTGCCGCATCTATCTTATTCTGGGGTAACTATCTATGAGCATATTTGACACAGGGCATATTTTCGAGGCAAAGAACCTGAGCTATGATTATCCAGGAAATGTTCCGGCTTTGAGACAGGTCAACTTTACCACTGGAGCGGGAGAATTGATAGCCCTGGTAGGAGTGAATGGCTCTGGGAAGAGCACTCTACTCAAGCTACTGGACGGACTTATATTTCCCACAGACGGAGAGGTGCTGGCTTTTGGGCATCCTCTTTCCGAAGAGACATTAAAAGACGGGACTTTTGTTGCAGAATTTCGCCGCAAAGTCGGGCTGGTGTTTCAGGACCCGGATGTGCAGCTCTTTTCTTCCACGGTCTGGGACGAAGTAACCTTCGGCCCACTTCAGTTGGGAATTCCCAAGGAGGAAGTAGTATCCAGAGGTCTGGAAGCCCTCAAACTGCTCAACATCGCTCATCTTCGAGAGCGTCCCCCGTATCTTCTCTCTGGTGGGGAGAAAAAGAAGGTCTCCCTGGCTTCCGTGCTTTCATTGCATCCCCAGGTTCTCCTCCTTGACGAGCCTACTACTGGCCTGGATCCGCAGAGTCAGGGAAATCTTATTGATTTCCTGTTTCAATGGGCCGATGAGGGAAGGAGCGTGGTTTTCAGTACTCAAGACCTAGATATTGTGGAGGAGATTGCTACCCGTGTGATTGTCATGGGAGCCGAACATAACATTCTGGCTGACGGTAAGCCGGAAGAATTCCTGTCTGATCCAGATTTTCTCCTTCGGACTAACCTTGTCCATGAACACTCACACAGGCATAGGGAACTCGTACACCGCCACCCACACCTGCACGAGCACCAGCACCAGCACTAAGGAATATTACCAGAACGGAACCAACGATATAGATGTACTTAGTTATTGCCTGGCCTTCATGAATTCTCCACACGTGATCTGCCCCCCAGCCATTTTTGATAGCCGGTGATAATCTGCTGATAGCGCTCGATAGTTTTGGGGTCCCGGTCGCTTTGCGCTAGCTCCTGTGATATAATTCGAAAGGGTCTGCCATATCAAGGCAATTGTAGTGCATGCCAGCTGGCATACTGTGCACAAGCTGAAAAGCGATACTTTTGGCAATTGCCTGAATTTGGCTTTCGGTTAGTCTTGTAACTCGGCTTACAGGTTTACTTGGCCTGACTTTAAGGCAAAGAACTCTCTCCCGCCTCTACTTTTCTTTTATTGCGCCTACCGTAGTGTCAACATCATTGACAATATTCATCAATATGATTTAAACTATTAACAATTAGTCTATAGTTAATATAATGTTGGGGAAAAGGGAATGATAATGGACAAAGCAGAGTCAATTAAGGGAATTGTTGAACTGCAGCGGCAGGCAGGTCGGATTCTGGGGCAGTATGCCGCCAGTGTCTGGCTTGATTCGGGCCTTACCCTGGCCCAGCTCAGAAGCCTGTTCTTGATTACTAAAAAGGGAACTACCAACTTTAGGAAGCTGGCAGAAGCTTTGGGAGTCACCCCCGCCGGCGTTACCCGCATTGTTGACCGCCTGGTGGAGCAGGGGCTGGTCAGCCGGAGGGAGGACCCCAGTGACCGCCGCATGATGGTATTGCAGCCAACGGTTAAGGGGCAAACCATCATAGCTAACCTCAGGGAGAGCGGCATAAATCAAATGACCCGGATACTGACGCTTCTCAGCCTGGAAGAGCTTGATGCTCTGTCTCAAGGGCTTTCCGCGTTTATAAGGGCGGCCAAAACCTACCAGGGAGAGACTCATCCATGAATATGATTGAAGTGGAGGGGCTGACCAAGCGCTTTGGTGAATTCACGGCGGTGGATCATGTCTCTTTTCAGGTTGAAAAGAGCGAGATACTCGGCTTCCTCGGCCCCAATGGAGCCGGCAAATCGACAACATTACGCATGCTCTGCACCCTGCTGCGGCCAACAGAAGGCAGCGCCAGGGTAGCCGGTTTTGATATCGCCAGTGAACCGGACAAGGTGAGAGGACACATCGGGCTGGTGGCTGAGAAGCTCATCCTTTACGACCAGCTGACCGCTGAGGAGAACCTTACCCTTTTCGGCAGGCTGAACAACCTGCCCGAAGCGCAAATCAGACAGGGAATAGATAAGTGGCTTGGCCGTCTCCATATGGAGGCATGGCGCAAGTATAAGGTAGGGGCATTTTCAACAGGCATGAAGCAGCGGATAAACGTTGCCCGCGCCCTTCTCCATCACCCCGACGTCCTCTTCCTTGACGAGCCTACCCTGGGACTCGACCCGCAGACGACCAGGGCCATTCACGAATTTATTATCGAACTGGGCCAGGAAGGCATCACCACCGTGCTCACCACTCATGACATGGTTGAAGCCGGGGCTCTCTGTCATCGCATCGCCATTATTGACCGGGCCAAGATAGTTGCCCTTGATACCACCGGTAATTTGAAGCGGCTGGTCTCTAACGGCGATACGACGGTAGTTGATATGGAAATCTCCAACCTTAGCCAGTCGATGCTCTCTCAGATGAAGGATGTGGAGGCGGTTGTCTCCGTAGCGCAAACTGATTCGTACCGGGTGAGAATCAACATCAAGGGTAGCGATGCGGTCGGCCGGATTGTGAGCGCTGTCGTCGCTGGTGGGGGTAATATCCGGGCGATAAACACGGCGGAACCGAGCCTGCAGGATGTCTTCCTGTATCTTACCGGGCGTGAGATGCGCGACCAGGCGACTGAGAGGGTTCCTTCAGTTCGGGGACGCCGCTGGCGAAGAACCTCAAGAGTGAGATAATAAAGAAGGTGATTGGTATGCTTGGTGATTTCAGAAGGGTGGTCATGCATAGCCTCCGCCTCGGAATTAAAGACCTTTTGGTCTTCGCCCGTGACCGGATGATGCTTATCTCCTTTATAATCATGCCTATCTTCATGATGATAATGATGGGCTTTATCTTCCCGTCACAGAACGTTTTGAAGAATGCCCCGTTGGGCATCGTCAATCTCGACGAGGGCCCGCTCGGTGCCCAGATAAATTCGGCAGTCCAGCAGCTAAACCGGCAGCAGAGTGAACGGATGTTCGCCATAACCTATCTCCGCAGCAAGGGCATGGCCATAGAACAGATAAAGGAGCAGATGATAAATGGCGCCATAATTATCCCTGCCGACTTCTCGGCCAAGATAGCCGATGGCGAGCAGGCCTCGGTTATTATCATCACCGACCAGTCCAACCCCCAGGTATCGGCGGGTATCACCGGGGTACTGGACGCGCTCATGTCCACCACGGCCAGCCAGCTGGCCGCCAAGAACGTAGCCGCCCTGGTGCCGGGTGTGAGCGACCCGCAGTCGCTGGTTATGCCGTTTACGGTAGAGACCGAGGGCACCGTTCCGGGCAAGCCCAACTATTTCGAGTTCATCGCTCCCGGCCTGATGGCAATGGTCATCATGTTTGCCGCTATGACCGGCCTGGCGGCTTCCATATCGAGAGAACGCGAACTGGGTACCCTGGATGGCATCCTGTCAGCTCCCATTAGCCGGCTTTCTATCGTGCTGGGCAAGAGCTTCGCCCAGGTGGTGCGCGGACTGCTGCAGGCCATGCTCGCCCTGATTCTGGCTATAGTGCTCTTTGGTGTCGTCGTTCACGGCAGCTACGCCCTGCTGTTTTTACTACTGTTGCTGACCGTATTCTCTTTTATCGGCATCGGCATCATAATATCGGCGCTGGCTTCGGAACAGGAGACCGCCATGACGATAATGATGACCATCACCTTTCCCATGCTCTTTCTTTCCGGTGCCCTCTTTCCCATTCAACAGATGCCGACCGCTGTCCAGGCTGTTTCTAAGTTTCTGCCGCTGACCTATGCGGTTAACGCCCTGCGCAAGTGCATCGTGCTCGGCACCGGCATCACCGGGATGATGACGGAGGTCTGGGTGATGCTCGGTTTCGGCATTGTTTTTACGGTGATCGCAATACCTGTGTTCAATCGGATTATTAGCCGGTAACAGACTCAAGGCATAACAGTTGGAGGAACTAACCGATGAAGAAATTGTATTTCTGGCTGTCAATCATTTTGGCAATAACGCTGTTTGTGGGGACAGCCGCCCCGGCATCGGCCCGAGTCAAGGGGGAGCCTGACCTGCAGGCAACGGTGGTCGGGAGTGGTGAGTTTCCGGTAGGGCAGGTGGGAGTGTTACAGATAATGCTCCAGAACAACGGGACTTTCTCCGGCGGGACGGAAGACCCGGATGACCAGGTGATGGCGCTCGGCTACACCAATGCCTTGGGCGTTACCCTGGCACCGCCCTGCACCACCGCTATCAGTGTCACCGCTACTTTGGAATCGACCAGTCCATCAATTAAAGTCCTGAGCGGGCCCACGGCGGTTGGGACCCTGCCCCGCGGGATGACCACAGTGCAGCCAGTAACCTTTCAACTCCAGGTGGCTAAGAACGCCCAACCCGGGACCTACTCTCTCCAGGTGGAACTTAAATATCAGTACCTGCAAAACGTTAACTGGCTCAATCCGATACAGCTCGTCCCCGCCGGGCTGACGAGCTCATCCTACCAGCCTGAGTTTGCCTTCTACTGGGGGAACAAAGAACAGCAGGTGGAGATACCGATAACGGTTGTCGGCACCTATTTCTCGGTAGCGGTCACCCAGACAGAGGGCGTCAGGGTGGGGACAACCGGCGTTATAACGCTGGATATTCAGAACAGCGGGGGCGACGAGGCAGATGGGGTCACCGCTGAGGTAGTCCCCGGAGTCAATTTTTCTCCCCTCGGCCCGGCTAGTTTTCTGGGGGATATTCCCCGTGGTAGTTCGGTCACTACTCAATTTAAGGTGTCGGTCTCACCGAAGGCGATTGCCAAGGACTGTCCTCTGGATATCCTGATTAAGTATAAAGATGAGAAAAACATCCCCAGGCAGCTGCCGCTGACTGTCGGCGTGCCGGTGAAAGAAGAGGTGAAATTTGAGCTAGAGCCTACCAGGGTTGATGGTGGCAATCTTACCCCCGGGGCCGAAAAAATAATCGAAATTCCCATTGTTAATGCCAGCGATTCTGAGGTCAAGGATGCCACGGCCCGAATCAACATTGTCGACCCGTTTTCCACCGCCCCGTTTTCGACTACCGATGATACCGCCTATATCGGGACGCTCCAGCCGGGAGAAAGCGGCACGGCCAAGTTCAGGATAACCGTTGACACTGATGCCGTAGCCAAGGCATACACGCTGGAGGTGGAGGTCAAATACTGGGACTCTTTGGATAATTCCTATATCTCCCAGCCGATGAGGGCAGTGGTAACTGTGCAGCCGTCTTCTGGACTCTCGGTAACAACTATCGTTGTCATTTCCCTGGCGGCTGTGGTTGTCATCGGCATCATCTTCTACCTTATAAGAAGGGGCAGGAAAGCGGCGTGACCCTTAGCTGATGTCACTTTTGCTTGTTGCCGAATTTCCCCCTCTCGGCTATGATAACCCTGTCTGCCCAAGCGACTTTCAAGGAGAGTGAGTCTGATGTCAGAAAAAAGCAAAACGATAGTAATTATCCTGCTGGTAGCCGCCGTCGTGGTCTTGTCCTTCGGTACCGGCTGGCTTGTGGGCAGGCGGAGCTCACCCTATCAGGGGCTGGGAATTGTCGGGCAGGCGTGGAATATCATCTTTCAGGACTACGTGGACAAGGACCATCTTGATGCCGAGGCGCTGGCGCAGGGGGCGGTAAAGGGAATGGTAGCGGCGCTGGACGACCCCTACACCACCTACCTTGACCCGGCCGCCTACGAACTGAGCCAGAAGGGGCTGGAGGGGAAATTTGAGGGCATCGGCGCCTATGTGGCTTCTGAGAACGGTCAGGTGGTGGTCATCGCCCCGGTGGCCGGTTCGCCGGCGGACGAGGCCGGCATCAGGGCCGGCGATGTGATTCTGGCGGTCGATGGCAAGTCCACCGCCGATATGAGTCTGACCGACGTGGTGCTCAGCGTCCAGGGCCCCAAGGGGACGACGGTCACCCTTTCCATCCTTCACCAGGGTGAGACCGAGCCGGTTCTGATGAAGATAGTCAGGGCTGAGATTGAGGTGCCCAGTGTCCGCTTTGAGATGAAGGATGACATCGCCTACATCAAAATCACCAATTTTTCCGAGCGTACTGCCGAAGAGCTGGCGCCGGTGATGGAGGAGGTAAAACAGCAGGCCTCGGGCATCGTCCTTGACCTGCGTAGCAATCCCGGCGGCCTGCTGGACTCGGTGGTTGGCGTCGCCAGCTTTTTCCTTAATGAGGGGGTGGTGCTCGATGTTGTTGATAATGAAGGCAACCATCAGACCTACTCGGTTAAGCCCGGCCTGGCCACCGACCTGTCTATGGTGGTCCTGGTGGACGAGTCCAGCGCCAGCGGCAGCGAGGTGCTGGCCGGGGCCTTGCAGGACTACGGGCGGGCGGTTATCGCCGGTCAGAAGACCTACGGCAAGGGCAGCGCCAACACTATGTATCCGCTTGAAGATGGCTCGGCGCTGTACATCACCTACGCCCGCTGGTACACTCCCAAGGGCCGCCTGATAGAGGGCAAGGGGATACAGCCGGACTATGAGCTTGACCTGGAGAACGTTGATGCCGTCCAGTGGGCGGTGGATTATCTTCATAGCCACTAATCCCCCACCCCGTTTTATGTCTTTTCCCGCCCGCCACCCTTTAAGGTAACGGGCTAAAGCCATTTTCACCCCGCCCACCCGCGTTTATTTTCCCATACCCTCCCTCCCAAAAAGGTTTCACCTCTTTACGTCACTTAACCCCCACCCCCTGAAGGGGACATTGATGGAAGTACAACTTCTGTAGGGAAGGGGGGTGGGAAGTAATACAATCGCCAAAAATGGGAGTGGGGGGCAAGAAGTTTAAAGGCGTAGCCTTTGAGGGCGGGTTGGGTGGGAAGAAAAAACAATTATTAACAAGGTGGGGGTAAAGTAGGTGGGGTCACCTAACCCCCGCCGGCTTCAGCTCCCTGACCATGTAGTCCCCTTGTAAACTATAGCCGAACTCGCTGCGGTAGTACTCCCTGGCGCCGATGCCGCTGAGGATTTTCATCTGCGGCAGCTTAAACTCCTGGCTGGTTATCCTCTCCGCCTCCAGCAGCAGCGCTTTGCCCAGCCCCTTATGCTGGGCGGCTCCCTCTTGCTGCGTGTTGAGGGGGACCTCCGGCCCGTAGATGTGCAGCTCACGTATCACCGCCGAGGCTTCTTGAACCCGCAGCCGCAGCAGGCCGAAGAGTGTTTCTGCCTTATCCTCGAAAGAGAGGAAGATTTCTTTACCACCTGATGCCTGGTAGTCCATTCTCACCAGCTTCGGCTCGCCTATCTCTCGCCCCTCCCGCGCCCGGTGGCCGTACTCCCGGCAGCGGATACACTTACACTCAATCCCCCTCTGCTTCATCCGCTGCCTGACCACCCCCCTCAGCGAGTCCTTGCAGCCGGCGGTGATGAACTTGGACGGTATGTCCCGCAGCACCCGCGATATGCGGACATATTTGGGCACAATAGACTTTATCGCCACCATCAGGTTGACCATGGTGCTTATCTCGTAGGGCTGGTAGCGGCCTTCTTTGTACCATCTCTCCAGTTCGGTGCCCTCGACCACCATGGTCGGGTAGAGCTTTAAACCATCCGGCCTGAAGCGCTCATCCTCAAAAAGCAACCTAGATAGCTCCAAATCGTGCTCCAGGTTAGAGCCGGGCAGCCCCGGCATCCAGTGGTAGTGCACCTTAAAGCCGTTTTCCCGCAGAAGGGCGGTGGCCCGCACCACATCCTCGACACCGTGCCCCCGCCGGGTCAGGCGGTAGATCTGGTCGTCTAAAGTCTGCACGCCCAGCTCCACCCGGGTGGCGCCGAACTCAAGCATCCGCTCTATCTCCTCCGGCCCGCACCAGTCCGGCCTGGTCTCAATGCACATCCCGGTGCAGCGGTGCTGGGCCGTCTCGTTGAGCTTTTTGGCCTCGGCCAGGTCGGCTGATTCCCGTCCGTTTAAGCCCTCCAGGCAGTCCTTGATGAAGCGGAACTGGTAGTCTTGAGGGTAGGCCAGGAAGGTGCCCCCCATCACAATCAGCTCGATTTTATCGGTGGGGTGGCCCATCTCGCTGAGGGCTTTCAAGCGAAGTTTTACCTGTTTTTTAGCGTCATAGTCGCACCTTATCGCCCTTAAGACCGCCGGCGACTCCGGGGTATAGCTCTGGGGTGTTGACGGGTAGGTGGGACAGAAGACGCACTGCCCCGGGCATTTGAGGGGCCGGGTCATCACCGCCACCGGCGTCACCCCGGATATAGTCCTTGCAAATTTCTTCATGGTGTGCCATAAACAGTGTAGCAGATTTAATTTGTAAACAGAAACAGGGCATTTGAGGGAATGCCTCGCCCATATTATATCTATTCCCTCCCGGCCACCCTTATGTGGAAGGGGTTACGCTCCACCCATTAAGGGGGTGTAGTGTCTCCTATCTTGGGGTGGGGCAGCAAGTTTTAGAAGCGAAGCTTATACGGGTGGGTGGGTATGGGAAACAAAACATAGGTTAAAAAATGAGGAAAAGCGCAACCAATAATAGATACATCTTTGACCAGATAGCCCCCAGTTGGTACAACTTCCGGCACTGGTCAATCTTCAGCGCCGAGCTTGAGCGACTGGCCAAACGCTGGCAGAGGGGCAGGCTGCTCAACCTGGGCTGTGCCCACGGCCCCGATTTCCTGCCCTTCAAAGACGGCTTCAAGCTCTACGGGGTGGACTTCTCCGCCGAGATGCTGAGGTTCGCCCAAAAATACGCTAAGAAATTCAGCTTTGATGTTGAGCTGGCGCTGGCTGATATCCGCTGCCTCCCCTACCCCGATGAGAGCTTCGACTGGGCGATAGCGGTGGCCACCTATCACCATCTGAGGAGTGGGGAGCACCAGGCCGCTTTAACTGAACTGAGGCGGGTCTTGAAACCCGGCGGCGAGGCCTTTATCACGGTCTGGAACCGCGGCCAGCCCCGCTTCTGGTTCAAGCCCAGAGAGGTGGAAATCCCCTGGCGCAAGAAGGGAGGAACTCTCTACCGCCGTTACTACCTCTTCACCTATAATGAGCTGGAAAGGCTGGCCAGGCAAGCCGGATTTGAGGTGATTAAATCTTTCCCGGAGAACGCCTACCGCTTTCCGGTGAAGCTATTCTCCCGGAATGTCCGCCTGTTAATAAAGAAGCCGGCCTAGCTTTGGGTGGGCCGGGTAAAGATGGTCAGCTCGCCGCGTTTGAAGCCCAGCTTCTGGAAATAGTTCTGAAGCTCCCACTCACGCTCATCGAGGACGGCGCGGACAGTGTTGACCTCACGGTCGCGGCAGCGCTTGATTAGGGCGTTGACCAGTTTGGCGGCGATGCCCCTTTTCTGGTAGTCGGGGTCAACAATGAGCATGTAGATGAGGCCCACCTGGTCAACCGGTATGCCCACGTAGGCCAGCCCGCTCCAGATAAAGCCAACCGGTTTGCCATCGGCTTCGGCGACCAGGCTCAGGTCGAGCGGGCCGCCCGGCTTGGTTAGGGCTACCTCCTCATAGGTCATGGCCCCCCGGTAGCTCAGGCGGCTCCGCTTAACGCCGGGTATCTTCTCCTCCCTGATTTTGCTGTAGATAGCTATAATGGAATCAATATCTCCCCGCTCCATGGGTCTGATGGTGACTTCGCCTTTGCTAACCATGATAATCACCCCCTTGCTCACGGTGGGATAGAACTGCATTATAGCAACTTATCCCCTTTTGCCCAAATTAGAGTTCGTTTATCGTCCCATACCCTCCCGCCCACAAGGGTTATACCCTTTTCACATTTCTTTACCCCGCCCCCCATAGGAGAGGTGTCAGTCCTTTTCCCGTGATGGAGAGAAATTATGCCTTTTTCTGGGGAAAATTATCCCACCTATTTTTAGGGGTGTTAAAGAAGTGAAACCTCTATAGGGTGGGAGGGTGGGTAGCCAAACTCACTCTAAAAAACAGGCGGTAAGGTTCCCCGGGCTAGGGGGTTGGTGGGCCTTTTTTCAGCCTCTTGGTGTAGTCAACCAGCTTGCCCCGGCGGAAACCAAGCTGCTCGAACAGGCTCTGTAGCTGGTTATCCCCTTCCTCAATCATTATCCGTACCGAGTTGAGATTTTTCTCCCGGCAGGTCTCCACCAGGGCGTTGACCATCTGGGTGGCGACGCCCTGCCGCCAGTAGTCTGGTTCGACGCCCAGGATGTGAATCATGCCCACTTCGTCAAAAGGTTCCCCGAAGTAGGCACGGCGGGCCAGCAGAAAGCCCTGCACCTCGCCGTTGACCTCAGCGACGAAGCTCAGGTCGGGGATTTTGCCCAGGTCTCCGATAATCAAATCGGTATAGGTGGCCGCCCTCCGTACCCCGGTGATTTTGCTGTCAATGGCTAAAACCCGGTCGATGTCCATGGATTCCATGGGGCGGACCCTTATCTTAAGTTTTCCTTTTTCGGTATCAATCACGGCCTCTCTCCTTCCTCAGATTAAGGGGATACTTTGGCGTCCGCATCGTATTATCCGCCTTTTCCGGTTTTTGTCAATACCTTATTTCACTGTCGGCAGGTTCCGGGGGCAATTCCGGCGGTAATTCCCCATCTACGGCTATGTTCCCTCTTCAGCTGCCGGAGGTTGTTCCGGACCGGGATTGAGGCGATATTATCCAGGGTCATCAGCACCCCGTCCTCACGGTTGTCGGTGTAATAGCCACGGCGCAGCCCCACCTGAGCGAAGCCGTATTTGGTATAGAGGCTCTGGGCGGTGGTGTTGGAGGCACGCACCTCCAGCGTCACCAGGTGGGCGCCCAGCTCCAGGGACAGCTCTATCAGTGAGATGAGCAGCATCTCGCCTATCCCCTGGCGGCGATAGCTCTCCCGCACGGCGATGTTGGTTATGTGGGCTTCCCCGGCCATCAGCCACAGACCGGCAAAGCCTAGGAGGTACTCCCTGGCCGGAGGGGGTTCGCTATCGGAGTGGTTAGAACGGAGCCTCAGCTTGGTCAGAAGCCCGGAGAGGCCTTTCCGAGGGGTGGGGCTCGGCGCCGGCGGTTGGTATTTCTTTTTCTCGTCGCCGACCACGATGTAGTGGGCCAGGCTGTTTTTGAGTTCACGCTGGTAGTTGGGCGGCGGCCACATGGTGGGGAAGGCTTCGTGGTCAATCTCATTGACCTGGGGAAGGTCTTCCTGGTACATCAAGCGTATATTGAGCGACGAGTTTTTAGCCATTAGAGTCTGATTACGGGGTTATTTTAGCACAACTCGTCTCTAACTTCCTACTACCCCGCTCCTGCCATCTAGGCGTTACTCCTGATATGCCTCCCGTAATAGCCACAGTGTTCCCGGTCAAATATCCGTTGCGCCAGAAGCTTCACCAGGTCCTGTATCAGGAACATGCTCAGACAGTAGCCCCAGACAATCCCGGCATAGGTCCAGCCCATCGGGCTCATCAGGAAGCCGTAGACGGCGATGAAGGTGGCGACTATCTGGGTGCCAATCACCGCCTCCAGCAGAATCATGGCCGGTTTGATTGTCCAGAAATTTCTCCGGGTACGGGCGGCAAACAAGGTTAGATGGCCGCCTATGGACAGGTTCAGGTACACCATCGTCCGGACCACATCCGGGCTGAGATGAAAAATGCTGTTCCCTAGGTAGAAGATGCCGAAGGACCGGATCATGGCAAAGGCCCCCAGGACGGTGGCTATGCCGAGCACCATCCGCATGTTCCAGACTTCGGGCTTATCGGAATAGCGGACGTTATCGTAGGCGATGGACAGAATGGCGCCGTCGTTTAAGATTGCCAGCAGGACTATCATTATCGCCGTCACCGGATATACCCTGAAGAGAATTATGGCTATGGTCAGGAATCCCAGCAGGGCCACCGTCTCGGCGATACGATAGATAGCGTAGTTGAGCATGCGCTGGAATATCTTGCGGGCCTCCTTGATGGCGTCGATAATCACGGAAAGGCCCGGGGTCAGCAGCACGATGCTGGCGGCGGCCCGGGCGGCATCAGTGGCTCCGGCCACGGCGATGCCGGCATCGGCCTTCTTTAGGGCCGGGGCATCATTCACTCCGTCGCCGGTCATGCCCACGATGTGCCCCCGCTGCTGGAGGGCATCGACGATGTGGTACTTGTGCTCGGGAAAGACCTGGGCAAAGCCGTCGGCCTGCTCGATGGCGTCGGCCAGCTGGCCGGCCTGGTGGGCTTTGGTTTCTTCAAACAGGCTGGCGTCCAGGATGTTCGTCCCCAGCCCCAGCTGGCGCCCGATTTCCTTGGCGATAGCCACCTGGTCCCCGGTGACCATCTTGACCTCCAGCCCCATCTTTCTGGTGGTATCGACGGTCTCCTTGGAATCCTCGCGCAGCGGGTCGAAGAGCGGGATTATACCGATAAACTGCCATTTATTCTGGCCATCGGTACGGGCCACCCCCAGGGAGCGGAAGCCCCGGGAAGCGAACTCTTTGACCGCCTTATCAACCTCTTCTTTAATCTTAGCCGCATCGGGGTCCAGCGCCAGGATGACCTGGGGTGCACCCTTGGTAACCCTGGAGGTCTTCCCGTCTGCCCCCTTCACCTCGGCCTCGGTGCGCTTGTGGACGGGGTCAAAGGGCTGGAAGTGGGCTATCTGGTAGGACTTGAGCACTTTAGTGTCTTTAATTCCGCTCAGCACGGCCAGGTCAATCGGGTCCTGGTCCTCCTCGCGGGAGGCCAGCGCCCCGGCCAGAATTACCTCTTCCCCTTTAACATTATTTACAGTGAAAGGCTCTCCCGGGGTCAGTTTGCTCTGGGTGAGGGTGCCCGTCTTATCGGAGCAGAGGACATCGATACCAGCTACCTCCTCAACCGCCGTCAGCTTGGTGACAATCGCCTGCTTGGCCGCCAGTATCTTGGCGCCCAGGGCCATGGTCACCGATAGAACAGCGGGCATCGCCACTGGGACGGCGGCTATGGTCAGCACCAGCACGAACTGAAGC
Organism: uncultured Dehalococcoidales bacterium; assembly: GCA_964396965.1. Taxonomy (GTDB): domain Bacteria; phylum Chloroflexota; class Dehalococcoidia; order Dehalococcoidales; family BS750m-G39; genus JABMRW01. Next base: position 51,253 of record CAYNGD010000003.1, read on the forward strand.
ACCTGGAGCAGCTGGTCGTGGCGGGAGAGGGCTATGCCTATTATCAGGACGGCCAGTGCCGCAGCGATAATGAGCAGGTAATCGGCAATCTTGACGACCGCCTGCTGGAGATGGCTTCTCGTCTCGGCCGATTTGACCAGTTCGGCGGTCTTGCCGTAGTAGGTGTCTTTAGCCGTGGCGTAGACTACGGCATCGATTTCGCCCTGCTTCAGGATAGAGCCGGAGAAGACGGCGTCACCGGACTTGTGCTCCACCGGCAGGGACTCTCCGGTCAGGGCGGACTGGTCGACCTGCACCGGGTCTCCCTCCAGCAGCTTGGTGTCGGCGGGTATGATGTCGCCGATGCGCAGCCGCACCAGGTCGCCGGGGACCAGCTCGCGGGCGGGGATGCTCTTCCACTCCCCGTCTCGCTTGACCCTGGCCTTGAGGGCCAGCTGTTTCTTGAGGGCGGCGATGGCACTGTCGGCCTGATATTCCTCTCGGAAGCCTACCACGGCGTTCATGACCAGCAGCGCTAGAATAACGCCGACGTCGGGCCAGTGGCGCAGCACCCCCGACAGTATAGCTGCCAACATAATCATGATGGGGATGGGACCCCAGAAATAGGAGAGGAACTTCAGGATAGGACTGACCCTTTCCTCTTTGATCTCGTTGTAGCCGTATTTTTCCAGCCGTTCCTGCGCCTCGGCCGTCTTCAGGCCGTCAGCCGAGGTGCCGAGGCGCTTCATCACCTCGGCGGTGGGCAGCTCTTTCAGAGATTCGGCTGTATTGGATGTCTCGGCTTGCGGTCGTTTACTCGTCGCAGGGCTCCTTTCTCCTCCTGGGTTAGCTAGTTACATAATAGCATAATAGGGTCACCGGCAGTACTTGGCTATCCGTAAATTTACTTAATAAATTTATAAATCGCCCGTAATTCCGCTAGCCAAAGTCAGTATTATGGGCAACACCCCGGCGCCGGATGTGATAAAATGCAATTAGGGTGAACTGGCGATAGAACGCCCCCCTGTCTCGAGGTAAGCACTATGTCATCTTTCTCTTATCAGGCCCTGCCCGAAGGTCTGGGCAAGCTGTCTGAGCTGGCGCTCGACCTTCGCTGGACCTGGAGCCACGAAGGTGACCGGCTCTGGAGCGCCATCGACCCCGAGGTCTGGGACAGGACTCAGAACCCCTGGCTGATGTTGCAGATTGTCTCACGCGTTGAGCTGCAGAGATTTCTCCGGGACCGGGTGTTTATGGGGGAACTGCGCTACCTGCAGCAGTCGCGGAAGGAATACCTGGAGAATCCCGGCTGGTTCCGGCAGCACTACCCCGATAAAACGCTGAACACGGTTGCCTACTTCAGTATGGAGTTCGGCCTGGCCGAGGCCCTCCCGCTCTATGCCGGCGGGCTGGGGATACTGGCCGGTGGCTATCTCAAGACCGCCAGCGACCTGCAGGTGCCGATGGTCGGCATCGGCCTGCTCTACCAGGAGGGCTATTTCCGGCAGATGGTTGATAATAACGGCTGGCAGATAGAGGCCTACCCCTATAACGACCCGACCAGCCTGCCGATTAGGCCGGTTACCGATGCCGGCGGCGGCTGGCTGCGGCTATCCCTGGAGCTGCCGGGGCGCACCCTCTGGCTGAGGGTATGGCAGGCGCAGGTGGGTGGGGTGATGCTCTACCTGCTGGACAGCAACGACCCGCTTAACAGCGCCACTGACCGGGGTATCACCAACAAGCTGTATGATGACCGGCCGGAGATACGTTTGATACAGGAGATGATACTGGGCATGGGGGGGTGGCGGGTGGTGAACGCCCTGGGCCTGCCGGTGGAACTATGTCATCTGAATGAAGGGCACGCCGCCTTTCTGGTGCTGGAGCGGGCCCGTTCTTATATGGAGCAGACCAAGGAGTCTTGGGCGGTAGCACTGTGCGCCACGCGCGCCGGCAATATCTTTACCACCCATACGCCGGTGGCGGCTGGCTTCGATAGCTTTCCCCCGCAGCTGATTGCCCACTATTTCCGGGACTACTCGCGGGCGATGGGCGCTTCTCCTGAGCAGATTTTAGCCCTGGGCCGAAAGGACCCGGCTAACCCCGATGAACCATTTAACATGGCCTATCTGGCTACGCGCGGCAGTGGCTGTGTCAACGGTGTCAGCCAGCTGCATGCCAGGGTGAGCCGGCGTATCTTCCAGCCCCTGTATAACCGATGGCCTGAACCGGAGGTTCCGGTAGGCCATATCACCAACGGCGTGCACGTACCCTCCTGGGACTCGCAGTTTACCGATGAGCTGTGGACCAGGGCCGGCGGCAAAGAGCGCTGGCTTCACGAGATGGAGGACCTGGCCGAACAGATTCAACAGCTCTCGGATGCGGAGCTGTGGACATTCCGCACCGGCCAGTGCCGGAACCTGATAGACTTCGTGCGCCGGCGGCTGGCTTATCAGCTCAACCAGCACGGGGCAGACAGTGAGAAAATAAAGGAAGCACGCCGGGTGCTGGATACCGATGCCCTGATTTTGGGCTTTGCCCGGCGCTTCACTTTGTACAAACGGCCCAACCTGCTGTTAACCGACCCGGCCCGGCTTGAAGCTATCATCAATAATCCGAGCTACCCCCTTCAGCTGGTGGTGGCGGGCAAGGCCCACCCCGACGATGTCGAGGGGAAGCGCCTGGTGCAGCAGTTCGTGACCTTCGCCGGCAGGCCCGGCGTCCGCCACCGGGTCGCTTTTATCGAGGACTATGACATGGCCATCGCCCAGGAACTGGTGCAGGGGGTGGACCTCTGGCTGAACACGCCGCGGCGGCCCTGGGAGGCCTGCGGCACCAGCGGCATGAAGGTGCTGGTCAATGGCGGGCTCAATTTCTCGGAACTGGACGGCTGGTGGGCGGAGGCCTACAGCCCGGAGGTGGGGTGGGCCCTCGGCGACGGTAAGGAATATCCTGAACCAGGGTGGGATATAACCGAGGCTAATCAACTCTACGACATCTTGGAGCAGGAAATTATCCCCGAGTTCTACAACCGGGATAAGGACGGTGTTCCGGCGGGGTGGGTGGTGCGGATGCGGGCCAGCATGGCCAGGCTGGCCCCTAGTTTCAGCAGCAACCGGATGCTGCGCCAGTACGTGGAAGAGGTCTACCTGCCGATGACGAATCGGTTCCGGCAGCGCCAGCGCGACGGCGCACGCCTGGCCAGGGAGCTCAGCCGGTGGCAAAACCAGCTTGAGCAGAACTGGCCCGCTGTCCACTTCGGCGAGTTGGAGGTACACCTGGAGGACAAGCGGTGGGAGTTCGGGGTAAAGGTCTATCTGGGCAAGGTTTCCCCGTCTTCGGTCAGCGTGGAACTCTATGCCAATCCCCGGGACGGAGAGGAGGCGGTGCGCATACCTATGGCGCGCGGCCAGAAAATCGGCGAGGCACAAAACGGCTATATCTATGTGGGAGAAGCCGAGGCCAGCCGCCCCGCCGCCGATTTCACTCCCCGCATCATACCGGCCCACCCTTCCCTGCTCGTTCCGCTGGAAGACTCACACATCCTGTGGCAGAAGTGATCGTTTGTCTTCAAACGGACATCCTACTGAGTTATGAAACTATCTTTTTAACGTCTGCTTCGTTATACTATATGCACCAGGATAACATGTCCGTAAATTCGGGGGTTGTCAGGTGCAAGACGAGGAGAGCCTGGTACGCCGGGCGCAGCAGAATGACCAGGAAGCTTTCGCTCAGCTGTACGAGGAGTATTTCGACAGGATTTATCGCTATATAACCCTCAAGATAGGGGATGCGGTGGAGGCAGAAGACTTGACTCAGCAGGTCTTTCTAAATTCGCTGCGGTCCATCTCTTCCTTCAGGTGGAAGGGGAGGCCCTTCTCCGCCTGGCTCTACCGTATTGCCCACAACCAGGTGGTTGACCATTTGAGGAAGAAAAGGAGGAGCGACCTACCGCTGGAGGAGACGCTGACCGACGGTGGCGAAGACCCCCAGCTGCACGCCGAGCGCCGGCTGGATATCGAGCGGGTGCTGGCGGCGGCCCAGAGGCTGACCGAGGCCCAGCGCGAGGTGATCTCCCTCCGTTTTACCAGTCAGCTTTCCGTCGCCCAGGTGGCCGAGATTATGGGAAAAAGCCAGGGGGCGGTAAAGGCGCTGCAGCACAGCGGCATCGTCGCCCTGCGCCGGGCGCTGATGGTGACCGAGAATGAAGAATAAAGAGTTTGATAATATCTTAAACGATTGTCTGGAGCGGCTGCTGATAAAAGGCGAGAGCCTGGAGCAGTGCCTGGAACATTATCCTGAGCAGGCCGCCGAGCTAAAGCCCCTGCTGGAGACAGCTCTGGCGGCCAGGGAGGCGGCGGACATAAAGCCCCGCCCCGATTTCAGGGCCAGGGCCAGCTACCAGTTCCGCTCGGCGCTTAAAGAGAGGACGGCTGGCCGGGAACGCCCCTCCTGGGGCTGGTTCCCGCGCTGGGCGATGGTGGTGGCGGTGGTTCTGGTGCTGGTGTTGGCCTGTGGAAGCACGGTGTTCGCCGCCAGCAGCAGCATGCCCGATAGCCCTCTATATCCGGTAAAACTGGCCACCGAGCAGGTACAGTTTAGCCTAACTTTTTCGCAGATGGGCAAGGCCAGGCTCTGTGCCGAGCTGGCTGACAAACGGGTGGCCGAGATAGCCTACATGGCGGATAAGGGCGACACCGGGCAGGTGGAGCTGACCACCCAGCGCCTCGATGACAGGCTGGCGTTACTGGTGGTTCTGGTTGGGGGTAGTGAAGGGGCTAGCGGAGTACTTATGGCACCGTCGCCGGCGGCAACCGCCCCGCCGCCAACAGCAGCACCAAAGCCGCCGGTAGTGGCGCCTCCGGCGGAGAAGGGGTGGGGAGGCAACGAAAATGCCCAGGATACTAGTCAGGTCCAGCTGAGGGATAGGCTGGCCTATGACGCCGCTCATAACCAGGCGGTGCTGGACGCGGCGCTGGACAAAGCACCGGAGCAGGCCAAGCCAGCCCTGCGCCGGGCGATTATGGTATCAGAAGACGGCTATGCTGAAGCCCTTGTGGCCCTGGAGCAGTCGTAGCCTTTTTGAATTTCCCTTAAGTCGCCGCTAACCATCCGGCAGCTTTTTCGTTATATATAGTCGGGATAAGCAATTTTGAGGAGGTAATCTATGAAAAAGTACTGGTTGGCGGCGATTGGTCTGGTACTTTTGCTGGCGGTGGTCGGTTTCAGCGGTTGCGGCAGCAGCCCGACCACCATCGGCACGGTGGGCGTAAACAGCCAGCAGACCGGAATCTGGGTCAGCGGTGAGGGCAAGGTCAGCGTCACCCCGGATATCGTCACGCTTTCGCTGGGCATCCAGGCCCAGGCGGCCACGGTGGCCGAGGCCCAATCTCAGGCGGCTACGGCCATGAGTGCGGTGATGACGGCACTGACCGATAACGGTGTGGCTGATAAGGATATCCAGACCCAGCATTTCAGCATTAACCAGGTGACCAGGTGGGATAATACCAAAAACGAAGAGATTGTCATCGGCTACCAGGTGACTAACATGGTCACCGCCAAGATAAGGAATGTGGAGAACGCCGGTCCCATTATTGATGCCGTGGCCACCGCCGGCGGCGACTACACCCGCATCAATAACATCAGCTTCTCGGTGGATGACCCCACCCCCTACTATGAGCAGGCGCGCCAGAAGGCGATGGCTGACGCCACGGCCAAGGCCGAGCAGCTGGCCGAGCTGGCCGGGGTTACACTGGGCAAGCCGACCTATATCTCCGAAGGCAGCGTAACCCCCCCGGTTATCTATCGGGACACCGGGGTGGCAGCCGTACCGGCACCAACACCCACCACGCCAGTCAGCGTGGGAGAGATAGAGCTCACCCTTGACGTCCAGGTGGCCTACGCCATCACCGGCTGATTGCTGTCCTGAGCTGGTATCAAAGGGGGGTCTTTTAGAGGCCCCCCTTATTTTATGGTGAAGTTGGCGTAGCGCTCCCACTCGCTGTAAACGCAGCCGCAGTACTGCTGGCGGTAGAGCTCCAGGGGCTTGGTGATATGGCGGCTGTCCGAGTAGCGCTTGCGCAGGTCGGCGTAGAGGAAGTCAACCCCGCTTTCTCTGGCTATTTCTTCGCTGACCTCTCTAATCAGCTCGTGCTTCTGCTGGGGGCTGATGAGCAGGCTGGTGGTGAAGGCGTCAAAGCCCTTCTCTCCGGCGATTTCGGCCGTCTTGGAAAGCCTCAGCCTAAAGCAATACTGGCAGCGCTCGGCCTCATGCCCCACCACCCCCCGGAAGTAGTCAATGATGTCGTAGACGCTGGTCATTATCAGCGGCAGGCCCATCTTTTCGGCCAGGGACTGCATTGCCTCAAGGCGGTGCAGGTGCTCGGTGTAGGGGTGGATGTTGGGGTTGTACCAGAGGGCGCTGACGTCATATCCCTGCCCCCGCCAGTATTCGAGGGTGTAGGCGGCGCAGTGGGCACAGCAGCAGTGGACGAGGAGTTTTTTCATTTCTATTCCTCCTGGTACTCAAAAACCTCTTCTAGGGATACCCCGAAGGCCCGGGCAATCCTGAAGGCCAGCTCAATGGACGGCACATACTTGCCCTGCTCCAGGGCGATGATGGTCTGGCGCGTGCAGCCGGCGCGCTGGGCCAGCTCCTCCTGGGTCATCTCGCCGTGGTCGAAGCGCAGCCGGCGTATCTGGTTGTTTATCCTAGCCATACCTGTTGGCTCTCCAGTAGCCGATAGCTATGCCCAGGCACTGCGCCAGCGTGCTGACAATCAGGATGGACATGAATATTACGTAGAGATAGACGGCGGGTATGAGGCCGGTGTCCTGGTAGACCTCGTTGAGGGCGATGACCCAGGCCACCAGCGTGAAGATGACCGCCAGCCACTGGATGCGGGGCGCCCGTTCTACTATTCGGATGTCTCTTTCATCGACAATCTTTGGGTTACGTAACGGGATGTTGACGATGACGCCATTGACGATGAGCGCCCCGATAAGTAGGGCGTCTATGATTAACCTGAAGGTCTGGTCGGCATCGAAGGTCCGGATGCCCCCCATCAGGACGAAGACCAGCACGAAGGCGATAGCGAAAGCCAGCCCCACCCCCAGACCCCACCAGGCCCTTTTCTGCAACGGTGCCATATTTCCTCCCTTCTCAGGTAATCTATACAATACATATTGTAATGTATAAAATACTAAATGTCAAATATTTTTTACATCAGTTTGCAGAAACTCTCCCCCTTTCTAAATAGTGTTTAGCTTCCCATACCCGCCCGCCCAAAAAGGCTCCGCCTCTTTACCATCTCTTTACCCCCGCCCCCCAGAGGAGAGAAATTAACTTCCCTTTTCACTTAGAAAGGAGGGATTGATGCCCCTTATTCCCCCACCCACTAACGAAAAATAGACTCCCAGACCTCGTAAAGCGGGGAATTGAGGGCGCTAACTCCTGTTGGGTGGGTTGGGGTGGTAAAAAGAACAACTGTTAAAGATGGGTGAGGGGGAATAAGAGAATTTTAGAGGCGAAGCCTTTGAGGTGGGTCAGGGTGGGAAGAAAAACGACTTAAGAATGGGTGGGTGGTTGGGGGACTAAAGCAAAGTTCCCTGCGGGGTTCTTTTATTGTAGGGCAGGTCAAGGTGCTTGTAGGCCAGCTCGGTGGCTAGCCTTCCCCGCGGCGTCCGCTCCAGAAAGCCGAGCTGGAGCAGGTAGGGCTCATAGACGTCCATGATGGTGTCGGCCTCCTCGCTGATTGAGGCGGCGATGGTATCCAGCCCCACCGGCCCCCCGTTGAACTTCTCAATGATGGTGCGCAGCAGCTTGTGGTCTATCTCGTCCAGGCCGATTTTGTCCACCTCTAGTTTGGACAGCGCTTCGATGGCCACCTCTTTAGTGGCCACGCCGTCGGCAATCACCTGGGCGTAGTCACGCACCCGCTTTAAGAGCCGGTTGGCCACGCGGGGGGTACCCCGGGCGCGGCGGGCTATCTCCTTGAGTCCCTCCTTTTCCGCCTTCACTTGGAGGATTTTGGCCGAGCGCTGGAGTATCTTCTCTACCGCCTCCTGGTCGTAGAAGTCGAGGCGGTAGACCGCCCCGAACCTGTCCCTCAGGGGCGGGGAGAGCAGGGCGAAGCGGGTGGTGGCGCCGATGAGGGTGAAGGGGGGCAGGTTCAGCCGCAGGCTGCGGGCGCCGGGCCCTTTGCCGATAACGATGTCCAGGGCGAAGTCCTCCATAGCCGGGTATAAGACCTCTTCCACCGCCCGGTTGAGGCGGTGGATTTCGTCGATGAAGAGGATATCGTGGCGGCGCAGGTTGGTCAGGATGGCGGCCAGGTCTCCGGTGCGCTCCACCGCCGGGCCGGAGGTAATCCTGATGTTGACCCCCATCTCGGCGGCGATGATGTAGGCCAGGGTGGTCTTGCCCAGCCCCGGCGGGCCGTAGAGCAGGACGTGGTCGAGCGCCTCCTCCCTGCCTCTGGCGGCGGCGATGGCAATCCTGATGTTGTCCTTGATTTTGTCCTGCCCGATGAAGTCGTCAAAGCGCCGGGGGCGGAGGCTGGTGTCCAGGGTGACGTCCTCGGTAGCGGGCTTGCCGGAGATGATGCGCTCTGTTTTGCTCTCTCCCATAATTTAGTCTATTATAGCACATCACCGCCGGATAAAAGAGAAAGCCGCCCTCTTTTTTATCAGGGGCGGCTCTTATAGGTCTATATCGCCGGGTTCTAGTCTTCGCTCTCCTCTTGCTCCTCTGGCTCAACTGTGTCCAGTGGTCCCTCGGTGGTCATTCCCTGCATCTCCTCGGCGGTCAGTTTCAGCGTCTCGTCGGGCATCTCAAGGGGGGCAAAGCCCAGCCTCTCCCTGGCCCGGGGCATCTCCCCGGTTACCCAGCTCGGCATCTCCTCAGCTTCCTCAACCAGCGGGGGTGGCTCCTCGGGGAGGGGGTAGCGGGCGGGGATAAGCTTGCCGATAATCACGTTCTCCTTGAGCCCTACCAGCCGGTCAATCTCGCCCCTGACGGCGGCCTCGGTGAGCACCCGGGTGGTCTCCTGGAATGAGGCCGCTGCCAGCCAGCTATCGGTGTTCAGCGAGGCCCTGGTTATGCCCATCAATACCGCATGGGCGGTGGCTGGCTCGCCGCCTTCGGCCAGAACCTTGGCGTTGATATCCTCGTAACGGAAGATGTCAATCAGCTCGCCGGGGACTAAATCGGTGTCGCCCGATGAGTCGATGCGTACTTTAGAGAGCATCCGGTGGACGATGACCTCGATGTGCTTGTCGTTGATGGTCACCCCCTGGGAACGATAGACCTTCTGCACCTCGTTCACCAGGTACTGCTGGGTGGCCTCCTTGCCCAGGATGCGCAGGATGTCCTGCGGGTTGATTGAGCCCTCGGTGAGCTGCTGGCCCGCCTTCACCTTTTCCCCGCTCTGGACGCGGATGTGGGCACTGGCGGGGATGGTGTACTCCTGCTGCTCCTCCTCCATATAGCTGATGAAGAGCTTGTTGTCCTCGGTGACCACCTCACCCGCCACCGATGCGGTGATTGGCTTGGCCTCGGTGGCCAGGGCCACCGCCTCCCCGGCATCTTTAGCCGGAGCCGGCGGGCTGGCCAGTTCAGCGCCGATATCCACCCACTGGCCGTTTTTGACCATAAGCTGCCAGCCCTCGGGCACGGGGTATTCATCGCGGTAAATCTCGGCGCTGGTGATTCTGATTAATTTGCCCTCGTCGCTCTCGATGACCTCGGCGGTGCCGTCTATCTCCGAGATAACGGCCTGCCCCTTGGGCGGTCTGGCCTCGAAAAGCTCCTCCACTCTGGGCAGACCGCTGGTGATGTCAAGGCCGACCACGCCGCCGGTGTGGAAAGTGCGCAGGGTGAGCTGGGTGCCCGGCTCGCCGATGCTCTGGGCGGCGATGATGCCGACGGCGGTATCGGGGTCAATCAGGTGCCTCCTGGCCAGGTCGCGCCCGTAGCAGCGCTGGCAGGCGCCGTGACGGGAGCGGCAGCTCAGGGGCGAGCGGACATAGACCTTGGTTATGCCGGCGGCGATAATCTCGTTGGCCTTCTGCTCGTCAATCTCCTCGTTGCGGTCAACGATGACCTTCTTGGTCTTGGGCTTGACTATTTTGGCCGCCGCCAGCCGGCCGATGATGCGCTCGGCAAGCGACGGTAACAGTTCTTTTTCCAGCGGCTCGGATATCCAGACGCCCTCGGTGGTGCCGCAGTCCTCTTCGCGGGTGATGACGTCCTGGGCAACATCAATGAGGCGGCGGGTAAGATAGCCCGAGTCAGAAGTCCGCAGCGCCGTGTCGGCCAGCCCTTTACGAGCGCCGTGGGTAGAGATAAAATACTCCAGCACGCTCAGGCCCTCGCGCAGCCCGCTCTTTATGGGGAAGTCAATGATTTTGCCGGCGGGGTCGGTCATCAGCCCCCGCATACCGGCCATCTGCCTTATCTGGGAGATGTTGCCCTTGGCCCCCGATGTTGCCATCATGTAGACGCCGCCGTAGCGGTCCAGGGTCTGGGAGATGATGTCGGTGATGCGGTCGGTGGTCTCCATCCAGATGCTGATGGTGTTGTTGTACTTTTCGTCCTCGGTAATCAGGCCCTTGTTGTACTGGCTTTCGATAATGGAGACCCTCTCGCTGGCCTCCTCCAGCAGCTTGGGCTTGCTCGGCGGGACCTGGATATCGCCCATAGCGATGGTCGTCCCCGATTTGGTGGCGTAGGTAAAGCCCAGATGCTTGATGGCATCCACCACCCTGGAGGTGTCTTCGGCGCTCAAGAGCTTATAGCAGTCGGTCACTATCTGCTTTAATATTCCTTTGTCTATTGACTCGTTATAGAAGCCGAGCTCGGCGGGCAGGACATCGTTGAAGATAATGCGCCCCACGCTGGTCTTGAGCCTCTGGCCGTCTTCCTGCTGCTTCCTGACCTCAATCTCAGCCCTGAGGTCAACGCGCCCCAGCTCGTAGGCCAGCTTGGCCTCTTCAAAGCTGCCGAAGATTGTCCCCTCGCCCCGAGCGCCGGGGATGACGCTGGTCAGATAGTAGCAGCCCAGCACCATGTCCAGGGTGGGGGTCACTATCGGCTCGCCGGAGCTGGGCAGCAGCATGTTCTGGCTGCTCAGCATAATCTTCCTGGCTTCGGCGACGGCGGCCCGTGATAGTGGGACGTGAATGGCCATCTGGTCGCCATCGAAATCGGCGTTGAAGGCGGAGCAGACCAGGGGGTGTATCTGGATGGCGCTGCCGTCGATGAGCACCGGCTCGAAGGCCTGTATGCTTAAGCGGTGCAGGGTGGGGGCGCGGTTGAGCAGCACCGGCCTTTCTTTGACCACCTCCTCCAGTATGGCGAAGACCTCGGGCTTGTTCCTCTCCACCAGGCGGCGGGCGCTCTTGATGTTGTGGGCCAGCCCCTGCTCCACCAGGCGGCGCATGATGAAGGGCTTGAAAAGCTCCACCGCCATCCGCCGGGGCAGACCGCACTGATAGAGCTTCAGTTCCGGCCCGACCACGATAACCGAGCGTCCGCTGTAGTCAACCCGCTTGCCCAGCAAATTCTGGCGGAAGCGCCCCTGCTTGCCCCTGAGCATATCGGATAGTGATTTTAATTTATGGTTGCCGCTTATTGAGACGGCCCTTCCCCTCCTCCCGTTGTCAACCAGGGAATCGACCGCTTCCTGTAACATTCTCTTCTCGTTGCGGATGATAATCTCCGGCGCACCTATCTCCAGCAGGTGGCGCAGGCGGTTGTTGCGGTTGATGACCCTCCGGTAGAGGTCGTTGAGGTCGCTGGTGGCGAACCGGCCACCATCGAGCTGAACCATGGGCCTCAGGTCGGGGGGCAGCACCGGCAGCACGGTGAGTATCATCCACTCTGGCTTGTTGCCGCTGCGGCGGAAGGCCTCCACCACCTGAAGCTGCTTGGCCGCCCGGCGGCGGCGCTGGCCGGAGGCGGAGCGTGTCTCCTGGAGCAGCCGGTTGCGGATTTCATCTAAATTAAGGTACTTTAGCAGTTGCAATATAGCCTCGGCGCCCATTCCGGCCTCAAAGACCTGGCCGTACCTCTGTTTCAATTCGTAGTACTGGTTCTCGGTGAGCAGGGCGAGCTTGCGCAGGTCCTGCAGCAGCTCTATGTCTGAGGCCAGCTTCTCCTGACACCGGGTTTTCTCCTCGGCGAAGTCTCCCCGCACCTTGTTTACCTCCTCCACCGTCGCCCCGGCCTGCTCCATCTCGCTGACTTGAGCCTCCAGTGCGCTCTCCTTTTCGGCTATCTTCTGGGTGCTGGTCTCTTTCAGCTGCTCGATGGCCTGCTGGCGTGCCTCTTCGTCAATTGAGGTGATGATATAGTGGGAGAAGTAGAGGACCCGCTCCAGACTCCGCGGCGAAAGGTCTAAGAGCAGGCCCATCCGGCTGGGTATCCCCTTGGCGAACCAGATATGGCTCACCGGGCAGGCCAGCTCGATGTGTCCCATGCGCTCCCGGCGCACTTTGGCCCGGGCCACCTCGACGCCGCACTTATCGCAGATAATCCCCTTGTAGCGTATCCTTTTGTACTTGCCGCAGTAGCATTCAAAATCTTTAGTTGGACCAAAGATCCTCTCGCAGAAAAGCCCGTCCCGCTCCGGTTTGAGGGTGCGGTAGTTGATAGTCTCGGGCTTGGTTACCTCTCCGTAGGACCAGCTTCTTATCTGTTCCGGGGAGGCCAGTGATATACGTATAGCGTCGAAATCGTTAACCTCAAGCATCTTCTTTTTCTTCCTCTGGTTCGGTTGAACCCTCTTCTATTTTCTCAACAGCTTCAGCCTCAGCCTTGGGGGCTTCTTTAGTTTCTTCGGCGACCGCTGTCTCGGCCTCAGCCTTGGGGGCTTCTTTAGTTTCTTCGGCGACCGCTGTCTCGGCCTCAG
>CAYNGD010000003.1:64239-86575 GCA_964396965.1 uncultured Dehalococcoidales bacterium
CCGCTGGGGCTTCTTTAGCTTCATTAACCGGGGCCTCGATCAGGCTTTCGGCGGGGGCCGCCTCGGCTTCGGGCAAACCCTGGCCGGCCTCAAGAAAGACCTCAGGCTTCTTGGCCTCTTTGGCCTCCTCGGCGGTCACCTTCTCCTCTTCGTTAATCACCTCTATGGCCAGCCCAAGGCTCTGCAACTCTTTGACCAGAACCCGGAACGACTCCGGCACCCCCGGCTGCAGGATGTCTTCGTTCTTGACGATGGCCTCGTAGGTCTTGGCCCGTCCGGTGACGTCATCCGATTTGATGGTCAGTATTTCCTGGAGGTTGTGGGCGGCACCGTAGGCCTCCAGCGCCCAGACCTCCATCTCGCCGAAGCGCTGGCCGCCGAACTGGGCTTTGCCGCCCAGCGGCTGCTGGGTAATCAGTGAGTAGGGGCCGGTGGAGCGGGCGTGCACTTTATCTTCGACGAGGTGGATGAGCTTCATCATGTAGATGCTGCCCACCGTCACCGGCTGGTCAAAGGACACGCCGCTGCGCCCGTCACGCAGGACGACCTTGCCCACCACTGGCGGTACCAGCTTCCGTTCCAGCCTTATCTTGTCAACGGCCTGGTCAATCTGCGCCCGGTCGAGCTCTTTGGTGGCTACCCCCATCTCCTCCAGCCAGAGGCGGAGGCAGGCCTCTTTGGCCTGGCCGGGGTAGTCGTCGCTAAAAATCTTTTCACCGTCGTAGCCCTGTTCCTTAAGCCATTCCTCGGCCTTATCCGTCTGAAGGGTGGGGTGGTCGTTGGCCGGGTCAAGAGTGATGGCGCCGGCCTTGCGGGCCAGCCAGGCCCTGGCCAGGGCGTCTTCGATGGCGGCATCGCTGGCGCCGTCAAAGACGGGGGTGAGCACCTTCATCCCCATCATCTCGGCGGCCCAGCCCAGGTGGGTCTCCAGCACCTGCCCTAGGTTCATCCTTGAGGGCACGCCGATGGGGTTGAGGATGATATCCACCGGCGTCCCGTCGGGGAGGAAGGGCATGTCCTCGACCGGGGCGATGATGGAGATGACCCCCTTGTTGCCGTGCCGCCCGGCCAACTTGTCGCCGACCGAGACCCTTCTCTTCTGGGCAATCCAGACCTGCACCCACTGGTTGACGCCGGCGGGCAGGTCGTCACCGTTCTCGCGGGAGAAGACCCTGACGTTAATCACCTTGCCGCTTTCACCGTGAGGTACCCGCAGCGAGGTATCTTTGACCTCACGGGCTTTCTCGCCGAAGATGGCCCGGAGCAGCTTCTCCTCGGCGGATAGCTCGGTCTCACCCTTGGGGGTAATCTTGCCCACCAGGATGTCGTCCGAGCCGACCTCGGCGCCGATGCGGACGATGCCTTCTTCGTCCAGCTCGCGCAGGCTTTCCTCGCCGACGTTGGGTATATCGCGGGTAATCTCCTCCGGCCCCAGCTTGGTGTCGCGGGCCTCTATCTCGTGCTTCTCGATGTGGATTGAGGCGAACTTGTCCTGCTCCACCATGCGGTTGGAGACGATAATGGCATCCTCAAAGTTATAGCCCTCCCAGCTCATGAAGGCGCAGATTACGTTCTGCCCCAGCGCCAGCTCGCCGTATTCGGTGGAGGAGCTGTCGGCCAGCACCTGGCCCGCCTCCACCCGGTTGCCCTTGCTTACTATCGGTTTCTGGCTGACGCAGGTCCCCTGGTTGGTGCGAACGAACTTCATCAGCGAGTAGACGTCCTCACCGCCGCCGTCCTTGGCGATGACAACCTGGGAGCCGGTCACCGAGGTGACCACCCCCCCGTTCTGGGCGAAGAGGACCTGCCCGCTGTGCTTGGCGACCTCGGCCTCCATGCCGGTGGCCACCACCGGCGCTTCGGGGCGGAGCAGGGGAACTGCTTGCCGTTGCATATTGGAGCCCATCAGGGCGCGGTTGGCGTCGTTGTGCTCTAAGAAGGGTATCAGCGAGGTGGCCACGCTGACTATCTGCTTGGGGGAGACGTCCATATACTGAATCTCGCCGGGGGCCACCCGGACGTAGCGCTCGGCGTACCTGGCTTCGACCTTATCGTCAGCGAACTGGTTGTTGGGGTCGAGCCGGGCGTTGGCCTGGGCGATTATATACTCGTCCTCTCTATCTGCCGATAGATAGGTGACCTCGCTGGAAACGAAGGGGACTACCTTTATCTTGATCTGGGACAGCCTGGCCAGCCTGGAGGCCAGCTGGGGGGTGATGGTGGTGCCGGCCTTGGCCACGGTCTTGCCCTCTTTGTTGGTTACCTCCTCCCTGATTATCCGGCCCACCAGTTCGCCGGACTTGTTGTCCAGTTCGGCGATGACCCTGCGGTAGGGTGTCTCGATGAAGCCGTAGCGGTTGATCTGCCCGTAGGTGGCTAAGCTACCGATGAGGCCGATATTGGGCCCCTCCGGCGTCTCGATGGGGCAGATTCGTCCGTAGTGGGAGAAGTGCACGTCCCTGACCTCAAAGCCGGCCCGCTCCCGGGACAGGCCCCCCGGCCCCATGGCCGAAAGGCGGCGCTTATGGGTGAGTTCGGCCAGCGGGTTGGTCTGATCCATAAACTGGGAGAGCTGCGAGCCGCCGAAGAACTCCCTGACCGCGGCCATTACCGGGCGGATGTTGACCAGGACGCTGGGGGTGATGGCCTCGGTGCCCAGGATGCTCATCCTCTCCCGGACCACCCTCTCCAGGCGCAGCAGGCCGATGCGAAACTGGTTCTGAATCAGCTCGCCGACGGTGCGTACCCGGCGGTTGCCCAGGTGGTCAACGTCGTCCGGGCTGTCGTGGCCGTTGTTAATCAGGATGATATGTTTTACTATGCCGACGATGTCTTCCTTGGTCAGCGCTTTCTGGCTCTCCGGGACGTCCAGCCCCAGCCGCTTGTTGAGCTTATACCGCCCCACGTCCCCCAGGTCGTAGCGCGCCGGGTCGAAAAAGAGGTTCCTGACCAGCTTGCGGGCGTTTTCAATGTTGGGCGGGTCTCCGGGGCGCAGCTTGCGGTAGATGTCGAGCAGTGCCTCCGGCTCGTCCTTGACCAGTGGCTCGCGCTCTAATGTGGTTTTAATATACCGGTGGTCGGGGTCGTTATCCTCACCGACAAACAGCTCAAGCACCTGCTCCTCATTGCTGTAGCCGATGGCCAGCAGCAGGGTGGAGATGGGAGTCTTGCGCTTGCCGTCAATCTTGGCCGAGACTATATCCCGGCTGCTGGTCTCGAACTCAAGCCAGGCCCCGCGGATGGGGATTAGCTTGGCGTGGCACAGTCTGCGGCCGGTGGCGGCGTCCTCTTCAACCGAGAAATAGACGCCCGGCGAGCGCAAGAGCTGGCTGACGGCCACCCTTTCGGCGCCGCTGGTGATAAAGGTGCCCTTGGCTGTCATCAGGGGGATATCACCGAAGAAGAGTTCCTGCTCCTTGATTTCCCCGGTTTCCTTGACCAGCAGCTGCGTCCTGACGTAGAGGGGGGCGGCGTAGGTCAGGTCTTTCTGCCGGCACTCGTACTCGGTGTGGTGGGGCTCGCGGAACTCGTAGTCAATGAAGCTGAGCGCCAGCCGGTTGCCGGTGAAGTCCCCGATGGGGGATATCTCCTCCAGCAGCTGCCTCAGGCCTTCTTCCTGAAACCAGCGGAAGGAGTCGGTCTGGACCTTGAGCAGGTTGGGTACCTCTAGTATCTGGGGTAACTTGGCGTAGGATTTTCTGGGGACAAATGGCATTTTGGGTTCACTATTTGTTGGCAACATTGAAACTATTCTCACCTAAACTAATGATAAATTTGTACCAAGGCAGTATTAACCAAAGGCTGAGTCTGTGGAGGAGGAAGAGATATAATAAAGTGAAATTCTGGAAGGCATAACGACAACCTTGTATGTTACCACGATTTTTGGTTTTTGTCAATACCTATTGGGGGTATTTTTAGATAAATGTTTGATTATCCTTTGGTTTAGAGAAAGCGTTCGAACCGCTCTTTTTTAGCCTTGCATATCGGGCAGACCTCTGGCGGTTCCTCCCTGGCGCAGAGGTAGCCGCAGACCTTGCAGCGCCAGACCGGCAGGGAGGGAGATAGAGTCGTCTTTTTCTGAGCTTTGGGCTTCATTCCTCTCCTTTTCTCAGGCGGCGGCCTCCGCTCAGGGATGGCGCCTATCTCTTTCCTGCCGTCCACCACCGCCTGGGAGACATAGAGGCCGCAGTAGCAGCTATCGTATTCGGTGAGGTCGGGGTCGCGGTAGTCGCAGGGGCAGATGATGTCCAGGTCGTCCTCCTTTTTCCCGGCAGCCAGGCGGCAGGGGCAGGCCCGGTAGCCGTACCTTGCTTCATTGACCAGCAGCCCCTTTACCAGCTCTTTGGTGAATTCCACCTCGGGGTTGAGGTGATAACCGGCGGACTCCGCCTCTCTCTTCAGCCTTTCATAGAGCCGGTCAATGCTGGCGGGGGCTATTTCGGCATGCTGGCTCATTATTTCAGGGCCTCCCGTATCTCGTTTTCCTTAAAGCCGACGATGCACTTCTTATCGTTTATTACCAGGGTGGGGAAGGAGCAGGCGGGGTTGTACTTGGTTACCGTTTTGATAGCCGTTTCTCTCTCCGCTCCGGTCAGCCGGTCAACGTCGGTATAGTCATACTCCACCCCCAGCTCGTTGAGCAGCCTTTTGGTCTTGTTGCACCAGACGCAGGTGCTCAGTGCGTAGAGCATCACCTTGCCCGCTTTTCTCCCGGCGACGTGTTCTATAGCCATATATTACCCCTCGCTGTCTTTAACTAAGTGGGGAAGCGGGGATTTGAACCCCGACGCCTTGCGGCACATGATCCTAAGTCATGCTCGTCTGCCAGTTCCGACACTTCCCCGTATCGTCTTTCTTCCCATACCCACACGCTGACAAAAGGTTTCACCTTTTTAGATATCTCTAACCCCGCCCCCCAAGAAATTGATAGAAGTATCACTTCTGTAGGGTGGGAGGGTGGGAAATAAAACATACTCTAAAAACTGGCCAGTCCCCCTTCTTGGCTTATTTATTATAACTCATAAGCTAGAGCTCGACCACTCCCCGGTCGGTGAGCCTTATTTCGGGGATGACCGGTAGCGCCAGAAAGGAGAGGGTGGCAAAGGGTGAATCTAGCCTCGTCCCTAGTTCAGAGGCGATTTTCTCCAGCTCCTCCAGTTTACTGGCCACCGTCTCCAGCGGCTGGTCGGAAAGCAGACCGGCCACCGGCAGCGCCAGGCTGGCCAGAACTTTACCCCCCGCCGCCGCCACCAGCCCGCCCTTCAGGCGTTCAATCTCCTTAATAGCGCTGAATATGTCCTCGTCGCTGGCGCCGACGGCGATGATGTTATGTGAGTCGTGGGCGATTGATGAAGCCAGCGCCCCCCGCTTCAGGCCGAAGCCGCTAGTTAGCCCCACCCCGATGTTGCCGGTGGCCTTGTGCCTCTCCACCACCACCAGCTTGAGGATGTCCCGTTCTAAATCGGGGACAGCCCTTATTTTCTCCAGCCTCTTGCGGGTGATTATCTGGCCGGGGACGACTTTGATGACCGGCTCAACTCCCTTGGAAGCCGGGTATTTCAGTGCTTCTATGGTGAAGGGCTTTATCCTGACAGTATCGCTAAGCCCGCTGGCGGCTTTAGGGGTGGGGAAAAGGGGTTCGCCCTCTTTGGCCACCAGCCTGCCCCGGTAGAAGACCTGCTCAATCTGTAACTGTCTTAAATCATCGAACACGATCAGGTTGGCGGTATAGCCGGCGGCTACCGCCCCCAGCCCCGGCCGCCGGAAATACTCGGCGGGGTTGATGGTGGCCAGCTGGATGGCCCGCACCGGGTCGAGCCCAAGCCGTATTGCCTTACGCACCACCCCGTCGATGTCGCCGTCCTCTAGCAAGTCAACGCAGCTGCGGTCGTCAACGACTAATATACACCTTTGAAAGGTCTTATCGGTGACCAGGGGCAGCAGTGCCTCCAGGTTCTTCTCGGCGGAGCCTTCCCGCAGCATCAGCCACATCCCCCGCCCCAGCTTCTCTCTGGCCTCGTCGAGAGAGACCGATTCGTGGTCGGAGTAGATGCCAGCGGCTATGTAGGCGCTTAAATTCCGGCCGCTTAGGTCCGGGGCGTGGCCGTCGATGATCTTGCCCCGGGCCAGGTCTATTTTCTCTAAGACCGTCTTATCACCCCCAATGACGCCAGGGAAGTTCATTACCTCCCCCAGCCCAAGGCACTCCTTAAATTTCAGAATCTTGGCTATTTCCTCAGCGCCGATATTTGCCCCCGAGGTCTCCCGGTCGGTGGCGGGTACGCAGGAGGGGGCCATCAGAAAGATGTCTAAAGGCAGGCGGCGGGCGCGGTTCAGGATATACCTTATCCCCTCAAGACCGGAGACGTTGGCTATCTCGTGGAGGTCGGTGACCAGGGTGGTGGTGCCGTGGGGTACCACGGCGCGGGCGTACTGGGCGATGTCCAGCATTGAGCTTTCGGGGTGGATGTGGCCGTTGATGAGGCCGGGGGCGACGTATCTGCCCCCCATCTCCACCACCTCTTTAGCTTGGTGGTAGTCGCCCACCCCGGCGATTTTTTCACCGCAGATGGCTATATTACCCGGCTCAGGTTTGCCGGTGAAGACGTTGATTATTTTGGCGTTAGCTAAAAGTAGGTCGGCGGGGAACTCGCCCTTGGCTACCGATATTAAGCGGTTGTTTATCGGTCAGTCCCCCTTCTCTATCGCTTTATATAATATATATCGGGGAGGTGGCGGTATTGCTCGTCGCAGTCAGTGCCGTAGCCGACGATGAATTCATCGGGAACGGTCAGGCCCTGGTAGTCGATATTGACTATAACCCGGCGCCGGGCCTTTTTATCGGTAAGGGCACATAATTTCAGCGAGGCCGGCTTTTTCCGGCGCAGGTAGTCCAGCAGAAAGGCGGCGGTAAGTCCGGTATCGATGATGTCCTCGATGACCAGGACATGCCGACCTTTAATCTGGGAAATTGCCCCCGGCGCCATCCTCACCCTTCCCGAGCTCTCGGTGCCCTTTCCGTAGCTGGAGAGCCGGACGAACTCTATTCCCAGGGGGAAGTCGAGCTTGCGGATGAGGTCGGCCAGGAAGACAAAGGAGCCTTTGAGCACGGCAATCAACAGGGGGTTTTTGTCCCGGTAGTCACGGCTGATTTCAACCGCTAGCCGGCTGACCGCGGCGGCTATTTCGTCTCTGGTGAAGAGCAGGCCGAGTTTAGGCTCCATAGCTAACCAGGATAAACCATGCCTCAAGTCCTGTCCATCTGTTGACTGGCGATAATCTGGCTTAGGCGGCTGGCGGTTAGTCTTTTCACCCTGACCCGCGGCAGCAGTTCTTCCACGTCGGACCGGCGGGCCAGCTCCGTGCCCGGGGTCAGCACCGCCGCCGTGCCCAGGGCCGCCGCCAGCCGGCAGGCACTGAACAGCGACTCTTCGTTGGCCAGCTTGATGGCCAGGCCGGCGATGGTGCAGTCGCCGGCGCCAACGGCACTTCTCACCCTTACCTCGGGCGGCACCGCCTTGATCACCTCCTGGCTGGTGGCGGCGATGATGCCGTCCTTGCCCCGGGAGATGACGGCCACCTCGACGCCCATGTCAACTATGTCCAGCGCCGCTTTGATGATGGCGTCTTCGTCGGGGAGGGCACGCCCCAGCAGCCCCTCCGCCTCGGTGACGTTGGGCTTGACCAGGTAGGGCTTGGCCTTTATCCCCTCGGCCAGCCACTGGCTATCCGAGTCCAGGATGGCCCTTACCCCGAAGCTCTTGGCCTCAAGGATTATGGAGTAGTAGACGTTGTTGGGTATGCCCGGGGGCAAGCTGCCGCCAACCACCACTAGCTCCGGGCTGGGGCTGATGCGCCGCATCTTCCTCTCGAACCTTTCGAATTCTTCCCTGGAGATACGGGGGCCGGGGGCGTCGATTCTGGTCTGGCGCCAGGTTTTGCTGTCGGTGATAATAAAGTTGGTCCTGGTCTCCCGGTGGATGGGGGTGAAGCTATAGGGGACTTCTTCTTCATCGAGCAGTATCTCCACCGCCCGGCCCACCGGCCCGCCGATAAAGCCGTAGGCGATGGTATTGCCCCCCATCTCGTGGATAGCCCTGGACACGTCTATCCCCTTGCCTCCGGCGTAGCGGTGCAGCCTCGACCAGCGGTTGGTTCCGTCCAGCACCAGCCCGTCCACGGTGATATGCTGGTCGAGGCTGGGGTTGAGGGTTATGGTGGCAATCAGGGCGTTTTTCATATTTAGTACTTTTAGTACTGCTGGTACCACTCTTCGTTGACAGGGGCCAGCTTGTGGCTGGTCAGTCCCGGCTTCTTATACCAGGGAGTGGCGTATCTGGCGGCAATCTCGCTCAGCTTCTTCAATCTATCCGCCCCCACCGTGGCCAGAAACTTTGCCCTTTCTCTGGCCTTGGCGATGGGCATCGCCTCCTGCCAGATAGCCCGCCCGGCCAGAAAGCCGGAGGCCCCGGCCTGGCAGGCGATTTCCACCTGCTCGCAGAAGGTGTCAAAGTCCACGGCGGCGCTTAGGACTACCCAGGGTACCGGTGAGGCCGCGTCAAGCTGGCGGCAGAGGTCGGCCAGTTTCCCCTTGTCCTTCTCGTATTGCAGGTCGGCGGGAAACTCGGACTTGAGCACATCTATGGGCAGGTTGGCGATATGCTGGGCGGTCTTGAGCACCAGCTGCTCTTTTACCTTGGCGAAGTGGGCCGGGTTTCTCACCTCCTCGGCGATGGGATAGACCACCGGCTCCACCACGAAGGGGAGGTCGTGTTGCTGGCACTCTAGGCCGACGACCTCGACCATATCCATCAGCTTGTTGGCCAGCTCAATCAGGTCGGGGCGGTAGTAAATCAGGAGCTTGGCCGCCGAGGCGCCCATCCGCTTTACCTTGGCCACGTCCCATTCCTCCATCAGTTCGGTGTAGCGGTATTCGCTCTCGCCGGCATAGCCCGAGGCTTCCAGGCTGACGATAAGCCCGGTGCTCTTGGGCAGGGCGCCATAGCTGAGGCACTGGGCGGCACCGAAGATGGGGTCGAGCAGGACGGCGCTGGCATAGGGGGCCAGATTGGTGCACAGTTCCAGCTTGCGCTTGACCATCTCGTTATAGCTGAGCTCCCCCGCCAGCTTGCGCAGCGAGCCGCGGTGGTCCATGGCGCACATGTTGAAGATGCCGTCCGGGCTGGCAATCTGCTGCAGTCCCCTCAGTTTACCGATGCTTAGTTTTTTCATGTCTGTCTGCTTATTATGGAATAAAAAGCTGGTTTAATCAAGTGTGGTATAATTTGGTAAACGCTTTGTTGGGGTTAGGCTATTGCCCTGGTTCTATCACATCGCCAGAGGACTGCTCATCGGGCTGTTTAGACTGCTCACCCGCTGGGAGGTCAAAGGCATAGAGAATGTCCCCAAAGAGGGGCCGGTTCTGGTGGTGGCCAACCACCTTAATTTCAACGACCCGCCCCTGCTCGGGGTCAGCCTGGGCAGGACAGTAATCTTTATGGCCAAGGAGGAGCTTTTCCGCTCTCCAATAATTGCCTATTTCGTCAGCGGCTTCGGTTCTTTTCCGGTGCATAGAGGCCGGCTGGACCGGCGGGCGCTGCGCCGTTCACAGCAGGTGCTGGCCGATGGTCTGGCCCTGGTTATGTTCCCCGAGGCGTCGAGGAGCCGCAGCGGCAAACTCAAGAATGCCTTGCCTGGCTCAGCCTTAATCGCCTGCCGCAGCGGTGTGCCCATACTGCCGGTGGGCATTACCGGCACCGAGCAACTTAGAGGTATTGGCTGGCTCTTCCGTCGCCCCCGGCTGACGGTTAATATCGGCCAGCCCTTCTCGCTGCCGCCGGTGGAGGGAAGACTGACTCGGGAGAAGCTGGCGGAGTACACCGATTTGATTATGCGACGCATCGCCGGGCTTCTGCCGACCAGATATCAGGGGGTTTATGGAAAAAGCGGTGAAGGTTGAAAAGACCGGGGAAATAGGCTTCTGCTTCGGGGTGAGGCGGGCCATCGATATACTGGAGAAGGTGGTCGCCGAGCGCGGCGGTGTGGAGACGCTGGGGGCGGTAGTGCACAACCAGCAGGTCTTGCAGCGGCTGGCCGAGAGCGGGGTCGGGGTGGCTGAAAGCATTGACGATATCAGGGGCGACACGGTGGCCATCAGCTCTCACGGGGTGGCGCCGGAGGTCGAGGAGCAGCTCAAGGCGAGGCATATCGCCATCGTTGATACCACCTGCCCCTTCGTTAACCGTCTCCAGAACGCCGCCCGCCGGCTGGCCGAGAGCGGTTTCTTTATCGTTATCTACGGCGACGCCGGCCATACCGAGGTCAGGGGGGTGCTGGGCTGGGCCAGGGGCCGGGGTCTGGCCACCCTGGACGAGAAGGATGTTTTTAAGCTGGAGCCCATTCCCCGCCGCCTGGGGGTGCTTTCCCAGACCACTCAGATACCGGCCCATTTCATCGGGTTCGTCAAGAGGCTGATTGACGGCGCCTTTGGCCGGGACTCGGAGATGCGCATCATCGACACCATCTGCCACGACCTCAGGAAAAGGCAGGCCCAGGCGCTGGAGCTGGCGGGCCGTGTGGAGCTGATGCTGGTCATCGGGGGGAAGGGTAGCGCCAACACCAACCGCCTGGCCGAGCTGTGCTCGGCGGTTACCGAGACGTACCTTATCGAGACGGCAGACGATGTTAACCCCGCCTGGTTTGAGGGCAGACAGAAGATAGGGGTAACCTCGGGGGCCTCTACCGCTCAAGCGACCATCGACGAAGTGCTGGCCAGGCTCAAAGAGCTGGACTAGAGGCCCATCTCCCGGGCCACCACCGCCCGGTGGAAAGCGGCATCGCCGAAGCTGACCTCGGCCGCTTTCGCCCGCCGCGTGTAGTACTGCAAGTCGTGGTCTATGGTCACGCCGATGGCCCCGTGAATCTGGTGGGCCAGGGCCATCACCCGCTGGCAGGCCTCCCCGGCCCAGGCCTTGGCGATGGCTACTTCTTTAGTACAGGGCAGCCCCTCACTGAGCATCCAGGCCGCCTGGTAGGCGGAGAGTCGGGTACCGTCGACATCGGTGGCCATGTCGGCGCAGTAGTGCTGGATAACTTGGAAGCTGCCGATGGGATGGCCGTACTGCTTTCTATCCTTGGCGTACTGAACGGTCATTTCCAGCGCCTGCTGGATGCAGCCGGTCATCTCGCAGCACTTGCCCACCGCCGCCCGCTGGATGATTTTCTCTATCTCCGGCCAGCCCTCGTCCAGCTTGCCCAGTATGTTGTCTTTGGGCACCTTGACCTTATCGAAGACAACCTCGCAGAGCTTGTCGTTGGCGATTGTCTTTAGTACCGTGGTGCTTATCCCCGGGCCCTTGCCATCAACGATAAACAGTGTAATCCCCTTACCCATCCTGGCCGCCACCAGCAGGTAGTCGGCGACGTTAGCGTCTGGTACGAAGAGCTTGGTGCCGCTGATAACATAGCTATTGCCCTCGGCGGCGGCCTTGGTCTCGATGCCGCTTTCCTCATAGCTGGCGCTGGGCTCGGTCAGGGCTAAAGTAACTATGGTCTCGCCGCTGGAGATGCCGGGCAGGTACTTATCCTTCTGCGCATCAGTGCCTATATCGAGGATGGCGAAGCCGCTCAGGACCACCGAGGAGAAATAGGGTCCAGGCAGGCAGGCCCGCCCCATCTCCTCCAGTAATATGGCCAGGTCGAGGAAGCTCATGCCGCTGCCGCCGTATTTTTCGGGGAAGGCCAGCCCCATCCACCCCAGCTGGGCCATCTCCTTCCAGAGCTCCGGCGAGTAGCCTTGCTCGCTTTCTTCCATCTCTTTGACCGTTGTCTTGGGCAGCTTATCGGCCAGAAAGTCGCGGGCCATCGTCCTTAACATTTCCTGTTCTTCGGAGAGAGCTAGGTTCATCGTTGCCTCCTAATTTAATCTGCTCAATTTATTCGTTGGGTAGCTCCAGCTTTCGCAGCGCTAGTATGTTCTTGAGGACCTCCGAGGTGCCGGCCTGCAGGCTGTAGCCCTTGGAGGACAGATAGGAGTGGTAGGCCATGCCGTGCATCGGCGCCCACTTTGACTCCGGCGAAAGCTGTCCGTAGAGCCCGGCTATCTCTATGGCGGCACCGGCCAGTCGCTGCTCGAAGGCGGTGCCGTAGGCCTTGGACATGGCCGATTCCCAGTTGGGGGCCCGGCCTTCGTCCATGACCATGGCGATGCGGTACATGTGCAGCCGCCCAATCTCGAACTCTATTTTTAGCTGGGCTAGCCTGGAGCGTATCATCGGGTCTTGGGATAGTGGCTTTCCCTTTCGCTTGGTCTCTTTGGCGTATTTGATAATGGTCTCAAAGAGGGGGTAGTTGGCCATCAGGCGCTCCATGCCGCTGCGCTCGTAGTCAAGCTGGTTCAGTATCTGGTAGAAGCCCTTGTTTTTCGCGCCGATGAGCGAGGTCTTGGGGATGCGCACGTTCTCAAAGAAGACCTCGTTGAAGTGCACCCCGCCGGTGATGTCACGGATGGGGGCGATGTTAATTCCGGGCAGGTCGGTGCGGAAGAAGAACTCGCTGATGCCGCGGTGCTTGGGGGCGTCGGGGTCGGTCCGGGCCACCAGGTAGATCCAGTTCATGTGGCTGCCGCCGCTGGTCCAGGTCTTCTGCCCGTCGATAACATAAGAGTCGCCGTCCTCGGTGGCCCTGGTCTTAAGCGAGGCCAGGTCGCTGCCGGCGTCGGGCTCGCTCATCCCCAGGCCGACGTAGGCCTCGCCCTTCAGAATCATGGGCAAAAGCTCCTTCTTCTGCTGGTCAGTGCCGTAGTGGACGATGGCGCCGCCAATCTGGCGATCGGCGAACCAGTGGCAGGCGGCCGGCGCCCCGTAGCGCAGCATCTCCTCGGTCAGGATGAGCCGGTCAACGTATAAGCGCCCCTGCCCGCCGTACTCCTTGGGCCAGGTCAGGCCAATCCAGCCCTTCTTGGCCACCCGCTTGGTGAACTCCGGGTCGTGCCCCATTATCCAGGCGTCGCAGCTCGGCTCCCAGAGTCCCTGCTTTATCTCCCCCTCCAGGAAGTCGCGGACCTCCTGCCGGAACCTCTGCTGCTTCTCGCTCAGTTCAAAGTCCATCCTTTTTTCCCTTTCTAGTCGGTCTCTTAATCTATCTTTTTCAGGTGCTCTTTATCGCTAGGCAGGTAACGGTGCGGGAGATACCGGCGATAGGGTGGATTCGGGCGGTGACCAGGTCGCCGATGTCGTTCAGGTTCTCCTGCTCGATGACGGCGATAATATCATAGGGCCCGGTGACGATATCGACCGATTTCACCCCCTTCAGCTTTTTCAGGGCGGTGGCTACTTCCTTGTTTCTGCCCACCGCGGTCTCGATGAGGACGAAGGCCTTGGCTAACATCGGACTCACCCCCTTCTGGCTGGCGTTAAAATGTATCCCAAAAAATTGTAATGGTGGTCTGGCCCAATGTCAAGGCGAGGCCAGCCTTGCAGTGGGTATCTGGCTTGGCTTATAATTGGCTATTCCTTGGTTGGGCTATCACATCGGATTCAGGAGGAGTACCTTGGAGTATTTTTTAACTGAGCAGCAAAGGGGAATCAAGAAACTGGCGCGTACCTTTGCCGAAAGGTACATACTGCCGGTGCGGGCAGAACTGGATGAAAAGGAGGAGTTTCCCTGGGAGATTATGAAGGTTCTTGCCACTACCGACTTGTTTGGCATCTGTATTCCTGAAGAATATGGGGGATTAGGCGGTGGCGTTTTTGATCTGTGTTTGGTGGTGGAGGAGTTGAGCCGGGTGTGTAGCGGCGTGGCTGTCAGCTATGCCGCCAGTGCCCTGGGAACCTTCACCCTACTGGAGTATGGCACTGAGGAGCAGAAACGCAAATATTTACTGGATATCGCCAGTGGCAAGAAATTAGCTGCTTTTGCTCTGACTGAGGAGACCGCGGGCAGTGATGCCGGCGGCATTAAAACCACCGCTCAGCGCACTGACAAAGGTTATGTCCTTAATGGGACAAAACGGTTTATCACCAATGGCGGTGAGGCGGAGATATATACCGTCATCGCCCTGACTGATAAGTCCAAGGGCCCGCGCGGTGCCAGCGCCTTCATCGTTGAGAAAGACACCCCCGGCTTTACCTTCGGCCGGAAGGAGAAGAAGCTGGGCATCCGCGCTTCGGCGACCAGGGAGCTATTTTTTGAAGACTGCCTGGTCCCCGCGGAGAATATACTGGGTCGAGAGGGGGTGGGGTTCATCATGACCATGAAGCTGCTGGATAACTCCCGCCCCGGCCTGGGCGCCCAGGCGATGGGGCTGGCCCAGGGGGCTTTAGAAGCGGCCATCGACTACGCCAAGAAGCGCGTCCAGTTCGGCCACCCCATCTACGCCCAGCAGGCGGTGCAGCAGATGCTGGCCGAGATGGCGATGAGGATAGAGGCGGCGCGGGCGCTGGTCTATTCCACCGCCCGGATGATAGACGGCGGAGCCAAGAACTTCACCAAGGAGTCGGCGATGTGCAAGGTCTTCGCCTCGGACACGGCGATGAAGGTCACCACTGATGCCATGCAAATCTTCGGCGGCGTGGGCTATATGCGCGATTACCCCATCGAGAAGATGTTCCGCGACGCCAAGATTACCCAGATATACGAGGGCTCCAACCAGGTCTTGAGGAACGAGATTGCCTTCGAGCTGAGGAAGCTCAAGGTGCTGGGGGTCTAGCGGTTCAGCTTGACAGTGGTTGTAAAGGTCGGACTATAATGGAGGGCTTACCTCTGGGGGGAGGCGGGAGGCGATGGAGATAAACGTAGCCCAGCTGCTCCGGGCGCCAATAGGCTCGGTGCGTGATTACGATATAGACCAGGTTATTGATGTGACCGGCGACGGCGTTAACCGCCCGGTTCAGGGCAGTGTCAGGCTGATGCGCACCAACCGCAGCATTCTGGTTAAAGGGACAGTTAATATCGTGGTCGAGCTTAGCTGCAGCCGCTGCCTGGGCCGGTTTGAATGTCCGCTCAAGTTGAATATCGAGGATGAATATTTCCCTACCGCCGATGTCAATACCGGGGCGGCTGTGCCGGTCCCCGATGAGCCGGGCAGTTTCACCATTGACGAGAACCATATCCTTGACCTGACCGAGGCGGTGCGCCAGTACGCCCTGCTGGCGGTTCCCATGAAGCCGCTCTGCAAAGAGAGTTGTGCCGGGCTTTGCCCCGTCTGCGGCCAGAACCTCAACCAGGGGCCCTGCGGCTGCCCCTCTATAACTACCGACCCGCGCTGGGCGGAGCTGAGCAAACTGAAAAAAGAGAAAGGAAACTAGTATGGGGGCTTTACCGAAAAGAAAGTACGCCAAGGCGAGGCAGGGTAAGCGTCGGGCCCACCTGGGCATGGTGGTACCCTCGCTGGACTTGTGCCCTCAGTGCCATAGTCCCAAGCTGTCCCACCATTTTTGTCCTACCTGCGGCAGTTATGCCGGCCGTGAGGTCATCGAGGTCAAGACCAAGAAGAAGCCGGCGGCATGACCGGGGGGAGTGATTTGGCCGAAGCGATAAAAACCGCCTATGTCTTCCCCGGGCAGGGTGCCCAGTCGGTGGGCATGGGCCTTGACCTCTACCAGAGCTATGATGCCGCTCAAGCCGTCTTCGAGCAGGCCGATAAAGCGCTGGGGTTTCCTATTTCAAAGTTGTGCTTCGAGGGCCCCGAGGATGAGCTGGTCAAGACGGTCAACGCCCAGCCAGCGATAGTCACTGTCAGCTTCGCCTGCCTTGAGGCCGCCCGCAGCCTTAACTCGGGCCTGCCCCCGGCCGGCTTTGTCGCTGGTCACAGCCTGGGCGAGTACACCGCGCTGGCGGCGGCGGGGGTGCTTGATTTTGCCACCACCGTCTATCTGGCCAGAGAAAGGGGAAGGCTGATGCACCAAGCGGGCCAGCTTACCCCCGGCGGTATGGTGGCTATAATCGGCCTTGATGGAGCGCCACTGGCCGAGGTCTGCCAGCAGAGCGGCGTCTGCATTGCCAACATCAACTGCCCCGGCCAGATAGTCATTAGCGGAGCTCGAGACAAACTGGCCCAGGTGGTGGAGATGGTCAAGGAGAAGGGGGCACACCGCGCCATTCCCCTCCAGGTGAGCGGCGCCTTTCATACTGAGCTGATGCAGCCGGCGGTGGACGGCATGGCCGAGATTATGGCTACCCTTAAATTTAATAACCCCACCATACCCATTGTCGGCAATACCACCGCCCGGCCTCTTACTACCGCCGGAGCGGTTAAAGATGAGCTGCTGAACCAGCTTTGTAACTGCGTCCAGTGGCGGCGCTCGATTGAGTATATGATAAATGAAGGCGTTTCTAATTTTATTGAGATCGGGCCGGGGAGAGTTCTGGCCGGGCTTATCAAGCGGATTGACAGGAACGTTAATATTATCAATATCGGCGACGTGGAGGCGGTCAGGAATTTAGCAGAGGGGGTGGGCTGATGAACCTTAATGATAGAGTAGCCATAGTCACCGGCGCTGGCCGGGGCATCGGGCGGGCCATCGCCCTTAAGCTGGCTGGGGTGGGGGCAACGGTAGTGGTCTCCGATATACTGGAGGAGGAGGCAAATGCGGTCGCCCGAGAAATCAAAGCAGCGGGCGGCAAGAGCCTGGCGGTAGCGGCTGATGTGAGTCTGGCATCGGATGTCGCCCGGCTGGTGGAAGAAACAGTAAAGACCTATGACCGGATTGATATTCTGGTCAACAATGCCGGCATCGCCCGCGACCAGATTCTGCTCAGGATGTCGGAGGGGGACTGGGATAGGGTCCTGGATGTTGATTTAAAGAGCGTCTTCCTCTGCACCAAGGCCGTTCTGCGCTATATGCTCAGAACACGCTGGGGGCGGGTTATCAGCCTCTCCAGCATCGCCGGCCAGGTCGGCAACCCGGGGCAGGCCAACTACTCCGCGGCCAAGGCCGGTGTCATCGGTTTTACCCTGACGGTGGCTAGGGAGGTCGGCTCCCGCGGCATAACCGTCAACGCCATCGCCCCCGGCTTCATCGATACTGATATGACCCGACGGATAAAAGAGGAACAGCGCCAGGAGATTAAAAAGCTCATCCCCCTGGACCGCTTCGGCACCCCCGATGACGTGGCCGAGGCGGTCGCCTTTCTGGCCTCCGAGGAGGCGGGCTACATCACCGGGCAGGTGTTGAGCGTAAACGGGGGTATGTAGGCCCAGTTGCATGACGGGCGCAAAGTGCTATAATAATGTTTTTGGTGGCTTAAAGCGATGGGAGTGCGGCGTAAAGCCAGGGTGGTAGCTTTACAGGTACTATACGAGTTTGACCTGGCCGGGCATGATATCGAGGCGGCTTTAACTCATCTTCTAGCCGATAGCGGGCTTTCCGGAGAAGACGCTGACTTTGCCCGGAGGCTGGTCAGTGGCGTTATCCAGAACAAGGAGCAGATTGACGGGCATATCAGGAAGTTTGCCCCGGCCTGGCCGCTGGAGCAGATATCAATCGTTGACCGGAATATCTTAAGACTTGCAATATTTGAGATTTTACTTGATAATAATGTCCCAGTGAAGGTCGCCATCAATGAGGCGGTCGAGCTGGCCAAGAAGTTTGGCAGCGATAGTTCGTCAAGGTTTGTTAACGGAGTTTTAGGCTCGGTTAGCGCACTTGCCGCTAAAAAATAGGGAGGTAAAAGATGCCCACAGTCTTTGAGCGGATAAAGAAGATAGTTGTTGAGCAGTTAGGTGTTGAAGAAACCGAGGTCGTGCCTTCGGCCAGTTTTGTTGACGACCTGGGCGCTGATTCTCTGGACCTGGTCGAGCTGATTATGGCCCTGGAGGAGGAGTTCGGCAGTCCCGATAATAAGGTTGAGATACCTGACGAGGATGCGGAGAAGATAGTCACCGTTCAGGATGCTATCGATTATATTCACGAGCGGGGCATCAAGGACAAGTAGTCAAGCGAGCGAGCCCTCATATGGTTGAGCCGGTTGTACTGGCGGTCGGTGAGAGGGTTCATCTAAGGCGGGGAAAAGACCACATTTTTTACGCCGGCATGCCCTCGGAGAATGTCTATTCCATCGTGCAGAAGAAGTCAAGCGGCTATCAGGGCTTTGCCTGGAATCTATATTTCCCCAAGCGGCGGCAGGAGATAACCATCGATGGGGTTAATATCTTCGTCGAGAGCGTTACCCCGGAGGAAATCCGGCTGCGGATAGGGTAGCTGAACACTCTCTAAAACTCCCTTATCCCCTTACAGGTCTCACTAAATTGTCATAATTCCGTAATCTTTTCAGGTTCTATTTTATGACTATTTGATGGGCAAAAATCGAAAATAGACCAGGGAGCAATATTATAAAGGCCGGGTTCACTCTAAAACAGGGAGAGAGGAGGTGAACAAAAATGTATGCATTCAAATGTAGCGACTGTGGGATGTCCTGTTCGTATAAGGCCAGTGCCCCCACCGAGGCTGAACTCATGGCCAAGATTGCCAAGCACGCCAAAGAGGCACATGGCATGGACCCTGTCCCACCGGACGTGATGGAGAAGGTCAAGAAGGCTATCAAGAAGTAGCCTTTTCAGGCTAGCCGAGCGTGGGCTAAAAACAATTCTGCTCCAGCGGCGGAATAATGTTTGGCGTTATCAAAAAGGGGAACGCATGGGAGGTGCAAAATGGCTGAATTTGTGGAAGTCCCGGGAGCTAACGAGCTCCAGAGCGGACAGATGAAGATGTTCACCGTAGGCAAACGCGAGATTCTCCTGGCGCGGGTCGGTGACGATTTCTACGCCATGGATGACCGCTGTCCTCACATGGGCGGGCGCCTGTCGGAAGGAAAGCTGGAGAAGACCGTGGTCACCTGCCCCCGCCATCGCTCCCAGTTTGACTTGGTTGACGGTCATGTGGTCAGGTGGACGGACTGGTCCGGCCTCAAGCTGTCTATGGCCAAAGCGTTCAAGTCACCGAGGCCGGTGAATACCTATAAGGTAAAGGTTGAGGGGGACAAAGTCCTGGTGGAGGCTGGCAAAGTGTCGCCCGGTTACAATAGCGGTGCCTAAAATGCCACAAATTTGTAACTTTTTCTGGCGGCTATTTTTTGACTTTGCTATGAGCCGTGAGCGATAATGCTGATTGAAGGAGAGTAACGATGCCAGTGGTTAGGGTTGTTGTCTGGAGGGAGAGGGACAGATGTTAAGACGCGGCATACCTATAGGCAAGGCCTTCGGCATATCTCTGCGGCTCCATTATTCCTGGTTCTTCATCTTTGCCCTGATAACCTGGGCGCTGTCGGCCAATTACTTTCCGACCACCCAGCCGACCTGGAGCCTGACCATGAAAATAGGGGCTGGCCTGCTGACCAGCGTCCTCTTCTTTGGCTCGGTCCTGCTCCACGAACTGATGCACAGCATAGTGGCGCTACGAGAGGGGATTCAGATAGAGTCGATAACCCTGTTTATCCTGGGCGGTGTTTCGCAGATGAGGGGTGAGCCCAAGACCGCCGGCGACGAGTTTCGCATGGCCGGGGCCGGCCCGCTGAGCAGCCTGGTGCTGGGGGGTATCTTCTTTGGCATATATTTCGCCCTGCGCGGCACAACTACCGGAATGGCCCAATTCGGGGCGGCTATCGCCTACTACCTGGGCTATATCAACATCCTGCTCGGCTTGTTCAACCTGATACCCGGCTTTCCCATGGACGGGGGGCGCGTGTTGAGGTCCCTGCTTTGGTGGCGGGGCAGGAACCTGCAGCGGGCCACCAGGACGGCCTCAACGATTGGACGGGTGTTTGGTTTCCTCTTCATCTTCGCCGGCATCTGGCTGATATTCTCCGTCGATTTCCTAACCGGAATCTTGCTGGCCTTTATCGGCTGGTTCCTGGAGAGTGCTGCTGCCGGAAGCTACCGGCAGACGCTGCTTCAGGAAATGCTCAAGGGCCACGTGGCCAGCGACGTGATGTCGCAGGACTGCTTGATGGTGCCGCCCGATATTACCATTGAGCGGCTGGTGAACGAGAACATATTGACCTCCGGGCGCCGCTGTTTCCCGGTAATATCCGATGGCCACGTCGAGGGCCTTATTACCATGCACAACATCCGGGCGGTGCCGCGCGAGCTCTGGGCTACCAAGCTGGTGCGTGAGGCCATGACCCCGCTCGAGGGCGTGAAGTCGGTAGGGCCTAACGAGGACCTGAACACGGTTATGCAACTCATGGCCCAGCACGATATTAACCAGCTGCCGGTCGTTTATGAGGGTAAGGTCGTCGGCATGATTGGCCGCGATAATATCATCAACTTTGTCAATACCCGCGCTGAGCTCCAGAGATAGCGACCTCCGTAGTATTCAACCGCAGTTGATAGATGGGAACAGAAAGATTTTAAGTGGAAAAGGCGAAGACGGTGGGCGACCACGACACGGCTAGCGAGGTCATCCGCTGCGAGCAACTGACCAAACGGTACCCAGAAGGCGACATTCTGGCCGTTGACCGGCTCGATCTGCGGGTGCACCGTGGGGAAATCTTCGGCTTGCTCGGCCCGAACGGTGCTGGCAAGACGACGACGGTCGGTATGCTCACCACGCTGGTAGTTCCGACCGGTGGTCGGGCTTTCGTGGCCGGTATCGATGTCATTGCTCATCCGGCGCTGGTCAAGCAGCTCATCGGCGTCGTCGCTCAGACCAATAATCTCGACCGCGCCCTGACCGTCTGGGAGAACCTCTACTACCACGGCCTCTTTTTCGGTATGGGCGCCAGAGAAAGCCGCCAGGCGGCGGATAAGTTCCTGGTGGACTTCAGCCTCGCCGAGCGCGCCAGCGCCGACGTGACCGCTATTTCCGGCGGCATGGCCAAGCGTCTTCAGGTGGCCCGCGCCCTGCTGCACCGCCCCTCGGTCCTCTTTCTGGATGAGCCCACCGCCGGTCTCGACCCGCAGAGTCGCCTCGCCCTGTGGGATATCTTGGGTAAGCTGCACGACGAAGGCCAGACCATCCTGCTGACGACGCACTATATGGAGGAGGCAGACTCGGTCTGCGACCGGATAGCCATTATGGACCACGGCCATATCCTGGCCATGGACACCCCCAGGAATTTAAAGGAATTGGTTGGCGCCGACAGTATCGTCACCGTGTCGGCCAGCGGTGACCTGGACTCCCTCGCCAAGCTCCTCAGGGAGCAGGTAGAAGGGGCGACCGAGAGCCGGATACTCGATAGTGCCATCCAGCTCCACATCAAGGGCACCACCGGCGTCCTGCCCAGGGTGGTGGCCATTGCCGAGCAGGGGGGCTTCAACATCACCGATCTGTCGGTGGCTGAGCCCACCCTCGAGACCGTCTTTATCAACCTCACCGGAAGGGAGCTGCGAGACTGATGGATGCTGCTGGTGCTACGGTAGGTGTTCGAGGACAGACGCCTAATCGGTCGGCGGCGGCCGCCAGCCGCGCCGCCTTCAGTGCTCTGCTGCTGCGCGACCTCACCGTGCTCAGGAAGAACCTCGGCATCTTCATCACCCGCACCCTTATCCAGCCCTTCCTGCTGGTCTTTGTCTTCCTCTATGTCTTCCCTAAAATCGGGCAGGGTATCGGCGGGGCTACCGGTGCCGTCGGCGAGTCCTCCTTTGCCACCGTCCTGGTGGCCGGCGTGGTCGGCCTTTCCATTATGTTCCAGGGAATCCAGGCGGTGGCGCTGCCTCTGGCCAACGAGTTCGGCTACACCAAGGAGATTGAAGACCGGGTGCTGGCACCCCTGCCGGTCTCGCTGGTGGCCATCGGCAAGGTCGTTGCCGGGGCCATCCAGGGCCTTATCGCCGCGGCCATTGTCTTCCCCATCGCCGCCGTGGTCCATGCCCAGGGGGTGGAACCCAACCTTTCGGTGCACTGGGTGCTCCTGCTCACCCTTATCCCGCTCACCTGCATCATGACCTCCGCCCTCGGCCTGATGCTGGGGACGCGTATCTCGCCGCGCAACATCGGCATCATGTTCGGCTTTATTGTTCTGCCCATAACCTTCCTCGGCGGCACCTATTACCCGTGGACAGTGTTGGCGGCTATCAAGGTGGGCGGGTTCTCCTGGCTGCAGGCGCTGGTCTGCATTAACCCGCTCATCTACGTGACCGAGGGCTTTCGCGCCGCCCTGACCACCGCCCCCCATATGCAGCTTTACGTGGTTTACCCCGTGCTCCTGGCGTTCTGTGTCCTGTTCCTCTGGGCCGGGTGCCGGGGCTTTTACCGGAGGGTCATCAGTTAGTGCCCCCCCTCCTGTTTTTCCGGGCGTTTATTGTCCCATCCCGCCCGCCCGAATAGGTTTCACCTCTTTTCGGCTCTTAAACCCCACCCCGCCCCCAAAGAAATTGATAGAAGTATCACTTCTGTAG
>CAYNGD010000003.1:86585-96854 GCA_964396965.1 uncultured Dehalococcoidales bacterium
CCCTATTTGTTTCCACCTTTTTACAGCAATAAACCCCCACCCCCCCCCAAAATAATTTTTTAAATTTAACATTTTTTTTGGGGGGGTCTGGGTGGGAAGCAAAACATTCTCTAAACTTCCGCCCAATAAGGTTTATTAATAAAGAGAGGGGCTTTCGCCCCTGTTGGAGTGCCCTTTTGAAGGGTCAGGAGTTAGTTGTCGTTCTGAGATTTATATTCTACAGAAGGAATGTTTAAGAAAGACTGCTGCCAATCGGTTTTGTACTTACGGCCAAGATTTTGTAGCTCTCCCTGGCGGTACTTACTTATGATTGATTTATAAGTATGCAAGACTATTCCCATCGTAAAATGCAAAAGAGAGTCGATCTCTCTTAGATTACGAATTGCCTCTAAAGTAAATGCCCCACCTTTGGAAAATTGGACATGATTTCTATATGTAGCTACATGGGTGACTTTGGAGCCTCTTTCATAGAAGAAAACGTATTGACTACTTCGTCCCGCATCTTTAGCAATCCGTCGCAAGGAACCTCCCTTTAGAAGAGGTTGATACCAATACAGTTCGCGCTTTCTTTTCTTTTTAAGCGCATCGAATTCATCGTTAATTGGTTTAAAGGTTTCTTGGTTCAATATTCTATCTATTTCTGATAATTGCCTATTTGCCATTTGTTGAATTTCTGGGCTTTTAAAATTTACATATGAGGCTAAATCTTGGATGTCGTCTGTAAACTCATGATATTCAGGTGTACCCTCGATGATACGCGAAGCCCATAAACGTTCGTTACGTAAGCTGGAAACATAGTAGTATCTGGCTTTTCTATCGGCTTCTCCTTTCAATATCCAGTCTATGTAAAGCGAGGCCTCAAAAGCAGCACGTGCTTGCAGGAATGCCGGATAGACCGCCCCATTTGATGTGAGAACTTCAACGGCATCTGTCATACTAACAACCTGTTTAAACAAGACACCTATTATTATTACATCTTCAAGTTTTCTTTGACTGGAATCATATGCTCGTGGAATTAACCAGGTACCGTAATTGACCATATCAGTTAGAGTGCTAAGTTGACTCGAGAAATGCTGTTGAACATCGGCTCTATGCTTCTCTCGGTCAAGCAGTTTTTTGAATTCGTTTTCTGGCATAATTTACCCTATCTCAAACGTGCCTCAAATTCCACCCCCATTATACCACCACCTTATTTAACACCCCCTCCAAAACTTTCTCCCACTCCCCAATCCTCTTATAGCTCAAACTAATCTGCCTCACCCCCATCCTGACCCCGTCGGGGAGGGAAAGCTCGTGCTGGTGGGGGGTGAACTTCATCCCCTCGAATAGTCTGATTACGATAAGCCCGTCCTCGGTGGTGATGGACTCGATTCCGGCTTTTGTCCCCAGCATTTTAATCTTTAATGCGTAGAGGAGGTTTTTGACCTCAACCGGCAGAGCGCCGAAGCGGTCGCCGAACTCATCGGCCATAGCCTTTATCTGCTCCAATCTGTCCAGTCGGGTCAGGCGCTGGTAGAGGCCGAGTCTGGTCTCGACGTCGGCGACATATTCCTCGGGGATATAGGCCCGGA
Organism: uncultured Dehalococcoidales bacterium; assembly: GCA_964396965.1. Lineage (GTDB taxonomy): Bacteria > Chloroflexota > Dehalococcoidia > Dehalococcoidales > BS750m-G39 > JABMRW01. The sequence goes on from CAYNGD010000003.1 coordinate 88,157, forward strand.
GGGGCAGGTCGAGGGTGGGTTGGGGGAGGGGAGATGGTCTGGCCTTTTCGGGTATCCCCGCCTGCCTGGCCTTCTGGGCCTCCACCGCCTCGGCCAGCAGCCGGGTGTAGAGGCTGAAGCCGACTGCGCTGATATGCCCGCTCTGCCTGGGGCCGAGCAGCGTGCCTGCCCCCCTTATCTCCAAATCTTTTAAGGCGATGCTGAAGCCCGCCCCGAGCTCGGTGGCCTCGAAGATGGTCTTGAGTCTCTTCTCGGCGGTGGGGGTGAGCATCCTCCCCTTATCGTAGAGGAAGTAGGCGTAGGCCAGGCTGGCGCCGCGCCCAACCCTGCCCCGCAGCTGATATAGCTGGGTCAGCCCGAAGCGGTCGGCGCGGTTGACGATGAGGGTGTTGACGTTGGGCATGTCCAGCCCGGACTCGATGATGGTGGTGGTGACCAGTATGTCGCTCTTACCTAAAGCGAAGTCGGCCATCACCCGCTCCAGCTCTGCCTCCGGCATCTGGCCGTGGGCGACGGAGATTCTGGCCTCCGGTATCAGTGATTGCAGCTTATTGGCGACACGGTCTATACTCTCCACCCGGTTGTGGATGAAGAAGACCTGCCCGTTTCTCTCCATCTCCCTGAGGACGGCCTCCCTGATGAGCCTCTCGTCATACTGGGTGACGTAGGTCTTGATGGGCAGGCGCTGCTCCGGTGGCGTCTCCATGGTGCTCATGTCCCTCACCCCCACCAGCGACATGTGCAGGGTGCGGGGGATGGGGGTGGCGCTCAAGGTCAGAACGTCAACCTCACGCCGCATCTTCTTGAGGTGCTCCTTATGGGAGACGCCGAAGCGCTGCTCCTCGTCGATGATTAAGATCCCTAAATTCTTGAATTTTATGTCCTTCTGCAATAATCGGTGGGTGCCGATGCAGATATCGACGCTGCCGCTGGCCAGCCCTTCGATGATGGCCTGCTGCTCTTTAGCCGTCCTGAATCGGCTCAATACCTCTACCCTTACCGGGAAGGCCTCCAGCCTCTCTTTAAATGTGGCGAAGTGCTGCTGGGCGAGGACGGTGGTGGGCACCAAGACCGCCACCTGCTTGCCATCCATCACCGCCTTGAAGGCGGCCCGCACCGCCACCTCGGTCTTACCGTAGCCGACGTCGCCGCAGACCAGCCGGTCCATCGGCTTGGCCTTCTCCATGTCGGCCTTGACCTCCCCCTGAACCTCAATCTGATCGGGCGTCTCCACGTAGGGGAAAGATGCCTCAAGCTCCTGCTGCCAGACGGTGTCTCTGGAGAAGGAGAAGCCGGGCACGACCTCTCTGGCGGCGTAGAGAGATAAAAGCTCCTGGGCGACCTCCTCTACCGATTCCCTCACCTTCTGCTTGGTCCGGTTCCACTCCTGGGTGCCCAGCCGGGAGAGAGTCGGCGGCTGGTCTCCCCCGCCGATGTAGCGGTTGACCCGGTCAATCTGGTCGGTGGGGACATAGAGCTTGTCGCCGGCGGCGTATTTTAAAAGAAGGTACTCCTTCTCGCCGTTGCCGTTGCCCGTTCTGACCACGCCGGCGAATTTGGCGATGCCGTGCTCGACGTGCACCACGTAGTCATCGGGGACCAGCTCGACGAGGAATTGGTGGTGGGGGACTGGCCTTCTCCTGACCAGCCGCCGCTGCTTGATAAAGCCGAAGACCTCGGCATCGGTGAGCAGGAGCGTTTCCCGGCCCATTATCCACCCCTCTCCCAGCAGCCCCTGGACTAAGGTCAGCGAGCCTTTCAGCGGTATCTTTTCTACCTCGCTCACCGGCGAAGCGATAATATCTTCCTGCTCTAAAATCTCGGCTAATCGGCTGGCCTGGTGGCTGACGATTATCAGCCTCTGCCCCTGCTTCAGCAGCTGCTTGGCCTTTTTGACCAGCGCCGGCAGCTGTCCGGCGTAGCCGGGGGCGGCGGTAAAGTTCAGCCGTTGGGCCGCCTCGTTTTGGTCAACACACCAGGCGGTCAGCCTTAAGCTGGGCCTATCTTTTATCTTCGGCTCCAGCTCTTTCCAGTTGAAGTAGGGCCGGGGGAGACCGGGTTCAAGCTCTTTTCTCTCTATTTTCTCGGCGCGCAGCTTTTCGGCCTGTATTTCCAGGTCGTTAACCGCCTGCTCAATATTCGGCGCCTCGTCAAGCACCAGAAGGCCGTCCTCTGGCAGGAAGTCGAGCAGGCTGTCGGTCCTGGGTGCAGATAGCTCCGCCGCCGGGCCCACGGCTATCGATTTAATAGAGTTAAGCGAGCGCTGGGTTACCGGGTCAAAGAGGCGCAGGCTTTCGATGGTGTTGCCCAGGAACTCTATTCTGGCGGGCAGCTCGCTGGTGGGGGGGAAGATATCGACGATGCCGCCCCTTCGGCTTACCCTCCCCGGTATTTCCACCGTGTTTTCTATCTCGTAGCCGATGCCCTGCCACCGCTTTAGCAGCTCCAGGGGTTCAATTTCCATTCCCACCCCTATAGTGTGGCAGGCGGCGGCAAATTCTTTATGCGGCGGCAGTCTGGACATCAGCGACGGGGCGGAGACAACGATGAGTGGGGGCTTTTCCCCGTTTATCCCCGCCAGCGCCGACAGCACCTGCACCTTCTCCAGCTCGGTAGAAGCGTCGGCGGCGATACCCTCGTAGGGCAGGGCGTCGGGCTCGGGGAAGAGCTTTACCCCGCCAGAGCCGCTCCAGGCGGCTATCTGCTCATAGAGCTTCTGGCCGTTCTCGGGCTGGGCGGTGACCACCAGCAGGGGACGGCCCAAAGATTTATATAAAGCGGCGATGAGGTAGGGCTTGGCCGCCTCCAGCACCACCGCGCTGGCAGCGCCGTTTTGTTTTTTCAGCTCTGCTAAGAGCTTCTGGTATTCGCCTGTCCCCTCGATGAGTTTTAGAAGTCCAGTCAGGTTCAAAATAATTCTCCCCAAACGCCTCTAGGGCTAGCCGGTACGGCCTAGCCCTCTTAAAAATTCTAGCACAGGTGCGGATAGTGGGCAATAAAACGTCTTCCCCCCATTTATAAACGTAACTTTGACTTCCCACCCTCCCGCCCTCATAAGCTGCGCTTATAAAACTTTCTTTAAACAGAAGAAAATTGATAAAAACATAACATCTATAGAGGACCACCCACTTGACGGCGGGGCGGTTATGGTATAAATTAATGACCTAGAAGTACTAGGCATAATCACTTGGTAGTGTCAGGATGGTGGAATATTATCAGGTAATCATACTAACTATGGCCGCCTTCTGGCTGGGTGCCTGCCCTTTCTCGGTGTGGGTGGGGCACAGGTTCCTTGGCAAGGAAATAAGAGACTACGGGGACGGCAACCCCGGCGCCGCCAATGTTATGCGGGCCGGAGGACGCAAGTCGTTCGGTCTGGCCGTGTTGCTCGATGTCGCCAAGGGCTTCCCCTTCGTCTTTATGGCCCATGCCGTCTGGGGACTTTCCGATATGGCGGTGGTGGCGGTGGGCTTGAGCGCCATACTGGGGCACGCCTTCTCTCCTTTCCTCGGCTTTAGGGGTGGCAAGTCGATAGCCGTTACCGGCGGCGTCCTCTTCGCTTTGCCCAGCCCGGTGGTGCTGTTCGCCTTTATCATCTTTATGCTAATAGCTTTTCTCTTTATAGAGAGGGATGCCTGGACGGTGATAGCTGCCGTTGCCGGCACACTGGCCTATCTGGTAATCACCAGGGGGAACTCCTGGGAATCGGCATTGATGTTGGGGGTGCTGGCGATACTGACCATAAAGCATTTCAACGACCTGAAGACCGTTCCCATGCACCGGGTGAGAATCCTGGCCTGGCTTCAGTCTCGCAGGCGGTAGAACCGCAGAATAGATAGAGCATGCTGTATCAGTTGATAATAGCTGGCGGGCTGGTTCTCTTCATGTTTAATCTTTTCCTTAATCTCCGGGCTTTGAAGAAGCCTCGCCCTGACAGCCGCCCGCCGGAGTCGGCGCCCCTAATCTCGGTTATGGTGCCAGCCCGGGATGAAGAGGTCAATATCGAGAGCTGCCTCAGGTCGCTTACGAGCCAGGACTACCCTAACTTTGAGATTCTGGTTATTGACGACCACTCATCGGATAACACCGCCGCCATCGTGAGACGGCTGGCCGCTGAGGATAGCCGCATCCGCTTTTTCCAGTCAGAGCCCCTCCCCGAGGGCTGGGCGGGCAAGCCCTTTGCCTGCTATCAGCTGGCCCGGCAGGCCGGGGGTGCCTGGTTCTTGTTTGTTGACGCCGATACCGTACACGCCCCCCACATGCTGCGTAGCATGCTGGCCCTGGCGGTTGAGTCCAAGTCCGGCATGCTCTCCGGCTTCCCCCGCCAGCTGGCCAACTCCCTGCCCCAGAAGATAGCCATCCCGGTATTATACTTCGTCATCATGAGCTGGCTGCCTATCTGGTGGCTGCACCGCTCAAAAAAACTCAGGCCGTCGCTGGCTATCGGGCAGTTCCTCCTCTTTCCTAGGGAGGACTACTGGAAGATCGGCGGGCACAAGGCGGTTAAATCGAGGATAATCGAGGACGTCTGGCTGGGCGTGGAGATAAACCGAAGCGGTAGCCGGCACATCGCCGTTGACCTGTCGCCGGTGGTGTCCTGCAATATGTACCACGACGTGGGGACGATGTGGGATGGCTTTATCAGGTGGATGTATTCGGTGGCGGCGATGTCCCGAATCTTCCTGGCCCTGCTCCTTGCCGCCGGCTACTTTTTCTTCCTGGCCCCCTTCTACTGTCTGTGGCGGGAGCTGTTCGTGATGCCCACTGGCTGGGGGCCCATCATTGGCTTTCAGGTATTGGTGATATTGGGTATGCGCTGGCTGGTGGACAGCCGCTTTAAAGAGCCGGTGGTCTCCTTTATTCTGCACCCCATCGGCTTCTCCTTCCTTATCCTGACCGCCCTCTATGCCTTTTCGCGGCAGTTGGTCGGGGCTGGCGTCCGCTGGAAGGACCGGCTCTACAGCAAGGAATCGGCCATAGAGTAGGCTTTAAAGCCTTCTCCATCACCCTTCACCTTGTCCAACTCTTCCCCGCTTGTTATAATGTAGCCGTTTCAGGTAAGCGTTATGGATACGGCTGCGGCTTATAAACGGATAGTGGCCAAGTTCGGCACCGGCCTGCTTACTGGCGGCAGCGAGCGCCTCGACGAGAAGATAATGGCGGGGCTGGCCGCCCAGCTGGCGCAGCTGCATACACGGGGGCGGGAGCTGGTTATCGTCTCCTCCGGGGCGATAGCCTCGGGCCGGCAGAAACTGGGCCTGACCAAGGAGCTTAAGGATATACCCTTCAAGCAGGTGCTGGCCTCGGTGGGCCAGCACCGCCTGGTCGGCTTCTATGAGCAGCTCTTCAGCCGCTATGATATCACCGTGGCCCAGGCACTGCTGGCCAAGGCCGACCTTCTGAACCGGGCCGGCTATCTCAACGCCCGCAACACCCTGCTGGCGCTGCTGGAGCTAAGGGTTATCTGCGTGGTCAACGAAAACGACGTGGTGGCGGTGGATGAGCTTCACCAGGTGGCCTTCGGCGATAACGATAACCTTTCGGCGATGGTGGCCAACCTGATTGACGCTGACCTGCTGATGATTCTGACCGATACCGCCGGGCTCTATACCGCTGACCCCCGCCGCCATACCGATGCCCAGCTTATCCCGCAGGTGGAGAGGGTGGACCTGAAGATTGAGCGTCTGGCGGCCAGTACCACCGGCCGGCTGGGTACCGGCGGCATGATGACCAAGGTAGCCGCGGCCAAGCTGGCAACATCCTTCGGGGTGACGGTGGTCATCGCCGACGGGCGGGAGCCGGACGTTATACTGCGGCTAGCCCGGAGCGAGCCGGTCGGCACCCGCTTTCTGCCCACTAGTAGCCGGCGGGAAAGCCGCAAGCGCTGGATGCTCAGCGGCCTCTCCACCAAGGGCAGGCTGGTGGTGGACTCCGGCGCTGCCCAGGCGCTTGAGAAACAGCAGCGGAGCCTGCTGGCCGCCGGCATCAAAGAGCTTGAGGGCGAGTTCCAGCGGGGGGCTATCGTCAATATCTATGACCCGGAAGGGGTACGCCTTGGCTGCGGCATCACCAACTACAGTTCGGCGGACATCAAGGCTATTAAAGGGGTGCACTCCGGGAAGATTGTAACTCTTCTCGGCTACGATTACGGTTCCGAGGTGGTCCATCGGAATAATCTGGTAGTGCTCTAGGAGGCAGGCTTAAATTGAGTATTGGCAAAATTTATCCGCTTGGCAACGAAAAGATGGTGATTGGCATTGACTATCGGCTGGTGGGTGATATCGGGACCAGGTGGTGGGGCGATTTCATCTCCACCGACTACAGCCGCATTAATGATAAGGTGAGGTATATCATTGAGCTTGAGGACGGACGCCGGGGCCTGTGTGCCATCCACAAGGAGGTGGGCCGGGCCGCCACCGGCACTCCGGTGCGCTATCGCTATTCCTTCAAAGGGATGGGCAATCTGGACTAAGCCTGAGGAGTAAAAGATGGAGCCCGAAGTGAGAGAGCTTGAAGAGAAGGCCAGGGCGGCCAAGGCGGCTTCCCGACATCTGGCTTACCTTTCCGCCGAGGTCAAGAACAAAGCTTTACATAATATTGCAGACGACCTTTTAGCCAAGCGCGAGGAGATACTGGCGGCCAACCAGCTTGACTACCATGAAGCGCACAGCTCGGGTATGAACGCCGCCATGCTCGACCGTTTGATGCTCTCCCCGGAGCGCCTGGCGGCGATGGTCAAGGACGTTTTAGCGGTGGCGGCAATGGCTGACCCGGTGGGCGAGGTCTTTGATATGCGCACCCTGCCCAACGGCCTGCTGATAGGCAGGAAGCGGGTGCCGCTGGGGGTCATCGGCACCATCTACGAGAGCCGACCCAACGTTACCACTGATATTTCTGCCCTCTGTCTCAAGTCGGGCAACGCCGTTATCCTGAGGGGGGGCAAGGAGGCGCTCCACTCCAACGGCGCTCTGGCTAAGCTCGTCCAGGGGGCGGCGGAAAAAGCCGGTGTACCGGAAGGGGCGGTGCAGTTTATCGAAAATACCGACCGGGCGCTGGTCGACGAGATGCTGAAGATGCGCCAGTATATTGACCTGATGATACCGCGGGGCGGGGCCGGCCTGATAAGGCTTATCCGGGAGAAGGCGGCCATGCCGGTGGTGGCCGGCGGCATAGGCGTCTGCCATACCTATGTTGATAAGAGCGCTAATATAGATAAGGCGGTAGCCATCGTCTTTAACGCCAAGGTGCAGCGCCCCACCGTCTGCAATGCCCTGGACACAATTCTGGTTCATGCCGATATCGCCAAGAGTTTCCTGCCGCCGGCGGCGGCGGAGCTGGCCAAAGCCGGGGTGGAGATGCGCTGTGACGAGCGGGCGATGGCTGTCCTTAAAGGGAAGCTGTCTCTGAAGTTGAAGCCGGCCACCGCTGATGACTGGGGCCGGGAGTTTCTGGCGCTGGTGGCGGCGGTCAGGGTTGTTGACTCGCTGGGCGAGGCGCTGGAGCACATCGAGCGCTACGGCTCGGGGCACTCCGAGGCCATCGTCACCGAGGACTACGATGCCGCCATGCGTTTCCTCAACGAGGTGGATGCCGCCTGCGTCTACGCCAATGCCAGCACCCGTTTTACCGACGGCGGCCAGTTCGGGCTGGGGGCGGAGGTGGGTATCAGCACCCAGAAGTTCCACGCCCGCGGCCCGCTGGGGTTAAAAGAGCTTACCAGCTACAAGTGGATTGTTTTTGGTAGCGGTCAGATAAGACCGTAGGGGGCAGCGGCCAGGTCAGGCCCTAGCCGCCTGGTGCGGCGGCCCCAAGGACGGCCTGCTGCGCCAGGAAAAGCTCACTGATACCCTTGCCGGCCAGAGAAAGCAGCGAGTCTATGGTCTCCCTGGTGAAGGGCTTACCCTCGGCGGTGCCCTGCACCTCGACGAACTCGCCCTGGCTGGTCATGACCACGTTGAAGTCAACGGCGGCGTTACAGTCTTCATCGTAGCAGAGGTCAAGCAGCTTCTGGCCGTGGACGATGCCGATGCTGGTGGCAGCCACGGCGCTCTTTAAGGGGATAGAGGCTATTATCCCCAGATTGGCCATAGTCTGCAGCCCCTGCCTCAGGGCAACGTAGGCGCCGGTGATGGCAGCGGTCCTGGTGCCGCCGTCGGCCTGGAGGACGTCGCAGTCTATAATCAGGGTCCTTTCACCGAGGGCGGCCAGGTCGGTGATGGCCCTCAGCGAGCGCCCGATGATGCGCTGGATTTCCTGGCTGCGCCCGGACACTTTGCCCAGCGCCGCCTCGCGGGAGGAGCGGGTGACGGTAGCGCGGGGCAGCATTCCATATTCGGCGGTGATCCAGCCGGTGCCCTGTCCTCTCAGGAAGTGGGGTACCTTCTCGTCAACGCTGACCGAGCATAGCACCCTGGTCTTGCCTAGCTCTATCAGCGCCGAGCCCTCGGCAAAGCTCTGGTAGCCGGGGGTTATCTTTACCGGCCTAAGTTCGTCCCAGTTGCGCCCGTCAGCCCTTTTCATTCAGTCTCCTTTTTGGGGGTTTGCAAGAGTATAGCAGAGATAAGCTGTGTTGGCAATGCCTCCCCCCGATTTTAAACCAGTGTTTTCCGTCCCATACCCGCCCGCCCTCATAAGCTCCGCTTCTGGAACTTTCCTTCCCCACCCCGAGAAGAAATTGATAGAAGTATCACTTCTGTAG
>CAYNGD010000003.1:96864-109389 GCA_964396965.1 uncultured Dehalococcoidales bacterium
CCCAAAAATAAATATTAAAAAATTACTCTTTTTTGGGGGTGGGGAGGGTGGGAAGTAAAAGGATTGTAAAATGGGGGAGGGTGATAGTCGTTATCTAGCCAGAGCGTCACTCACCCGGTAGCGAGTTGATAAAATCAGCCACCATTTTGATTATTGCTTCTTCGTACTTCCAGGCATCGAAGTGGGTATCCTTGCCGTAGAACGGGTCCGCCGTGGTGACAACTACCATATCCAGGTCACGGACCAAGACGATTAGCTGCCCTCCGTGCCCCCAGGCGAAATTGACGTGGTGTCTCCCTACCTCGCCGGCCCACCAGTAGTACCCGTACCCGATATCGTGGAGATGGCCTATCTTTTTTATTTCGAATTCATTTACTGTATAGGTCTGTAACGAATCATGCACCCAGTCCGCTGGGATTAGCCGGTTGCCCTCGTATTCACCTTCATCGAGATATAGCTGGCCGAACCTGGCCATATCCCTTGCCGTGAATTGGATGTCACCGCCCCCAAGGTAGTAGCCGTCCAGGTCCCGGTTCCAAGCCTCGCCGGGCGTCACGCCCAGCGGCCCAAACAGGTACTCCTTGCCGAGTGACATCAGGTCCATGCCAGATGCCCGAGCCACAATGATGCCCAACCAGTGGGCTGTCAGGTTGCTGTACTGGAACCTGGTCCCGGGGTCGGCAGTGATCGGTATGGCGGCTATCTTACTCAGGTATTCACCAGACCACATCGCGTCCCAGGCAGCGGCATTTTTCTCCTCCCAGGGATACCCGGCTCGCATTTCCAGCATATCCCGGATGGTTATCTGCTCCTTCCTCGGGTCGGTTATCTGGTCGGCGATATCTGGGAAGAAATCGAGCATTTTCTGGTCCAGGCTTGACAGGTAACCCCGGTCCAGCGCAATCCCGGCCAGTGCCGAGGTGTAGCTCTTGGTCACCGACGCCCGTTTGGACAACTGGTCAACCGAGCCTTCATTGAAGTACCCTTCGGCAACCAGATAGCCGTTCTTGATAACCAGCAGACTGTAGATGGTCTCCAGTTTGGCAGCATTGTAATACGTCTTCGCCAGCAGCATTGGGTCCAGCCCTTCTGCTTCAGGCGTTGACACCTCCCAGCCATCCCCGGGCAGTGGTGTGTAGTTAACCTCTGCCAGGTCCTCGGTGCTGGGGCCGCAGCCGACCAGCATTGATAATACCAGAATTAGGCTGGCAATTAAGAGGGGAAAATATTGAAGCTTGGTTAACTCCCTAGCCCTTTTACCCATTGGGTTTCTCCGGTCAGCCCGCTAGGTACTCTTTAAGCCAACTTAGGGCGGCTTCGGCGGCGCTATGCTTGTTCTGCTCGCGGTCACCGCTAAAATTATGCTTACGGCTGTAAGTCCCGCCCTTGTGGGATAAGCCGATATAGAAAAGACCAACCGGCTTTCCCGGCTCCGCACCGCTTGGGCCGGCAATGCCGGTATCGGCGATGCAGACATCGGCACCTAAGATTTTTCTGCCGCCACCGGCCATTTCTTCAGCAACCTGGGGGCTCACCGCCCCATACCGTTTAAGGGTGGCCTCTTTTACCCCAACCACCCCCATCTTAATCTCATTACTGTAGGCGGTCACCGAGCCCTTATAGTAGTCCGAGCTTCCGGGGATATTGGTGATGCGGTGGGAGATAAGCCCGCCGGTGGCGGACTCGACCACCCCCAGCGTCAGCCCCTTCTGACATAGCAGGTTGCCGATTTCCTCCTCCAGCCTCATATAAACCGCTCCATCAGGAGGTATATCGTCTCGTCGCTGACATGCTTGCCGTCGTCGCTGAGCTTTTCGATGGCGTGCTCGGCCAGCCTGTGCTTCGGTTCGTCCTTCATATCGTCGAGCTCACCGTATATCCCCACCCTCCGCCCCACCTGGAAGTTGTGCCTCTCCTCCGGCGATAGTGACTGGAAGCGGGAAATAGTTGCCAGCATTTTCTCTTTATCGTCGGGCAACCTGCCCTCAATCTCCTGGAGCAGGTTGGTGATGTGGTCGCTGACGAGGTAAGAGTGGCAGTCCAGGTTTTCGATGAGCAGCTTCTCCTCCTTGACCAGCTCCTCGTCGGTGGAGCGGACGAAGACGCCGCTCTGGACCTCATCGTAGAGGGGCATCCCCTCTTTGACCGTCAGCGTCCTTATCCTGATAAAATCAGGGTCTATCTGGTTAAGCACCTTGGCCGTCTCGACGGCATGCTCCTGCCACATCTTCTTGCCCCCCATCCCCAACAGGATGTATTCGCTCAGCGAGATGCCCGAGGCCACCACGTTCTTGCCCCCTTTAATATGGTCGGCGGCGGTTACCCCCTTGTCCATGTACTTGAGTAATGGGTCGTAGCCGGACTCAAGACCGATGTGCAGCCGGGAGAGGCCGGCATCGTGGAGCGCCTTTAATTCATCTGGCTTCTTCTTGGCCGCCGTCTTGGAGCGGGCGTAGCTGGTTATCCGGGTGATGCTGGGGAAGGTCTCTTTGAGGAATTTGATTACCTCGACCAGGTCGGGGGTGGGCATAATCAGGGTGTTGGCGTCCTGGAGGAAGGCGCTGCTGCCGCCCTGTGAAAGCCAGAGGGCGACGTTGAAGTAGGACTGGCTGGGCGGGTTCTGCAGGACGGCAGCCACCGCTTCGATACTGCCCCCGTAGCCCGATTTCCAGGCCACGGCTTTTAGCTCGTCCTGTATCGCCTTGGCGGCCACTATGTCCTGCTTGACCTCCTCCACCGGCCTCAGCTCGAACCGCTGCCCCTTATAGATGTGGCAGAACTTGCAGCGGTTCCAGGAGCAGTTCTTGGTCACCCGGATGAGCAGTGAGTAGGCCTCGCTGGGCGGCCTTATCGGTCCCAATTCAAAAGAGTCTGGCATCATTTTAGAGATAACCGAAGACGTATTGCTTGATGAACTCGAAGTTGCGTCTGACATTGTCGGCGCCGGTAACGATGTCCATGTGGCCGGGCAGCAGGTATTCCACGTCAAGTTTGGACAGCTTCTCGATGGACTTCTTAAGCTGCTCGGCGCTGCCGCCGGGTAGGTCAACCCGCCCCGTGTTCTGGTTGAAGATGACATCCCCGCAGATGAGCACCTTGGCCTCGCGCCAGTAGAAGCAGATGCTCTCCAGAGAGTGCCCAGGCGAGGGGATAATCTCCAGCTCGGTCTCCCCCAGGCTTAAGTGGTCTTCGTCCAGCACCCTGTCCTCGCTGAACTGAGAGCTGGGCACGCCGAAGAACTTGGCCGCCTGATTGGCGGCGGCGTCCCCAAGCTGCTTTTGCACTTTATGCAGCAGTATCTCGGCGCCGGAGGCCTTTTTAAAGGCCTCGTTGCTCCAGCAGTGGTCGCCGTGCAGGTGGGTGTTCATGATGATATTGATGGTCTTGGGGTCGATGCCGTCCCGCTGCATGTCCTGGAGCAGTTGGGGCAGGAAGTCGGTGAGCCCGGGGTCAATGAGCAGGCTCAATTTATCCCGGATAACGTAGGTGTTGCAGTCCATCATCCCCTTTTCCGGGTAAAAGTATAGATTTTTTAGGAGCTTCATGCTATCATACCTCTGAACTTTAATCTAAGGCGCCGACCTTTAATTATAATACGAATCGCTATCTAAAATAAAGCTAAAAATAGCCGCCGGTAGTTACGAGAAGGAGGTACTGCTATGACTGCCTTGGCCTGGATTACGGGTATTCTTGGCGGGCTGTGTATGGTGATGGGCGTTGTCACCGCCCTCGGGGCGGTTCCCTTAATCGGCAGCGAGCTCACCTGGCTGTTCTGGTTCGCCCTGTCGGGCATTCTCTTCCTGGCCAGCATCGTCTTTACCCTGGCCCGCAGCAGTGAGCTCTAGCCCGAACTCAGGCGAGGCCAGAATCTCCCTGCACGTTTACCCCAACGCCCCCCGCAACCAGCTAGTTGGCTTGAATGACGGGGTGCTGGCGGTTAGGGTAGCGGCGCCGCCGGTCAGAGGACAGGCCAACCGGGAATTAGTCAGTTTCTTAAGCCGGTTATTAGGTGTGAACAAGAGCCGCCTGGCCATTATAAGGGGGCATACCTCCCGCAACAAGCTCATATCAGTTAGCGGCCTTAGTCAGGCAGAGGTCCTCAGGCGGCTTTTCCCCGCTTAAGTCTATCTATCCCCTTACCCTCCGCTTGTGGAGGCGCCACAGGATTATGCCCAGCGCCGTTCCCCAGATGGGGATGAATATCAGCAGCCAGATGGCGATGGTGCCCAGCACCTGCCCGGTGATGACCAGCCCCCTGGCAGCGGACCTGAATATCTCCAGTGCGTTCCAGCCGGGGGGAACCGGCGGTTTTTCGCTGAACTCGGGCCTTAAGTTGACCGAAATCAGGCTCATTGACGATGTCCGCTCCAGGTACTGCATCCGCCCCTTTAGCTGCTCTATCTCCTGGCGTATCTGGGACAGGTTGTTGTAGATTTTGAGGATGTCCTCCACGTCCTGGGCCTTGTCCAGCAGGGCCAGGAATTCCTGCTCGGTGGCCTCGGCGTTGGTCAGCCTGGCCTGCAGGTCGATGTACTCCTCGGTAACGTCCTGGCTGCTGGTGTTCTCCTGTTCCACCCTCACCGCCAGGCCTCTTATCTCGGCCAGCGCCTGGTCGAACTTATCGTCGGGGATGCGGAGGGAAATCGAGCCCCTCATCCCCTCCTCCTCGCCGGAGACGCTGGAGGAGACCACGTAGCCGTCGTAGCCCACCGCCAGCTGGGTTATCGCCTGCATGACCTGGGTTACGTCGCCTACCACCAGCGAGATATCCCCGCTGCGGACTATCATCCGCTGGTCGGTGTCCCAAGTGGTGACTGAGACCACGGTGCCCTTGCCCTCGTCAAGTCCGCTAGAGCCGGGCGCTGACTGCGCCGGCGGTAGCAGTACTGGCGGCTGGTTTGGCGGTGATTCTTTAGTTGCTTCCCTGGCGCAGGAGACCGATGCCAGCAGCAGCGCCAGCACTGCCAGCAGCCCCAGCCCTGTGATTAGCTTCTTCATGATAGCCCCCCTTATCGTTTAGTTCTAATAAGCTATAACGATAGGGGAGGGGAAAAGGTTAGGGGTCTAGTAAATAAAGACGATACCCACCGAGACCCCGGAGGGGATGACGCTCAAATCGGGCTCGATGTTGCGAATCATGTAGGCCTTCCACCCCGCCTTGTGGCAGAGGTCAAAGACATCAATGCCCACCGCCTCCATTGACGGCCTGGCCATCATGGAAAAGCGGCACTCCCCCTTCTCCATAAAGGCGCAGGCTGCCCCGCCGCACAGGTTGACCCGGCAACTGCCCGACGAGAAGCCCATGGCCAGGTCGTAGCCCTCGGACTGGGCGTAGCTCTCCAGAAGACCCAGAATCTCAACGGTCTTTTTATGGTAGCCCCTGGCCACCGCAAGCTTGGGCTGCTCCTTCTGCTGGGCCTCCGAGGTGGCCACGTATTCTTCAAGGTTCTTCACGTCCCTCTTGAACAGCACCGCCCAGCGGTACTGGCCGAGCGCCTTTCTGATGAAATCAGGCTGGGGGGTGTTGGGTGGGCAGAAGGGGTTGGTCCCGGCCATATGGCAGAGCGGCACCAGGCACTTAAGCCAGACCCGCTCCTGCACCAAAACCTGGGAGGCGGGGATGACCTCGGCCGCCGAGGCGCCCAGCTCCAGCGCCTTCTGCCGGAAGCGCTCCAGGTCTCGCTTCAGGTGTTCCTCTTTTACCTCCCGGAGCGAAGGCAGCCGCATCTTTTTCAGTGCCATAGCTTTTTCTCCTTAAAGTTATTCCGGCTACATCTTATCACAACTTGGTGCTGACCCACAGCCTCTCCCCGTCGGTGATAAAATCTATCGTTCCCTGCTCATCGGTGCGGTAGACGTTATCTTTACCCAGCTTCTCGGCCAGCCTATCTATGACCTCACCGCTGGGGTGGCCGAAGCTGTTTTCCCCCACCGAGATAACCGCCACCCTGGGGCTGGCCTCGGCTAAAAATTCGGGGGTGGTGGAGCTGTTGGAGCCGTGGTGGGCGACTTTAAGCACGGTACTGCCAAGCTCGACTTGGCTGGCCAGCAGTCCTATTTCTCCCTCCCACTGGATATCGGCGGTCAGCAGAAAGCTGACCCGGCCGTCGGTCAGGCGCAGCACCACCCCGTTGTTGTCTATATCAGACTCGGTACCGGCCAGTGGTGGCACCGGGGGGTTGAGCACCTCTATTTTAACGCCGTTACCTAAATCAATCTCCTCTCCGGCCCGGGCGATGGTGGCCTGGCTATCTTCCTCAACCAGCCCCAGCCACTCTCTATACAGCGGCGAGCCGTCGTCCAGGTCGGGGTAGAGCGCCCTCTCCACCTTGTACCTCTTGAGCACCTCCACCAGCCCGTTGAGGTGGTCGGCGTGGGGGTGGGTCAGCACCACCACCTCTATCGTCCTGTCCCAGAAGGGCATTTTTCCCCCCAGCTCTACGTTCAGAGCCTGCGGGCTGGGGCCGCCGTCAACCAGCACCTGCTGGCTCCCCTTCTGGATGAGGATGGCGTCGCCCTGGCCGACGTCAAGGAAGCTCACCCGTAGCCTGCCGTCGGGCATGGTAGCGGCGGCGGTTGACGACAGAATAGCCAGTATTAATAGTGGCGGCAGCACCCACCTCAGCCGCAGCCGGGAGACCAGTTCGGTGGAGCGGCTTGCCCCTTCTCTGAGCCAGCCGCTGACTCTGGGCAGCAGTCCTCTGTTGCTCACTAGCCATATCACCAGCGCCAGCACTGCGTAGTAGCTCATCATCAGGGCGGGGTTTATCCAGTCCGCCCCGACGGCGGAGATATCCAGTGAGGCCAGCCCCCTCACTATCAGCAGCATATAGGAGGCGAAAAGCCAGGCCAGCCAGCCGATGCCCTGGGCGATGGGTAAAACGGCCAGCCCAACCAGCCCGGCCAGCGCCCCTAAAACAATGAGCGCTGGCAGCGCTGGTAAAGCTAGGAAAGTAGCCAGCGGCCCGACCAGAGAGACGATGCCGAAGTAGTGGGCGACTACCGGCCAGACGGCCAGGGTGGCGGCCAGGGTCACGCTGAAGCTGTCGGTGACGATTTTGGCT
Source organism: uncultured Dehalococcoidales bacterium (assembly GCA_964396965.1). Classification (GTDB taxonomy): domain Bacteria; phylum Chloroflexota; class Dehalococcoidia; order Dehalococcoidales; family BS750m-G39; genus JABMRW01. The sequence goes on from CAYNGD010000003.1 coordinate 103,929, forward strand.
ATAGATGCCCCTGTCCCCTCCTCCCCGATGGCTTTATCAACCATCTTTCTGCCCAGGCCCATCAGAGGTGGGGCGATAAAGATTAGTCCGGCCATGCCCAGGAAACTGAGCTGGAAGGCGGCGTCCCAGAAGACAGGCGGATTGATGCCGACCATGACGGCGGCGGCGAAGGCCAGCGAGGTTATGGCGGTGCGCTGCCGGCCCAGCAGCTCGGCGCTAAGAAACAGGCTGGCCATGATGGCACCCCGCACCACCGGCGGGTTCAGGCCGCTGATTAGGGCGTAGAGCCAGATTACCCCCAGCGCCAGCCAGATATAGGTGTATCTCCTTTTGCCGAAAAGCCAGATTCCAAGGCTGAGCAGTATCCCGGCCAGGATGCTCAGGTGCAGGCCGGAGATGGCCAGCAGGTGGGCGGTGCCGGTTCGGGCGAAGTCATCCTTGATTGCCTGGGGGATGTTATACCTGATGCCCAGGACGACGCCCTGCGCCAGCGAGGCCGGCGGCTCGGGGATGACCCGGGCGATGGTCTGTGACAGGCTGCTTCTTAATGAGTAGACCCAGGCCAGTGGCTTCAAGCCCTTGCCTGTCTCTAAGACCTCGATATCAGGGTAGAGCATGGTCGAGTAGATTCCCTGGTTTTCCAGGTAGCCTTGATAGTCGAAGTCACCGAGCTGGGGCGGTGTCTCCAGCTTTCCCTGCACCAGTATGACGTCGCCATAGCTGTATTCGGGGTAGCGGGGAACGAAGAGGAGGGCGTCCCCGCTTACCTTTTCGCCGTTCAGCTGGCTGGCGGAGAGTTGGATATGGGTGGAGCTGTCCCTGATTTCGGGGTCGGCGCTCACCATGCCCTGAATCTCCACCTCCTGGCCGTTGTAGAACTGGAGGTGGCCGGCGTCGCTGGGGGGCAGGGAGGCCTGGTAGCACAGAGCCCCGCCGAAGAAGGCAAAAAGGCAGACGGCGGTTAAGATTATCGCCCGGCGCTTTTGGCGGAGGAAGAAAAGCAGGATAAGCGGCAAAAGCCCGCTGAAGATTAAGAGGGGCGGCAGGGCAAGTTTTGCCCCCAGGTAGATACCGGCCAGCCAGGCACCGCTCAAGTAGATAAGCGCCAATGTTTACCTCGAGTTAGTCGCCGACGGTGATTAGGTCTTTAATCTGCTCGTAGATAGCCGGGCCGATGCCCTCGACCCTGGTTATCTCGCTGATGTTCTTGAAACCGCCGTTCTGCTGGCGGTAGTCGATGATGGCCTGCGCCTTGCTCGGGCCAATGCCGGGTAAAGCCTCTAAAAGCCATGCCTCCGCCCGGTTGATGTCTATCTTTTGCGGGGCTTCCGGCTGAGAGACAGCCGCACTTGTCTCTGTGGGGGTGGGCAGGTAAATCTCTACGGTGTGGGGAGGGGTGTATCTCTGCCAGGCGACTATCCCGCCGGTAACGATAACGGCTACCAGCAGGACTATGATGACTGTCCAGAATCTTTGCCTGGCCATGGTTGGCTCTACCCAGTATAGCAGAATAACCGGGAGTGATGAATAGAACTGTGTAGCAGTATATACATTTGTTGTCTCCCCATTTTAACCAGTGTTTTTCTTCCCATACCCGCCCGCCCAAAAAGGTTTCACCTCTTTACCATCTCTTTAACACCACTCCCCAAAGGAGAAATTAGCTCCTTATCTCCCCACCCCGAGAAGAAATTGATAGAGGTATCACTTCCGTAGGGGTGAGGTGGATAGGCAAGTTTTAGAGGCGAAGCCTTTGAGGGCGGGAGGGTGGGAAATAAGACGCCCACTAGAAAATAAGGTCTGGACAAATATTAAGGAAATGTTATAATAGCACCACTTTAACCAGGGAGGTGCACCATGCTAAAGGCTCTGAAGGTAATTCTGATTGTCTACGGGGCGCTAGCGGTTGTGCTGGGCGTGTTACAGGCTTTCTTCCCCGGCGTGATATCGGCTATGATGGGTTTGGGGGAAATGCCCGAAGTCTGTTCTCCGGGGTTGTATGCCCTGGCAGCTTCGGGTTGCTCTCTCATTGCCGGCGGCATATTTTTAATTATCGCCGGGTCGAGGGATATACTGCGCAACATCCTCTGGGTGCAGTTCGCCCTGCTGTGGTCGATTCTGTTCGTAGCCATCGCCGTGTTCTCAACGCTTATGGGCTATGTTACCTTCAGCCAGACGATGGGTGGAATTATCACTGACAGCGTCTTCTTCATACTGTTATTGGTTTTCTATCCCTGGGGTCGCACCGAGGATTAGTCGCCAATCCTTTTGATAGACGGGCTTCTCTATAAAGGGTGGCCGAAAAGTCAGAAGCCCCTGAGGGCGGTCCTCAGCGCCTCCTCCGACTCGGGGGTGGTGATGGCTATTATCTGGTCTTCGGCTTGGAGGACGGTGCTGGCGGTGGGCACCTGGGGCTTCTCCTGCTTGGGAATAATCAGGAACAGCCGGCTCTCCGGCGGCAGGGAAAGCTCCCTCACTTCCTTGCCCACCGTCTTGGCGTCGGCCGGTATTTTCACCTCCACAATCTCAAGCCCCTTGTCCCTGATATCGAGCAGGTGGGTGACGGGGTGGGTGGGCAGCTCTTCGGCGATGCTCTCCAGGATGATTTTGGTGCTGCTCACGGCAACATCAATCCCCAGTTCTTTGAAGATTGCCTCGTTCTTGGGGTTATTGATGCGGGCCACCGTCCGCGGCACACTGAATTTATGCTTGGCTACCTGGCAGGCGACCAGGTTGTCCTCGTCGTCGCCGGTCACGGCAATAAACATATCCGCCCGCCCCGTGCCGGCCTCGGTCAGGATGGCCACCTCGCAGCCGTCGCCACGCATGCAGACACTGCCCAGCTCATTACAGATAAACTCGGTCCGTGACGGGTCCTTTTCCACCACCAGTACCTCGTGCCCCTGGCCCAGCAGGGCGGTGGCCAGGTAGTAGCCCACCTTGCCCCCGCCGATAACGATGACATACATTATTTAGCCTCCTCCTCCGGCGCCGACTCCAGCTTTTCCTTCAGCATCTGGGCGAATATGGTGGTGGGGCTGAATGCTTCTATGCCCAGTGAATTGAAGAGCTCCCGGCGCAGCGGGTCATAGATGCGGCAGAGCACCCTGGGCACCTTAAAGATATGCTTGGCAATCTGGGCGGCCATGACGTTGCGGTTGTCCCCCTGGGTCAGGGCGATGAAGACATCGGTTTCCTCGATGCCGGCTTTGAGAAGTAGCTCCTCGTCCATACCGTTGCCTACCAGAGCGGTGCCGCCGAACTCAGCCGGTAGCCGCCGGAAGCTGTAGGCATCGGTGTCCAGGATGGTAACGGTGTGCCCCTCGATGTCCAGGAGCCCGGCCAACCGGGCGCCCACCCTTCCGCAGCCCATAATTACTATTTTCATAGCCTTTAATTCCATCTAGCCCTGGCTGGTGTACTGGTGATAGAGTATGACCTGGCAGGGGGCGTTCTGGAGCACGTAGGGCAGCACGCTGCCCAGGCTGAACTGCCCGAAACGCTGCTTATAGGAAAGCCCCATTATTATCAGGTCAACTCCCCTCTCCATGGCCTCATCAACGATGGTAGGGCCGACCTCACGGGCCTGGAGGAGGTCGGTCTCCACCTGGTAGTCCGCCTCCTCGGCCATGGTGGCGATATGGTCCAGTATCGCCTCGCCTTTGGTCGTTTCCGACTTTATCTCAGCATCCAGCGGCAGGGAACGCTTTACCGTGATAACATAGACCGCCCAGATTTGGCCTTTGGTCTTCCTGGCCAGCTGGCAGGCCAGCCTCATGGCCTCATCGTCAACCGGGCGGCCGGTGACCGGCACCAGTATTTTATTAAAATCCATGGCTCGTTATTCCCTTTATTGCGGGGCAGTCGGTATTATAACCTTCTGGCAGAAAATCTACAATCCCCTTCCCCCCGGTCTCTTGGGTAGCCGGGTTAGCGGTAGGTTCGCCTTATGCCGGTAGACGGCGTAAACAATCAGACCAATGGCCATCCAGATAAGTCCCACCCAGCGGCTGTAGGGCTGGGTGATTACCACGATGAGCCATATCCCTGAAGTAGCCAGTAGGCCGAGGAGGGCCGTTATCGGCAGCTCCCACCCCCTGACCCTGATGCTCCAGCCGAGCTTGAAGGGACGCTCCAGCTCAGGCTTCTTCATTCGTAAGGCCAGAATGGCGGCGTGGGCCAGGGCGAAGCAGAGCAGTGAGCCGAAGACGTATAGAGCGCCTAAATCGGCGAAGAAGTTGGTGGAGAAGAAGCCGGGGGCCAGCACCAGGAGGGAGATGCCGCAGAAGATGATAATGGCGATGTAGGGGGTCCGGAAACGGTGGTGTACCCGGCTCAAGGTTGCCGGCAGCTGGTGGTGTGAGGAGAGGTTATAGGAAAGACGGGAAATTCCCAGCAGGCCGGCATTGGTAGCAACAAGCAGGATGGTGGCCGCCAGTACCGCCACTAACGGGGCGAATATATTCTGCAGGGTGTTTGAAGGCAGGTTGGCGGCAATGCCTGCCACCGGGTCCCTGGCCCAGCCGTTTATCGGGTCGCCCAGAAGCTGGGGGGTCATTGCCGACAGGGCGACTATGGAGATGCCGGCGAAGAGGACCAGGACGGCGACCGTCATCAGGACATAAGCCTGGGGCATTCTCTTTTCTGGCTGCTTGGTCTCTTCACCATGCTGGGACACTGATTCCACTCCAGTAAAACACAGAGCAGCCAGGGCAATGCCGAAGATAAGGTTGGACGTGGGCGGCCAGTTGCCGGTGCCGAACATATGCTGCACTAAAACGGCCGGGTTTACCGCCAGTATCAGTATTATGCCCAGGATGACCAGCGCAATCTGGGTGGCTATGTCGATGCCGATGAAGAATATATTTAGCCTCGATGATTCTCTTATCCCTATAACGTTTATCAGCATCAGGAAGGCGATGATGCCCATGGATACCAGGGTGCCGATTGCCGGCTTATCCAGTATTGGCCAGAAATGGCTCAGGTAGGGGGGGATGGTGTAGGCGGAGATGGCCATGGTGACGATGTAGCTCAGCATCAAAGCCCAGCCGGCGATGAGGCCGACCAGGTCGTTAAAGCCGTGCCGGGCATAGCTGGCCGAGCCGCCACCCTCAATTATCATAGCTGAGCCCTCAGCATAAGTAAGGGCATTGAAGATATAGACAACCCCAGCTATCATCAGCACGATAGGGGTAGCGCCCAGGGCAATCAGGGCCACGACGCCCAGGCCGTAATAAATGGACGAGCCGACGTCTCCATAGCCAATGCTGAACAGGGCCGGGACCCCCAGCACTCTACGCAGGCGAAACCGCTTGATTCGGAAGGGGCGGACGACCTTATCGCCGGGTTTAGGCCGGTAACTCTCCGTCATCTTTCACCGGTTTAGATTTTAGCATTATGGTCACAATTAGATTTCCTAATAAATTGTCAAGGTCTTTTTGACCTTTTAGCCCTCCTAAGTTAG
>CAYNGD010000004.1:0-105589 GCA_964396965.1 uncultured Dehalococcoidales bacterium
TCTGTTGGAGGTGATACCCGGTGACTTTCTTTCTACAGCTAGTGATAAGCGGTTTTGCCCTGGGCATGATCTATGCGCTGATCGCTTTAGGTTTTGTTATCATTCTTAAATGCTCTCAGGTGTTTAACATTGCCCAGGGACACTTTGTCATGATTGGTGGTTACCTGGGCTTCACCTTTCTGGTAACCTTCCACCTGCCGGTCTGGCTCAGTCTGCTGGCGGCAATAGCCGTGGCCATCATAATGGGCCTGGCGATAGAGCGCCTCACCCTGCGCCCCCTAGTGGGTCAACCGGTGCTAGCGATAATTATGATGACTATAGCCCTAGCCACTGTGCTGGAGGGGTTGGCGACCTTAATCTGGGGTGGTAGATACGAGACTTACCACGGAGTATTGCCTACTATCACCCTAAGCGTTGGCGAGATATCCCTACCCCCAGAGACATTAATCGGAGTGATGGTATCTATTGTTGTGGTAGCTCTGCTCATGCTTTTCTTCCGTTACACCAGAAGTGGGCTGGAAATGATGGCTACCGCTGAGGACGAGCAGGTGGTGCAGAGTGCTGGTATCAAGGTAACTACCGTTTATGCCCTCTCCTGGGTGATCGCCAGTATTGTTGGTGTCATTGCTGGCATTCTCTTAGGCGGCGTATCTGGCGTTATGATACCATTAGCTGAGATCGGCCTGACAGGATTTGCTGTAGCGCTGCTGGGGGGGATTGACTCAATCGGTGGGGCTATTATCGCCGGTATAATAGTGGGCGTGCTACAGAATATCTCTGCCGGCTACCTGGACCCCCTATTACCCGGCGGTGACCTGGCTAGTGTCTTCCCGTTTATCGTCATGATAATTGTACTCATCTTCAGGCCCTACGGTCTATTTGGGCTGCAAAGGATAGAAAGGATTTAATAGTGGGTTTACCCAGTGGAACCTTTAACCAGAGCTACGCGCAGGACATGGCCATCTTTCGCACCAGGGCGCAGTGGGTAGTTCTGATTGCCTTCCTCATCCTTCTCTTTGCCTGCCCGCTATTTCTCAGTAAGACGATGCTGACCATAATGATTATAATCGGCATCACCATTATTGCTGTTCTCGGCCTCAATATATTAACCGGATACTGTGGCCAAATCTCCCTGGGGCACGCCGGGTTTATGGCGGTAGGTGCCTATACCTCTGGTGTCCTCTGTGCCAAGCTTGGCTGGTCATTCTGGGCTGCCCTGCCTTGTGCTGGCCTAGCTGCGGGGATAGCGGGGGTAATCTTCGGCCTACCATCGCTAAAGATCAAGGGCTTCTACCTGATTATGGCAACAATAGCCGCCCATTTTATTATCATCTGGGTTATACTTCAATTCCAAAATATCACTGGTGGGGCTAACGGGCTAGCTGTACCCAGACCGGAGATAGGCGGTATAGTGTTAAAGTCTCAAGGTAGCTACTTTTACCTGGTGATGATAATTGCCTGTCTGGGGACATTCTTGGCTAAAAACATAGTCAGGACCAGGGCAGGCAGAGCCTTCATTGCTGTCAGAGATAATGACCTGGCAGCTGAGGTCATGGGGATCAATCTGTGGAGCTATAAGCTACTGGCATTCTTTATCGGCTGTGTTTATGCCGGTGTGGCTGGCTCACTGCTGGTTCACTATGTTGCTTTTGCCACCACTGACGCGTTTCCCTTTATGAATTCGGTCTGGTATCTGGGCATGCTGATTGTCGGCGGTATGGGCAGCATCACGGGAGCTATCTTTGGCACTGTGTTCCTTAAGCTGCTGGATCAGCTGGTCACTATTTCTGGCCCGATGTTAGCCGCGACTTTCCCGGCTATTGCCGCCCAAGCAGCCGCTTCACTCGGCCTCATCATGCGCGGCTTGATAATTGCCATCTTCCTCATCTTTGAGCCGAGAGGTCTGGCCCACCGGTGGGAGATGGTCAAGGCATATTATCGGCTATGGCCTTTCTCATATTAAAATAGCAAAATAAGTGAAAGGGGGTGGTTAAGTTTAAGAGAACGGCTAATTTATGGGTTAGACTAAATTAAACTAGAAAGGAGAAGAAATGGCTAAGATTAAATGGGTGATTATAGCTTCCCTGGTTATTCTGCTGTTGGCAATGCCTCTGTTTACTGCCTGCCCGACAACAGCCCCAACAACGGCACCGCCAACAACGACGCTGCCAACAATACCACCGCCAACAACACCACCGCCACCGGCAGTACAAACACTATATATCGGTGGCACCATGTCGCTAACCGGTGCCTACGCTGAGGACTCGGCAGCAGTTCTGGCTGGCTTTGAGGACTATGCTAAATATGTAACTGACAACCATAATTTGGCTCCATGGTACACAGATAAGACACTCCCCGATAATGTAAAAGTGGAGGTGCTGTGGCTAGATGATGCGCTGGACCCAAATAAGGCGATTTCTAACTATGAGGACCTCAAGGCTAAAGGACTGCTGGTCGAACATGGCTCGGGCTCGCCACAAGTGCTGGCAATAATGGACAAGCTAAATGATGACCGTGTAGGTGCCACCACCATGGCCGTTGGCCCCTATCTCCTGTCGCCGCCAAGAACTTTCTTTATTCAGTACCCCATTTATACCGATGCCGACGCTGCCATCGCCGACTGGTTCATGGACCAATGGAAGGCGTCCGGAAAAACCACCAAACCAAAGGTTGCCTACCTTACCGCCGATAATGCCATGGGTAAGTCAATTGTGGTACCCGAGATGCAAGCGTATTTAGAGAGCATTGGATATCAGTTTGTTGGCGTTCAGTATGTACCTCTGGTACCTACGTCACCACCAACCACCCAGCTTTTGTGGCTGAAGGATCACAAGGTTGACCTTGCCCTTGGCGTTATGATTAACCCCGGTGCCCAGCCAACATATAAGGAAATGGTCAGGCTGGGTATGGGACCTGACCTTAGCTACAAGATAGTCTTTGGCACTGCTTCCCCAGGTCACGCTGTGGTGTTCGCTCAGGCTATGGGTGAGCTGGGTGACGGTTATGTCTGCGCCGGTAGCTATCCTCCCTTGGATGACCTCACTGTCCCCGGGGTTAAGTTCTGTAACGACCTGCAGGATAAGTATCGCCCTGACAAGAAGGTTACCCACATCATGTATGAGCACGGCGTTGTTGAAGCCATGATTCAGGTTGAGGCGTTACGGCTTGCTCTTGAAAATACTGGCAAGTCTGCTGACCAGCTACAGCCGGTTGACGTGCTAGAGAAAGGCTTTTATCAGATTAAAGACTTTGATACGGGTGACATAACCAGTACACCGCTGAACTTTGGTCCGGGTCAAGTTTATGGCATAACCAAAGTACTTGTTCAGCAGGTACAGGGAGGCAAGGCTGTGACCCTGGGCACCTGGCCAGTTCACAACATTTACAAGCACGAATAACTATTATTCTGGGGGCTCCAGGCCTCTGGAGCCCCCAGAAACTCCCATGCTTGCGAGTCGGGGGCCTTGTTGGTAAAATGAGGTTTCAATAGGCTAGATGGAAAGTTGGAAAGCTAGGATAAAGGTTCTTTGTTCCGTCCACTGAACTCCACCAGAGATGTAGAATCAGATCGCCTGGTCTTCTATGGCCAGAGTTCTTTAGCCACGTCATCCAGCCCCAGCTCCAGCAGCTTCTTTTTACTCGGCTTACACGAATTGGGGTCCCAGTCCATAGCCGCCAAGTATTCGCTGAATATCTCATCCCTGTTCAGAGTTATCCCAGCGCGGGGGCCGACTTTCTTCGGTGGTATACCCATCATCCTGTCCGGGTATTTAAACGGCAGCTTCACCCCCTCGCGGATGTTGAAAGCCTGCCGAATATTATCCACCCTCTCCCCGGCCTTGAGTATCTCTTCCCTGGTCACCTCCCAGCCGGTGATGACCCCGAAAGACTCAACAAACTGGTCAAAATAGCCCAGTCCGTCTCCATATGCTATCATGCAGCACCCCGCGGCGTTCATGGCGTGATAAATGGTGCTGCCTACCTTGTGCGGTTTACCCCGCCCCTTGAAGGTCTGGTCATCGTACTCAGGCAAAGCACCCTCCGGGTGCGGGAATTCGCCGGCCTGGGTGTGACGGGCCGGGGTCGGCTCCGCCCCGTAGCCGATGGCGAAGCCATATCCAGCTCTTGGGTCGTGGGCTGGGATTTCCTGTCCCCCAATGTGCATGGCGTATTTCTCAGAGCCCTTAGCGATTCTCTCCGAGGCTATCTTGACACCATCGGCTAGGATTGCTCCAAAGCCCTCTCGCCTGGCTATCTTCTCGGTCATGGCCACGATTGACCTGTGGTTGCCCCAGGTCATCTCGAGGCCATCGGTGTCTTGCCTGGTGATGAGGCCATTCTCGTAGCATTCGATGGTGAAGGCGATACAGGCCCCGGCTGAGATGGTATCCAGACCATAGCGATTGCAGATATCGTTGGCCTTGATTATCGAGGCGAGGTTGGAGTTGAGGCAGTTGCTGCCGAACATAGCCAGGGTCTCGTACTCGGGCTTGTGGACGCCTGCCGGGTATTGATACTCACCGGTGCCTGCCTTCATGTGCCCGCCACAGGCGATGGGGCAGCGCCAGCAGCCATATCTCCTCTCCAGCTGGGCGATAACCGATTCGCCGCCGATAGCCTTATACTCCGGAAGGTCAACCACCACCGTACCCGCCCAGTTCTTCGCCGGTGCATCATCGGACTCAGCCGACATGTTAAAGAGGCCCGACGTGCCGAATTGCCTCATGAAACCGGCCCTGGGGCCCAGATTCGCCAGGTGCCTCTTTCTCATCTCACTGGCTCTCTTCTCATCGGCCACGGGTACCTTCATACTGCCTTTTACCGCTACCGCCTTTAGCCTCTTTGAGCCCATGACGGCACCCAGTCCGGAACGGCCGGCTAACCGGCCCTTGTGAGTTACCACTCCAGCGATGAGAGAAACATTCTCTCCCGATGGGCCGATACAGGCTATTTCTGCCTCCTTACCGAGTTCTCCTCTAAGCATGTCCTCGGTTTCGTATGAATCCTTACCCCATAGATGGGTGGCGTCTCTAATCTCGGCTTTGTCATTGTCAATGTAGAGGTAGGCCGGTTTTTCAGCTATGCCGGTAAAGAACACCGCGTCATATCCGGCAAACTTCAGGTGGGGGCCGAAATTACCGCCTGAGTTGGCATCACCCCAGCTCCCTGTCAGCGGCGATTTAGCCACTATTGCGTATCTGGCACCACCTAGGGTAGCGGTCCCGGTAAGCACGCCCGTAGTAAAACCAAGAATATTATCCGGGCCCAGTGGGTCAACGCCGGCCTTCTGCCGGCTGAAGAGGATTCGGGCACCCAGGCCGTAGCCCCCTAAAAAATCGCGGCCAAGCTTTTCATCGAGCACCTCGTCCCTCAGTTCGTGCCTGGAAAGGTCCACCCACAGCATCTTTCCCATAAAACCTCGCGCCATGGAGCTACCTCCTTTACACAGGTATGTTACCTTCCTAACAAGTGGATGTCAATTTTTACGGCGGCTTTGGAATAGTTGCTTGCCTTCACTCTGCGATTTTCTACTTTGAGCCCTAACCTAAAAGGTTAAGAGCAGCACTCCCCATAAGTACTTAAGCGACAGGAATCTCTCTGCCTAGGTTGATTTAGGCGCTGCCGGACCTTTAGCTGGATTGATTCGGCATCACAGTTCAACCCTGGCGTCGTCGCCGACAAGAAGGCTTACCGCCGCCGGGCTGTGCTCTCCTTTGACTACCGTTGCCCCCCTGCCGATGAGGCTGTTGGCTAGTCCTTTAACCCCGCGGAGACGGCAATTTTCCAGGACTATCGAGTTCTCAATCGAGCTGTCTTCAATAACGGTGCCGGCGCCGATACTGGCGAAGGGGCCGACCACTGCGTTTTTAATCTGGCAGTCCCCGGACACTGAGGCCGGCCCCCGAATAGTGCTGGAGGCTACCTCTGTCCCCGGCCCGATGGCCACCCGGCCCACCGCCTGGCTTAATGAATCGAGGCTGCCCCTGATGTCCCGCTTAAGCTGGCGGTCAAGCACCATCCGGTTGGCGGCCAGAAGGTCGTCCTTGCTGCCGGTATCCAGCCACCACCCCTCAAGAATGTAGCTCCTGACCTGTCTGCCCATCTCCAGGAGCTTCTGGATAGCATCGGTTATCTCCAGTTCGCCCCGCGCCGAAGGCTTTATTTTGGCGATAGCCCGGTGAATCTCCGCAGTGAAGAGATAGGCCCCCACCAAGGCCAGTTTGCTCTTCGGCTCTTTCGGCTTTTCCACCAGGCGCACTACCCTCCCGGAAGGGTCAAGCTCGGCCACGCCGAAGGCCTTGGGGTCGGCCACCTCCTTAAGCAGGATGAGGGCCTCCGGGGCATCGGTCTGGAACCGCGTGACGAAATCGCTGACGCCGCCCTCGATGAGGTTATCGCCCAGGAAGAGGAGGAAACGGGAGTCGCCGAGGAAACCCTGGGCTGTCTTGACGGCATGGGCCAGGCCCAGCGGCTCGGCTTGATTTATATAGGTGATGTGGCTGTCCCACCTTGAGCCGTCGCCCGCCGCCTTTTTTATCTCGTCGGCTGTTTCCGGGGAGACGACGATGCCGGTATCGGTGATGCCAGCCTCCCTTATCTGCTCCAGGACGTAGAACAGGATGGGCTTATTGGCCACCGGCAGCAGATGCTTGGCGATGGTATAGGTGACCGGCCTGAGCCTGGTCCCCCGGCCGCCGCAAAGGACCAGCCCCTTCACTATCCCGCCCTGACCTGGAGCATCAAAAGTCACGTTTATAGCATAGCATTCAGCCGCGGCAAGTTCAATCATAGTAAAGGGGTGTGTTATAATCTTAATTATGGGGCAGGAGAATCAGAACAGGCTGCTGATTGTCTCCAACCGGCTGCCGATTAGCGTGGCCAAGAGGAGGGGGAGGCTGCGCTTTGAGCCCAGCGTTGGCGGCCTAGTTACGGCGCTGGGCGCCTTTTATAAATCTCGCCCCAGCCTCTGGCTAGGCTGGCCCGGCATTGAGCTGGAAAGGGTGGCCGGGTCGGATCGGGAGGAGGTGGAGGCAAGGCTAGCCTCGGAGAGCTGTCACCCGGTCTTTCTCTCGCAGCGGGATATCGAAGACTACTATCACGGGTTCTGTAACAAGACTATCTGGCCTCTCTTTCACTACTTCCCGGAGTACACCGTGTATAGTGCTGATCTCTGGCGGGCCTACCGGCGAGTCAACCAGCTTTTCGCCGAGGCGGTTGCCGGTGTTGCCCGGCCCGGCGATATTATCTGGGTACAAGATTATCATCTGATGCTTCTGCCCGAGCTTATCAGAGAGAAGCTGCCGGAGATGCCGGTGGGCTTTTTCCTGCACATTCCCTTCCCCTCTTTTGAGATATTCCGCCTGCTGCCGTGGCGAAGACAGCTGTTAGAAGGACTGCTGGGGGCCGAGCTCGTCGGCTTTCACACCTACGATTACGTCCAGCACTTTCTCAACAGCGTACACAGCCTGCTGGGCTACGAGAGCTTTATGGGTAAAATCACCGCCGCCGACCGGATAACCAAAGCCGACGTCTTTCCCCTGGGGATAGACTACCGGCACTTTTACCGCACCGCCCGGAGTTCAGCGGTGCGCAGCCAGGCCGGCCAGTTACGAGAGAAGCTAGGAAACGGCAAGATAGTCCTATCGATAGACCGCCTCGACTACACCAAGGGTATTACCCAGCGGCTGGAGGCCTTTGACCTCTTTCTGGAAAGGCATCCGGAGCAGCGGGAAAAGCTGGTCCTGGTTCTGGTGGTGGTCCCCTCCCGGACCAGGGTGGAGCAGTACGCCCAGCTAAAAAAACGGGTAGATGAGCTTGTCGGCGAAATCAACGGCAAATATGGCTCTATCGGCTGGACGCCCATCTGGTACCTCTACCGTTCTTTGCCTTTTGATTCCATGGTCGCCTTCTATAACCTGGCCGATATCGCCCTGCTTACCCCCCTCCGCGACGGCATGAACCTCGTCGCCAAGGAGTATATCGCCAGCAAGACCGACGGCAGGGGGGTGTTGATTATCAGTGAGACCGCCGGGGTGGCCAAGGAGCTTGGGGAGGCCATCGTCATCAACGTTAGTAACCCGGAGGAGATTGTCCGGGCACTGGAGACAGCCCTGGCCATGCCCAAGAGTGAGCAGAAAGGGCGCAACCGGATAATGCAGCAGCGACTAGAGCGCTACCATGTGGGGCGGTGGGCCGACGAGTTCATTGATAGGCTGCTCTACACCAGACAGCTTCAGGACGAGATGGGTACGAGGGTACTGAATAATGAGGCACGGGACAGGCTGGTCGGCGATTTCCAGCAGAGCCGGCAGAGATTAATAATCCTGGGCTACGACGGCACCCTTATCCCCTTCTCGGCCACGCCGGAGCAGGCCAGGCCGACTGCTATGGTGAGAAGACTGCTCAAGAGACTGGCCGCTGACCCCGGGAGCGAGGTGGTGCTGGTCAGCGGGCGCGACCGGCATACCCTGGAGAGATGGTTCGGCAGTCTGGGGGTGGGGCTGGTGGCGGAACACGGTGCCTGGGCCAGGGAGAAGGGTAAACCCTGGAAGGCGGGGGGAAGCCTGCCCCAGGACTGGAAAGTAGAACTGCGCCCCATCCTGGAGCGGTATGTGGACAGGACGCCGGGCTCTTTCGTTGAGGAAAAGGAGTTCTCCCTGGTCTGGCACTACCGGAAGGCCGAGCCCAGCCTGGGCGAGTTGAGAGCTAGAGAGTTGGTAGACGACCTTTCCAATATTACCGGCAACCTCAGCCTTCAGGTGTTGGAGGGGAACCGGATAGTGGAGGTAAAAAACGCCGGCGTGACCAAAGGGCAGGCAGTTCTACGCTGGGTCTCCCGGCAAGAGTGGGACTTTATATTAGCTATCGGCGATGACTTGGCCGATGAGGATATTTTCAAGGTGTTACCGGCTACCGCCTGGACTATCAAGGTGGGGGTGGGTGCCTCCGCCGCCCGATTTAGCCTTGGTTCACCGGGCCAAGTGGCAGCTCTACTGACAGCAATGGTGAGAGGTCGGCGTTGAGGGAATATCCCTCCTCCGGCTCTGGGACCGCCACCCCCTGTAGCTGCGCCTGATACTCCAGCTTGCAGACCAGCCTTTTAACCACTTCCTCCCAGGTCCACTGTCCGGCGATACGCCTGGCCGCCAGGCTAATCGCTTGCCGGTGCTCTGGATGGGTGCGCAGGTAATCTATGTAGAAGGTTATTTCCTCGGCGCTGAAGGTGTCCAGGACGATGGCGTTGTAGAGGTGGGTGGCGTAATCCTCGCCGCTGCAGCCGGTAAAGACCACCGCCCCGGTAGCCATGGCCTCCAGCCCCACCAGTCCGAACGGCTCGCGGAAGCTGTTGGCCAGGACCACGTCGCTGGCTTTATAGATGACCTGGAGGAAGGAGTAGGGTATGGGGAACATGAGATTGATGATGTCGGCTGAGCCAGCCCTGGCGATGGCCTCAAAATAAGGCCTGAAATCGTTTTCCAGCAGCGCCCGGCGGTAACACTCCTCGGGGTCTGCCTTCAGGAAGACGTCCTTCACCGTTGTGCGGGGAAGCTTCATCCCGTTCGAATCCACCCCCCCGCGGGCCAGCAGAACCGGCCTTACCCCCGACTTTTTGAGCATATCAATGGTTTGAATGGCCGGTTCCCAGCCTTTATCCGGGTGCCACCTGGCCACCTTGCTCAGGATGAGGTCAGCCGGTACTATCTTCCGGAGGGTTAGGACATCCAGTCCGTTCACCTCGTTGAGGATAGCCCTGGGTATCCCGTTGGGGATGACCAGGGAGTTTACCCCCATCTGGAGTATAATCTGCTTCATGTACTTGCTCACCGTGGTGATGGTGGTGGTGTAGGCCAGCCGCGGCCAGTTTATCCGCTCAAAACCATAGATGTTGTTGGCGTTCCAGAACATCAATGCCTTGTCACGCTGGCCGGAATAATGCAGCAGGTCGCTTATGCGGCACATGGCCTCGGCGGTGTGCCACTCCTCGCCCAGGATGGCCACCAGCTTACCCTGAGAGATGGCGGGGCCGGCCAGCTCGCGGGCGACAAAGGGGGGCACGGACTGGTTGAAGTCGTTGAGCTTGCCCTCCTCCCCGGCGTAGACGCCGGCGGGGTGATAGCGGCTTATCCACTGGCACCACCGGTGCAGGACCAGCCTCCCCTCCCGGAGGCTTTCCCTCCCCTCCATATCGGGGTCACCGATAAAGATATGATGGACCTGGAAGCCCGCCTCGGCCAGGGTGTTAGTCAGGTGGCTTATCCTCGAGCCCAGGCCCCCGGCCATGGAATAGACGTCGGGCCCCTCAAAAGAGAGCACGATGAATACCGTATTATCGGGACTAATGCCCATAACCTTACCTCTTGGCGTATTAATTCTTAGCGGCCGGTTACTCTTTTAAGGAGAGGGTCACTCCCTGCTTGGTCTGGGTGAAGACCAGCTTGTCTTCTCTGGCCAGCCAGCCGATACCCATGTAGACCATGCTCTGGGGGCGCTTGGTCTTGCGCGCTATGGCCGAGAGGGTCAGCCTTTCCTCATCCTTGAGAAGTTTCCAGATTTCTCCTGCCGTTTCTCCAATGGAATTCAACATAGCCCGCTCCTCATCCTCTTTCTCTCTAAACTGGGGGGTTCAATCATCATAATAACAGCAATCAGTAACGAAGTCATAAAATAAAAGGGGAAAAAGTTACAAAATTATGACATTGCCGCGGCGCCCGCCATAGACTTTCCCCGGATTTCTGGTGTATCATATTACAATGCTACCTGAACGTATCGGCCGGCTGGAGGAGCTGGCCAACAACCTGTGGTGGAGCTGGCACCCCGAGCTACGCACCGTTTTTCGCTCTCTGGACTACCAGCTATGGAGAATCAGCGGTAACAATCCGGTCAAGCTGTTGCGGGAAATCAGCCCCGATAAGCTGCAGGCGGCGGCCCGAGACCCGGCTTTTCTGAAGCTGTATGACTCGGCGCTTTCCGCCTTTGATGCCGATATGTCCGGTGGTGATAGCTGGTTTGCCGCCAGCCACCCCAACGTTCTGGCCGGGCCGGTGGCCTACTTCTCCATGGAGTTCGCCATTCATAATTCTTTGCCCATCTACGCTGGTGGGCTGGGAGTTCTGGCCGGCGACGTCTGCAAGGAGGCCAGCGACCTGGGCCTGCCCCTGGTCGGGGTTGGCTTCATGTATCCCCAGGGCTATTTCCACCAGCATATCTCCGCCGAAGGCTGGCAGGAGGAAATCTACCAGGAGATAGATTTCAGCGAGGCGCCGGTAAGTTTAGTCCTGCCTAAGGAGCAGCGGCCGCCGGTGCAGATTCAACTGGCCGACCGCTCCCTATCCATCGGGGTATGGCAGGTTAAGGTTGGCCGTGTCAGCATCTATCTGCTGAGCACCGATATCGAGGGTAATACCCAGCAGGACCGGCAGCTGTCTGCCCGTCTCTATACCGCCGATAAGGAACAGCGCCTCCAGCAGGAGATGCTGCTCGGAATTGGTGGGGTGAGGGTCCTGCGGGAGCTCGGTATAAAGCCCTCGGTCTGGCATGCCAACGAGGGCCACACCGCTTTCATGATGCTGGAGCGTATCCGGGAGGAGGTGGAGGGGGGAGCCTCTTTCCTCGAAGCCGACCGGAGGGTGCAGTCAAAGACTGTCTTCACCACCCACACGCCGGTGATGGCCAGCCACCATGTTTACCCCACCGAGCTGATTGAGCGGTATTTTCAGGGCTACTGGGAGTCCCTGGGCTTAAGCCGTGACCAGTTCCTCAAGCTGGGGCAGCTGGACGGCTCAGAAGAGCCGTTATTCAATATGACGGTGCTGGCTTTGAAAGTGGCGGGGCGGCGTAACGCGGTGAGCCGGCTCCACGGCAGGGTGACACGCAAGATGTGGCACGGGCTCTGGCCTGAAGCTAAAGAGGAGGAGGTCCCCATCTCGTACATTACCAACGGTGTTCACGCGCCCAACTGGGTCGCCCCGGAGGTGGGGCGGCTTTACAATAAGTATCTGGGCGCGGACGCCATCAAGAGGCAGGACGACGCCGGGCTCTGGCGGCGCGCCGCCGAGATTCCGGACGCCGAACTCTGGCAGGCCCGGCAGGTTTTGAAACGTAAGCTGGTGAGTGCCATGGTGGAGCGGGCGCGGGACTGCTCCACCGACCGCGAGTGCAGTGCCCAGCAGGTTATGGCCATGGGCGCCCTGCTTGACCCCGAGGTGCTGACCATCGGCTTTGCCCGGCGCTTCACCGAGTATAAACGTCCGATGCTGGTCTTCTATGAGGTGGAGCGTCTCAGGCGGATCGTGGTGAACCCGTGGCGGCCAGTCCAGATAGTCTTCGCCGGAAAGTCTCACCCGGCTGACTGTCCGTCAAAAGAGTTGCTTCATCAGGTATATACTCTGGGCACGGACGGCGAGTTTCAGGGGCGAATCGCCTTCGTCGAGGACTACGATACGCACATTGCCCACTATCTGGTTCAAGGGGTTGACCTCTGGCTCAATACCCCCCGCCGCCCCCGCGAGGCCTGCGGCAGCAGCGGCATCAAGGCCTCGATGAACGGCGTCCTCCACCTCAGCGTTAAAGACGGCTGGTGGTGCGAGGGTTATAACGGCGCCAACGGCTGGGCAATCAGCAATGAGCTCGAGACAACTGACCCGGCCGAGGAAGACAGGGCCGACGCCGAGTCGCTCTACGGCCTTCTGGAAAATGAGATTGTCCCCCTCTACTACGAGCGTGACCGGGACGGCGTACCGCACCGCTGGATTGGCTTCATTAAGGAGGCAATCAGCTCGGTTATGCCTGCCTTTTGCGCCCAGCGAATGTTAAAGGAATACACCGAGCGAATGTACCTACCGGCGGCCCAGTCCCGGGAGGGGAGCGAAATACCTCAGGGCTAAAGCAAGGGGGTGTCGGGAAATGGGTTCTCCTGCCGAAATACGCCTTCTCCACCGGCTGGCCCGGCTCTACCGGGTGCAGACGGCCTATAGCGATGTCTACCACCGCCGGCGGCGGGCGCCGGTGGCAGCCCTGCTGGCGGTGCTTAGGGTGCTGGGAGTCCCCCTGGCCACTCTTAAGGATGTCCCCTCGGCCTGGCGGGAAAGGTGGCAGGAGCTCTGGCAGCGGCCCCTGGAGCCGGTGACGCTGGCCCGGGCCGGCCAGCCGTCCCTGATAGAGATACGTCTTCCCGCCGCTTTGGCCGATACCGCCCTTTCCGGGCAGCTGACCCTGGAGGACGGCCAGAGGGGAGGTGAGTGGTGCAGCGCCGACCTGCCGGTGGTTGAGGCCGCCGAGGTGGAGGGGACGAGCTATGTCGTTAAACAGCTGTCCCTGCCCGGCGGGCTCCCCATAGGCTATCATAGATTTACCCTGGAGCTGCCGGGGGGATACCAGCAGAGCTTGGTCATCGCCGCCCCGGCCAGGGCCTACCTGCCCCCCCAGGAAAGCGACAGCCGCCTCTGGGGGCTCTTCCTGCCCCTCTACGCCCTGCAGACCGGGACTAGCTGGGGCAGCGGCGATTTCGCCGACCTGGAGGCGCTGGTGGCCTGGTGCGCCCAAATCGGGGGGCGGGTGTTGGCCACCCTGCCCCTACTGCCCACCTTCCTCGGGGAGGAGGCCTTCGAGCCCAGCCCCTACCTTCCGGTGAGCCGGAGGCTCTGGAGCGAGTTTTACCTGGATGTAAACAGAGTCCCGGAACTGGAGAGGTGCCCGGAAGCAAAGGCACGGCTGGCCTCGTCGGCCTTCCAGAGAGAGCTGGAGGCGCTGCGCCGCCTGCCCCTGGTTGACTACCGCCGTCAGATGGCCTTGAAAAGGCAGGTCCTGGAAGAGCTCTGCCAATGCCTGTTTGATGAGGCCTCCGGCCGCCTTGAGGCGCTTAACCGTTTCGCCGAGGACAACCCGCTGGTCGCCGACTACGCCCGCTTCCGCGCCGCCGGCGAGAAGCAGGGGGCAACCTGGCGGTCTTGGCCGCAGCGACTCCGGGAGGGAAACATAAAGGAGGGGGACTACCGCGAGGAAGACCGGCGCTATCACCTTTACGTGCAGTGGTTGGCCCAGCAGCAAATCAGGGAGATTTCCCAAACGGCGCGGGAGAAGGACTTAAAGCTCTACCTCGACCTGCCGGTAGGCGTCCACCCCGACGGCTTCGACGTCTGGCGGGAGCAGGACATATTCATCGGGGAGGTATCGGCGGGGGCACCCCCGGACGCCGTCTTCACCACCGGCCAGGACTGGTATTTCCCGCCCCTCCACCCGGAGAAGATAAGGGAACACGGCTATAATTATTTCATCGACTACCTGCGTCATCATCTGCGCCAGGCCGGTATCCTCCGCATCGACCACGTGATGGGGCTCCACCGCCTCTTCTGGATACCCCAGGGGATGGGGGCGGGGCGGGGCGTCTATGTACACTACCCCGCCGAGGAGTTTTACGCTATCCTAGCCCTCGAGTCCCACCGCTATAAAACGCTTATCGTGGGCGAGGACCTGGGCACGGTGCCGCCGGCGGTCAAACCGGCCATGAACCGGCACGGCCTTTATCACCTCTACGTTCTGCCTTACGAGCTGGCCCTAGACCGGCAGGCGGTGCTTAAATCTATCCGCCCCAGCTCGGTAGCCAGCCTCAACACCCACGACATGCCCCCCTTTACCTCCTTCTGGGAGGGGCTTGACATCAAAGAGCGGCTGGGGCTGGGGCTTTTGAGCAGGGCGGAGGCGCAGAAAGAAGAAAGAGAGCGGCAGGCTATCAGAAAAGAGCTGTTCGGTTTCCTGTCGAAGAAGGGCTGGCTCAAGCCCGCCGAGGTGGACACCTACAGCGCCCTCAGGGCCTGCCTGACCCTGCTTACTACCAGCCGGGCAAGGGTGGTGCTGGTCAACCTGGAGGACCTCTGGCTGGAGACCCGCCCCCAGAACATACCCGCCAGCGAGGGCAAAAACCCCAACTGGCGGGGTAAGGCTAGCTACAGTTTTGAGGACTTTTGCCAAATGCCTCAGGTTGTTGGTACACTAAAGATTATAGACCAGCTGAGAAAGAAACCAAGGCGATGAAGAAGGAAGCCAGCAGAAAGCCAGGCCAGGGCTCAGGGCCACCTGAAGCGGCCCATCTGACCGGGGACGACCTCTACCTGTTCAATGAAGGCTCCCACTTCCGCCTCTACCAGAAGCTGGGGGCCCACCCCATGACGGTTGAGGGTCGGGATGGGACTCATTTCGCGGTCTGGGCTCCCGATGCCCGGCAGGTTTCCGTCGTCGGCGACTTCAACGGCTGGGATAAGAGCAGTCACCCCCTCTCCCCGCAGGGGCAGTCGGGAATCTGGGAGGGGTTTATACCTGGGGTAACCAAGGGGGCGGTCTATAAATACCATATCGAGTCCCGCTATCGGGGCTATAAAGTGGATAAAGCCGACCCCTTCGCCTTTTACGGTGAAATACCGCCCCGGACCGGCTCCATCGTCTGGGACACGGACTACGCCTGGGGAGACCGGGACTGGCTGGAGAAACGGCGCCGCCGTAACTCGCTGGAGGCCCCCATCGCCATCTACGAGGTGCACCTCGGCTCCTGGCGGCGGGTGCCCGAGGAAGAGCACCGCCCCTTAAGCTACCGTGAGCTGGCGCCCCAGCTCGCTGAGTACGTCAACCAGATGGGCTTCACCCATGTTGAGTTCCTGCCGGTGATGGAGCACCCCTTTGACGGCTCCTGGGGCTATCAGGTCACCGGCTACTTCGCCCCCACCAGCCGCTTCGGCACCCCGCAGGACTTCATGTACCTGGTTGACTACCTGCACCAGCACGACATCGGGGTCATCCTGGACTGGGTGCCCTCCCACTTCCCCACCGACGAGCACGGCCTCGGCTTCTTCGACGGCACTCACCTCTACGAGCACGCCTACCCGCAAAAGGGCTTCCACCCGGATTGGACCAGCTTTATCTTCAACTACGGGCGGAACGAGGTGCAGAGCTTTCTCCTCAGCAGCGCCCTCTTCTGGCTGGACCGATACCACGCCGACGGGCTGAGGGTGGACGGCGTGGCCTCGATGCTCTATCTGGACTACTCCCGTAAAGAGGGGGAGTGGATGCCCAACAAGTACGGGGGCCGGGAGAACCTGGAGGCCATCGCCTTCCTGCGGCGCTTCAACGAGGCGGTCTACGCCAACTATCCCGATGTCCAGACCATCGCCGAGGAGTCAACCGCCTGGCCTATGGTCTCCCGCCCGACCTACGTCGGCGGCCTGGGCTTCGGCCTGAAATGGGACATGGGCTGGATGCACGACACCCTGGAATACATAAGCAAAGACCCCATCTACCGGAAATATCACCACAACGAGCTGACCTTCCGCATGCTCTACGCCTTCACCGAGAACTTCGTCCTGCCCCTCTCCCACGACGAGGTCACCCACGGCAAGAGTTCCCTGCTGGGCAAGATGCCCGGCGATGACTGGCAGAAATTTGCCAATCTGAGGCTGCTGCTGGGCTACATGTACTCCCAGCCGGGGAAGAAGCTGCTTTTCATGGGGGGTGAGCTGGGGCAGTGGCGGGAGTGGCACCATCAGGAAAGCCTGGGCTGGCACCTCCTTCAATACCAGCGCCACGCCCAGATTCAGCGGTGGGTCAGGGACTTGAATGAGTTCTACCGTAGCCAGCCGGCGCTGCATGAGTTAGACTGTGACCTGGCCGGCTTCGAGTGGATTGACGGCAGCGACGCCGACCACAGCATCATCAGCTTTATCCGCCGGGGCAGTTCAAGCGGCGGCGCCGTCCTCGCCGTCTGTAACTTCACCCCGATGACCCAGTTCGGTTACCGGGTGGGTGTCCCCCTCCCCGGCTTCTGGCGAGAATTTTTAAACAGCGACGCCAGCGATTACGGTGGCAGCGGCCAGGGTAACCTGGGCGGGGTTGAGGCAGAGTTGGGCACCAGTCACGGCCGCCAGTACTCCCTTAACCTTACCCTGCCGCCCCTGGCCGTCCTCTTTTTCACCAGCGAGGTCTAGTATGGAAGGCTATATCTGTATTCACGGTCATTTCTACCAGCCCCCCCGGGAGAACGCCTGGCTGGAGGTAGTTGAGCTTCAGGACGAGGCCTACCCCTTCCACGACTGGAACGAGCGGATAAACGCCGAGTGCTACGCCGCCAACGCCGCCTCAAGGATTCTGGACGGCGAGGGCTACATCACCAAAATCGTCAATAACTACGCCAAGATTAGCTTCGACTTCGGCCCGACCCTGCTTGGCTGGATGAAAGATAGCGCCCCGGAGGTCTATAAGGCTGTTCTGGAAGCGGACAGGGAAAGCCAGCAGAGCTTCTCCGGCCACGGGTCGGCCATGGCCCAGGCCTACAATCACATCATTATGCCCCTGGCCAACCGCCGGGATAAGTACACCCAGGTCCTTTGGGGTATCCGGGACTTTGAGCACCACTTTGGCCGCCAGCCGGAGGGGATGTGGCTGCCGGAGACGGCGGTTGACACCGAGACCCTGGAAATTATGGCCGAGCTGGGGATAAGGTTTACCATACTGGCCCCTCATCAGGCCCGCCGGGTGCGCAAAATGGGCGGCGGCTGGAGCGACGTCAGCGGGGGCAAGATTGACCCCACCATGGCCTATGAGCTACGCCTGCCCTCGGGCCGCAGGCTGGCTATCTTCTTCTATGACGGGCCTATCGCCAACGCGGTCGCCTTCGAGGGCCTGCTCGATAGCGGCCAGAACTTTGCCCAGCGCCTCACCGGCGCTTTCTCCGATAAACGTAGCTGGCCGCAGCTGGTGCACATCGCCACCGACGGCGAGACCTACGGCCACCATCACCGCTTCGGGGATATGGCGCTGGCCTACGCCCTGAACGATATTGAGACCAAAAAGGCCACCCAGATAATCAACTACGGCGCCTTTCTGGAGAAGCACCCGCCGACCCATGAGGTGGAGATTATCGACAACACCTCCTGGAGCTGCAGCCACGGGGTTGAGCGCTGGCGCCGCGACTGCGGCTGCAACACCGGCCGGCACCCGGGGTGGAACCAGGCCTGGCGCGCCCCGCTGCGACAGGCTATCGACTGGCTCCGCGACAGTGTGGCTCCCAGCTACGAGAAGAAGGCGGGCCAGCTCTTGAAAGACCCCTGGGCGGCCCGCGATGACTACATCGGGGTTATCCTGGACCGCACCCCAGAGAACATCGAGCGGTTCCTGGAAAATAATGCCAGCTGCCAGCTTAATGAGGCGGAAAAGATAGCCACGCTGAAGCTGCTGGAGCTCCAGCGCCACGCCCTGCTCATGTACACCAGCTGTGCCTGGTTCTTTGACGACCTCTCTGAGCTTGAAACGGTACAGGTGATGCAGTATGCCGGGCGGGTGGCCCAGCTGGCCGAGGAGTCCTTCGGCGAGAGCCTCGAGCCCCACTTCCTGGAGCTGCTGGAGCAGGCCAAGAGCAATCTTCCCCGGCGGGGTGATGGCCGCCGCATCTATGAGAAGTCTATCAAGCCGGCGATGGTGGATCTGACCAAGGTGGCCACCCACTACGCGGTAAGCTCCCTGTTTGAGAAGTACGAGCCACCGACCAGGATTTACTGCTACGACGTGGACGTTGAGGACTACCGTAACTCGGTTGCCGGCAAACTGAAGCTGGCGGTAGGGTGGGCTAAGGTCATCTCTGAGATTACCCGGGAGTCGGCCTTGCTGTCATTCGGTGTCCTCCATTTCGGCGACCACAACCTGAACGCCGGTGTCCGGGATTATCAGGGGGAAGAGGCCTACCAGGTGATGGTCCAGGAGGTAACTCAGGCCTTCCAGACGGCGGACTTCCCCGAGGTCATACGCCTGCTGGATAAGCACTTCGGCACCTCCACCTACTCCCTTAAGTCCCTCTTTCGGGACGAGCAGCGCAAGATCCTGGACTACGTTCTGGAGTCGGTCCTGTCCGAGGCCGAGGCGGCCTACCGCGACCTCTATGAGCGCCACTACCCCCTGATGTGCTTTCTCAACGAAATCGGTAACCCGCTGCCCAAGGCTCTGCTCTCGGCGGCTGATTTCATTCTCAACACCGACCTGCAGCGTGAGTTGAGCAATGAAAGCCTAGACGCGGAGCGCATCGGCAGGCTGCTGGACGACGCCCAGCTCTGGAATATTGCCCTGGACAAAGAGGGGTTGGGCTACCGGCTCCAGCAGACCCTGGAGGGAATGATGGCCAGGCTGGCGGCTAGCCCTCAGGACGTTGACCTGCTCAGGGAGCTGGTGGCGGCGGTGGCACTGGCCCGCTCAGTGCCGCTGGCGGTTGAGTTAGGAGGGGTGCAGAACATCTACTATAAGATGCTGCAGACCGTCTACCCTGATTTTCAGAAAAAGGCTCAGCAGGGGGATGCCGCCGAATGGAACAGCCAGTTTGTCTCCCTGGGGGAAAAACTATCGATACGGACGGCCTAGATGCCCAGCTTACGGATAGCTACCGGTTGGGCATCACCGACCTTTACGCTTCCCCCACCCTTAAGGTTTTACATTGTGCTATTATAGATATTATCAGGAGGCTGTCCGGTGGGAGATGCGCATATGAAGCCGCCCGAAGGCAGGGTCCGGGTTGTTATCAGTGGGGTGAGCCCCGAGGTTGACTGCGGCCGCTTCCCGGCCAAGGCCATCGTCGGCGAGCCGGTAGAGGTGGAGGCCGATATTTTTGCCGACGGCCACGATGCCGTCAGCGCCCGGCTGCTCTACCGTAAAGAGGGAGAGCCGGACTGGACGGAGGCCCCGATGGAATTCATCACCAACGATAGGTGGCGGGGCTCCTTTCCGGTCAGCCAGATTGGGTGCTACCGTTATACCCTGGCTGCCTGGATTGACCGCTTCCAGTCCTGGCGCCAGGACTTTCAGAAGCGGGTCGAGGCCGGCCATGAGGACATCGACATAAACCTGGTGGTGGGGGCAAATCTTATCGCCGGGGCGAAGACAGGGGCTTCTAAAGCCAATGGCCAGAGGATGTGGGGGTGGGCCGACACCCTGAAATCGGCGGAGGTTCCGCTGAACGAAAAAGTAGAGCTGGCCTTGAGTGAGGAGGTCGCCGGGCTGATGGACAAATACTCCGACCGCCGCTTCGCCGTCACCTACCCCAGAGAGCTGGAGATAGTGGCCGACGACGAAAAGGCCCTCTTCAGTGCCTGGTACGAGATGTTCCCCCGCTCCTGCGCCGGTCAGCCGGGGCAGCACGGCACCTTCAAGGACTGTGAAGCCCGCCTTGCCTATGTCGCCGAGATGGGCTTTGATGTCCTCTACCTGCCACCAATTCATCCCATCGGCAGGACCCTGCGCAAAGGCAAGAACAACGCCGTTGAGGCGGCGCCGGGTGACCCCGGTACCCCCTGGGCCATCGGCGCCGAGGAGGGCGGGCACAAAGCCGTCAACCCTCAGCTGGGTACCCTGGAGGACTTCCGCCATCTGGTCGGGAAGGCCGGGGAATACGGCGTCGAGATTGCCCTGGATATCGCCCTCCACTGTTCCCCCGACCACCCCTATCTCAAGGAACACCCGGGGTGGTTCGTCAGCCGCCCCGACGGGACGATTCAGTACGCTGAGAACCCGCCCAAGAAATATCAGGACATCTACCCCTTTGACTTCGAGTGCCATCACTGGCGGGAACTCTGGGAGGAGTTAAAGAGCATCTTCATCTTCTGGATTGAGCAGGGGGTACGCATCTTCCGCGTGGACAACCCCCACACCAAGCCCTTTACCTTCTGGGAGTGGCTCATCGCTGAGGTGAAAGAGCAATACCCCGAGGTTATCTTCCTGGCCGAGGCCTTCACCCGGCCCAAGGTCATGTACCGGC
The DNA here is from genome assembly GCA_964396965.1 of uncultured Dehalococcoidales bacterium. Taxonomy (GTDB): domain Bacteria; phylum Chloroflexota; class Dehalococcoidia; order Dehalococcoidales; family BS750m-G39; genus JABMRW01. The sequence continues at coordinate 20,780 of CAYNGD010000004.1, forward strand.
TGGCCGAGCTGGGCTTCAGCCAGTCCTATACCTATTTCGCCTGGCGCAACACCAGAGAGGAGCTGACCCAGTATCTAACCGAGCTTACCCGGAGCGAGATCAGCCAGTTTTACCGGCCCAACTTCTGGCCGAACACGCCCGATATCCTGACCGAATACCTGCAGTCCGGCGGCAGGCCGGCCTTCATGGCCCGCCTGGTGCTGGCCGCTACCCTGTCCGCCAGCTACGGCATCTACGGCCCCGCCTTTGAGCTTGGCGTGAACACCCCCCGGGAGAAGGGCAGCGAGGAATATCTGAACTCGGAGAAATACGAGGTAAAGCAGTGGGATATCAATCGGGCCGACAGCCTCAAGGACTTTATAGCCCGGGTCAACCGGATACGCCGGGAGAACCCGGCCCTCCACCGCAACCGCAACCTCTGGTTCCACGCCGTGGACAACCAGGAGCTGATAGGCTACAGCAAACACACCAACGACCTGTCCAACATCATGCTGGTGGTGGTCAACCTCGACCCGCATAAAACTCAATCTGGCTGGATCCATCTCCCCATCGGGCCCTGGCAGCTGGATCCGCAGCGGCCCTATCAGGTGAGCGACCTGCTGAATGATAAGAGCTATTTGTGGCATGGTGCCGATAACTACGTCGAGCTTGACCCCGGCCTGTGCCTGGCCCATATCTTCAGGGTTAACCGGCAAAACTCCGGAGAACACGACTTTGACTACTAAATGCGGGAAGAAATAGGCCATGAAAAAAAAGAATATCATCCTGATAGTTGGTAGCAACCGGGCTGAACTGGAACTCCTGTCGCAGCAGATTGTCAAGGAGGGCTGCGGGGCACTGATTGCCGCCGGTCTCGAGGAGCTGGACGGCGCTATCGAGAAGGGCGGCTTCACCCTGGCCCTCATCGACCTTACCGGTTCTGACCGCACTATCTGGCAGCGCTGCGCGGCGTTACACCAGGCCAGGATACCCTTCATTGTAATTTCGCCGCAGCGCAGCCCCCTGGTACAGAAGGAGAGCCTGAAACACGGCGCCAGCGGCCTGCTGATAAAGCCGCTCGGTGTAAAGGAGATGATAGAATACATACACACCCTCTTGGGTGAGTAAGCTATGGCCAGACGAAACACAAAATCACGGCAGCTAGGTGACGACCCCTTGTGGTATAAAGACGCCATCGTCTATGAGCTTCACGTGCGGGCCTTCGCCGACAGCGACGAGGACGGCATTGGCGACTTCGGCGGCCTTATCAGCCGGCTGGACTACCTGATGGACCTGGGCATTACCGCTATCTGGCTGCTCCCCTTCTACCCCTCGCCGCTCAAGGACGACGGTTATGATATCTCCGACTATACCAGCATACTGCCGGTCTACGGCGATATGCGGGACTTTAAGACCCTGGTTGAGGAAGCCCACCGGCGCGATATCCGGGTCATTACCGAGCTGGTGCTGAACCACACCTCCGACCAGCACCCCTGGTTCCGGAGGGCGAGGAAGGCCCCGCCGGGGAGCCCCTATCGCGATTTTTACGTGTGGAGTGACAGCGCCGATAAGTACCAAGAGGCCCGCATCATTTTCAAGGACTTTGAGTACTCCAACTGGGCCTGGGACCACCTGGCCAAGGCCTACTACTGGCACCGCTTTTATTCCCACCAGCCCGACCTGAACTACGATACCCCGGCGGTCCAGCAGGCGGTCTTTAAAGTGATGGAGTTCTGGCTCCGTCACGGCGTGGATGGCCTGCGCTGCGACGCGGTGCCCTATCTGTACGAGAGGGAAGGCACCAACTGCGAGAACCTCCCGGAGAGCCACGCTTTCCTTAAGGAGCTGCGGGCACGTATTGACGCAAAATTTGCCAACCGCATGCTCCTGGCCGAGGCCAACCAGTGGCCCGAGGACGCCGTGGCCTACTTCGGCAAAGGAGACGAGTTCAACATGGCCTTCCATTTCCCCCTCATGCCCCGGCTTTTTATGGCCATACGTATGGAGGATCACTTCCCCATCATTGACATAATGCAGCAGACACCGCCGATACCGGAGAGCTGCCAGTGGGCAGTATTCCTGAGAAACCACGATGAACTGACGCTGGAGATGGTCACCGACGAGGAGCGTGACTACATGTACCGGGTCTATGCCAGCGACCCGGCGGCCAGGATAAACTTGGGCATACGCCGCCGTCTGGCCCCGCTTTTAAACAATGACCGTAAAAAGATTGAGCTGATGAACGCCCTGCTCTTTTCTCTACCGGGTACGCCGGTGATCTACTACGGCGATGAAATCGGCATGGGCGACAACTTCTACCTCGGCGACCGCAACGGGGTCCGCACCCCGATGCAGTGGAGCCCGGATAGAAACGCCGGCTTCTCCCATACTAATCCCCAGCGGCTCTACCTGCCGCCAATCATTGACCCGGAGTACCACTACGAGGCGGTCAACGTTGAGACCCAGCAGAACAACCCCGACTCCCTGCTGTGGTGGATGAAGCGTATCATCACCCTGAGGAAAAGCTTTAAGGCTTTTGGCCGGGGCAGCATCGATTTTCTTCAGCCGGAAAACCGCCAGGTCTTGGCCTTCCTGCGCCGTTATGACCAGGAGACGATTCTGGTGGTGGCCAACCTGTCCCACCTGGCCCAGCAGATTAAGCTTGACCTTTCCCAGTTCGCCGGCTGGCAGCCGGTTGACCTCTTTGGCCGGACGCAGTTTGCCCCGATTACCGACAGCAGCTATTACTTTACCCTGAGCCCCTACGGGTTCTACTGGTTCTCCCTTGAACCACAGCCAGTGGAGACGATGCGCATCCGTGCCCTGCCCACTGAGGAAGTGGGGGCAGTGCCGACCATATCCCGGGAGAAGGGCGAGCTTTTTGAGCGGGACAACTGGTTCCTGCTGGAGAGGGCTCTGGCTGACTATATGAGAGGGCGGCGCTGGTTCCGCGGTAAGGCGCGGAAGATTGGCTCGGTCGATATTGAGGACGTCATACCGATGCGCTTCGGTCAGTTAACCAGCCATATTGTCATGGTCCAGGTGGAGTACACCGAAGGTGAGCCCGAGACCTACGTGCTGCCTCTGGCCACCGCCCCGGCGGAGAAAATCGACGAGATTACCGGTGACTACCCTCAGGCCCTGGTCGCTTACCTCAAGCCCGGTACCAGAGACGGCCAGTGGCTGCTCTACGACGCCCTGGTGGACAAGGCCTTCTGCCGCTCTCTGCTGCGGGCAATCGGCAATAAGCGCCGCTTCAAAGGACAGGTGGGCGAGATAACGGCTTCAACCAGCCGGCTCTTCCGCAGCGCCCGCGGCGCCGATGGGGCCGCCCTGGAGCCGAGTCCCATGAAGGTGGAGCAGAGCAATACCTCAGTGGTTTACGGTGACCGGCTAATCCTGAAGCTCTTCCGCCGCCTTGAGGAGGGAATCAATCCCGACCTTGAAATCGGTCGTTTCCTTACCGAAAAGACGCCCTTCGAGCACATTCCCAAGGTGGCCGGGGCACTGGAGTACCAGAGCCGGAGGGGTAAACCGATGAGCCTGGCCTTGCTGCAGACCTTTGTTGCCAACGAGGGCGATGCCTGGCAGTACACCCTGGAATCGCTGGAGCGCTATCTTCAGAATGTGTCAGCCCATCCCACCGTTCAATCACCGCCCATTCCCCGCAAGCATATGCTCTCCCTGCCCGAGCAGCCGCCCCCCCTGGCCAGGGAGACCATCGGCCCTTACCTGGCCTCGGCGCAGCTTCTCGGCCAGCGCACCGGTGAGCTGCACGTCGCCCTGGCCTCGGGGCTGGACGACCCGGACTTTGCCCCCGATTTCTTTACCAACATGTACCAGACCTCTCTCTATCAATCCATGCGGAGCCTGACCATCCGGACCATGCAGCTACTGCGGGAGAACCTGCCCGATATCCCCCAGGAACTTCGACAGAACGCCGGGCGGATGCTGGACCGGGAGACGGAAATCATTGAACGCTTTCAGCCGCTGCGTCAGCAGAAGATTGCGGCGGCCCGCATCCGCTGCCACGGCGATTATCACCTGGGGCAGGTGCTCTTCACCGGCAAGGACTTTATCATTATCGACTTCGAGGGCGAGCCGGCCCGCTCCCTGAGCGAGCGCCGTCTCAAACGTTCGCCCCTGCTGGATGTGGCCGGCATGATACGGTCGTTCCACTACGCCACCCACAGCGCCTTAATCCACCATGAGCCGCTGGTGGCGAGGCCGGAGGACCTGCCCCTGCTGCAGCAGTGGGCCCAGTACTGGTATGTCTGGGTCTCGACGGTCTTCCTGAACTCATATGTCGATGTCGTCAGGCCGGTGGGTCTGCTGCCTGAGAACCCGGAGCACCTGAAGATTCTGCTCGATACCTTTATTATGGAGAAGGCGATATATGAAATCGGGTATGAGCTTAACAACCGCCCTGACTGGCTCAGGGTGCCGCTGCAGGGGATAGCACAGTTGATGGCGGCCAGAAGCTAAAAATGACGGTTTTGGTTGAGGTGACTGGTGTCCGTCCATAATGCCGAGATTGCCCAGATTTTCGATGAATATGCCGACCTCATCGAAATTCAGGGCACCAACCAGTTCTGGGTGCGGGCCTACCGCACCGCCGCGCGCAGTATTGCCGACCTTTCCCAGAGCCTGGCGGATATGGTCGCCCAGGGAGAAGACCTGTCCGAGCTGCCCGGAATCGGCAGAGACCTGGCGGCTAAGGTGGCCGATATCGTCACTAGCGGCCGGCTTCCCCAGCTGGAGGAGCTGGAGAAGGAGGTGCCCGCCGGGCTGCTTGACCTTACCCGGCTGGCTCGGGCCGGGCGATGTCCTCAACACCAGGGGCTGGCAGGAACTGAAGAAATTGCTCAGGAGGTAAGCCAATGACGACAAAACCGCTTAATCTGGGGGAAATAGAGGCCGTAATTTTCGATATGGACGGTGTGATAACCAATACCGCCGCTATCCACGCCGCCGTCTGGAAGCAGATGTTTGACCAGTTTCTCATCCAGCATGCCAAGCAGCATGGAGGGAGGTTTCTGGCGTTTGATGCCGAGCTTGACTACCGCCGCTATGTTGACGGCAAGCCCCGTTACGACGGGGTCAAGAGCTTTCTGGAGTCCCGCGGCATCTCCCTGCCCTACGGTGCCGCCGATGACTCACCGGATAGCCAGACCGTATGCGGGCTGGGTAACCGCAAGAACGGTTATTACCTGGAGCGCCTCAAGAAACAGGGGGTAAAGCCTTACCCGTCCTCGGTTAAATTGATAAAGCAGCTAAGAAAGGACGGCACCCGCGCCGCCGTCATATCGGCCAGCCGCAACGCCGGGACAGTGCTGGGAGCCGCTGCTATCGGCGGGCTCTTTGATGTCAGGGTGGACGGCGTTGACTCCGATGAACTCCACCTCAAGGGTAAGCCCGACCCGGCCATCTTCTTGGAGGCGGCCAGGAGGCTTGGGGTAAAGCCGGGGAAGGCGGCCATCGTTGAGGACTCGCTGGTCGGTGTCGAGGCCGGGCGCCGGGGAAAGTTCCAGCTGGTTATCGGGGTGGACCGGGTGGGCCAGGGCCGGGAGCTCAAAAAACGGGGCGCCGACATCGTGGTCGAGGACTTATCCCAGCTCGAAATACAGGCCGGTGGCCTGCCCTCCGCCTTGGAAAAGAAGGTGCTCAACCGGCTGCGGAGGAAGATGCCGGCTGTTTTCCTCGATTACGACGGCACGCTGACGCCCATTGTCGAAGACCCGGCGCAGGCGACCCTGCCCGACGAAACGAGGGAAGTAATCAGGCGGCTGGCCGAGCACTACCCGGTGGCCATCATCAGCGGCCGCGACCTGGGCGATGTGCAGAAGATGGTCGGCATTGACAACATCGCCTATGCCGGCAGTCATGGTTTCGATATCCTCGGGCCGGGCGGCAGGTTCCGTGACCAGAAGATGGGCAAGCGTTTCCTGCCCGTTTTGGAGCGCGCCGAAAAGGAACTGGATAACATCGTCAAGGACATACCGGGGGCCAGGGTGGAGCGTAAGCGGTTTGCCATCGCCGTCCACTATCGCCAGGTCGAAAAGGCTAATGTCGGCACCCTGGAGCGGCGCTTTGATGAGGTACTGTCGCACTACCCGGAGTTGCGTAAGTCGGCAGGCAAGAAGGTCTTTGAGCTGCTGCCGGGTATCGACTGGGACAAGGGCAGGGCCTTGCTCTACCTGCTTGAGGTGCTCTACGCCGACAGCAGCCGGGTGCTTCCCCTCTATATTGGCGACGACGTCACCGATGAAGACGCCTTCCGGGCCATCGGCGACCAGGGCATTGCCATCGCCGTCGGCGAGAAGCGCCGGACGGCGGCCCACTATACCCTGCGAGACACTGACGAGGTGGCCAGGTTCCTCCAGGAGCTGGCGGTGCTGGCCGAAAAAGACATTGCCAGGGGAATCTGGGTGATGGCCTATGAGGGCTTTGACCCGGAGCAGGAGGGACTTCGCGAGGCGCTGTGCACGACGGGCAACGGCTACTTCGCCACGCGGGGGGCGGCCCCCGAATCAAGCGCCGACGGCGTTCACTATCCGGGGACCTACGTCACCGGCGGCTACAACCGCCTCAAGACCGAGATTGCCGGAGAGACCATCGAGAACGAAAGCCTGGTCAATCTGCCCAACTGGCTGCCCTTAACCTTCCGCTTCGGTGGCGGGGACTGGTTTGACGTTGGGGAGGTGAATCTCCTGGAATACCGCCAGGAGTTGGACCTGCGTCAGGGCGTGCTCAGCCGCCTGGTCCGTTTCGCCGACGGGAAGGGCCGCCGGACGCGGCTATTCCAGCGCCGTTTCGTCAGCATGGCCAACGAGCACTTGGCCGGACTGGAGACGACCATCGTCGCCGAGAACTGGTCGGGGCGCCTATCCGTCCGTTCCGCCCTGGACGGGCGGGTGACCAACAGCGGGGTGGAGCGCTACCGCCAGCTGAACAACCAGCACCTCACCCCCATCGAAGCCAAAGCAATCAACAGCGAAACGGTCTTTCTACAGGTGGAGACGAACCAGTCGCATGTCCGTGTCGCCGAGGCGGCGCGAACCAGGCTGTTCAACAACGGCGAGCGGGTCAAGGCCAGGCCGAAGGTAGTAGCCGAGCCAGCCTATGTCGTCCAGGAGTTCTCGCTCAGGCTTGAGGAGGGCCAGGCGGCCACCATCGAGAAAATCGTGGCCCTGAGCACCTCCAGAGACCGGGCTATCTCGGAAAGCGGCCTTGAGGCGCTGAAGTGGGTCGAGCGTGCCGCCAGCTTTGACGAGCTGCTCAAACGCCATATCCTCAGGTGGGACCACCTCTGGCGGCGCTGCCGCATCATCCTCAAGCACAGCGAGCGGGTGACCATGGTTCTCCACCTGCACATCTTCCACCTGCTGCAGACGGTGTCGCCGCACACCATTGACCTTGATGCCGACGTTCCGCCCCGGGGGCTGCACGGCGAGGCCTACCGGGGGCATATCCTCTGGGACGAGCTCTTCATCTTCCCCTTCTTTAACCTGCGCATCCCGGACATCACCCGCGCCCTGCTGATGTACCGCTACCGTCGCCTTCCCGAGGCCCGGTGGGCGGCCAGGCAGGCGGGCTACCGGGGGGCAATGTATCCCTGGCAGAGCGGCAGCGACGGGCGGGAGGAGAGCCAGAGGCTGCACCTGAACCCGCGCTCGGGGCGCTGGCTGGCCGATAACTCGCCGCTGCAGCGGCACATCAATATCGCCATCGCCTATAACGTCTGGCACTACTATCAGGTCAGCGGTGATATCAACTTCCTCTCCTTCTACGGGGCGGAGATACTGGTCGAGATCGCCCGTTTCTGGGCCAGTATTGCCCGCTATAACCGCTCCTTGGACCGCTACGAGATTCGCCGGGTTATGGGGCCGGACGAGTTCCACGACGCCTATCCCGGTGCCAAGGAGCCGGGCATCAACAATAACGCCTACACCAATATCATGGCGGTCTGGGTGCTGTGCCGCGCCCTGGAAGCGCTTGACCTGCCCCAGGTGCGGCGCCAGACCCTGTCGGATAAGCTATCGCTCAAGCGGGAAGAACTGGAGTACTGGGAGGACATCAGCCGCAAGATGCGCGTCGTTTTTCATGACGACGGCATCATCAGCCAGTTCGAGGGCTATGATAAGCTTGAGGAGCTTGACTGGAAGGCCTACCGTAAAAAGTATGGCAATATTCAGCGCCTGGACCGCATCCTTGAAGCCGAAGGGGACACCCCCAACCGTTACAAACTGTCCAAACAGGCCGATGTGCTCATGCTTTTCTACCTGCTCTCTGCCGAAGAGCTGGGTGAGCTATTTCACCGCCTCAACTACCCCTTCGAGCACGACACCATCCCCAGGAACATTGAGTACTATCTCAAGCGCACCTCTTACGGCTCTACCCTGAGCGGGGTGGTGCACGCTTGGGTGCTGGCCCGCTCCAAGCGCGAGTTGTCCTGGCATATCTTCAAGCAGGCCCTTGAGAGCGATGTTTCCGATATCCAGGGCGGGACGACGCCGGAGGGTATTCATCTCGGCGCCATGGCCGGTACCGTTGACCTCATCCAGCGCTGCTACCTGGGCATCGAGACCCGCCAGGACAGGCTGCAGCTTAATCCCTACCTGCCCAGCGAACTGAAGGAGGTGCAGTTTGATGTTCTCTACCGCCATCACTGGGTCAACCTTCTGGTTAAGTCCAACCGGCTGACGGTAAGCACCCGTCCCACCGCTCTGGCGCCGATTACGATAGGCTTCGGCGATGATACTTTTGAACTGGAGCCGGGGCATACCCTGCAGTTTGACCTGCACTGACCGGGCGGCTATCAAGATAGTTCTGTTCTAGGCCAGCTTGCTCTCCAGGAAAACTATTCGGCTCGATACCGCCCTGGCCGCCTGTTCCCGGTTTAAGGACTTTTCCAGGTCTTTGGCCAGCTTCTCGTCGCCGAAGATGTCCCTGCCCCACCGGCTGAAGTCGTTCCTGCTTTCGTTGGCATGATAGACAAAGGTTTCGTCGCTCATGCCGGCCAGGCCATTCCCCAGCTCCCTCAAGTTCCTCATTGTCCGGCCGTCGCGGCACCGGAAAACGACCTCATCCGGCACGTTGGCCAGCCACCTTTCGGCGATGTCTTTAGTTATTCTTGCCATCGTTTTACCCTCCCCTGCCTCAAGTATTCACCTAGATTATAGTGCGGGAATTTTGGGCGGGGAATCCGTAAGGATACGGATATTATCCAATGACTGGCCGCTCAAACGGCCAGACTTAAGCCGGTTCTCTTACCGGGAGAGTTTTCAAAAAGAAAAGAAATGGGTTAAAATATAGCCAGCTAGCCGGCGTAAGCGGGCAGGAAAGATGACGACGATTTTATTGGCTGACGACCATGCCCTGGTTAGGCAGGGACTGAGGGCATTGCTCGGGGAGGAGCCGGAGTTTAAAGTTATTGGCGAGGCCGGCAGCGGGCTGGAGGCCATCCGCCTCTGTCGTGACCTCAAGCCCGACGTTCTGGTCCTGGACATTATGCTGGAGGACGTCAGCGGCATCGAGGTGGCCCGCCAGGTGAAAGAGAGCTGTCCGCACACCGCCGTCGTGGTTCTTTCCATGTACGGGGATAGGAAACACGTCCTGGAGGCGCTGCAGGCGGGGGCCAAGGCCTACGTGGTCAAGAAGTCGGTCTCCTCGGAGCTGGTGCAGGCGGTGAGGGAGGCTCTGGTAGGCCGCCGCTATCTGGGGCCCTCCCTGGCCGACGTGGTCGTTGATGCCTATCTGGAAAAGGTGGAGTCCGGCCCGGCCGACCCCTATGACTCACTGAGCAATCGGGAACGCGAGGTGGTGCACCTGGCGGCGCACGGCTACACCAATGCCGAGATCGCCGAGCGCCTGTGCATAAGCCGGCGCACCGTGGAAACGCACCGCGCCAACGCCATGCGTAAGCTCGACCTGAGCAACCATACTGAGCTGCTCCGCTACGCCCTGCAGCGGGGAATACTGCCGCCGGACAGCTAGCCGGCGCCGGTCATCGCACCCGCCTCAAGAATATTCAATTCCGTAGTTCCGCCCTAAGAATTGGCCTGGCTACCGGGCTGTATTAGGTATGTTTACGGATATACACGGCTGCCGATAGTACGTAATATCTAATATAAGGTTGGGACGATGACAATGACCACGGTAGCCATATCTGATGACCAGCCCGGTGTCCGGGGGGGCATACGGGCCTTGCTCGAGGCCGAGCCTGACCTCACCGTTGTCGGCGAGGCCGGCAGCGGGCTGGAGGCCATCCGCCTGGTCAACGAGCTGAGGCCGGAGGTCCTGGTGCTTGACCTGGCCCTGGGTGACATCAGCGGTTTTGAGGTCAGCACCCGTATCAGAGATGGTTCCCCGGCGACCAAAGTAGTCATTTTTTCGGTACACGGGGAAGGGTACTATATCCTGAGGGCACGGAAGGTCGGTGCCAAGGGCTACGTCCGCAAGAGAACTCCTCAGGAGCTGGTTGGCGCCATTCGTGAGGTAGCCGCGGGGGGGGAATATTTCCCTGACAACGTGAAATCCCGGCTATAGAGTCGGCGGCCGGCTTTCGTGCCTTTTCCCCTAAAATGTCATAGTTTTGTAATTTTTCCCGCTCTCATTTTATGACTTTTCCACGAGCCGTCTTCCAGAATATACTCATCATGGCAGTAACAGGTAAGCCAGTTACCACCCGGAAGCTCTCCCAGCCTGCTGAGCTGGAGAAGCTGGTGCGAGAGCTATCTCTCCGGCTAATCAACGCCCAGGAGAAAGAGCGGAGAAAGGTGGGACGTGACCTGCACGATAGGGTCGGGGGTTCCCTAACTTTACTTAAGCTGGCGGCGCACAAGGCCAGGCAGGTCCCGCCCGAGAAGGTCGGGGAGGCGTTGGCGGAAATAGAGAAGATAGCCGACGAAATCTACGAAGAGGTGCGCACCCTGTCGTATGCCCTCAAGCCAGATATGCTGGATGACCTCGGCCTGGTGGAGGTGCTGCCGGCGCATTTTGAGCAGTACACCGACCGGTGTGGCATCAGGGTAGACTTCCAGCATAGCGGGCTGGAGGAGCGCCTGCCGGCAGAGATAGAGATAACCGTCTTCCGCATTATCCAGGAAGCCCTGGTTAACGTTGCCCGCCACGCCAAGGCGGGCGAGGTGACCGTCCGGCTGGTCTGCCGGGATGGTGCTTTACATCTAGGGATAGAGGACGACGGCTGCGGTTTTGACCCCGCTGGGATAGGCCAGCCATCCAGCGGCATCAGCGACATGCAGGACCGCGCCTATCTGGCGGGGGGAGTGGTCACGGTTGATTCCTCGCCGGGGGCGGGAACCTGCGTAAGCTGCGACCTCCCGATAATCCCGCATTGACCAACAATAGCCTGGCACCAGAACTTGTCAGGGGCGGGCCAAAACGGTTAAAATCAACCAGATGAGCCAGTTCATTGATAAGTTAAAGCAGGCTTCAGGCGGCGGGACGCCGATGGGCTTCCGGACAGTGGCGGCGGCCAGAACGGTCAAGCCCAGGATGCTGCTGGTGGCAGCGGTGGCCCGGGCCGACTCCGCGCGCCTGGCTGAGATTGCTGCCGGCGCCGACGCCGGGCTGCTGGCAATAGATAGATTAATTACCGGGGCTGAGGCCCTCAAACAGGCGGCTAAGGCCGTGCCCGATATTCCCTGGGGCGGCTGGCTGAGGGAGGTCGTTGGGGAAGTGGTGGGGAAGATGAGTGCTGATTTTATCGTTTTTAACGCCGCCAGCCAAATTTTCGCTGAGGAGAAGACGGGCAAGGTCCTCGAGGTTGAGCCGACGCTGGAGCCGGGCCTGCTTAAGTCGGCCGACGACCTGCCGGTGGACGCAGTGCTTATCGCCGCTGAGAACGAACCACTGACCTGGCGCGACCTGATGCTTATCCAGCGCGGCGTCAATATCTTAAGCAAGCCGCTGCTGGTTTCGGTGCCGCCGGAGGTGACCACCGCCGAGCTGAGGGCGCTTAACGAGGCCGGAGTGAGGGGGGTGGTGGTCAAGGCTGCCGTTGCCGGGAAAATAGCCGAGATAGCTAAAATGCTGGAAAAGCTGCCCTCGCCTTCGGCCAGAAAGAAAGCCCGGCCGCTGCTGCCCCATATCGGTGGGGAGACTGTGTCGGTAGCTGAAGAAGAAGAGGAAGAGGAATAGCCTTAAGTCCGGCCCTGGGTCATCTGCCAGAACTTGCCCTCGGTGGTAATGGCCGGAGCGATGACCATCTCCGCCTTATGTATCTCCTTGATGTCGCGCGCCCCGCAGACGCCGAGAGCGGTGCGCAAGGCCCCCATCAGGTTCTGGCTGCCGTCGGTGACCGAGGTCGGGCCGAAGAGAATCTGCTCCATAGTCCCGGTGGTGCCCACCTTTATCCGCGTCCCCCGGGGTAGTGCCGGGTGGGGGTTGGCCATACCCCAGTGATAGCCCAGCCCCGGCGCCTCCCTGGCCTGGGCCAGCACCGAGCCCAGCATGACGCCGTCAGCCCCGGCGGCGACGGCCTTGCAGATATCCCCGCCGTTGCGGAAGCCGCCGTCGGTGATTATTGGCACGTACCTCCCCGACTGGCGCTGGTAGTCATCCCTGGCTTGAGCGCAGTCCATGGTGGCCGTTATCTGGGGGACGCCCACCCCCAGCACCTGCCGGGTGGTGCAGGCCGCCCCCGGCCCCACCCCCACCAGCACCGCCGAGATGCCGGTCTCCATCAGCTCCAGACAGGCGCTGTAGCTGACGCAGTTGCCCACGATAACCGGCATCGACACCAGCTTGCGCAGCTTGGGGAAGATGAGCCCCTCGTAGCTCTTGGAACTGTGCCGGGCGGTGGTCACCGTGGAGGCCACCACCAGTATATCAGCCCCGGCCTGGGCGGTGGGGGGGGCAAAGCGCTTGGTATTGGCTGGGGTCACCGAGACGGCGCAGACCGCCCCCGCCTTCTTGATGGCGGTAATCCTCTCGCCGATGAGGTTTTCCTTAATCGGCGCCGAATATATCTTCTGGAGGAGCGCTGTGACCTTGTCGGCGGGGGCGCGGGAGATTTCGATAAGCATTTCTTCGGGGTTATCGTAGCGGGTCTGCACCCCCTCCAGGTGGAGGACACCCAGCCCGCCCAGCTTGCTTAGAGTTATCGCCGTCCTGACGTCGGTCACGCCGTCCATAGCCGAGGCCAGCACCGGGATGGCCAGGGTGAAGCCCTCTATCTCAAGCTCAATGTTGGTCTGGTCCGGGTTGATGGTGATGTCCCCGGGGACGATGGCGACCTCGTCAAAGCCGTAGGAGCGCCGCAGTTCACTGAATTTTGGTCTGGCCATTTTGTCCTTCTTAAACAAAAACTATAGCAAACTGGGCTGTTATAAGTCAAGGAATACAGTTAGCTGGCATCAGCCTTATAGATGCGGCAGGGAACGCTCCTGAGGTTGGTCGAGCCGATAACCGGGTCACAGAGGTCATCAGGAATAACGGCATTGATGTTGGACTCAAAGCAGCCGTGTTCCGGCCCCGGCTTCTCCGGGAACCACCAGCCGTGTTCCACCCTCACCACCTCAGGGTGCAGCCCTTCCACCAGCTCGGCCTTAAACTTCACCCGCTCCCTGTCCCCGAAATAGATAGTCTCCACCCAGACCCAGTCGCCCTCCCTGATGCCCTTCTCCTCAGCCGTCTCCGGGCTGATGTCTATGGTCGGCTCCGGCCTTCTCCGGCGCAGCATCGGCAGCTGCCTCCCCGCCGAGTGTACGTATTCCATGCTTTTCCGGCCGCCCACCAGAATCAGGGGGAACTCGGGGGTAGTCTGGGGAGGGGCTTTATATGAGGGCAGCGGGTCGTAGCCGAACCGCTCCAGGAAGCTGGAGTATAGTTCCACCTTCTTGGACGGGGTCTGAAAGCTGAGCTTGCCCTTCTTGTGCCGCTCGTATTCTTTGGGCTCGGCGATAAAGTTCTTCCCCTCCATATCCCGGAAGGTGATCCCCTTGGCCTTCAGCCGGTCGTCGCTGAACTCCTCCAGGCTCTGCCAGGGAATATCAAGCTTCATCCTCTTGGCCAGCTCGATGAATATCTCGGTGTCATCCCGCCTTTCATAGAGAGGCTCCACCGCCTTGTGCTGGAAGCCGATAATCTGCGGGTAGGATGGCTGTCCCCTGATGCCGTCCCTCTCCAGCCAGCAGCTCACCGGCAGCACTATATCGGAGAGTTCGGCGGTTGGTGTCATAAAGAGCTCCAGGGTGACCGAGAAGTCCAGTTTCTGCAGGGCTTGCCAAACCCTTCTGGTATTCTGCATCTGCAGCAGGCTGTTGTTGGCGCTGGTTATCAGCGCCTTAATCGGGTAGGGTTTTCCGTTCAGCACCGCCTCCGCCCACAGGAAGGGCTCAACGAAGCCGATGTCGCCCTTGGGCCCGCTGGCTATCGGGAACCGTTCGGCGCCGATTCTTTTCTCCAGGACGTCCTGGGGCAACTCCTCCATCTTGGCCGCCAGCGTCAACTCCGCCTTGAAGGGCATCGGCGCCGGCAGCGGGTTGCCTCCCTTCATATCGAGGTTGCCGCATATCGCTGTCAGGATGAAGGTGGCGCGGGAGGTCTGCACCGAATTATAGCTGTGGTCGAGGGAGACCCGCTGGCAGATGCAGGAGGGCCTGCTCCGGGCGAACATCCTGGCGGCGGCGACGATATCCTTTTCCGGTATCCAGGTAATTTCGGCTACCTTCTCCGGGGGGTAGTGCTGCACGTGCTTTCTCAATTCGTCAAAGCCGACGCACCAGTCCCGCACGAACTCCCGGTCGTAGAGCCCCTCGTTGATGATGACGTTCATCATGCCCAGGGCCAGGGCGTCATCAGTGCCGGGCCTTATCTGGAGCCAGAGGTCGGCCGTCCTGGCGTAGTCGGTGGGGTAGGGGTCAACCACGATGAGCTTGGTCCCCTGCTTTTTGACGTCAAAGATGCCCTGGCCGAGCGGATAGGGGGCGGCCAACTTGGGGTTAGCCGCCCAGAGCAGGATGCAGCTCGAGTTCAGGGCCTCGTCAAGCACGATTTCGGTACAGTTGCTCGGCGTTGGGTAGCCGATGGTGGCTCTGGTAGCCAGCCCCGCTGGCACGAAGCAGATATAGCCGGCGTGCAGCCGGTTGGGGGTGCCCAGCAGGTAGCCGAAGTAGCCGCTAATACCGGCGTTGGCGTAGAGTCCGGCACCGGTAGCGATGCTGATGGCCTCGGGGCCATAGCGCTCTTTAAGCTCATTAAACCTGGCCGCTATGGTGTCCAGGGCCTCGTCCCAGGATATCCTCTGCCATTTTCCCTCCCCCCGCTGGCCCGCCCTCTTCAACGGGTAGTTCAGGCGGTCGGGGTGGTAGAGGAGCTCGATGCCGGCCAGGCCCTTGACGCACAGGCCGCCCCGGTTGCTGGGGTGGTCGGGGTCGCCCTTGACTTCAACCACCCTGCCGCCCTTGACCCGGGCCAAGACACCGCAGGTAGAATAGCAGAGAGAGCATACCGTCCTGACCGTTTTTCCCTCAGTCTTAACCGACATTGGTCTTCTCCTTCCGGGCGTATATCTGGTCTTGCCCGAAAGTTCCGGCAACCGATATTTTATTATACAAAATAGGCCGCTATTAATGCCAGTTAAAGTAGACGCCAGATTGCCTTTGGGTTATAATAGCCAAACCGGGGAGAAAACAGACCATGCCTCTCTATATTGTGGCCACCCCGATTGGTAACCTGGAGGACATCTCTTTGCGTGCTCTGAGGACCCTGCGCGAGGTGAAGCTGATTGCCGCCGAGGACACCCGCCGCACCCGGAAACTGCTCAACGCTTACGATATCAAGACCCCGGTGACCAGCTACCACGAGCATAACAAGCTGACCAAGCTGGACTATATCCTGGACTGCCTTAAAGAGGGGGATGTGGCCCTGGTCTCTGATGCCGGCATGCCCGGCATCTCCGACCCCGGCTACGAGCTTATCGTGGCCGCTCATGAGCAGGGCATTCCCCTGGTGCCGGTACCGGGGCCGTCGGTGGTGATTACCGCCCTGGCCGTCTCCGGGCTGGACTCAAGCCAGTTCCATTACCTGGGCTATCTGCCGGCCAGGGCCAGCGCCCGGCGTCGCCAGCTTCAGGAGGTGGCCGGTGAGTTGGCCACTCTGGTTCTCTTCGAGGCCCCCCACCGCCTGCCGGCGGCCTTAAAGGATATTTTAGAGATATTAGGCGATAGAAGGGTTGCCGTCTGCCGTGAGCTGACCAAGCTCCACGAGGAGGTCTTCCGGGGCAGGTTGAGCGGGGCTATCGAGCACTTCACCGCCCCCCGGGGGGAGTTCACCCTGGTTATCGAGGGCCATAGCAAGCCGGAGAAGCCGCCGCTTACCGTAGAGATAAAAAAGCGGTTGGGTGAGATGAAAAGGGCGGGGGTAGGGGCCAGAGAGGCGGTGGCCGAGCTGGCCGCCGAGACCGGCCTGTCCCGGAAAGAGCTTTATCAGGCCTGGCTAAAGTTAAAATGAGGAGGTCTGCCAGTGCGACGTGGCGCTATATCCTTGGGTGATATCAATTGTGACAGTTGCCAACGCCTGATTCCCTACCCGGAGCGTTACCTGCTCATCGAGGAAGAGGCAGGCAGGGTATCCTGCCTGTGCACCGGCTGCTCGTTGAAGAAGGGTTATGCCCGCTATATTGAGGACAAGGGGCAGCGGGTGCTCACCTTTTTCCCGGAAAAAGGCTGAAAGCTAGAGAAGCCGAGAATGACTGAGAGAATCCTGGTGGCGGTAGCCTGGCCCTATGCCGACGGGCCGTTGCACCTGGGCCACATCGCCGGGGCCTACCTGCCCGCCGATATCTTCGCCCGCTACCACCGCCTTAAGGGCAACGATGTGCTGATGGTATCCGGCTCGGACCAGCATGGCACCCCCATCACCATCAAGGCGGAGCAGGAAGGGAAAAAGCCGGCGGAGCTGACCGCCTACTATCATCAGGGTTTTCTGGAGTCCTGGCGGCGGCTGGGCATCTCCTTCGACCTTTTCACCACCACCGGCACCGCCAACCACGCCAAAGTCACCCAGGATATCTTCCTCAAGCTGCTGGAGAAGGGCTATATCTATAAAGCCGCCGTCTCCCAGCCCTACTGCCCCCAGTGCCAGCGCTACCTCCCCGACCGCTACATCGAGGGCACCTGCCCCTACTGCGGCTCTCCCGGGGCGCGCGGCGACCAGTGCGATGCCTGCGGCCAGCCGATAAACCCGGATGAAATGGCCGACCCCCGCTGCCGCCTCTGCGGCGCTACTCCCCAGTTCCAGGACTCGGAGCACTTCTTTCTAAAACTCTCCGACTTCCAGAGACAGCTTGATGACTGGGTCTGCCAGCAGAGCCACTGGCGGCCCAATGTCTTTAACCTGACCCAGCGCTATTTTAAGGAGGGTCTCCGGGACCGGGCTATCACCCGCGACATTGACTGGGGGGTGCCCGTGCCGGTCAAGGGCTTCGAGGGTAAGCGCATCTATGTCTGGTTCGAGGCGGTTATCGGCTATCTCTCAGCCTCTAAAGAGTGGGCTCAAAAAAATGGGGACGGGGAGGGGTGGCGCCCCTTCTGGGAGGATAAAAAAGCCAGGAGCTATTACTTCATCGGCAAGGACAACATCCCCTTTCACACCATCATCTGGCCGGCGATGCTGATGGGCTACGGAGGGCTCAACCTCCCCTACGACGTGCCCGCCAACGAGTTCCTGACCATCGAGGGCAGGAAGCTCTCCACCAGCCGCAACTGGGCGGTCTGGCTGCCCGACTACCTCTCCCGCTATGAGCCCGACCCGCTACGCTACCTGCTCTCGATAAATATGCCCGAGAGCGGCGACACCGATTTCTCCTGGCGGGAGTTCTTCCGCCGCAACAACGACGAGCTGGTAGCCACCTATGGCAACTTGGTCAACCGGGTGCTTACCTTCGTCTATAAGAACTTTGACGGTCGTGTGCCCGACCCCGGCGAAATGGATAGGCCGAGCCAGACCATTATTGATAAAGCTAAGAATACCCTTGATAGCGTGGGCGGCCTAATCGCCCAATGCCACTTCAAGCAGGCGATAATGGTGGCTATGGCCCTGGCCCAGGAGGCCAACCGCTATCTGGACGAAAAGTCCCCCTGGAAAATGATTAAAGAGGACAGAGGGGCGGCGGCTAACTCGCTGTATGTAGCGCTAAACGTAATTTCTCAGCTAAAAACGATGCTGTATCCCTTCTTACCCTTCAGCTCCCAGAAACTGCACGAGTACCTCGGCTTTGAGGGTGATGTCAAAGATTGCGGCTGGAGGCCGCAGCCGCCGGAACCGGGGCAGAAGCTATTAGAGCCGAAGCCACTGTTTGTCAAGCTGGACGAAAAGCTGGTTGAGGAGGAGACAGCCCGGCTGGGACGGACAAATTGCTGATAGATTCGCATGCCCATATTGATTTGCCAGAATTTGATAAGGACCGCGACCAGGTGATGTTGAGGGCCAGGGAGAGGGGGGTGAGGGCGGTGATAAACGTGGGGCTGGATGCCGCCTCGAGCCGGAAAGCGCTGGCGACGGCCAAAAAATATGAAGACGTCTTCGTGGCGGTGGGCTGCCACCCCCAGGAGGCGGCCAAGATGAGAGAGGAAGACCTTAAATCTCTGGCTGAGCTAGCTAAGGATTCCCTGGTGGTGGCTATCGGCGAGATAGGACTTGACTTTTACCGCAACCTTTCGCCGCGAGAAAGCCAGCTTGAGGCCTTTAAAAAGCAGCTCGAGCTGGCGGTTGAGCTGGGCCTGCCGGTGGTGATACACTGCCGACAGGCGCATAGAGAGGTGTATGATATTTTAAGCGGCTGGGTGAAGGCCAACCCCGGCGGTGAAGGGCGGGGGGTCATCCATTGCTTCAGCGGTGATATCGAGATGGCGCGGCGCTATATTGAGCTTGGTTTTTATATCTCGCTGGCCGGTTCGGTCACCTACCCCTCGGCGGGGGAGCTGGTGGAGGTGGCCAGGGAGCTGCCGCTGGAGCGGCTGCTGCTGGAGACCGATGCCCCATTCTTAGCCCCCCAGGCCCACCGGGGTAGGCGCAACGAGCCGGCCTATGTTGCCCTTACCGCCGAGAAGGTGGCCGGTATCAGGCAGGCGTCGGTCGAGGTGGTGGCCGGTGCCACCGCCCGGAATACCATCGAGCTTTTCCGCCTGCTCATCGGCTAAAAGGAGAGAGGCTTGGAACTTAAAACTGTCTATCGGCTGGTGCAGAATGATTTAACCAAGGTGGAGCGCCAGATAAAGGCAGTCACCGAGGTAGACTCTCCCGAGCTGGCCGAGCTGCTAAAGCATATCCTGCTCGGGGGTAAGGCTATCCGACCGGCGCTTACCCTACTGTCGGCCCGGTTCTATGACTATGACCTTGACCGGCTGCTGCCCATGGCCACCTCGCTGGAGCTGCTGCACACCGCCACCCTGGTGCACGACGATGCCATCGATAAGTCCTCGGTGCGGCGGGGCAGGCCGACGGTCAACAGCCTCTGGGGGGAGGACCGGGCAGTCCTCCTGGGGGACTATCTCTTCGCCAAGGCGGGGGAGTTCGCCGCCCTGACCGGAGACCTGCGGGTGGTCCGGCTCTTCGCTCAGACCCTGCAGATTATCTCCAGCGGTGAGCTGAGGCAGACCTTCGACGCCTTTAACCTGAAGCAGAGCCGCCAGCACTACTTTGAGCGGATTAGCAGGAAGACCGCCTCCCTGTTCTCCCTGTCCACCCAGTCGGGGGCTATCCTGAGTCGGGCCCCGGAGCCCTCCGTCCAGGCGTTGAGGGCGTACGGCACTAACCTCGGCATTGCCTTCCAGGTTGTCGATGATCTCCTCGATTTTACCAGCACCGAGAAGGAGCTGGGCAAGCCGGTAGGCTCAGACCTGGCCCAGGGAACGATCACCCTGCCGGCGATGCTGCTCCTGGAGCGCTACCCCGAGGATAACCCGGTGGCCGAGCTGTTCACCAACCGCGATATGCCGGAGATATTCCAGCAGTTGCAAATCAAGCGGGCCATAGAGACGGTGGCTAATTCGGCAATCGTTGATGAATGTTACAAAATTGCCTCCGGCTACTGCCTCCAGGCTTGCCAGGAGCTGGATTTGCTGCCCGATAAGCCGGTGCAAAAGGCCATGATTGAGGTAGCCGACTTCGTCGTCAGCCGCAAGAGCTAGCCGCGGCCCCGCCTCAGGGTGAGGGCGGTTAATACCAGCAGGCCCACGGCGTAGGCCGCCAATATGCCGACATCCTTGCCGATATCCAGCAGGTTCTGCCCCTGCAGCATCAGAGCCCGCATACCTTCCACTCCGTAGGTCATCGGCAGGACATTGGCCAGCCACTGTAAATATTGCGGCATCTGACTTACCGGCCAGAGCAGCCCACAGAGGAACATCTGGGGCACGATAATCATGGGGATGAACTGCACCATCTGGAACTCGTTCTTGGCCAGCACCGAAAAGAATGTCCCCATGCAGACGGCACCGATACCGATGAGAATCTCGAAAACGATAATCTGCCAGAGGTCACCATAGTAGTTGACGTTGAGCACGTATATCAGATAGAAAAACAGCACCATGGTCTGGACGATGGCAAAGAGCAGAAAGCCGAGCAGGTAGCCGCCCACGATATCCAGCCGGGAGACCGGCGAGGCCATGAGCCTTTCCAGCGTCCCCTGGGAGCGCTCCCTGAGGAAGCTGATGCCGGTGAGCAGGAAGCCGAAGAAGAGTATCAGCACCGCCAGTATCGCCGGGGCGGTGTAGTCTAGTATGCTCTTATCGGGGACGCTGACACCGACCAGGCTGGCTATCAGCAGGGGGACGACCACCAGCAGCACGATGGTGCGGCGGTCGCGGATGAGCTGGTTGATAATCCGGCCAGCGATGGTAAGGGTGCTAGCCGACATTCTTCTTCTCCTGGCGGCGGACGAAATGGAGGAAGGCGTCCTCAAGGGTGGCTCCGGCCTGCCCGGTAGCCTGCCTCAGTTCATCGGGGGTACCTAGAGCGATGACCCGGCCATCGCGCAGGAAGACCAGGCGGTCACAGTGGGCGGCGTCGTCCATGGTGTGGCTGGAGATGACTAGGGTCGCCCCTTGTCTGGTCAGGGCGGTGAAGTACTCCCAGAAGGTGACCCTTAATTCCGGGTCGAGGCCGACGGTGGGCTCGTCGAGGAAAAGCAGGGGCGGGTTGTGCACGATGGCACAGGCCAGGCTGGCCCGCTGCTTCATCCCGCCGCTCAGGTTGGCGGCGCTTTTCTTACGGTGCTCCCACAAATCGACCAGCTTGATGACCTCGGCCACCCTTTGCCCTCTCTGCTTCCTGTCCCTCAGGCCGTAGATGCGGGCGAAGAAGTCCACATTCTGGGTGACCGAAAGCTCGGCGTAGAGGGAGGGCAGCTGGGGCATATAGCCAATGAGGCGGGCTATTCTGGGGGAGGGCTTCTGGCCTAAAGTTAAGATGGTGCCGGATTTAGCTTTTAGCAGGCCGACCAGCAGGCGAATGAGGGTGGTCTTGCCGGCGCCGTTGGGGCCGAGCAGGCCGAAGCTGATGCCGGCGGGAATCTCCAGGGAAAGCCCGTCCAGCACCCTCTGACGGCCATAGCTGAACGATAGTTTGGCTACCTCTACCGCTGGCCCGGGACTGCTTTCTGGCATAGAATCAGCCCAACTTTATCGTTTAGAGGGGGTAGTGTCAAGGGCGGGGGCTAGCTGGGTATAACCGAGGTGGTGCCGTCGGCGTAGGTCTCGGTTTTTCGGGTGGGCAGTAGCTCCTTAAAGCGGTCAACGGCGTAGCTGCAGGCGGTCAGTCCCTCCTGGCGGTGGGCGGAAGCTACCGCCACCAGGAAGTTGATATCGCCCACTTTAAGCCTGCCAACGCGGTGGCATACCGCCATCTTCTCTATAGGCCACTTCTGCCTGATTTCCTGGGCTATCTCCCTGAGCCTTTCGGCGGCGTTGCCGGTAGTGTCTTGGTACTCTACCGAGGTTACCGCTTTGCCCCGTGAGGAGTTGCGGATAAGGCCGACATAGGTTACCACGCAGCCGCTGGCATCGGTCTTGACCAGGTTAATCAGCCGCTCCGGGGAAATTGGCTGCCGGGTAATCTCAATCAGGCCGCTATCGCTCATGGTGGTTAGGGGGAGGCCGGGGCCTGCTTGGGGATAATCCGGGGGGCTGCCCTTTTTCTGGGTGCCGGCTTGGTCTCGGGCTCGGCCACTGGCTGGACTGGGGGTGGGCTGGGGGCTTTCGTCTTGGTGCCTATCGGTTCGGTGAAGACGGCCTCCAGTTCATCGCCCTCGATGGTCTCTTGGGCTATCAGCCTTTCGGCGATGTGGGTCAGCCTATCCTTGTTTTTGGTCAGGATACGCTCGGCCTGGTTGTGGGCACCCTGGATGATGGCCTGGACCTCTTCGTCAATCTCCTGGGCTACCTTCTCGCTGTAGTCCCGTTGCTCGGCGATTTCACGGCCTAAAAAGACCATCTCCTGTTTCTCACCGAAGCTGCGCGGGCCCAGCTTTTCGCTCATGCCGAAGTCAGTCACCATCCTGTGGGCCAGATCAGTGGCCCGCTTGATATCATTGGCGGCGCCGGTGGAAATTTCCTTAAAAACCAGCTTCTCCGCCGTTTGTCCGGCTAGGAGGGTGGCTATCATATCGTTGAACTGGGAGCGGGTCATCAGGTAGCGGTCTTCGATAGGCAGCTGGCGGGTGTGCCCCAGCGACATCCCCCGGGCCACGATGGAGATTTTGTGGACGGGGTCGGCGTTGGGTAGCATCTTGGCCACCATGGCGTGCCCCGCCTCGTGGTAGGCGGTGATTTCTTTTTCCCTGGCACTTATCCGCCGGCTCTTCCGCTCCGGGCCGGCAATCACCCGGTCGATAGACTCCTCCAGCTCCTCCATCTCGATAACTTTCTTACCCCGCCGTGCCGACAGGATGGCTGCCTCGTTGACCAGGTTGGCCAGGTCGGCGCCGCTGAAGCCGACCGTCTGCTTGGCCAGCACCTCCAGATTGACCTTTTTGGCCAGCGGCTTGCCCTTGGTATGAACTTTAAGGATAGCCGTCCGGCCATTGATATCGGGCTGATCCAGGACCACCCGGCGGTCGAAGCGGCCGGGGCGGAGCAGGGCCGGGTCCAGTATATCGGGGCGGTTGGTGGCCGCCAGGACGATGACACTGGTGTTGGTGTCGAAGCCGTCCATCTCCACCAGAATCTGGTTGAGGGTCTGCTCACGCTCGTCGTGGCCGCCGCCCAATCCCGCGCCGCGGTGACGGCCGACGGCGTCAATCTCGTCGATAAAGATAATGCAGGGGGTGTTGCGCTTGGCCTGGTCAAAGAGGTCGCGGACGCGCGAGGCGCCGACGCCGACGAACATCTCGACGAACTCGCTGCCGCTGATGGAGAAGAAGGGGACGTTGGCCTCGCCGGCCACCGCCCGGGCCAGCAGTGTCTTGCCCGTCCCTGGCGGGCCGATGAGTAACAATCCCTTGGGGATGCGTGCCCCCAGGCTCTGGAACTTCTCCCTCGACTTGAGGAAATCAACCACCTCGGTCAGTTCCTGCTTGGCTTCCTCCACGCCGGCGACGTCATCGAAGGTCACCTTGGGCAGGCTCGACGGGAAAAGCCGGGCGCGGCTGCGCCCGAAGTTGAGCGCCTGGTTGTTGGCCCCCCGCGCCGAGCGGAAGATAAAGTAAATAATGGCACCAAAAAATAACACGGGAAGCAGAAAGGTAATCAGTAGGTTGCCCCAGTCAAAGCCGGACGGTTTGACCTCGTAGTCCACCCCGTTAAGGTTGAGCCCCAGCTTCTGGAGGTCAACCAGGGTGAGGTTGCCGATGGTGGCCTTCATCTCGGTACCGCCGGTGGTGGTGATGAGCAGTTCGCTGTTGTCCACCACCAGCTTGCTGATTTCGCCGTTCTGCGACATGGTGATGGCCTGGTCCAGGCCGATTTCAGTCGGCTTGGGGGTCAGGGGGAAGAACTGATAGAGGAGGACGACCACCGCCACCAGGATAATGACGTATATTAGGCTACTGCGTAGCCAGCCTGATTTCATCTGTTCACCTCTAGTCTTTTATATTATAACAGAAATAGCCGCTAATAGAAAAAAGTCGACTACCCATATGGTATGGCTAATTGGTACCTGTATCCCTCCTGCAGCTTATAATACTCTGCGAGTGTTAATGAATTATTAGGTTCGAGGCGGCATGAAGGAGCCCTATAGCTTGAGGTAGGTCTCCTGGAGGAGGAGGGCGTCTTCCTCCAGGTTGGGGCTCTCGCAGATTACCAGCCCCTCGGCTTTGTAGTCCTTGAGCGCCTGGAGGAGTTCTGCGTAGCGCAGGTCGGAGTCCTTTAGGTTGAGGTGCTTGAGCTCCCCCTTCTGGCTGTAGGCGATTCCCGAGAGGTGGATGTGCATGTCGGCCAGGGCTTGCTCGCCCAGTTTTCCTTTTATCTCCTCCAATATGGCGGCGAACTCTTTATAGGAGTTGGCCTTACCCTCATAGGCGTGCCAGTGGGCAAAGTCCATGCAGATGCCGGTGCCCTCAAGTTCGGTGCAGAGTTTTAATACCTCGTCCAGGGTGCCGAAGGCGGTGGGCTTGCCCATGACCTCGGGTCTGATTACTATCGTGTTGCCTTCTTTTTTGAGCTGGCTCAATACTTGGGCCAGGTTTTTCTTGACCGTCTGGTAGGTCTTCTCCGGCGGGCCGCCGAGGTGAAAGGCAGCGTGGAAGGTAAGGCTCTTGGCCCCGCAGACGGCGGCGATGCGGGCGGCCTGGAGTATCCGCTGCTGGCTGGCGGCTACCTTGGCCGGCTCGGCGGCGTTGAGGTTGATGTAGTAGGGGCCGTGTGCCGATAGCCGGACGCCCTGGCTGCGGGCGGCCTCGGCCACCAGCTTGGCCCCGCCCTCGGCCATCTTCACCCCGTAGACAAACTCCAGTTCCATGCAGCCCAGCCCCAGCTCGGCGATGCGCTTGATGCCGTCAACGGTGGCGGCGGTCTTGGCGCTGTGGGGGCTGCCGCCAGTGCCGAATAGAAGCTTTCCCATAGTTTAAGTATAACACAAAGCTGGCTTTCTCTTTTAAACGAAGGTCTTTCGTCCCACCCACCCGCCCTCATAAGCTGCGCTTCTGTAACTTTCGATTGGGGGGAGGGTGAGAGAATGTAAAAGGGTGAAACCTTTTTGGGTGGGTGGGTATGGGAAATTAAACTTACGTTAGAAGGAATAATCTATGCTATAATACTAACTGGAGGCTAGCTACTGGAATCGTTAGAAGTGGCCCGAACGGCGGTGGAAGCCGCCGCCGATAAGCAGGCAACCGATATCGTTCTGCTGGACGTCGGCAAGGTGTGCAGCTTCGCCGACTATTTCGTGATATGCAGCGGCGAGTCCGACCGGCAGATTTCCGCCATCTACGATGAAATCCTGCACCGGCTTAAAAAAGAGGGCACCCTGCCCTACCACCACGAAGGGACGATAGACTCCGGCTGGCTCCTGCTCGACTTTGGCGATACCATCGTCCACATCTTCGCCCCCTTCGAACGCGAGTTCTATCAGCTCGACGAGCTCTGGCGCCAGGCCACGCCGGTGCTGCGTATTCAGTAGCCGAAAATCTCTTCCTTGGTAAAGAAGAGCTTGATTTCGGCCTCGGCGGTGGTGGCTGAGTCCGAGCCGTGAACGCTGTTCTCCCCGATGCTCAGGCCGAAGTCGCCCCTTATCGTGCCCTTCTCCGACTTGGCCGGGTCGGTGGCCCCCATCTCTTTCCTGATTTTGGCCACCGCTCCCTCGCCCTCAAAGACGGCGGCAACTATCGGGGCGGAGCTGATATAGTCCACTAGGTCATCGTAGAAGGGCTTGCCCTGGTGGACGGCGTAGTGCCTCTGGGCCAGGGATTTATCCGGGCGGAGCATCTTTACCGCCACCAGCTTCAAGCCCAGCTTCTCCAGCCGGGCGATGATTGCCCCGGCCAGGCCTCTGCGCATGGCGTCCGGTTTGATTAAAACTAGAGAGCGTTCCATGATTGACTCCTCTAGAGGATAATATTTTACCGGGTTGTTTGGCAAGTTTTTAGATAACGTTTTGCGTCCCACCCTCCCGCCCACAGAGGTGATACCTCTCTCACTTGCGGGATTGTTACCCTACCCCTCCCTTTTTATCCAACGTTCTTTCTTCCCACCCTGACCCACCCTATGGAAGTTATACTTCTATTAGTTTCTTCTTGGGGGTGGGGCTGAAGAGATGTAAAGAGGCGGAGCCTTTTGGGCGGGCGGGTGTGGGAAGAAAAACGACTATTGTTAATGCCCCATCCCCTTTATATCTTCTATGGTCACCCTTTCCAGCGTGTCCAAGATAAGGTCGGCTTCTTTGAGCTTCTGGCGGGGGTGGGTGTTGGTCACCGCCAGACAATACATGCCCGCCCTCTTGGCCGCGGTCACCCCGGCCACGGCATCCTCAATGACCAGGCAGTTGGCCGGCTTAACCCCCAGCCGCTGGGCGGCTAGTAAAAAGACCTGGGGGCTGGGTTTGCCCTCGCTGACATCGTGGCCGTTGACGATTACCTGGAAGCAGTCGGCGATGCCCAGGGTGCCGGTGACCAGCTCGATGTTCTCGGCGGGTGTTGAGGAGGCGATGGCTATCCTGAAGCCCTCTTTTTTAAGTGATTTAAGCAGCTCCAGGGCTCCGGGGAGGGGTTTTATCCTGCCTCTGGCCAGGCGGCAGAAGGTCGCCTCTTTTTCCCTGGCGATGGCATCAACCTCGGCCTGGGCCAACTCCTTTCCCAGCGTGTTCCTGATGATATTATCGTTCCTCAGGCCGAAGCTGTGCTTGAAGTCTCCGGCGGTGAACCTCACCCCTCTCCTGCCGAAGATTTCCTGCCAGGCGGCCAGGTGGTAGCGGCCGGAGTCAGCGATAACCCCGTCCATATCCCAGATAACCGCCCTGATTTCAGCCATTAACCGGCTCCCGCGGCTTGATGATGAACATGGTGGCGGTGCTATCGGCGATAGGGGTACCGTCCCTGAGGTGCATCTCGGCCTCAGCCTCGATGAGCCTCCTTGTCTTTTTGGTGACTCGGGCGGTTATAATCAGGGGCTCGTCGGTCGGCAGGGGGCGCTTGAAGCGGGTCTGCATCTTCGCCGTCAGGCTATTGACCCCGGCGTAGAGGGTGGCGTAGCTCATCGCCTCGTCTAAGATACAACCGATAATGCCGCCGTGGACGACTCCAGACCAGCCCTGGTGCCGCTGGTCCGGGGTGAAATCGGCCCTGACCCCCTCTCCCTCCTGGTGGAACTTTAATTTCAGGCCAATGGGGTTTTTCTGCCCGCAGGCAAAGCACATGTCGTAGTCCTTGTCGATATCGATTGATATTTTAGGCCAGTTTATCATTCTTCTCTCCGTCGTTAGATTATTAGGGGCGCCGGCGCATGGTGATGGCCGGGCGCCTGAGGTAGAGGGGCTGCAGGCTGGCTGGGCTGTCGTAGTCTTTGGCCTCAAGCCGGGCATTGGCCAGCTCGGCCATTAGGCTGGAGCGGCGGGGCAGGGGTGGAGCGATGACCGCTTTACCTTTCAGCCTTTTCTTGAGTTCACCGGCGATTATAGTCGCATACTCCCCGCAGAACAGTGTCTTCCCGGTTATCTCCGAGCCCAGCGCCTCAATGGTGGTTATGTGCTCTGGCGCCAGCTGTTGCCAGTTATCTTTGTTCCGATAGAGTGCGGTGGCAATCTCTCCCCGCCCGGCGTTAAACACCGGGCCGATGGGCAGTTTACTATCGGCGTGCTGGTAGGCCTCCAGCTCCAGGCTGCTGATGCCGATGATGGGGATGCCCAGGCTGTAGGCCAGACCCTTGGCCGTGCTCAGGCCAACCCGCAGCCCGTTATAGCTGCCCGGGCCTCTGGCCAACAGGACACAGCCGACTGATTTTAGCTCTATCCTGGCCTCCTCAAGCAGCCGGGTGAGGCGAGGCAGAAGCTCGACGCTGTGGTTCTGCCCGCAGCGCCAGGTGGTCTCGGCCAGTACTTTATTATTTTGCACCAGCGCCAAGCTGGCGCTCTCGGTTGAGCTATCTATGGCCAGCACTATCATTTTAGTTCGGCCACCAGCTGACGGTAGCGTTGGCCCTTAGCTTTCAGTTCCAGGCGGCGGCCAGTATCGGAAATATAACTCATCTCAATCAGCAGGTGCTCCGGCGGCAACAGGCTCAGGCCCTTCTCCGCCCACTCCACCACCGAGACGCCCCCGCTGTATAGATAGTCGTCCAGGCCGAGGTCGGCAATCTCCTCCAGGTTGTCCAGCCGGTAGAAGTCCATGTGATAGAGCGGCAGCCGGCCGTAAAGCTCCCTGACCACGACGAATGATGGGCTGGCGGCGTAGTCCTTGATACCCAGCCCCCGGGCGATGCCCTGGGTAAGGCAGGTCTTGCCCGCCCCCAGCTTGCCCACCAGCAGCAGGACATCGCCGGGGCGGGCCAGCTCGCCCAGGCGAGCGCCAAGCTGCTGCGTCTCCTCCGGGCTGTTGCTTGTTATTTCCAGATGGCTCATCGGCTGGTAAAGTGCTCCCAGCCCGCCCTGCCTAATTTAAGCGGCTTTCCCTTATGGTCGGCCACGGTTACCCCCTTACCGGCGGTAATCTCGCCGATAACCGTTACCGGGCAGGAGGCTGCCTTTTTTACCCTATCTATCGCTTCGGCACCGGCGGTAAAGAGCAGCTCGTAGTCCTCGCCGCCGGTTAGGGCCAGTTCCAAAGCTCTATCGCCGAAGCTGGCTAAGACCTCTGGCGCTACCGGCACACGCCCGGCCTCTATTCTGGCCCCGACCTTACTCGCCTTAGCTATCTGGCCTAAATCGGCGACCAGCCCGTCGCTGATGTCAATGGTCGTCTTTACCCCCTGCTCCAAGAGTAGCTGGCCTTCGGCGATGCGGGGGGTGGGACGAAAGAAGGCCTGCTGGAAACGGGCGGCGGCTTCGGCCTCAAATTCAAGTTTTTGGGTAAGCATCTCCAGGCCGGCGGCGGCTGCCCCGAGATTGCCGGTAACGGCTACCAGCTCCCCCGCTTGTGCCGAGGAGCGGGTCAGCAGCCGCTTCTGGGGGCTTGAGCCCAGTACGGTTATCGAGATAACGACTAAAGGGGCGTTGCTGGTATCCCCGCCGACGATGGTTACCCCGTATTCTCCGGCCAGCCTGAGCATGCCGGTGTAGAGGGCGGTGACGCTGTCCACCTCGGTTTCGGGGGGTAAAGCCAGAGACACCAGGGCGTAGCGGGGGAGGCCGCCCATGGCGGCGATATCGCTTAGGTTTACCGCCAGCGCCTTGCCGCCTATCTCCGGCCAGGGGATTAGGCCCGATGGGTAGTGGACGTCCTGTATGAAGGAATCGACGGTGGCCAGTTCGATTGAGTTATCGCCCTGCCAGGCAGCGGCATCGTCGCCGATGCCGATTAGGAGGCGCTCGTCACGCAGAGGCGCCATCTTGGCCAGCAAATCAATCAGCCCGAACTCCCCCAGCTCCGAGACCTTCATGGCGGAATTATAGCACGGCCTTATCTGGGGTCACAAGCAATAGTGGGTGGATGTCCTTTACCAACGTCTGCTTTCCCACCCACCCGCCCACAGAGGTTTCACCTCTAAAAGCTCCTTAGAGAGAGGGGGTAATTTCCCCGCTCTGGGGGTGGGGAAAGAAAGTCTAAAAGGCGAAGCCTTTCGGGTGGGCGGGTATGGGGAAAAAGAGAGCTGTTAAAAGGGGTTAGTGGGGAAATATAAAGGGGCGGGCGACTACCACGCCCACCCCTTTTTGGCTAGTGTCTTTAGCGCTCCGGTTTAAGTGGTCTTCTTGCGCAGCGCCTCCCGCCGGGCGGCCAGCTTTTCCAGCTTCCGCTGGAGGGTTTCCTCCATGTTCTGCCCGAACTCGCAGGTCGTGCACTGGAAGAGGCGGGTGCAGAGCCGGTAGGAGATATCGCCCTTCAGGGCATAGCGGCAGACCCTCTGGTTGCCCGGCAGCACCTTGAATTTCTCCAGGGCGGCATCGAGTTCCGCCGTCCCCTGGGCCATCTTCTCCTGCATGGTCTGGTCAAACTCGCAGGTCAGGCAGTCATAGTTGTTGGTGCAGATGCGGTAGGAGACCATTCCCAGCTTCATCCAGACACATTCCTTGGGCTTGACCGCTTCGGCAACCGCCTCGGTTCCGGCGGTCACCACTGCCTCGGGCCGGGCCAGCGCCTCCTTCACCTGGCGCATCAAGACCCTGGTCTCGATGTTGCCCGGAGCCGTACCGAGAACGGCCTCGAACTCTGACAGGGCCTCCTTGAAGTGCCCTCCCTTGAGGAGCGCCTTGCCCCACTCCAGGTGGTTCTGGACCTCCTCCGGGGCTATGGCTATGATTTCCTTAGTGGCCTGTTCGGCAACAACCTTTCCTTTGGTAATCCTGGTCTTCATTTCCTGGCCTCCTTTCTTATCAACCTGGCCATCCCCTCATCCTCTTTAAGCTTACAATATCGCCAGTCGGCTGCCATCTGATGCAGGGCCTATTTTGACTGCTCATAATGCCTAGTTTAAGGCCTGTTTAACTAAGCATTTTCTCTTAGTCAATTTATTGAAGTGGCGGTTAAGGTGGTTTATAATTGCGGCGGAAGCGGTCATTTGTAAGGTCATGGGCAAGATTAGGGTTCTGCTGGCTGAGGACCACGTGATGGTGCGTGAGGGCACCCGCGAGTTCGTGCAGCGTGAGCCGGACATGGAGGTTATCGGTGAGGCTGGCGATGGCGAGGAGGCGGTAAGGCTGGCCGGAAAGCTAAAGCCGGATGTGGTGGTGATGGACATCGCTATGCCCAAGATGAATGGCATCGAGGCTACCAAGCAGATAAAGGCGCACGACCCTTCCATAGCCGTGCTGGTGCTTACTGCCTATGATAATGACCAGTACATTTTTGCCCTTCTGGAGGCGGGCGCAGCCGGCTATCTGCTGAAAGGGGTGCGGGTGAATGAGCTTATCGATGCCATAAGGGCGGTCTATGCCGGCGAGTCGGTGCTCCATCCGGTGGTCGCCCGCCGGGTGGTGAACCGTCTGGTCTCCCCCGGTGGCAAGGAGACCAGGCCGTCTGAACTTCTCAGCGAGCGCGAGATGGAGGTACTGAAGCTGGCCGCCACGGGGGTCAGCAACAAGGATATCGCCCAGCAGCTCTTCTTAAGCCCGCGCACCGTCCAGGTCCACTTGGGCAACATCTTCACCAAGCTGGGGGTGGCCTCCCGTACCGAGGCGGTATTATACGCCCTGAAAAGGGGCTGGCTCACCCTGGAAGACCTGCCCTGAATCGCTTGGCTTAAATTAGTCGGGGGCTGTGTTTATGTCTCCTGGTTTATCGAATCGGGTGTCAGGGGTTGTCTCCAGTTATCACTTCTGGCTGGCGGTGGCCATGTTTGCCCTGGGGGTGGTCCTGCACTACCCGCAGCAGATACTGGGCACCGGTTCGCCCTCCCTGCTCGCCTTTCTGGGCCTGACCCGGCACGCCGTGGAGCGGGTCTTCCTGCTGCTGCCGATAGCCTACGTCGGCCTTATTTTTGGGTTCAAAGCGGGGCTGGCTAGCCTGGCGGTGGCCCTCGTTATCATGCTGCCCCGGGCTATTTTTATCTCCACCAGTCAGCCGGATGCCCTTTTTGAGACTGGCGGTGTTATCGTTATCGGCGGCATAGTCAATCTGTGGTTCCACCTGCACCGCCGGGATATTGCCCGGCTAAAGCGTGCCGAGGGGATGCTGACCAAGATTGTTGACGGCTCTTCTATCCCGGCCTTTGTCATCAATAAGCAGCATATAGTCACTCACTGGAACACCGCCCTGGAGTCCCTTTCGGCGATAAAGAAGGGGAAGATAGTCGGGACGGACGGGCAGTGGCGGGCTTTTTACCCGGAAAAGAGGCCGGTTATGGCTGATTTAATCGTGGAGGGAGCCCCGGTCAGCAAAATAGCCTCGCACTATCAGGGTAAATACATAAAATCCGAGCTGATTGACGGTGCCTACGAAGCTGAAGACTGGTTCCCGACTATGGGGGGGGACGGCCGGTGGCTCCGTTTTACCGCCAGCCCTATCCGGGACAGCCGCGGTGAAATAATCGGGGCAATAGAGACACTGGAGGATGTCACCGAAAGAAAGAATGCTGAGAAGAGCCTGCGTAATTATCTGCGGGAAATTACCCGCGCCCAGGAGGAGGAGCGGCGGCGCATTGCCCGGGAGCTTCATGACGAGACCGCCCAGGACTTGGTGGTGTTATCGCGTCAACTGGATAGTTTCGTTATTTCGGCAACAAACCGTCTCCCGGCAGAGGATATCTCGTACTTGGAGGGACTGCGGCAGCAAACCGAGAAGATATCGGAAGGGGTGCACCGTTTCAGCCAGGACCTGCGGCCATCGGTGCTGGATGACCTGGGTCTGGTGCCGGCGCTGGAGTGGCTCACCTCCGACCTGACCAAGCACTTCAGCATAGCCGTGGAGATGAAGGTGATGGGCAAGGTACGTCGCTTCCCTCCCGAGGTAGAGCTGGTGCTCTTCCGCATCGCCCAGGAGGCGTTGAGGAATGTCTGGAAGCACTCCGGCGCGGAGAGGGCCGGGGTAACCCTGGAGTTCGGCGATGGTAAGGCCGTCCTGACCGTGAGGGACGAGGGTAAGGGCTTTGGCCTGCCGGAGAGGCTGGACGACCTGACCGTGGCCGGTAAGCTCGGCCTGGCCGGGATGCAGGAGCGGGCCCAGCTCATCGGGGGAAGCTTAGGACTGGAGTCCGAGCCGGGCAAGGGGACAACAGTGACCCTGGAGGTCCCGATTTAGGCTGCCCCCTGGCTCTGGTCACAGCTTAAAAAAACTGGTATATTTTTAAGTGTAGATGCGTTGCGCCATTGTTGCCGATATCCACGCCAACCTGGACGCCTTTAAGGCGGTGCTGTTTGACATCAAGGAGCAGGGGGAGGTGGAGGAGATATGGTGCCTGGGGGATATCATCGGCTACGGGCCGGACCCGCACCAGTGCATTGAGCTCCTGCGCCAGACCAACCATATCGCCGTGGCCGGCAATCACGACCTGGCCGCCATCGGCGAGATTGATACCCACCAGTTTAACCCCGATGCCATCGCCGCCTGTGAGTGGACCTCCCGGCAGCTGACCCCGCGTGATGTGCTCTACATCAAGGAGCTGCCCCTGGTTATCGAGCGGGACGACTTTACCCTGGTGCACGGTAGCCCTCGCGAGCCAATCTGGGAGTACATCCTTTCCATCAGCGCCGCCAGCGAGAACTTCGCCTACTTCAAAACCAAATATTGCCTGGTCTGCCATTCCCACGTGCCGGCGGTCTTCAGGCTGAATAAAAGCGGCGTCTGCTCCTTCAGCAAGTTCTCTCCCGATAGCGCGCTGGGGCTGGGGGAGGAGCGGCTGATTATCAACCCCGGGGCGGTGGGGCAGCCGCGGGACGGCGACCCCAGGGCCAGCTACGCTATCTATGACAGCGGGGCCAGACGGGTCAGGCTCCGCCGTGTCCCCTACGACATTACCGCCACACAGGCCAAGATGGTGGGGCTGAGGCTGCCGATGAGGCTGGTAGCCCGCTTAAGCCGTGGCGTCTAGTCGGTTTGATAGTTAGCCGCCTTGTTGACATGGGGTAGTCTCAAACGATAAACTAATTTGGTTGTCCTGAAAAGCGGCAAGTTAACTGACTCTTAGCGAGGAGGTGATGGAGCTAAACTAACCGGTTGATTTCTATCCTGAATTTATCACTAGAGTTAGGAGTGAAAGATATGGCCAAAATACCGAACAAGATCGAGACCTGGCAGATGGTGGAGCCGGGCAAGCTGGAGAGGAAGAGCATCGATGCTCCCAAGCCAGGGCCCGGTGAGGTGATGGTCGAGATTGCCGGTTGCGGCGTCTGCCATACCGACCTGGGCTATTTTTACGACGGCGTGCCCACGGTTAACAAGCCGCCGCTTACCCTGGGACATGAAATCAGCGGCACGGTAATCGCCGGTGACCCCAAATGGGTGGGCAAGGAGGTCATCATCCCAGCGGTGATGCCCTGCAATCACTGCCCCATCTGCGCCGCCGGCCGGGGCAACCGCTGCCTGGCCCAGAAGATGCCCGGTAACAGCATGGGCATCTACGGCGGCTTTTCCAGCCACATTGTGGTGCCATCGGAAGATTTATGTGTGGTGCTGGACCGGAACGGCGTGCCCCTTTCCCACTTCGCCGTGGTCGCCGATGCCGCCACCTCGCCCTACCAGGCGGCGATGAGGGCCGAGGTTGGGCCCGGTGATTTGACCATCATTACCGGGGTTACCGGCGGGCTGGGTGTCTACGCCGCCCAGATCTGCAAGGCGCTGGGGGCCAAAGAGGTCATCGGCATCGCCCGCAACCCAGAGAAGCTTAAAAGGGCCTTGAACTACGGCGCTACCCATGTCATCAGCTCGGTGAATAAGAGCCCCCGCGACATCAGGGACGAGTTCCGCGCCTACTGCAAGGAAAAGGGTCTGCCCTCAAACTATGGCTGGAAGATCTTCGAGTGGACCGGCACCGCTGAGGGCCAGGCCATCGGGCTGGAGCTGCTCTCGTTTATCGGCAAGCTTCTGATCTGCGGCTTCGGCATGCAGAAGAACGAGTACTCTCTCTCCCGGCTGATGGCCTTCGACGCCGATATCCTGGGCTCCTGGGGCTGTCTGCCTAAATACTACCCCGAAGTCCTTGACCTGGTGCTCAAGGGGAAGATAGAGATAGAGCCCTTTATCGAGACCAGGCCGATGAGCCAGATAAAGCAGGCCTTTGAGGATGCCCATAAGGGTGGGCTGGCCAGGCGGATAGTACTGACCCCGGACTTCTAAAACTAAAGCAAAAAGGAGGAGATAAATGTCATTAGATTGGGTACCCAGAGAAGGTGGCATCAAAGACCACAACATTTGGGGCATGGAGCATTTCGGCACCGAGCCCCCCTGTACCATATATGAGGAAAAACCGGTGATTGACCCCAGCGGCAAGCCGGTGGAGGGGCTTTACAGCGCCTGGATTACCCTCAACAACCCCGCCCAGTACAACTCATACACCACCGAGATGGTCAAGGGCGTTATCGCTGGTTTCCACCGGGCGGAGATGAACCGCGCCGTGGTGGCGGTGGTCTTTACCGGCGCCGGCCACAATGCTTTCTGCACCGGCGGCAACACCAAGGAGTATTCGGAGTACTACTCCACCAAGCCGACGGAGTACGGCCAGTACATGGACCTCTTCAACGGCATGGTCGATTCTATCCTGATGTGCCAGAAGCCAGTCATCCGGCGTGTCAACGGCATGAGCGTGGCCGGCGGCCAGGAGATTGGCGGTGCCTGCGACATCGCCGTGGCCTCTGACCTGGCTATCTTCGGCCAGGCCGGCCCCAGGCACGGCTCGGCGCCGGTGGGCGGCTCTTCCGACTTCCTGCCCTGGGCGCTGACCATCGAGGACGCCATGTGGAACTGCATCTCCTGTGAGATGTGGAGCGCCTACAAGATGCTGCGCAAGAGCTACATAAGCAAGGTGGTGCCCGTGCTCAAGCAGGGCGGTAAGTTCATCCGCAACCCGCAGGTCTATACCGACACCTACGTCAAGGACGGCGAGATCGTCTACGGCGAGTTCCTCACCGGTGAGGCGGGTAAGAAGGCCCGCGAGCTGGTCAAGTCCCTTGAGGTGGACCTGACCCCCCTCGATAACGAGGTCAACAAGATAATCTGGACCTTCACCAACCTCTTCGAGGGCTGCCTGATGAAGTCCATCATCGGCATCCGCGAGAAGAAGAAGTTCTTCTGGGATATGAACAAGAACGACCACCGCTACTGGCTGGCGGTCAACATGACCGGAGAGGCTTTCCTGGGCTTCGGTGCCTTCAATACCAAGAAGATAACCGGCAAGGACACCATCGACTTCATCAAGTACCGCAAGATGATCGCCGAGGGGCACCCCGTGGACGAGGAGCTTTTCGAGGCCGTCCTGGGCAAACCCCAGACCTAATAAACCTGGTTGTGAGGGAGAAAGCCCCGGAGCGAAACTCCGGGGCTTTCCTTTTTGGCTTGACAAAGGGTTGGGCACCGATTAGCATTTTACTGAGGTCGTGCTAGACGGGGAGCCAGCGGTGCCCTGAACTCGCAATCCGCTATAGCGGGGTCGAATTCCCGCTTGAGGCCTTTGTCTGGTGGGACTACCCGGGCTAAGCGGTGCTGAAGGCCGGGTCCTGCGCGGCAGAGCACTATGAATCCCGTCAGGTCCGAGAGGAAGCAGCGGTAAATAGAAGCCCTGGGTGCCGCAGGGCTACCTGACTGGAGCTGGCTGGTCCGGGCAAGCCGTTGGGCGGGGTCGAGGGCGGGTGCACGGCCTCACTGGTTCCGTATGGATAAAGACCCGAGCTCATTTTTAGCCCAGACCAAGAGGCGGCTGCGGCAGTCTGGCCTTAAGCCGAGGAAGGGGCTGGGGCAGCACTTCTTAATCGATGGTGAGGTGCTGGGGGTGATCCTGGCCGCCGCCGAAATTACCCCCGACGATATTATCGTGGAGGTAGGGCCGGGGCTGGGCATCCTCACCGGGGAGCTGGCCAAGAAGGCGGGCGGGGTTATCGCCGTCGAGCTAGACGATAAGCTGGCGGCTTTACTAGCGAAAACGCTGGCCTCTTTTAAGAATGTCACCATCATCAACGACGATGTGCTTAATATCGAGCCGGGGGAGCTGCTCAGGCGGCAGAGGAGCCCCGACTACAAGGTGGTGGCCAACCTACCTTACTATATAACCTCCCCCGTCCTGCGCCACTTCCTCGAAGCCGAAGCCAAGCCCAGGGTGATGGTGGTCATGGTTCAGGCGGAGGTGGCCC
Organism: uncultured Dehalococcoidales bacterium; assembly: GCA_964396965.1. Taxonomy (GTDB): domain Bacteria; phylum Chloroflexota; class Dehalococcoidia; order Dehalococcoidales; family BS750m-G39; genus JABMRW01. The sequence continues at coordinate 57,581 of CAYNGD010000004.1, forward strand.
AGGCCATTGCCGCTAAGCCCGGCGACATGAGCCTCTTGAGCGTCAGCGTCCAGTTCTACGGTAAGCCGGAGATAATCAGCCGGGTGCCGGCACAGTCTTTCTACCCGGCGCCGGAGGTTGATTCGGCGGTGTTACGTATTAGCCTTTACCCCCAGCCGGCGGTGGCGGTGGACGAGGGGGGCTTTTTCGAGTTGGTGCGGGCCGGTTTCAGCGCCCCGCGCAAGCAGCTGGACAACTCACTGGCCCAGGGGCTGGGGCTGGGCAAGGCCCAGGTCTTGCCTCTTCTGGAGAAAGCGGAGATAAACTGGCAGCGGCGGGCGGAGACCCTGACCCTTGAGGAGTGGGCCCGGCTGTGGCGGGTCTTTGAGGAGAAAAAGGCATGGTAGAGGTCAAGGCTCCGGCCAAGATTAACCTGACCCTTGAGGTTCTGGCTAAGCGTCCCGACGGCTTTCACGAGATACGCAGCGTCATCCAGACGATAGGCCTCTACGACAGCCTGTACTTCCGCTCCAATCGCCAGCTAATCTTCAGCTGTGATAACCCTGACTTCGTTAGCCAGGATAGCCTGGTATCAAGGGCGGCGGCAGTGCTGCGTGAAGCCAGTGGCTCCACCAGTGGGGCGAACATAGAGATTAAAAAACGCATCCCGCTTGTGGCCGGGCTGGGGGGGGACTCAAGCGACGCCGCCGCCGTCCTAAGCGGGCTTAACCGGCTCTGGAAGCTGCGCCTGTCGCCGTTGGAGCTGGTCGAGCTTGCCTCCGGGCTTGGTTCGGATGTGCCCTTCTTTATCTACGGTGGCACGGCGCTGGTGGGGGGGAGGGGGGAGAAGCTAAGGGCGCTGCCGCCGCTGCCCCGGCGCTGGGTAGTGCTGCTGGTGCCGCCTTTCCCCAAGATGGAGGAGAAGACCCGGAAGCTCTATGCCAGCCTTAAACCCGGCCACTTTACCGACGGGCAAATTACCGAAAAGCTGGTCAAGGCTTTGGGCGAGAGGGGGTTCCGGCCGTCAATGCTCTTCAATACCTTCGAGAATGTCGCCTTCGAGTTTTTCCCCAAGCTGAAGCTCTATCGGGACCACTTCATCAAGCTGGGCGCTTATCAGGTGCATCTGGCCGGCTCGGGTCCGGCGCTGTTTACCCTGATGGATAACCAGATGGAGGCTGAGAACCTGCACGCCCGCTGCCAGCTGCAGGAGCTGGAGTCCTATCTGGCGGAGACATCCCCTTTGGGGTAAAATACGGCTAAAGGGGGCAAGAGTGATAGCCGGCGTTCTGTCTGTGGTTATTGGCTATCTGCTGGGCTCCATCCCCTTCGCCTATATTGCCGCCCGTCTGACCAAGGGGGTGGACATCAGGAAGGTGGGTGGCGGCAACGTGGGGGCGCTGAACGTGATGCGGGAGGTGGGTACCGCCGCCGGCATCAGCGTCTACCTGGCCGATGTGGCTAAGGGCTCGCTGGCGGTGCTGGTTGCCCAGTGGCTGGGTGCCCCCCTGCTCTGGGTCTTCGCCGCCGGCTTCATGGCGCTGGTGGGGCACAGCTGGCCGGTCTGGCTTAAGTTTAGGGGAGGGCAGGGACTGGCTACCGGCATGGGGGTGCTCGTCGTCCTGGCCCCTATTGAGTTTGCCATCAGCTTCGCCATAATAGTTATAATTATGTTTATCACCAGCAACGCCCGGTTTGCCTCGGCGGTGGGGCTGATCCTTCTCCCCGTGATTATCTGGCTTTTCGGCGGGGAGCTGAGCCTGATTATCTTTGCCATCATCATCCCCCTGTTCTGCGTTCTGAAGGCGCTGTCGCGGCTCAGGTCTGACCTGGCCAGCACCGGAGGCCGGCGGGGCTTTATCATCGACCGGGAGTACAAGCCCTGGCAAAAAAAGAGATAGAATAGAGGAGGTATCCGATGAGCAATACCCAGGATAATCTTAAGGAGGCTTTCGCCGGGGAGAGTCAGGCCAGCCGGCGCTACCTCTACTTCGCCGAGAAGGCGGACAGCGAGAAGCAGCCCCAGGTGGCCCGGCTTTTCCGGGCGGCATCAGAGGCGGAGACGGTCCACGCCCGCAATCACCTCAGGGCGATGGGCGGCATCGGCACCACCGGCGAAAACCTGAAGGCGGCCATCGCCGGTGAGAGCTACGAGTTCACCAAGATGTACCCCACCTTCATCGAGCAGGCCAAGTCTGAAAATAACAACAGGGCGGAGACCAGCTTCGACTACGCCAACAAGGTGGAGAAAATCCACCACCGCCTCTACCAGAAGGCGCTGGAGCTGTTCGAGGCGGGCCAGGAGGCCAAGGCCGAGCCCTACTTTGTCTGCCCGGTCTGCGGCTATACCGTGGCCGGCGAGGCCCCGGAGAAGTGCCCTATCTGCGGCACCCCCCGGAGCAAGTTCAAGAAGGTAGAATAAATAGGTAAAGGGACTTAAAAGATAGCATAATTTATTTAGTTGATGCCTTGATTGGTATATGAAGAATGATTGCGTATTTCTATAGCAATCTTTCGAAAGTCAGTTGCCCTTTTTGTGCGGACATCTTTAGTATACTAAACTTACATTGTTGTTCGTGGTGCACATAAACTATATTTCGCTGTAGGCTGATACCTTGACGAATATGCCATTCCCTTTCGATAGTATGACATGTAGGGAATACGCTCGTATCAAATTTCTCTATATGCTTGAGCCACTTGACAGGTGGCTCTATTTTCATTGGTGGTAGCTCATTCATTATTCAATAATTTGGAAGAGGTCGATTGTGCCATCAAGTGATTTCCAAAGCACCATTTTAGCACCAAGATAATCAAACCTATAAACCCGCTCAGTCTCTAATTGAGCTGAATCTATCTCAAGTTTGTCGCCATCCACATTTATTGGGTATGTTATATCTATCAATGAGATATCCTCAACCTCCTCGGCTTCAGCCCATCGTGACGCTCGTTGTTGTATTAATAATGTTCTTTCCAACAGTTGTGAACTCATAGAATCGCCTCCCACATTTGCTCAAATGCATCGCTATGAGATTTGCAAAGCTTAAATGCTTTTGTTAAGAAGTCATGCATTTCCTCGCTTGAATATTGTATCACTTTCTCGTCCGTTATGCCAACTATCAGAAATAAAAAAACCTTCGGTAAATCTTCTTGCTTGAAGACGAGATAATGGTCTAGCAGTTGCTTGAGACCCATTGCACCACTCTGGTGATGCAAGGTCCAGTTGTTGACCTTAATATCCAGTACTACGCTGGAATCAAATGTACCATTCTGAACAAATTGTCGACCGATCATTATTTCTCTATATTTCTTCTCTAACGCCGCAAAATCGTATTTAGGGGTGGGTAAGAGCCATTCCACAACAGTTCTTCTTGTTAAATTGTTAATTGGTGCTACTTCATTAATCTTGTTGAGTAGTGGTATAGTTATTTCAATAAAGTTATCAATATTACGTATTTCCTCCAGGACGACCCCAAGTGATTGGCCGTTCCATCTAACTGCTAGCTTTCTCTTCAGAGAGCGCACCAGAACTTCTTCCTCTACCTGCTGTTTGCTTTCTTCTGGTGCTTTACCCGTTATTGCCCCGCGCACTTTCTGCGAAAGTGAATATTCACGAAACTTTTCAGCAAAATCAAATCTTAGCTCGATACTAAGTGGCCGCATTCTCTTGCCCCTCCCTACATTTTTCGGCCTGCGCAGGAAATATATTGGCGTATTCTCGTTTAATTGTCAAGCGTTACTTTTCTCCCAGCCATATCCTGACCAGCTCTTCCTCGTCATTGCGGGTGGCTATCCTGCCGTTGAGCTTGGCCTGGTGCAAAAACTCCAGAATCTCCTTTATCCGGGGACCGGCAGGAATGCCCATCTGAATCAGGTCGTCGCCGGTGAGCGAGACCCGGATGCCTTTCAGTCTGTTGAGGAAGAGGTGGATGGCCTGGCTGGCCACCGCCGACTGGGTGGCCAATAAGTTGGCTTCTAAAGCGGGGGGTGAGAAATCGCGGAGGAGCTTGTAGATGGCGCCGGGCGAGACGCCGGGGGTGGAAAGCTGGCGCATCTTATTCTTTATGGTGATGGTATCCCTCAGGCTCTTGGCCGAGAGCCTGGGCAGGTTCAGGCGCGCTATCAGCTCTTCGGTTTCCTCCGTGGTGAGAGGATAGGCCAGCAGCGCCAGGTAAAGGTCAAACGGTGGGGTGTTGGGGGAGCTTAGCTGGCGGGCTTTTTCGAAATTTTCGGCTAATCCTTCGTCAGCCTTTAGCTGCGGGTGTAACGACACCAGCACCTCCAGTTCATCGGCGCGGCTGAAGACCTTCTCCGGGTATTTTTCTTTAAAGACGCACTCAATCTCGTAGCGGAGGCGGTCAGCGCTGATGGTCTCCAGCCTGGGGATGTCCCGCTGGAGCAGAACTAAAGTGTTTCGCTCCAGGTGGAAGCCTAGCCGCTGCTCGTAGCGCAGCGCCCGCCAGATGCGGGTGGCGTCGTCGGTAAAGCTTTTATCGTGCAGGATGCGGATGCGCTCACCCTGCAGGTCATCGCGCCCGCCGTGGGGGTCAACCAGCTGGCCGTAGTCGCCGGGGTTGAGGCGGATGGCCATTGCGTTGATGGTGAAGTCGCGGCGGGAGAGGTCTTCTGCGATGGAGCTGGGGGTCACCGTGGGCAGAGCACCGGGTTTCTCATAGGTTTCGCTGCGGGCGGTGGCCAGGTCAATATTCCAGCCCTGCCACAGCAGCCTGGCGGTGTTGAAGCGGGGGTGGGTGGTGATTTTACCCTTGTTTATTGTTTTTAGCTGCTGGGCCAGCTCGATGGCGCTGCCCTCCACCACCAGGTCGAGGTCGAGGTTGGCCTGTCCCAGCAGCAGGTCGCGAATAACCCCGCCCACCAGGTAGAGCTTCTCCCCCCGGCTGTTGGCCATCTCCCCGGCCACCCACATCAGGTTGACCAGTTCCGGGGGCAGCTGCTTTTCGATTAATCTGCCGAAGTTAACACGCCTGGGCATCTTTCAAAAATTATAACACAGTTTCAACTTATGCTATAATGGCTGGCAAATAATGATTGTCGTCACCGGTGCCGCCGGACACGTTGGGGCTAACCTGGTGCCGGCCCTGCTGGCCCAGGGCCGTCCTGTCCGCGTTCTGGCCCATAAAGACCGCAGGGCCTTCGAGGGGCTGGGGGTCGAGGTCGTCCCGGGCGACATCCGCGACCTTGATTCTCTAGTAGAGGCCTTTACAGATGCCGAGGTGGTCTATCACCTGGCGGCCTATATCTCCCTGTCGCGGGACGAGTGGCCCTTGCTGGAGGCGGTCAATGTTATCGGCACCCGCAATGTGGTCGAGGCCTGCCTGCGTTGCGGAGTGCGCCGCCTGGTCCACTTCAGCACCATCCATACCATGGCCCAGCCGACCGCCGATGTGTCAGTCGATGAGTCAAACTCCTTGGTCGAGTCCCGGCGCTACCCGCCCTACGACCGCTCCAAGGCGGCGGCGGAGAGGGAGGTGCGCCGGGGGATAGAGGAGGGGCTGGAGGCGGTTATCGTCAGCCCTACGGCGATTTTTGGCCCCAACGACTACAAGCCTTCCCACTTCGGCGAGGCCCTGCTCAGGTTGGCCAATGGCCGGCTGCCTTCACTGGTCAGCGGCGGCTTTGACTGGGTGGACGCCCGCGACGTCGTCCGAGGGGCGATGCGGGCCGAAGAAATAGCCCCGCCCGGGGCCAGGTATATCCTTTCCGGGCACTGGGTCTCGATGACGGAGGTGGCCAGAATGGTTGAGCAGCTGACCGGAGTGCCCGCCCCCGGTTTTGTCTGCCCGATGTGGCTGGCCCGCGTCGGCGCCCCGTTTGTCTCCTCCTTTGACCGCCTCTCCGGCCGGCGGCCCCTCTACACCAGCGTCTCCCTCCAGGCGCTGCGCGACAACCGCAAGATAAGCCACCAGAAAGCTACCGAGGAGCTCGGCTACCAGCCCCGCCCGTTTAAGGAGACGCTTATCGATACCCTGCGCTGGTTCGAGGAGAACGGCCAGCTTAACTGTCACCTGAAGCTGCCGTCAACGGGGCCGTCTTGAGCGAGCCGGCCTTTTTTCGGGTCCTTATCGCCGGCTGGTTTGCCCTGGCGGTAGTCGTCTTTTTAGCGCTGCTTTTCTTCGCCGCCCCCTACGGCCGCTATGTCCGCCGCGGCTGGGGCCTGGCACTAAACAACCGGCTGGGCTGGGTCATCATGGAGGCGGCGGCGCCGCTGGCCTTGGCCGTTTGCTTTGTTTTAGGCAGCAACCCCAACACCGTAACCACCCTGGTCTTTCTGGGGCTGTGGCAGGCACACTATATACACCGGGCTTTCATCTATCCCTTCAGCCTGCGCATTCGCCGCCGGGGGATGCCGCTGGTCATCGTCAGCTTTGGTTTCCTCTTCAACACGGTCAACGGTTACCTCAACGGCCGCTACCTTTTCAGCTTCTCCGGCGGCTACAGCAACCAGTGGCTGGGCGACCCACGATTTATCTTTGGTGTTGCCATCTTTATTGGCGGTTTCGTCATCAACCGGCAGGCCGACCGGACTTTGAGCAAATTGAGCAAGTCGGCTGACTCGGGTTATAAGATTCCCCAGGGCGGGCTCTACCGCTGGATATCCTGCCCCAACTACCTCGGCGAGATTATCATCTGGGCGGGCTGGGCGCTGGCGACCTGGTCGCTGCCGGGGCTGGCCTTCGCCGTCTGGACGGCGGCCAATCTGGTCCCCCGCGCCCGCTCCCACCACGCCTGGTACCGGCAGCACTTCCCGGACTACCCGCCCCGCCGCCGGGCTCTACTGCCGGGGGTGTGGTAGGAAATAATCTAAAAAATCGTTGTCACGGGGCTGTTTTTTGCCTTATAATGAAACCCATGAAAGTCGTCTCAGTGGTGGGCATGACCGGTGCCGGTAAGTCAGAGGTATCCAGGGTATTCGAGCAGAACGGCTTCACTTTAATCAGGTTCGGCGACCTGACCGATAAGGAGATAAAGCGGCGGGGCCTAAAGCCGGGCGAGGCCAGCGAGCGACAGATAAGGGAAACACTGCGGCGCGAGCAGGGAGCGGCGGCCTATGCCGAGCTCAATCTGCCCCGTATTGAGCAGGCGCTGAAAAGCTCAAACGTGGTCGTTGACGGGCTATACTCTTGGGAGGAATATACCTGTCTTAAGTCCTGCTACGGGGATGACCTCTACCTGGTGGCGGTGTGGTCATCGCCCAGGACGAGGTATAAAAGATTGGCCAGCCGGGCGAGCCGGCGGCTGACCCCGGAGGAGGCGGCCAGCCGGGACAGGGCCGAGATAGAGAATATCGCCAAGGGGGGCCCCATCGCCATGGCCGACTTCACCATAGTTAATGAGTCCTCAATGGAGGAGCTAAGGAAAGAGGCGGCCAGGATTGCCGCCAGATTAAGATGAAAAAGATTACCCGGCCCGATATTGATGAATATTTCCTGAAGATAGCCTCGGTGGTGGCCGAGCGCTCCACCTGCCGCCGGCACCACGTGGGGGCGGTGGCGGTCAGGAACAAGCACATCCTGGCCACCGGCTATAATGGCGCTGCCGCCGGGCTTAAGGACTGCCTCGAGCTGGGCTGCCTCAGGGACGAGATGAACATCCCCTCCGGGCAGAGGCATGAGATATGCCGGGGCATCCACGCCGAGCAGAACGTAATCGTCCAGGCCGGTCTGCACGGCGTCAGCCTGGAGGGTAGCACCATCTACTGCACCCATACCCCCTGCGTGCTCTGCGCCAAGATGCTGGTTAACGCCAAGATAGCCCGCTTCGTCAGTTTCGGTAAATATAACGATGACTCGTTTCAGGAGCTCTTCCGGGAGGCGGGGATAAAGTTCGATATCCAGGGAAGGCCCCCCTCCCAGATAGATTACCTAGACTGACTATATATGCTTGACATCGGCCTCTAATTGGTGGAATATAGGGGCAATGTCAGTGCTGCCTGCCAAGGTAATCGTTAACCCGGCGGCCGGGGCCTTTTCCACCCGCCGCAAGTGGCCTATCATCAGCAAGCTGCTTGAGCGCATCGGTCTCCCCTTTGACTTTGCCTACACCGAGGGCGTGGGCCACGCCATTGAGCTGGCCCGCCTGGCCGCCAGCGACGGCTACCGCTACCTGGTGGCGGTGGGTGGAGATGGCACGGTCAACGAGGTGGCCAACGGTATACTCCACTCCACCAATGCCGCCGCCACCGCACTGGGCATCGTCGGCACCGGCACCGGAAGTGACTTTATCCGCTCGGTGGGCATCTCCCGCGACTACACCGCTGCCTGCTCCACCCTGACCAGCCACCAGAGGCGTTCGATTGACGTCGGCGTGGTCGAGTACCAGCATAATGGGCGAACCTTTAAGCGTTTCTTCGTCAACGCCGCCGGAGTCGGCTTTGATGCCGCCGTGGTCAAGGAGACCGAGCGCCTGCCCAAGTTCTTTGGCGGCACCATTCCCTATGTGATTGGTATGTTGAGGGCGCTGGTAAGCTACCGGAATAAGCCGGTGACGGTGAGGCTTGGTGACGAAGTGGGGGAGTATCGGGTGCTCAATGTGGCTGTGGCCAACGGCAGCTACATGGGCGGCGGCATGCATATTGCCCCTCAGGCTGAGCTGGGTGACGGCCTGCTGGATATGATCATCATCGGCGATATGGGCAAGCTGGAAATACTTAAAGAGTTCCCCAGGGTATATAAGGGGACTCACGTCAGTCTGCCCAAGGTCAGCATGAAACGGGGAAGCCGGGTCACCATTGAGTCGCAAGAGCCGATGCTGGTCTATGCCGACGGCGAGCTACTCGGGGAGTGCCCCGTCTCCTTCTGGGTGGTACCGGCGGCGTTAAGCATAGTGGTGTAGTAAAAACTACTCTATGTTCTCTCCCTGATAAGTCCCCCGGTAGCCTTCTGTTTTTTGACTTAATCTCATAAAGATAAGCTGGGCGACGCGGGCGTTTTTTTGCAAGCGGAACCCGCGTGGGTTATAGACCACCAGCAGTGACTGGGAGCGGCCGGAGTAGCCGGCGTCCCAGACCGCCATACCCACGGTAACGCCGCAGCGGAGCAGGCTGGAGCGGGGCCGGCCCAGGGCCATGATGTTCTCAGGTAAGTGGACAACCTCGTTGTAGGTGATGATATAGGCGCCGGGGATGAGGTCGATAAAGCCTGTTCTGTCAAAGGCCAGCGGCGCCAGCTCGGAGACCAGCCGCTGGCTGTCCTCAACGGCAATCCGGCCCGGCGACTGCAGTAAGGCTATGTCGCGCAGGGTGAGGTCAATGCCGTTGGGCTGAAGCTGCTTCTCGATATCAGGGCAGTCTTCGACCAGGGGCGGCTTTTTCTGGAGCAGCCGCCGGATTTCCTGCCGGGATAAGACGGCCGTCATCTTTTCCTGAGTATTTTAACACATACCTAGACTGAATAGGAATTGACAGGGTGGGTAGGGGACTCTGTTATAATGCATCAATTAGCCGCCGGGGCGGTGAGATTTAAGGGGGAAATATGCCGGTAAAGATAGTTACTGATAGCGGTGCCGACCTGCCCAGCCAATTAGCTGAGGAACTGGGGGTTACCGTGGTGCCCATATACGTACGTTTTGGCGAAGAGATACACCGCGACCGGGTGACCATCACTGAGGACGAGTTTTATGAGAGGTTGACACATGACCCTGTCCACCCCAGCACTACTCAGCCCGGACCACAGGACTTTCTCGAGGCCTACCAGAAGCTGTCAGCAGAAGCCGACGGCATTATTTCCATCCATATCTCGGGTAAACTGAGCGGCACCTGCAATTCGGCGATGATGGCCAGGGATATGCTGGAGACGGGATGCCCGGTTGAGGTGGTTGATTCAGAGACACTGACTATGAGCCTGGGCTTGATAGTTATTGCCGCTGCCGAGATGGCTAAAGCCGGGGAAAGTATTGACAAGATTGTGGAATGGGTAAAACAGGCCATTCCTAAGACATATTTGTTTTTCCTTCTGGATACCCTGGAATACCTCAGGCGGGGGGGGCGTATCGGTAAGGTGAAGGCACTGCTGGGCTCAGTATTGAGTGTAAAACCGATGCTTACTATGAAAGATGGAGAACTGGTGCCGGCGGGTCAGGCTCGCACCCGGGCCAAGGGTATGGATAAGCTGTTTGACTTTGTTAAGAATGCCGGAGATATTCAGGACTTGGCTATTGTCTATAACACCACCCCTGACGAAGCCCAGAAGCTGGCCGAGCGTGTCGGTTCCGTATTCGACCGGGAAAAGATAAGGATGGCCAGGGTAGGGCCAGGACTTGGGGTGCATGGTGGTCCAGGGGCAATGATTATAGCCCTTAGAAAAGCATAGTCAGCCGGCGGTATTTTCTCATCTTTCTTACATTTCTTTTACGTCTGTTTGTGGCTGGTTATCCTCTGGCACCTGAAAAGGTGACGCTGCCTTCTCTTTGTGTTAAAATGGCGGTTAAATATCTGCCGTGAGGTGCTTGGGATGACTAAATCGGCCTGGGCCTGGGTCTGGTTTGCCTTTCTGCTGGCGCTGGATATCGCCATCCCCTGGTATGTCCTTACCAATGTGGCCAGGATGAGCGGCGCCTTTCTGTTCTGGACGGTCTGGGTGGTGGCGGCTATCATCAGCGCCTTTATCATCTTCCTGAGGTGGCGGGGGGTGGAAAAATGAGCGCTGCCTTCTGGGTCTGGTTCGGCATTGCCATCTATTTCCTGGTGGGGCTAGGCATCGCCCTGATGGCCCGGCGGCGGCTGGGGGTGGGGGTAAGCGAGTTCTTCCTGGGCAACCGCAGTATCGGCGGTTTCGTCTCGGCGCTGACCTACAGCGCCACCACCTACAGCGCCTTTATGATGGTGGGGCTGGCTGGCCTGACCTACCTCACCGGCGTCGGCGCCCTGGGCTTTGAGCTGACCTATCTCTGCGGCATATTCATGATGATCTTCTTCCTGCCCCGCTTCTGGCTGGTGGGCCGGAAATACGGCTACATCTCGCCGATGGAGCTTCTTAGCGACCGCTACCAGAACAAGGGGGTGGGAGCGACCGCCGCCATACTGGCCCTGGTCTTTCTGGTTCCCTACGGGGCGGTGCAGCTGTTGGGCATCGGCTACCTGATGAACGGGGTCAGCGGGGGGGCGATACCGGTGGTGGCCGGCATCGGCATAGCCGTGGTCTGTGCCATCGCCTGGTCTAACATTGCCGGTCTGCGCTCGGTGGCCTGGACCGACGCCTTCCAGGCGCTGGTCATGATTGTCACCTCGGCGGCGGTGCTGGGGGTGGTGGTGGTGGCGCTGGGCGGCTTCGGCTCCTTTTTCAGCCGGCTGGAGACAGACACGCCGGGGCTGCTCACTGTACCCACGGCGGGGGGATCGTGGAGCATTAACATGTTTATCGGCCTTTCCCTGCCCTGGCTCTTCTTCCTGATATCCAACCCCCAGGTGAGCCAGCGGCTCTTTATCCCTAAGTCGGTCAGCGCCATGAAGCAGATGATGGGCGGTTTCCTGGTCTTCGGTTTAATCTATACCTTAATTTCGGTCTTGTGGGGTTTCAGCGCCGTCCTGCTGGTGCCGGGACTGAAGAACGCCGACCTGGCCACCCCCAGTCTGCTGGCGCTGCCCATAATACCCACCGGCCTGGCTATCGTGGTCATGCTCGGCATCACCGCCGCCGCCATCTCCACCATAGATTCCATACTGCTCACCCTGTCCTCGGTCTGGGCGCGCGACATCCACAAGGGACTTATCAATCCCAGGGTCTCCGAGAGGGGAGAGCTGAGGGTAGGGCAGTGGGTTATCCCCATTATGGCTATTATCTCCTTTCTCTTCGCCTGGTGGGTGGCCGGGCAGCCGGGGGGAGTGCTGAACCTGATGATTGCCCCCCTTTCCGCGGCGGCCTCGGCTGGCCTGCTGATGGCGGTGCCGGCTATCTTCGGCGCCTTCTTCTGGAAGCGGGCCACCGCCCTGGGGGCGATGGTGAGCTGCATCGCCGGGGCTATCGTGGTGCTGATTTTCCAGGTGAGCGGCTGGCGGCCAATGGGCTGGTGGCCGGGGACATGGGGTTTTATCGTCTGCGTTATTCTCTTTGTCGTGGTTAGCCTGGCCACCAGGCCGCCCAGGGAGAAGGCGGAGGAGTTTATGAGCTACCTCCAGCAGGCGCTTAAAAAGGGTAACTTCAGCTAGGCTTGGGCTTTAGTCTCCTGCTTCTGGTGCGCCGATAGCATATCGGCCACCAGCTTGGGCAGTTGCCGGGTATCAATCGGCTTGGAGACATAGCTGTCGCAGCCGGCTTCGATGGCCTTCTCCTCGTCCCCCTTCATGGCGTGGGCGGTGAGGGCGATGATGGGGATGTGGTTTAGCTGCGAGTCTTTCCTGAGCCTCCTGGCTACCTCCAGGCCGCTCAGCTTGGGCAGCCGGATATCCATCAGCACCAGGTCGGGGTGGTCTATGGTGGCGATGGCCAGCGCCTCCTCCCCGTCTCTCGCCTTGAGCAGCAGGTAGTTATCCGACCTTAAAATCATCTCAATCAGCCTCATGTTCATCGGGTTGTCCTCAACGATTAACACCTTATACTTCATGGCTGTTTACCTCCCGGGGAGCCAGGGGCAGGGTAAAGCTGAACCGGCTCCCCTCCCCGTACTGGCTCTCTACCCAGACCCGCCCGCCATGCTTTCCCACAATCTGTTTGACCACCACCAGCCCCAGCCCGGTGCCGCCGCCACCGTTCGGGGCGTTGTCCAGCTGGCAGAAGGGCTCGAATATCCTCTCCTGGTCTTCCTTCTTGATGCCGATGCCGTTGTCGGTCACGCTGACCCGGCAGTAGCTGCCGTTTTTAACTGCTTCAATCTCAATCCTGCCGCCCTCCGGGGTGAAGCGTGAGGAGTTGCTCAGCAGGTTGAAGAAAACCTGCCTCAGCTTGGCCTTATCGGCATAGACCTTGGGCAGGCCTTTCTCTAGGCTGACGGTGAGGTTATGCCGCCTCGGTTTGAGTATGGGCAGCATGGTGTTTTTTAGCGACTCTATCAGCTCGGCCAGGTCTACCCCGGCCAGCCTCAGCTCCGCCCGCCCCGACTCTATCTTGGAAAGGTCGAGGACCTGGTCGATAAGGCTGAGCAGGTGGCGGCCGCTGCTTAAGATGTCCTCCAGGCACTGCCGCTGCTTCTTGTTGACCGGCCCCGGTACTTGGTCCAGCATCAGCTCGGAGAAGCCGATTATGGAGTTTAGCGGGGTGCGCAGCTCGTGGGACATGTTGGCCAGAAACTCCGACTTGAGCTGGCTGGCCTGCTCCACCTCCCTGGTCTTCTCCAGGAGTTCCCGCTGGTGAGAGCGCAGCTCCTGGTTCTGCTCGTCAAGCTGGCGGTTTTTCTCCCGCAGCGCCTCGTAAAGCTCGGCGTTCTTGAGGGCCGGGCCCAGCCCTTCGCCGATGGTGTTGAGCAGGTGGATTTCGGCTGAGTTGAAGCTGTGCAGGTTGTGGCTGGCGATAATCAGGGTGCCGATGACCCGGCCGCTTGACCTGAGGGGGACGGCGGCGATGGACTTCAGCCCCTCCTCCATCACCAGGCTGTCGGCCAGCCGGGGGTATTTGGCGGTGTCCTCTATCACCACCGGCATCCCCGATAGAATCAGCCGGCCGGTGATGCTGCCGCCGGTGGATAGTTTCTTTAGCTTCTCCAGGAACCTGTTTGATAGCCCCCCGCGGGCGACGGCGCTTATCTCCCCCCTCTGCTCGTTGGCCAGCACTATCGCCCCGCTCTCCACCCCTATTAACCGTGTCACCCTTTCCAGGGCGTTGCTTAAGACCTGCTCCAGCGCCAGCATCTCGGTGCCGGTCTGGGCTATCTGGTGGAGGATGATGAACTCCCTGACCTTTGTCTGCAGGGCACTGAGCAGCTCTATATTTGCTTCCTTCAGGCCCCCGGTTACGCTCTTGGCCATATCGTCTCACCCCATAGCTACCGGCGCTGCCGGTGTCTGGTTAAGGGCGCGGTTTATCATCTTTTTCAGCACCTCAATATCGATGGGCTTGGTGATGTGGGCCGCCTTAGATTTCTCCAGAAATTCGCGGGTGGTGCCTTCCATGACATCGCCGGTGATGAACATTACCCTCCGCGTCAGCGCCGGCACCGTTTTTTCAATGTGGTGGTAGAGCTCGATGCCGCTCATGCCCGGTAGTTTGATGTCCAGCAGGATGAGACTGTACCTTTTTGTCTTGAGCCTCTCCAGGGTGGCATCGGCGTTGTTTATCGTTTCTACGGAGTGTCCCCACGCGGTCAGCAGGCGGCTTAAGAAGGTGAGTATCGCCTTCTCATCGTCCACCACCAGTATCTTGGCCCCCCGGGACTTCTGGGGCTCTTTCCTGGTCTCTTCGGCTTTGCCTGTCTGGACGGTATCGGCCACTACGGGCAGTTCAATAACGAAGGTCGCTCCCTTGCCCAGCTTGCTCCGGGCGTATATCCGGCCCTGGTGCTGGGTGATGATGCTGTGGCAGATGCTCAGGCCCAGTCCGGTCCCCTTGCCCACCTCTTTGGTGGTGAAGAAGGGATTGAATATCTTGTCCAGGTTTTCCGGGCTGACGCCGGTGCCGTCATCGGTGAAGGAGGCCCGGATGCTGCCATTTACCTCTTCCGTCTTGACTATCAACTTGCCCCGGTTGTGTGCCTTGGTAATGAAGTGTTCGGCGTTGAGGACGATGTTGAGGAATACCTGCTGGAGCTGGCCAGCATCGGCTATGGTGAGAGGCAGTTCGGGGGCCAGCTGGGCTTCAACCTTGATGTTGTTCACCTTCATCTCGTAGGCGCGGAGTTCCAGGACCCTGTTTATGATTTCATTGATGTTCACGTGTTCACGCCCCGTTTTACGCTGGTGGGCGAAGACGAGCAGGTTTTCCACAATCTTGGCCACCCGCTGGGCTTCACTGTGAATTACCTGAAGGTCCTGCTTGATGTCATCGGGGATATCCCGGCTGAGTAGCAGGTGGGAGAAACCGATGACGCCGGTGAGAGGGTTGTTTATCTCGTGGGCGACGCCGGCAGCCAGCTGGCCGATTGAGGCCAGTCTGCCGGCCAGGTTGAGTTCCTGCTCGAGTTGCTTCTCCCTTTCCTCCGCCTGCCGGCGTTCGGTGATGTCCCGGCTGATGGTGATGAGGCCCCTCACGTTGCCCGAAGCATCCTTTATTACGTTGGTGCTCAGCTCGGCAGGAAACTCGGTGCCGTCCGCTTTACGCAGGGTGTATTCCTGGCTTCTGATTAGCCCCTCTTTGATAACTTTCTGCATGTTGTCGGCCATTTTATTATGGTCGCTTTGGACAACACAATCAAAGCAGCTTTTGCCCAGGAGCTCGTCACCGGAAGCGTAGCCAATCATCTGGGCGGCTCTTTCGTTTACCTTGAGGACAATGCCCTCCAGGGTGGTCACGACTATGCCGTCGGTGACCGATTCAAACATCCTCTCCAGCCTCTCCTGACTGTGTTGCAGCTCCTCCTCGGTGGCCCTTAGCTCTTCGTTAATCGCCCTTAGTTCCTCGTTCTGGGCATCCAGTTGCTCGTTCTTTTCCTGAAGCTGCTGTTCCATCTGCTTGCGCTCGGTGATATCGCGAAAGATGCCCTGGGTGGCTACCACCTTGTCCCCAATAAAACGCGGTGCGGCGCTCCCCTCGACCAGAATCTTTCGACCATCTTTGGTCAAAAAGGTGGCCTGTACGTTGTGGACGGGCTCTCCCTCAATAACCCTGGCAAACAGTTCCTGGCAGTGCGGCAGGGAGTCGGGGTGGATAACTTTAAATAAATTCAGCTTGGGCAGGTCGGCCTGGTTATAGCCCAGCGTGTCCAGCCAGGCCTGGTTGACGAAGTTGATGCTGCCGTCAAGGGCGACGCTCTGTATCATATCGTGGGCCCCCTCAATCACCGTCCGGTATCTCTCTTCGCTCTCCCGCAGGGCGTCTTCCGCCTGCTTGCGACTGGTGATATTACGAAAGATGCCCCGGGTGTTAACCGGTTTGCCTCCCTCAAACCGGCAGCTGGCATTTCCTTCTAGTGTGATTGCTCTACCATCCTTGGTTACAAAGACAACCTCTATATTTTTTATTTTTTCGCCGGATATAACCCTTTGAAAAATTTCAACACATTTCTTTTTATAATGAGGGTGGATTATATCAACTAACCTAAGATTAGCTATCTCCTCATCGCTATATCCGAGTTCCTTCCTCCATGCCGTATTTACATATAGGAAGTGACCATCGGTCTTAACTGCCTGTATAAGGTCATTGGCATTCTCGAATAAGTCACGGTACTGCTCCTCATTCTCTCGCAGTGCCTGTTCTGCTTTTTTGCGTTCGGTGATATCCCGGCAGACGCAGAAGATGAGCTTCTGGCCGGCGAACATGGCCCCGTTGGTGCTGATTTCGACGTCATAAACGCTGCCATCTTTACGTCGGTGCTGTGTCTCGAAGTGGTCGCCAGCCTCATCTACGGTTCGTATCATTTCCAGCACTTGCTCACGTGGGTACAGGTATTCCCAGTCCCACACGTGGAGTTCAGCCGTCTCCTCCGGGGTATAGCCCAGCATCTCGGCGAACCGCCGGTTGGCCTCATAGACCTTGCCGTCCTGGTCGAGGACGACGATGCCGTCCCGGGACTGGTCAATCAGTATACGCCGCCAGGTGGCTTCGTCAGCCAGCGCCTGCTCCGCCTTTTTGCGCTCGGTGATGTTCCTGGTTATCTCAAGGCAGGAGACAATATTCCCCTGGGCATCTCTGATGGGATTGGCCGTGTTTTCCCAGAAAGTGACCTCCCCTGAAGGTGTTACCACCTTCCTCTCTGCGGTATGGGACTGACCGTCCTTGAAGGCTTCGGCTACTGGACAACCCAGGCACACATCGTCGTTATTTTCGTAGGCGCGGTAGCATTTGTTACCTATCTGGTCACCGAAATAGCTTTTCACGACTTCGTTATGGTAGATAATGTTATAGTCTTTATCCTGTATGGTGAGGCCGCATTCTAGAGAATCTATTACCGACTGCAGCTTGTTCTTCTCAGCTTGGAGGGCTTCGTCTATCCTTTTGCGCTCGGTGATATCGCGTATGATTACCTCATCGGCAGGGCGCCCATCGTATTCGGTCAGGGCGGCGTTTATCTCAATATCCCGTGTTTCCCCGTTCTTGATTAGAGCCTTAATCTCATAAATGGGGGGCACCTTTTTGCCGGCCATCCTGGTCTGGTACCTGGCTAGGGTCAGTTTCTGGGACTCGGGGGTGAGCAGCTTGGTGAAGGGCATACCCAGCAGTTCCTCTTTATCGTAGCCGCATATGCCGGACAGCGCCGTGTTTACCAGCTTGAGGACCCCGTCCTGAATGATGGCTATACCATCAGCGGCATGCTCGACAAGCCTTAAATACTTGTCTCCGGCCAGCCCTTCCAGGCTGGCTTTCTTTTTGGTCGTCACCATTTTAAGCTTTACCTCCCTTTCTGGAACTGGTTGCTGCGTCTTTCAGGAGGCGGTGGTGCAGAGGGGTGATATGTATTGTCTGACTTTATCCAGCAGGTCCTCCGGGTTGAAGGGCTTGGTGATATAGGCAGCGGCGCCCATCTCCTGGCTGAGCTGGCGGTTGAGCTCATGGCCGACGCCGGTGAGCATGACCACGGGGATGGCCTTGGTTTGCTCGTTGTTCTTGATGGCGTAGCAGGCGGTGTAGCCGTCCAGCTTGGGCATCAGGATGTCCATCAGCACCAAGTCGGGCTTTTCGGTGTAGGTGATGTTGACCGCTTCCTCGCCGTTGCTGGCTTCTAGGACGGTGAACTCGGGCTCGAGGATATCCTTTACCAGCAGCCTGATGTAGAGTTCGTCATCGGCGACCAGTATCCTTTGCTTGTTTTCCATTGTCCTGTCTCCTTCCCTGTTTTTTGGCTCTGGTGATATACTAGCGCCGGCGCCGTCAAAAACTCATAAAATGGGGATAAGATGTCCATCAGGGGGGAGTCAGAAAAGCATTAAAGCCGCCCGCTTTAAGCGGGCGGCTTCGCTTTTGGGGAAGGTTGGGGGTATATGTCTAGCTGTGGTTAGGGGAACGGCGGTTGAACATATAGCCGAAGCCGGGGCGGTTGAGGATATAGCGGGGCTGCGCCGGGTCCGGCTCCAGCTTGCGGCGAAGCTGCCAGATGCAGGTGCGCAGCAGGTCGACATCGTCAGAGTATTCCTGCCCCCACACCTGGCTGAGGATTTCCTTGGGTTTGGTAAAACGGCCGGCTCTGGTCAGCAGGTAGTGTACCAGGTTGAACTCGGTGGGGGTCAGCCTTACCTCCTGGCCGTCCCTGAAGACCCTCTGTTCGGCCAGGTTTATCCTGAGCAGCTGGTCGGCGAACTCTATCTGGTCCCGGGCCTGGTAGAGCTCGGCGCGGCGGAAGATGGCCTGTACCCGGGCGGCCAACTCGGCCATCCCCACCGGCTTGGTGCAGTAGTCGTCGGCGCCGTGGTTGAGCGCCTGGACGATGTCGTCCTCGCTCTCCTTGATGGTCATCATGATGATGGGCACCTTGGATATCTGGCGGATGCGCTGCAGCACCTCCCAGCCGTCGATATCGGGCAGGACGATATCGAGTATGACCAGGTCCGGTTGCTGGCGGCGCAGCATGGCGATGCCGTCGTAGCCGGTGTAGGCCTTGAGGACCTCTATCTCAAACCGGCTCAGGTTGTGCTCGATGAGCCTGACCAGCAGGACGTCATCGTCAATGACCAGCACCTTTTTTAGTTTCTTTTCCGTTTCCTGTACCAAGGTATCTCCTTACCGTGCTGATGAACTGCTCGACGTTAATGGGTTTGGCGATGTAGCCGTTACAGCCGGTCTTCAGTATCTTTTCCTTGTCTCCCTTCATGGCGTAGGCCGTCAGCGCCAGGATGACGGTCTTTTGGGCCGCCTCTCCGGCCCTGATTATCCTGACCAGGGTCATGCCGTCAATATCGGGCAGTTGCACGTCCATCAGGATGAGGTCGGGGAGGCCGGTTTTAATCTGGTTCAGCGCCTCCCAGCCGGTGGTGGCTCCAATCACGTTATAGCCCTCCGCCTCCAGGACATGCTGGGCCAGCCTCATGTTCATGAAGTCGTCCTCTACCAGCAGTATCGTCTTATTGGACATCCGGCTCTCTCCTGTTTCTGGTGATTGGGATGGTGAAGGTGAAGATGCTGCCGCTGCCCGGTTCACTGACCACCCCGATTTTGCCTCCGTGGAGCTCCACCAGCCTCTTGGCGATGGACAGGCCCAGCCCCACCCCCTTGGCATTGTCGGCGGGGTCTTTCTTGAGCTGGCCGAACTCTTCGAATATCCTCTTCTGGTCTTGGAGGCTGATGCCGATGCCGTTATCAATGACCGAGCAGTAAAGGAGGTTAGGTTTGGCCATCCGGCAGGCCACCTTTATCTTGCCGCCCCTGGGGGTGAACTTGTGGGCGTTGGAGAGGAGGTTGAGGAATATCTGCCTCATCTTGGGCTCGTCGGCGAATATCGAGCTCAGTCCGTTGCCTATCTCTATCGTGAGGGCCTGCTTTTTGGTGGTGAGCATGGGCAGGACGGTTATCTTGACATCCTCAAGCAGGACTCTCAGGTCGAACTCTCTGGGCTCCAGGGTTAGCTTGCCCGCCTCTATCTTGGAGAGGTCAAGTATGCTGTCAATGAGGTGAAGGAGGTGTTCGGCGCTGATATGGATGTAGCCCAGAAATTCCTGATGGGTGGCCTGGTCGGCCGGCGACATTCTCTGGGAGAGCAGCACCTCGGAGAAGCCGATGATGGAGTTTAGCGGGGTGCGCAGCTCGTGGCTCATCCTGGCGGTGAAGTCGGACTTGGCCTGGCTTACCTGCTCCAGAGCCCGGTTGGCCTCCTCCAGGCTTTTGTTGGACTGCTGCAGGCTCTCCACCAGCTCCCGGTTCTCAACGAGCAGGCGCTGCTCCCGGAGAGCGTTGTTGAGGGTGGTCTCCAGCTCGCTCATGGCTACCGGCTTGAGGATATAGGCATAAGCGCCCTCGTTGATGGCGTCCACCGCCGTCTCCAGGCTGGCGTGGCCGGTTATCATGATTACCGCCGTCTCCGGGTTGAGCTCCTTGGCCGTCTCCAGTATCTCCAGCCCGCTGATGTCGGGCAGCTTGATATCGGCGATGACGATGTTAAAGCCCCGCTTCCTGATAAGCTCCAGCGCCTCCTGGCCGTTGCCGGCGGTGACCACCTGGTAGCCCATCTCTTCCAGGTTGGCGGAGAGGGTCTTGAGCGTGGCTAGCTCGTCGTCGGTGACCAGTATTTTGGGTGACGCAGGCATGGGCTAGCGGCTCCTCTGCGGTATTTTCTGGGAGATTTCGCCGACCACGG
Source organism: uncultured Dehalococcoidales bacterium (assembly GCA_964396965.1). Taxonomy (GTDB): domain Bacteria; phylum Chloroflexota; class Dehalococcoidia; order Dehalococcoidales; family BS750m-G39; genus JABMRW01. Next base: position 77,882 of record CAYNGD010000004.1, read on the forward strand.
TCAGTATCTTCTCCACGTCGAAGGGCTTATAGATGCAGGTGTAGGCGCCCTGGGCGATAGCCCTCCTGACCAGCTCTTCCTCGGAGTAGCCGGTCATCATAATCACCGCCGCCTCCGGGTCTATCGTCTTGACCTCCTCGAAGATACGGGCGCCGTCAATATCGGGCAGCCTGATATCCAGGAAGACGATATCAAAGTGCTTTTCTTTGACCTGGGTCAGGGCTTGGGCGCCGCTTTCGGCGGCAAAAACCCGGTAGCCCCTCTCCTCCAGGATTAATTTGAGGGTCTCCCGGTCGGCGAAGTAGTCGTCCACCACCAGAATCAGCGTCCGGTGCAGGACGGACTCGATGATGCTGACCACGTGCTCCATATCAAAGGGCTTATAGACCACGGCGTAGGCGCCCTCCTCCAGGGCTTCCCGTACCAGGTCTTCCACGGAGTAGGCGGTCATCATAATCACCACTGCCTGGGGGTTGGTCTTCTTTACCTCGCGGAAGGTCTGTACCCCGTTAATCCCCGGCATCTTGATGTCCATGAATACCAGGTCGAAGGGGAGCTGCCGGGCCGCCTCGATGGCCTGGTAGCCGTTCTCGGCCAGGACGACGTTGTGGCCTTCGTCCTCCAGTATCCCGCCCAGGGTCAGCCGGCTGCTCCTGAGGTCGTCAACTACCAGGATATTGATTCTGTTCATCGCTTCCCCCCCTGGCTACGGCGCTGGTCTCCAGTATCTTCTGGGTGGGCAGGGAGATGGTAAAGGTGGTCCCCTGGCCCACCTGGCTCTTTACCCTGATTTCACCCTGGTGGCGCTCCATTATGGTCTTGCAGACCGAAAGCCCCAGACCCACCCCCTTGGCCTTGGTGGTGAAGAGGGGGTCGAAAATCTTGTTTTTGATTTCGTCGGGGATGCCGCTGCCGCTATCGGTGAACTCCACCTCGACGAATTTGCCTCTAGCGCTGGCCCTTATCTCCAGGCGGCCGCCTTCCGGCATCGCTTGCAGGGCGTTGAGGACGATATTGACCACCACCTGCTTAATCTGCTCACCGTCCACCATCACCATGGGCAGGTTGTTTATCTCCTTGACTAAAGTTACCCCTTTCGGTATCGGGGTGTACCTGAGGGCGTCCTCAATTATCCCGGCGATGTTGGCCGGCGCCGCCGCTGGTTGGCCCATCCGGGAGAAGCCGAGGAGGTCGGTGATGACCTTGTTGGCCGAGTTGACCTCTTCGTCAATAATTTTCAGGAATTCCATCACCCTCGGCTCGGTTGTCGGCAGGTCGGTGTTGCCTGCCCGCCGCCTGATATAGAAGGCGGCGTTCTTGATGGCCCCCAGCGGGTTGCGCAGCTCGTGGCCGACCCCGCTGGCCAGCTGGCCGATGGCCGCCAGCTTTTCCGAGCGAATCAGCTGCTCCTGTGTCTCCAGAAGCTTATCATTGGCGGCCTGGAGCTGGTCGTTTCGGGCGCGCAGCTCCTCCTTGGTGGCCCTGAGTTCCTCGGAGCGCTTTTTAAGCGTGGAGAAGGCGTTGTTGATGCTTTCCCCGAAGAGCCAGGACATGCAGGCCAGCACAAACGAAATCATGATGGCGGTGGCCACCACCCCCCAGCCCAGGCCGGTCTCTTCAGAGACGGTGAAGGCGGTCCGGCCCCCCATAAATACCACGAACAGCAGCAGGACGACGAAGCCGCTTAAGAATAGGTAGACCGCGGCGTAAAATCGGCCGGAGCGGGCCAGCCAGTAGCCGATGCCGGAGACGACCAGGGCGGCGGCAAAGGACATCAGGCCGGATACCAATGATTGCAGGCCGGAGGCGAGGACATAGACCAGGAATAGCCCCAGCGCTCCCATCAGTATCCATATCAGGCTGTTGAGGAGGCGCGTCCTCCGGTTCAGCTCAGTGGACTCAATTTTAGCTTCAGCCAGTTGTTGGTTCACCGGTCACCTCCTTAAATTTTATTTCCCTGACTTCTTGTATATCTTGGCCTTGGCATTGAGACATTCTAGCCTGGGGCGCAGGTTATCGGTTGGTGTCTCCACCTCACCCAGGACTAGGTAGCCGGGGGTGGCCAGCGAGTCATAGACCAGGCCCAAGACCTTCCCCTGTAGCTGTCTCTGCAGGTATATCAGGACATTGCAGCAGAAGACGCAGTCCAGCGGGGCGAAGGGTGGGGGACGGCCCGAGACCAGGTCGAAGTGAGAGAAGCTGACCATCCGGCGGATGTGGCTTTTGACCAGATAGCCCTCGCCGTTGCGGCTGAAGTGACGGGCTAGGGTGGTCGGGGGGAGGCCCTCCAGCTCTTTGGGGTGGTATAGCCCCGCCTCCGCCCCGGCCAGGGTCTGGCGGTTGATGTCGGAGGCATAGACGGCTATCTCAAACTCGGTTAGCTGGCTGCCCAAAAAGTCGGCCAGCAGGATGGCTATGGAGTAGGGCTCCTCGCCGCTGGCGCAGGCGGCGCTCCAGAAGCTCAAGCTGCGTTCCCCCCGCTTTATCTTGTGGGCCAACAGTTTGGGCAGCACCAGCCTGGCTAGCTGCTGGAAGGTGTAGCGGCTGCGGAAAAAGCCGCTCACCCTGATGGTGATCTCTTCGGCCAGGCTCTGGGATTCCTGGGGGTGGCTTTCCAGAAAGTGCAAGTATTCCTCATAGCTGGTGGTGCCGGTGGCGTAGAGCCGCCGCTGCAGGCGGCGGGTTACCGTCCCGCGCTTATAGTCTCGGAAATCGTAGCCCCAGCCCCGATATACCTTCTCCAGGAGGAGCTCCAGGGCCTGGTCGTTGTTCTCGGCGCCGTTGTTCCCCATGTTGCACTACCGCCCGGTGAGAATTTGCCTATATTGTACCATAAAAGCGACAAAAATGCCAGTAGTCAACTATTGTAAATAGGTAAATTGGTCAATACGAACTTAGAAAATAGGAGAGGGCAGAAAGTAGGGGGACTTATTGGCTATATTAGTGGACAGAAGGCATTATATATCTGGGCTAAAGCACTACCGGTGGTGGGGCAGGGCCTATTTAGACCTCTTGGGGAATAGGCACCTGCCCTCTTGCCACCAGAAACATGAAGGAAAGCAGACCAGGCCTAGGGGGCACTGAACGGCCTGGGTGAGAATTTCTTTAACTATCTGCGGCCAGCGACGGAATTCAACTTCTAGGCTGCTCTTAACCAGCCCGATAACCTCATCGGTCAGCTGCTCTTCGGCAATCCCCAGCTCCCGGGCGCAGGCCAGGACCTGCTCTCTGGTCAGTACGAAGACAATGTCTTGCCGATTTTCCTCCGACATTTTCAGTTACTCCTTTACCCTGGCGAGGCTCTTGAGCAGGGTGAGGATGACCAGCGCCAGGCGCTGTATCTCGATTGGCTCCTGGGCCAGGGCGCGGGCGACCAGAGGGTCAAGATGGCTGATACTACCGGCGTCCCGTCCTGCGGCGGTGGGCTGGGGTGAGAAATAGCCGGCCAGGCTGAACAGCTCGCTCTCATCAAAGCCCAGGTGGCCGGCGATGCGGCGCAGGACATGGGCAGAGGGGAAGCGCTCGCCCCTCTCGATGCGGCCAATATGGGACGAGGAGACCCCGGAGCTAGCGGCCAGCTCCCTCAGCGTCAGCCCGGAGATAAGCCTCTGCTGCTTGATGATTTTGCCCAGGCGGTTGTCAGTGTCTTTATCTCTTTCCACCTCTGTTGCCTCCGCTCTCCCTTGATATCGTTATAGTTACATCTTACTTGGACGAGATTAATTGCCCATAAAATTGGTGTAAAAATCCCGTGATAAATCCGGCGAGCCGTGGTTAGCTTAAGTGCCCTCCGTTGAGGTATAGTTGACAGTAGGCAATATTTGTGCTATTATGTGACCAATAGTCAACATAGATTGAGTAAGAGTAGATTCAGGTTCCCTTATCTTCTCCGTCTGGGAAAAGCAATTGGCGCGTATTGTTGAAATACAGGAAGAGCTGACTGAACTGAAAGCGCTGCGCCGGCGTGTAGCCGAGCTGGAGAGTCTGAAGACCGGGCCGGGGCGGGCCGAGGAGCAGTTACTTATCACTGACCGGCTGGCCTCCATCGGCGAGCTGGCCTCGGGGATTGCCCATGAGCTCAATAACCCGCTGACCAGCGTTATCGGTTTCGCCCAGCTCCTTCTGTGGAGGGAGCTCCCGGAAGATATCAGGGAGGACATCGGGGTTATCTACAGCGAGGCCAGGCGTGCCGCCGACGTTATGAAAAACCTGCTTATCTTTGCCCGTAAGCATCCGCCGCTAAAACAGCCGGTGAATATCAACAGCGTCATTGAAAAGGTGCTGGCACTGCGCGCCTACGAGCACAGCGTGGAGAACATCCAGGTTATAGCCCGCCTGGCCCCCGACCTGCCGACGGTTATGGCCGACTATTTTCAGCTACAGCAGGTATTCCTTAACATCGTTATCAATGCTGAACATTTCATGCTCCAGGCGCACCAGAGGGGCACCCTGACTGTTAGCACCGGGCGCGCCGGCGATAGTATCAGGGCCTCCTTTACCGATGACGGTTCCGGCATCGCCAAGGAGAACCTGGCCCACCTGTTTGACCCCTTTTTCACCACCAAGGAGGTGGGGGAGGGGACGGGGCTGGGCCTGAGCATCTGCCACGGGATAGTGACCGGGCACGGCGGCCGGATATATGCCCAGAGCGAAGCGGGCAGAGGGGCTACCTTTGTCGTGGAACTACCCGTCCTGGCGGGCACTAACCATTAAGGGGGCAGCTATGACCAGCTCCAGCATCGTCAGAAGGAGAATACTATCGGTTGAGGATGAGCCGAGCATCAGGCAGGTCTGCCGCCGCACTCTCACCAGCCAGGGCTATCAGGTGGACTTTGCCCAGAACGGGGTAACCGCGGAAAGCATGCTGATGAAGGCGGACTACGACCTGCTCCTGGTTGACATAAAGACGCCGGTAATGGACGGCAAGCAGCTCTATCGTTACATCAAGAGGCGGTACCCAGAGCTGGCCGGCCGGGTGATATTCACCACCGGCGACGTGATAAACAGTGATACCCAGAACTTTCTGGAGAAGACGGGCCGGCCCTTTCTGTTAAAACCGTTTTCTCCAGACGAGCTTAAAGCCCTGGTCGGGGAGAACCTGCGGCGGTGGCAGACGGTCTAGCCTAAGGTTGTGAACAATGGCGGAAAAGCAGGGAGTTATACTAATCGTTGACGACGAGACGATAGTCAGGCGGGTCCTGGCCGAGAAGTTGAAGACGGCTGGCTACCAGTGGCAGCAGGCCAGCACCGCCGACGAGGCCCTGACCAGGATAGAGAACACCCCGGTGCAGCTGGTCATCCTGGATATTATGATGCCGGGCAAATCGGGGATGAAGCTGCTGGCCGAGATAAAGGCGGCCCACCCCGATATCGCTGTAATTATGGCCACGGCGGTTATCGACATCAGCACCGCCATCGAGTGCATGAAGCAGGGGGCCTATGATTACATCACCAAGCCGTTCAATCTGGACGAGGTGGTGCTGAGTATCGAGAGGGCGCTGGAGAGAAGGCGGCTGGAGCTGGAGAACCGGGACTATCAGCTGCACCTTGAGCAGAAGGTTGAGGAACAGGCGCGCAAGATACGCAGCGCCTTTCTCAATGCCATAACGGCGCTGGTCTATGCCCTGGAGGCCAAGGACAACTATACCAGCGGCCACTCTCAGCGGGTGGCCGATATCTCGGTGGCCATCTCCGCCGAGCTGGGCTTATCAAGACCGGAGATAGAGCAGATAAGGCTGGCCGGCCTCATCCACGATATCGGTAAGATTGGGGTGAGGGAGGCGGTCCTGACCAAGCCGGGCAGGGTAAGCGCCGAGGAATACCAGCACATACTCTCCCACTCCGACATCGGCGAGCATATACTGACGCCTATCGTTGAGGACGAGGCCATCCTGAAGGCGGTGAGGCACCATCACGAGCGCTACGACGGCACCGGCTACCCCGACAGGCTCTCCGGCGAGGAGATACCGCTGGTTGCCCGCATCCTGTCGGTGGCGGATAGCTACGACGCCATTATCTCCGGCCGCCCCTACCGCCAGCCAGAGAGCATCCCGGCTGCCTGCGATGAGATAAGGCGCCACAGTGGCAGCCAGTTCGACCCTAAGGTGGTCAGCGCCTTTCTCCGCATCAGAAAGCTGGCCAAGCTGGTTAAAACCGGCAGCTCATAAGCTTAAAGCCCCCTAAAAAACTGGGCAATCCCCCCGCTTATGGTGTATGCTATAAAGACCGTTATCTGTTATTATTTAGAACGCACTAAGAGGAGGTGAGCTATGCCCAAGGAACTGACTGCCGAGCAGGTCAGGCGGCAGTGCCCCCCGGATGTCTTTAAGTGTGATTCCACCGCAGAACTGGAGCCCAAAGACGGCATCATCGGCCAGGATAGAGCGCTGAGCGCCCTCAAGTTCGGCCTCAATATCACCAAACCGGGTTTTAACGTCTTCGTCTCGGGGCTGGCCGGGACCGGCCGGACCACCGCCATAGAGTCCTTCGTCGAGGCGCTGGCCACCAAGAAAGCGACCCCTTCTGACTGGTGCTACGTGCATAACTTCGGTGACGCCTACTGCCCTAAAGCCCTAGGGGTGCCGGCGGGGATGGGAAAAGCCCTACGCAAGGATATGGAGGTTACCATAAGTGATGCGCGGCGCAGCCTCCTCCAGACCTTTACCAGCAAGGAGTATGCCCAGCGGCGAGAGGAGATAACCGAGGACTTCAACAAGAAAAAAGAGGCCGTCTTCAAGATGCTTGACAAGAAGGCCAGGGAGAGGGGCTTTATCCTCCAGACGACACCGGTAGGGGTGCTCTTTATCCCCTCGGTTGACGGCGAGCCGATGAGTGAGGAGGCCTATAACAAGCTGGGCGCTAAGGAGAAAGATGGCTTAAAGAAGAAGCAGGAGGAACTGACCGAAGAGCTCAAGGAGCAGATCGCCAAGCTGACCGCTGAGCGGAGCGCCATTGATAAGCAGCTGGAGGATACCGACCGTGAGGTGGCCGGCTATTCTATCAGGCACCTCTTCGCCAAGCTCAGGGAGAAGTACGCCAAGCTGCCGCAGGTGGTTGACTACCTGAAAGAGGTGGAGCGGGACATGGTGGCCAACTTTGAGCAGTTCCGGGAGGAGCCGAAAAATAAGGAGGGGGACCCACTGGCGGCGATGAGGGAGATGGCCCAGAAGCAGGCCCTGAGAAAGTACGAGGTCAATCTTCTGGTGGACAACTCGGAGCTAAAGGGGGCGCCGGTTATCCTGGAGTTTAATCCCACCTTTAACAACCTCTTCGGGCGTATCGAAAAGGAGGCCCAGTTCGGGGCTTTATCCACCGACTTCACCATGATTAAGGCCGGCTCACTGCACCGGGCCAACGGCGGCTACCTGGTGGTGAGGATTGAGGATATACTGACCAACTTCCAGTCCTGGGAGGGCCTGAAGAGGACCCTCCGCGACGGCAAGCTGGTCATCGAGGAGCTGGGCGAGCGGCTCGGCTTCGTGGTGACCAAGAGCCTGAAGCCAGACCCCATCCCACTTGAGGTGAAGGTGGTGGTTATCGGGGAGCCCATGTTTTACTACTTATTATTGCGGCTGGACCCAGATTTCAAGGAACTGTTCAAGGTAAAGGCTGATTTCGACAGCCGCATGGACCGTACCGAGGCTAACCTGAAAGATTACGCTGGGGTTATCTGCCGCATCTGCAATAGCGAAAATCTAAAGCACCTCAGCGCCGCCGCCCTGGCCCAGATAATCGAGCATAGCTCGCGGCTGGCCGGCGACCAGGAAAAGCTCTCCGCTCTCTTCGCCGACATCGCCGACATCCTGCGCGAGGCCAGCTTCTGGGCGGAGGAAGGCAAATCACGGCACATCGAAGCCAAGCACGTGGAGAAGGCCATCGAGGAAAAGGTCTATCGCTCCAACCTTATCCAGCAGCGCATCAACGAGATGATAGCCAAGGGCCTGATTATCATCGATGCCGCCGGCGAGAAGAGCGGGCAGGTGAACGGGCTGGCGGTGATAGACCTGGGCGATTTCGCCTTTGGCCGCCCCAACCGGATAACCGCCAGCGTCGGCGTGGGCCGTGAGGGGCTGATTGACATCGAGCGGGAGGCCAAGCTGGGGGGGCCGCTCCACACCAAGGGGGTGATGATACTGAGCGGCTACATCACCGATAAATACGTCGGCGAGATTCCCCTTTCCCTCTCGGCGCGGCTGGTCTTTGAGCAGAGCTACGAGGAGGTGGAGGGGGACAGCGCCTCCAGCACCGAGCTCTATGCCATCCTCTCCCGCCTGGCCGACGTACCCATCAAGCAGGGCATCGCCGTCACCGGCTCGGTCAACCAGAAGGGGGAGGTGCAGGCTATCGGCGGCATCAACGAGAAGATTGAGGGCTTCTTTGAGGTCTGCCGGGCCAAGCGCCTGAACGGTGAGCAGGGGGTGCTTATCCCCGCCTCTAACGTCAGGAACCTGATGCTCAAAGAGGAGGTGGTGGCGGCGGTCAGAGAGGGTAAGTTCCATATCTATCCGGTGAGCACCATTGACCAGGGCATCGAGGTGCTGACCGGGGTGAAGGCGGGCCAGCGCGGTAAGAACGGCCACTTTACCCCCGGCTCCATTAACGACCGGGTGCAGCAGCGGCTGACCTCACTGGCGGAGAAGCTGAGGGACTTCACCAAGAGCGAGGAGAAGAAGGGCGGCGGTAAATAGGCGGCTTTTAGTCCCAGCGGTAGCGGCTCATAGGGGCCCTGGGGTCGGCGGTCCACTCCTGGGCCGCCCCGTCGTATACCTTGGCGTTGGTGTAGCCCAGCATCTCCCGCATGACGAAGCACAGGGCGCCGGAAAAGCCGCCGACACCGCAGTAGACGATGATTTCCCTTGACCTGTCCCGGCCCACCACCCCGGCCACCATGGCCCTGATTTCTCTGATGGGTCGGTAGGTGCCCCTGTCCGTCCAGAGCCAGGGGGCGGGCAGGCAGGTGGCCGTCGGGATGTGGCCGGGCCTATCGGTGAAGAGGTTCTGGGTTATGCCGAAGAATACGTCGGGGCTCCTGGCATCGACGATGACCGACTTACCCAGCTTCTTTTTAGTGTATTCCTTGTTGACGAACATCTCCTTGTTTATTTGGCCCTTATAGGCCACTTTTCTGGGTTTGACCGCTTTGTCTGAGACCGCCCTTTTCTCTTTGAGCCACTTGTTGTAGCCGCCGTTGAGGACGGCCACGTTCTTGACCCCCCCGTAGATGATGGTGTAGGCCACCCTGGCGGCATCGGCCAGGGTAAAGGGGGTATCGGCCTTGTTGACCACCACCACCCTGGAACCGCTCCCGATACCGGCGCCGCCTATAGTAGCAAAAAGCTCTCTTTCGGTGGGCAGCTCCATAAGCAGCCTGCCACTGGACTTGGCCCACGATGAGAAGGGGACGTTTACCGCCCCGGGGATATGGCCAGCGCTGTATTCCTCGCTGTTTCTGATGTCAACCACCACCAGCCCGGGCCGGGTGATATTCTCCGCCAGCCACTTGGTGGTGACCAGGGGTGGAATCGTCCGCGTCTGGCTCATTAAAGTGCCTCTCTTTTGCCGTTGATGATACGGTACCTTCCCAGATAGCTGGCCTGCATGAAGGTCCGCTCGAAGCCGGGGGCGCTGGCCAGCTCGATATAGCGGACTCTTGAGGTGAGCACCTGGGCTTTGGCCCGGGCCTTAACCGAAATCAGGGCCAGCTTGGCCCCCATGCCGGCGGCGTTGCCAGCCTGGATGAAGCGATTGAGCGGCAGCGAGGGCAGCATGCCGATTTCTACGGCGCTGGCGACGTTGATATAGCTGCCGAAGGCGCCGGCGATGATTACCTGCTTTATCTCTTTTTCCGGGACACCGCTCCTCTCCAGTAAAATCTGTATGCCGCTGCGGATGGCGGCCTTGGCCAGCTGCAGCTCCCTGATGTCGTGCTGGGTGATGGTGATGGGCGGCTCTCCCTTCCGTTCCTCCCGGCTGACCAGGATAAACTGGCGCTGGCCGCGCCGGCCGCTGACGCGGGGGTGGTCGGCTTTAAGGCGGCCACCTTCGTCAATGGCTTTGGCCAGATAGAGCTGGGCCAGGGCGTCCAGAATGCCCGAGCCGCAGATGCCCACCGGCGGGGTATCGCCGATGGTCTGGTAGCTGACCTTATCACCGCTTATCTGCAGACGCTCGATGGCCCCGTCGGCCGCCCGCATGCCGTACTTGATGTGGCCGCCCTCAAAGGCGGGGCCGGAGGCGCAGGAGGTGGCGACGATAGTGCCGTCATTAATTAGGGAGACCTCGGTGTTGGTGCCGATGTCCAGGGCCACTATCGGCCCTTTCTTGAGGGTGGCCCCGGTGGCCAGCAGCACGGCGACGTGGTCGGCGCCGACGAAACCGGCGATGTTGGGCAGCAGGTGGACGTAGGCGCCAGGGGCGAAGTTTAAACCCAGATTGCGGGCCTTGATGTCCAGCGCCCGGCTGACTGCAGGCACGAAGGGGGAAAGTGCCAGCTGCCTTACCGGCAGGCCGAGAAAGAGGTGGTGCATGGCGGTATTGCCCACGACTACCACCTCGACGATTTCCTCGGGACTGGCCTTGGCTTCGGCGCAGAGTTCGGCGCCGAGCTGGCCGATGGCCTCCGCCGCCAGCTTCTGTATCTGGTCTCTCTCCTCCGCCGAGTGCACCGCCCCGTTAATGCGGCTGATGATGTCCTCGCCGTGGCTTATCTGGGGGTTCATCGCCCCTTTAGCGGCCAAAGTTTGGCCGTCGCTTAGGTTGACCAGATAGCCGGCAATCTTGGTGGTGCCCAGGTCTATGGCCAGCCCCAGGGGGCGGCTCTGAGGAGGAAGCAGGGCTACCACCTCATCGCTGCGTACCGCCGCCCGGCACCGCCACTGCCAGGAACGCAGCTGGGCGGAGATGAGGCGCAGGGCGCCGATGTCAACCCGGTTGCAGTTTAACTTGTATTGCTGGTTGAGCTTCTGGAGCAGGTTATCGGCGTCAGCCCGGGGCGCTGCCAGCGATGGTATCCCCAGCTTGAGGCGGTAGGCCCTGACCGGTGGTTGTGGGCTGACCGTTACCTCCTGCCCCTCCACCTGGAGGCGCTGGGGGGTGGTCATTGATTCGGGGGGCAAGTGCAGCCTGACGTCGCTGTGGGGGTAGGTCTGGCAGGCCAGGCGCCAGCCCGCTTTAAGCTCCTTGGGGGAGAAGGTCTCCAGTTCGCTGGGGGTGGGCTTGGAGACGCTGCCGCTGATGACCTGTATCCTGCAGGTGTGGCAGGTGCCGTGGCCGCCGCAGATGCTGCTGATGCCGACGCCGAGCTTGCGGGCGCAGGCCAGCAGCGAGTCTTGGTTACGGCATTCCCCCCTCCTGCCGACCGGCTCAAAATCAATCTTACAGTTGGTCATAGTTTACTCCACTACTTTATAGGGACAGCTCTCACTTAAGTTACAGCGGGCGCAGACCTCGGCCTGCGTCCACCGGGTCATCCTGGGGCCGATGCCAATGACCATCGAGACCGATTTGCGGGGAATAAGAATTCCGGAAGGGGTCAGACTCACCCCGATTCTATCGCCGCTGGCCAGTTCCATTATATTCCACTGCTCGGTCATGGCAAATCCGGGCATACCTGGGTTGAGGGGACTGCTTAGTTCGTAGCCCAGCGGGGCGACCCCGGCGGCGATGAGCTTGATAACCTCCGGAACCAGCTTGTCCACGGCGGCGCTGCCGATGCCATCAAGGAGCATGCCGCGCAGGGCCTGGCCGTTTTTGGTGTAGTCGCTGGCCTGCTTTTCCAGTCTGGGGCCGATGGTACAGACTGCAATGGCCAGCTCTCTGGCTTCGGGGAAAAGAGCCGGCAGCGCCGGGCCGTGCACCGCCTTGCCGTCCTCCAGCGCTATCCAGCCTCCGCTCATCCCGGTTACCGTATAGCGTTCATAGGCCGCCGCTGGCTCAAGAAGCTGCTGGCTCTCCAGGTCGGCCAGCAGCTCCTGAATCAGGCTTTTTATCTCAGGCCGGACCTTGGCTTTTCCCCCGAGTCCCTGCCGCCGCAGAACTTCCTTTATATTTAGGCTCAGGGGGATATCGCGGACTGCCGGCATGGCTTCTCCCAGTTAAGGTGCCTATTTATAGACGCCGAATTTCTTGACGGTATCAACTATTGCCCTGAGATTCTCCCACTTTACCTCATCAAAGAAGGCACCGTTGGCCATGATATAGCCACCGTCCTTGCCGCAAACGTCGATGAGCCTCTTGGTGTGGGCTATGGCCTGCTGGGTGGTACCCACCGTCAGCAGGTCCATGGGCATGTTGCCGCCAACGCAGGCAATACCGTCCAGCGCTTTCTTGGCGGCAGCCATATCGGTCTGGTCGAACAACCAGGCCGTCTTACCCTTAGGCAGGTCCCGGATAACCTCCAGACGCGAGTTATAGCCGCCCTCAGCCCAGACAAACGGCACCACTCCCTCATCAACCAGGCCCTCGATTATCTTCTTCAGGTAGGGCCAGTAGAATTTCTTGTACTGGGCATCGGAGAGGAAGCCATCAGCGCCCTTATGCAGGGGGATAAAAACCAGGGGGCATCCAACCATTTTTGCGGCATCTACCCCCAGCTGAATTTCCATTGGCGTTAGTGCTTCCATAGCTGCGATGACCTTATCAGGCTGGCGGTATATATCCATCATTACCCCTTTAGTTCCCCTGAGGGTATCGCCGACGACGTCAAAGGGTGCCTTGGTGGCACCAGCCAGGTAGGCGGGAAAGCCGGCCATGGTTATCTCCCCGGCGAAGGCCATGCAAGCCCCCATCCATTTCAAGGCTTCATCCCCGGCGTCCATCATAGCCTGAAGGGCGGCTTTAACGGGGGGCGTGCCGTAGGGCATGAAGGGGACGCTAGCTGTATACATTTCGGTCACGCCGGCGAGGGGGGGAAGCATACCCAGAGGTTCCAGGGCGCCGAATACGCGCGACGGCCAGGTGAAGTAGAAGAAATGCAGTGGATTGTGAATAAAGGCATCATATTCATCCGCCCTCATGTATTCGCCTTCAACACACTGGTAGGTGGTGTTTTTGGAGACCCCGTGGTCGGGCCAGCGGTACAGCTTGAAGTCAAGAATGTCAAGGAACTTCCCCGGGGTGGGCACGAAGGCGTGGCCGTGTCCATCCGGCGCAAAGTCCACAAAGAATTTTTTCCAGGCGGGTGCGATTTTTTCGTAGTTATACATGACATCATAAGGGGTTAAGCCAGAGTAAAAAGCGGGAGCAAAGCTGGGGATAAGCAAAACCGGCACCCGGTCCGGTTTTTTCTTGAGCTGTATGGCGTCTTTTATCCTGGTAACTCTCTCCTTGTATAGCTTCTCGACCTCGGGGCTCGGGAATTTGAGGTCGTTCCCCTGGGGGTCTTTGGGTGAAATCCACCGGGCAAACAGCGTCTCCTGCTTTTCTTCCGGGGTCATCTCTTCCCATTGCTTTTCCATTTTTATTGCCTCCTGCAAATTTCTAGACTAGAGGATTAGTTGGCGCCGACCCATTTCTTGGCCAGGGTGACTCCGGCCATGGCATCCTTGCCGTAGGCATCAGCGCCGGTGTACTTCTTGATCTCATCGCTCATCTGACCGCCGCCAATCATTATCTTTACCCTGTCCCTTAAGCCGGCCTTTTTTATGGCTTCTACGGTGTCTTTCATGGAGTCAAAGGCCAGCGCCAGGAACCCGCTTAATCCCACGATGGGGGCGCCGGTCTCCTTTATCTTATCGACGAACTTCTGCACCGGCACGTCCACGCCAAGGTCGTAGACCTCGAAGCCGTTGACATCGAGCATGAAGACGACGATGTCCTTGCCGATGTCGTGTATATCACCGGCCACCGTGCCGAAGACAACCTTGCCCAGCTTCTTGCCCTCGGCGGCCTTGGCCAGTTTGGGCTTGACCAGCTCGGTTACCCCTTTGAGTATCTCGCCGGAGTAGACCAAGTCGGGTATGAAATACTCGCTATCGGAAAAGCGCTTGCCCACGATTTCCATGCCCTTTCTGGCGTCATCCAGGATTTTGAGCGGCTCTTCACCGGTATCCAGCCTGTCTTTGACAATCTTAAGAGCCTCTTCTTCCTTTAGGTCAGCTAGTGCGTTAACCAGATTTGCGGCCATATTTCTTTACCTCCTTGAACTTTATTGGGCTCTTGAATCGACTAAGTGGAGCGTGGTGGCTTTTATTGACCTCTCCGGCACCTCCTTTGGCTTTGCTTCCTTGGTCTGTTTGAAGGGAGCAGAGAATCGGGACAGGCTGTGTCCCGGAAGTGCTGGTTTTTAGCCTAGAATTGATAGGCTTTTCCATTGCCTGGAAACGCACCCATTTTGAACTTTTTAGGCTTGAATGTCAATACCATCGGTGGTTAGCGGGGTGCCCAGAGCACCATCCTGGGTTTCTGCCCCATCTCTCTGGCCAGCTCCTCCACCTGGCCGAATTTAATACAGGCGGCCATGCAGTGTTTAACGCAGGCCGGTTCCAGCCCCTTTTTGGTGCGGGACTGGCACAGGGTGCAGAGCTCGGTGGGGAAGGGCAGGTAGGCGAGATAGGCCCTATCCTTGGGCAGGTTCTGGACAACCTCGATAACCTTCATGCCGGACATGCCCGCCGGCCATTTGTATTCTTGGGCACAGGCGACCTGGCAGGCGTAGCAGCCGGTGCAGTACTCGTAGTCGATAAGCAGGCCGCGGCGGGCTTTCTCAGGCATTGTCTTCCTCCTCATTGACCCTGTATATCTTGCAGAGCAGGTGTTTGATGGGGGCGCCCAGCCCGTCCTTGCCCTGGGCGCCCATCGGGATGAGCTGGTTTATGTTCGATTCCCACACCCCGAAGAGGGAGGGCTCCTGGGGTGGCTTTTCCGGGAACCACCAGCCGTGGGCTGCCATCACCATCCAGGGTGGGACCACCGGGGTGACCTTGGCCTTGAGCTTACATCTCCCCATCCAGTTCTCCACCCAGACCCACTCCCCGTCTTCGATGCCGTATGACTTGGCGGTCTTAGGGTTGATTTCAATCACCGGGTCGGGGTCGATCTTGCGCAGCCAGGGGATCTGGCGGTGCTCGGAGTGGAAGTAGACCGGCGAGCGCCTCCCCGTGGAGAGGATTAGGGGATAGTCTTTATACAGCTCGGGCTGGCTCACCGGGGTGAAGGGGGGTTCCTCGTAGTGGGGTAGGGGCTCCAGCCCCCAATCCTCCCGCAGGGAGGAGTAGAGCTCAACCCGGCCCGAGGGCGTCTGGAAGCCCGGTTTTCTGTCTGGTCGGAGTAACCCTTTTTCAAAGCGGTGGTAGGGGGCGCTGGGGTGCCCCTTCGGAGGAAAGGCCCAGCCCTTCTCCTGGAGCTGCCTGAAGGTCAGCCCCGAGGGTCTTATAATTTCGTCAAAGAGTTCATAGATGTTCTGCCAGCGGAGATTCGGGTTAAACCTCTTAGCTAATTCAAAATTGATTTCCACGTCGGGCCTGCACTCGCCGACGCTAATCGCCTTGTTGATGGTCTGGAGGGGTATCCACCAGCTCCTGACCCCGTCCTTCTCTAAAAAGCTGGCCGCCGGCAGGACGACATCAGCCAGCTGGGTGGAGGGGGTCATGAAGAGGTCAACGGCCACCACGAAGTCCAGCTTTTTAATGGCCTCGACCCATTTCTTGGGGTCGAGGCCGATGCCGGCCACCGGGTTGCAGGTCTGCATCCACAGGCCCCTGATGGGGTAGGGCTGGCCGCTTAAAATCTGCTCCAGGGTCAGGTCGGTGTGGGCCCTCCAGATGAACTTGTTTAGGGGGCCGTAGCGGTCGGCGCCGATGCGCTTCTTATCGACTTCTTTAGATTCCAGCTTTATAACCCCCTCGGCGCCGGGCAGGGCGTAGGCAACGGCGTCGAAGGCGTACCTCGAGATGACATTGCCGCCGGGCACATCCAGGTTGCCGGTGAGGCACCACAGGGCGGTAATGGCCTGGGAGGTGGGGGTGATGGCCGGGGTCATGTCTATGGGCACCCCCCAGTGGATTGAGGCCGGCCTGCTCCGGGCGTAGAGCCGGGCCGCCTCGATAATGTCCTTCTCTGGCACCCAGCTGATTTCGGCTACCCGCTTTGGCGGGTAGTTGTTTACCTCCTCGCGGAACGCCGTCCAGACCGTTCTGGCCTTTATCTTGGTGCCGTCGGCCAGGCTGAGCTTAAACTCGCCTTCCAGGGCTGGCTTAATATCTTTCGGATTATACTCCACGTTTTTGGAGTCCCAGACCGCCGGCTTTTTAGTCACGGTATTCCAGACGACGAAGTTGGCCGGTGAACCGCCCTTTATCAAATCGCTCTCCCGCAGCAATTTGCCACTATCGCCCCTGATTAGATGGGGGGCGTTGGTCCATTTCTCGACGAAACCTTTATCGTATAGGCCTTCGTTGATAATCACGTTGAGGAAGCCCATGGCCAGAGCGCCGTCGGTGCCGGGGCGGAGCTGGAGCCACCTCTGCGCCCGCGAGGCGAACCAGGTCAGCCTGGGGTCGATGGCGATAATCTTGGCGCCCCGCTTCCTCAGGTCGATGAGCCAGTGGCCGAAGACGTTATCGGGGCAGGAGGCGGGAATGTTATAGCCCCAGACGATGATGCACTCCGGGACCTTATAATGGGGGTCGTCGTAGCGCTTGGGGAACCACTGGGCGGCATCCAGTATGCAGTAGTCCCCCTGGACCGTTTCCACGGCGGCTATCCTGGGGCTGTAGCAGGCAATGCCGCTCAGGGAGAACATGACGTTGGGACTGCCGTAGGCGTAGGCCAGCAGGCATATCCAGGGGCCGATGTCCCGGCCGGTGCCCATGGCGAAGATGACGCTCTCCGGGCCGGACTCCTCCCGGATTTTCTTCATCTTTTGCTCGATGAGGTCGAAGGCCTCGTCCCAGGAAATCGGCTGCCATTTGCCCTCGCCGCGCCGGCCTACCCTCTTGAGGGGGCGGGTGAGGCGGTCGGGGTGATAGACGTACTGGGTCATGGCTAGACATCGCGAGCAGAGCCGGCCCTGGTTCCAGGGGTGGTCGGGGTCGCCCTCGACCTTGACCAGCCTGCCGTCTTTAACGTAGGCCAGGACGCCGCAGCTGCCGTGGCAGCCCGGCCCGGCCGACCAGGTGGTGGTGCGTATAATCTCAAGCTTCTCGTTCTTCAAGCCTGTCTCTTTTGCCAGCAAGGTTCAGTTGAGTATTACATAGTTGCCACCGTCTTGGCAAGGGCAATTGTCTCTACTTTAAAACCAGCTCGAATCGTGTTATATTTATGTGGCTTTTAGAGTAGCTTAAAAGGAGGTAACCGGATAATGCCAGACTACGCAGCCTTAAAGAAGAAGGTGGACGAACTGGCCGCCAGAAAGTGGGATACACCAGCCATTGAGGCTAGAATCAGAAAGCTAGCCAAAGACGGGATTCCCAGGAAGAAGCTGGATCCAAAAGAGACGCTGGCTAACAAGCAGCAAATCCTCGACCGCATTCAACTGCGAGCTGAGGAATACAACTTTATCCTCAAGAACTGTGCCCAGGCCACGGCGCTTACCCTGATGGAAGAATTTGGCCAGGGTAATATGGAGGTTATTAAGGCCCTGAGCCCATTCCCTAGCATCGGCGGCACCGGCGATATATGCGGCGGCATAACCGGGAGCCTGATTAACTTTGGCCTCTATTTTGGCAGTGATAACCCTCTGGATTACGATGCCAAGGGCCTATGCATAATGAATGCCCAGAAGTTTATCGCCCTTTTCGAAGAGGCACTGGGTGATAGGCACTGCGCCGGAATAATAGAAACAGTGACGATTGGCTACGCCATAAATCCCGGGGAGAGTGAAGAGTCGATGATGACCTTCGCCCAGGAAAAGGGTTTTGAGAAGTGTGGCCTGGTTCCAGGGACAGCCGTCAGGCTGGCCGCCGGGATTATTATTGATAGCATGAAATGACTAAATAGGTCGGCTGCGTATAGATTCAAATAGCTACAGTCTGAGTTTTCAAGGCGGGCGTAACCCTAGCCCGCCTTTTCCTTTTTCTCAAGCGGCACCGAACGGGCCAGGGCCTCACCCAAACTCCCCACCATATCGGCGCTGTAGCGCTCGATATCTCCCTCGTCGCAGAGCTTGGCCAGCGCCGGGTCGATGGGCAGCTGCCCCAAAAGCGGTGCACTGGCCACTTCGGCCATCTCCTCGCCCCGGCTCCTGCCGAAGACCTCGATTCTCTTGTCTGTCTCGGGCAGGTACAAATAGCTCATATTCTCCACCACCCCCACCACTCTCTTGTCCATCTTCTGGGCCATGTTGACCGCCTTGCGGACAATCATGGTGGTCAGGTCCTGAGGGGTAAAGACAATGATTACCCCCGATACCGGCAGGGTCTGCATCACCGTCAGGGGGGCGTCGGCGGTGCCCGGCGGCAGGTCAACGATTAGGTAGTCAAGCCTGCCCCAGAGCACCTCCTCCCAGAACTGGGTAATGGCTCTGGCGATGAGCGGCCCACGCCAGATGACGGCATCGTCCTCGCTGGGCAGGAGCAGGTTGATGGACATGACCTCAATCCCGGAGCGGGAGAGCACCGGCAGGATGCCGGTTTCGCTGCCCGCCGGCCTTGAGTCGATGCCGAACATCCGGGGGATGCTGGCGCCGGTAATATCGGCGTCAAGGATGCCGACCCGGTAGCCCTGGCGGTTGAGGGCAACCGCGGCCAGGCTGGCCACCAGCGACTTACCGACGCCGCCCTTGCCGCTCATCACCGCCAGAATGTGGCCTATCTGGTTTAAGTCCTTGGGCTTGACCTCGGTGAAGCTGACCGTTACCGCCTCCACCCCGTTGAGCTTGCCGACAGCCTTCTCAACACTGGCCTTGAGCATTTTCTGAACAGCCGGCTCCAGTGCCGCCGAGGCCAGGGTAATGTCAACCCTGTCTTTATTCAGCGCCACCTCCCGGACTAGGCTCATCTCCACCAGACTGCGCCTGACGTCAGGCACAAGGACCTTCTCCAGACTATCCGTTATCTGCTTTTTGGTGGGCACAAGATTCCTCCTTCTAGTGCAACCTTTCTTCTAAGTGGGGCAGCTTGCCCTCCAGGTAGAGCTTCACCGCCTGGTCAATGTCAGTTACATCGGTGACTACCGGCTCGATATTGAGATTCTTCAGGTTGGCGTAGGCACCTCCACCCATCCCTCCGGCGATAAGAACCTGGCAGTCGGCGATGGTTTCCGCCATACGGGCGTGCCGGGCCTCCGCACCACGGCCGCAGCCGTGCTGCTCACCGGGAGCATGGCGGTGCTGGCCGCCAAAGGTGTCGTGCCCCGCCTTTTGCCGTGTTTCCCTCCCCGTAATCTTACCATCTTCTACCGTCAGCACCAAATAGAGCGGCGCCCGCCCGAAGTGCTGGCTAACCTTTTTACCGTCCTTGGTGACGACAGCAATCTTCATTATTTATCCCTCCTGTTGGCTTAAATTACCCTATTTCTTTAATTTTGCATCACGCAGATGTCGTGGACTGCCCTCATTTTGTTCTCACGGCAGAAGGCCAGGGCGGCCTCGCTCTCCGCGCCGGGCTGTAGCCAGATGCGGTCCAGCCCCAGCTGCTGGCATTCCCTAAGAATGGCCTCGGTTACTTTGGGCGGCACGACAAAATCGACCACATCCACCCTGACCGGAATGTCGGCCAGACGGTGGTAGCACTTGACCCCCTCAATCTCATCCAGCCCCGGATTCACCGGATAGACCTCGTAGCCGCGCCTAGTCAGGTTCTTGAATATCCGGTAGCCGTTCTTGCTGGTGTTATCGGTAGCGCCGACCACGGCGAACCTCTTCTGCGCCATAAACTCCTTGACCAGGTCTGGTTGCATAGTAGCTGCCTCAGCTCCTCTTAATTTTAAGCGGCACCACCTCAAAGTTGCCGCCCTCGATTTTTATTGCCTTACCGTTAAGCAGGGCCTCGGCTATCTTCTGCCGCGCCGAGGCCAGCACCCTCTGGAAGGTGGGGCGGGAGATATTCATCTTCTCCGCGCCCTGCTCCTGCTCCAGCCCATCCAGGTCTTTAAGTCTTATCGCCTCGGCCTCCTCTACCGAGAGGCGGATTTCATCGAGCAGGCGCAGCGGTATGCCGGCTGGCTTGAAGTAGGTCGCCTCCGGCAGGAAAGCCACTCTGCGGCACTTTGGCGGTCGGGGCATATCAGGGCACTTCCTTTACCGGTAATGAGCATATGCTCATTACTATCATAGCACACAGGCAAGATAGGGTCAACTTTTTGAAAACGGATTTGACAAAACTGGCCTGATAGAGGATGATACACTCAGATTTAGCCTTAAAGGGGAAAAACAATGCCGCCCATAGTCTCTATTGTCGGTAAATCAAGCTCAGGCAAGACCACCCTCGTGGAAAAGCTCATCGCCGAACTGAAGTCCCGCGGTTACAGAGTGGCCACGGTAAAGCACACCCCCCGGGAGTCGTCCTTTGACGAGCCGGGCAAGGATAGCTGGCGCCACACCCAGGCCGGCAGCGAAGCGACGGTGGTCAGCTCCCCGGATAAGCTGGTGCTCATCAAGCCGCTCAGCGGCCAGCCCACTATGGAGCAGATAGCCTACCTGCTGGGCGAAGACTACGACATTATCCTGGCCGAGGGCTTCAGCCGGGGGGATGCCCCCAAGATAGAGGTCCATCGCAGGCAGGCAGGCCCGCCCCTTAGCAGGGTCAGGAAGCTCATCGCCATCGCCACCGACGAACCGCTGGAGACCAAGGCCAGGCAGTTCTCACTTGAGGATGTCAAAGGCCTGGCCGACCTTCTGGAGAAGGGTTTCATCCAGCCCAACCGGGAGCGGCTCTCCCTCTACGTTAACCATGCCCCTATCGTCTTGACTCTCTTCCCCAGGCAGATTATCACCAACGTCCTGCTGGCGCTGGCCTTATCCCTCAAAGGAGTGAAAAAAATCAAAAGCCTGGATATTCTCTACCGGAAGTCCCCCTGATGGCGGAAAGAACAGCCCCGTCAAACGAGCTGCACCTGCGCCATCTCACCCTGGACGAGGCGCTACCCAGGCTCGATAAGTACCTGAACGACGCCTTCATGGCCGGGCTATACCAGGTGAGGATAATCCACGGCAAGGGGACAGGCACCCTGCGCCAGGCGGTCAGGAAGAAGTTGGACAAACACCCGCTGGTGAGCTCCTACCGCCCCGCCGGTTACGGGGAAGGCGGCGCCGGCGTTACCGTCGTCGAACTGGCCGAAAAATAGCCAAAAGGAGTGGGTTATGGCCAAGAAGCGGTATCAAAAGAAGTCAGCCGGGGGGAGGGGCCAGCTCGGTCCCTACCCTATGGAGGGGCTGAAGAGGGTTGACCACCCCACCACCATGATTACCGATGATATCCCCCGCTTTGACGAAAGGGAGCACGGCTTCGCCCGTGCCCTGCGCGGTGATTTCGGCCCCGGCCCCGCCCGGGAATTTAAACGCTTTGTTCAGAAATACCCTCTGGGAGACGCCTTCGCCAGCATGGTCGGCCATATGATTCCGATGGTTGACGGCGAGGTGGCTAATCTGAAAGCCCCTATCTCGGAAGCCCCGGAGACCTTAAGCTGGCACATCAAGCAGCTGGGCTACTTCCTGAGGTCCGATATCGTCGGCATCTGCCGTCTGCCGCAGTACGCTGTCTACCACCACGACCTGGCCGGAAACCCGGTGGAGCTTGACCACAAGTTCGCTATTCTGATTGTTATCGACCAGGACTACGAGGCAATGCTCGGTTCCACTGGGGACGACTGGATTTCCAACTCCCAGAGCTTCATCGGCTACTCAACCAGCGCCTTTATCGCCGTAATTATGGCCAACTACATAAGAAAGCTGGGCTACCCGGCGCGGGCCCACCACGTCTTTAACTACCAGGTGCTGGTGGTGCCCCTGCTGCTTCTGGCCGGCATCGGCGAGATGTGCCGGGCTGGTATCGTGCTTAACCCGTTTCTGGGGACGCGCTTCAAGGCGGCGGTGGTCACCACCGACTTGCCACTGGAGCCGGACAGCCCGGTCGACTTCGGCCTCCAGGAGTTCTGCCGGCGGTGTCTGAAGTGTGCCGATGAGTGCCATGCCAGGGCCATACCATTCGGCGACAAGGTCTTGCTCAACGGCTACGAGAACTGGCGGTTTGACGCCGACCGCTGCAGCAAATACCGGGTCGGCAATCAGGGCGGCTCTTCCTGCGGGCGCTGCATCAAGGTCTGCCCCTGGAACAAGCCCGAGGGCTGGACTCACGATCTGGTAAGGTGGATGGTGAAGCAGGCCCCGTTTTTGGACGGGTTCCTGGTCAGGATGGACAAGGTCTGGGGCTACGGCAAGCGGGACATCAGGTACAAGTGGTGGCTGGACCTGGAGGAGGTTGACGGGGTAGTCAAAGTCCCCGCCAAGCTGAACCAGGACTAAGCGACCCTCCCCCGGCTGATTGAACCAGGCCCGCTTTTTAGCTATAATAGCCTTACCTGTGGTGAGTGTAGCCCAGCGGCCAAAGGCGCCAGGTTGTGGCCCTGGAGATCGAGGGTTCAAATCCCTCCACTCACCCCATGCGCCTATAGCTCAGCGGATAGAGCATCGGTCTTCGGAACCGAGGGTCGTGGGTTCGAATCCCTCTAGGCGCGCCACTGGAGGGTGGCCCACTCAAAGCCTATAACATTACCCCCTCGATTTCGGCCATAATCTGGCCGGTGGTAAAGTGCTTACCAGTAATCGCCCCGCTGTGGCAGGCAGCCACACAGACACCACAACCCTTGCCCAATACCTTGCTTATTGACGATTTCAATTTGTGATAGAATATAGTGGAAAAGTCGGAAGAATGAGAAATGGTTACACCTCAGAAAAAATTACCAGAGAGACAATTAAATTTAAAGACAATTACCTGGGGGGACCTAACCTGGGTTGACATCGTACAGCCGACAGAAGAGGCCAAAAAATATCTAGCGGAGCATTATAATTTCCACCCTCTGGATATTGATGACTGCCTTAGCCGCAGGCAACTCTCCAAGGTCGAAGAATACCCACAGTATCTGTTCATAATCTTCCACCTCCCGGTATACGACAAGGTGACGCGGGTAAGTACCAGGCGGCAGTGGTCAGCGTTCCTTGGCGATAAATTTATGGTTACCCTTCGTCCCGGTGAGCTTAAGACACTGGACGATTTGCTCCGCGAGTGCGAGCTTAACGAGGAAGCCCGGCAGGAGTATTTAAGCCATGGCTCCGGCTACCTGCTGTACCGGATACTTGACCGGGCATTGGACTCTTATTTCCCGGTCCTGGACAAAATCATGAGCCTGACGGAGGATATTGAGGGCAGTGTCTTTAATGAGGAGGTCGAGGCAGCTAAAGAGCTGAGCATCCTACGGCGGGACATTATTACCCAGCGGCGTGTTATGTTCCCGACGCGTGCACTCCTGGCGCAGCTAGAAAACAAGCTGAAGCGCTTTAGTAAAGTGGATTTGACTCTCTATTTTAGTGATCTCATGGACCATATGAACAAGATATGTGAGACCCTGGATGAAAGTAGAGAAGTTATTGAGGTATTTAAAGACGCCGATTTTCTTCTGAGCGGTTATCGTGCCAACCGCGTCACCCGCATTCTGACTGTCATCTTTGCTGTTGGGATGCCTCTTTTGGTGGCCTTCGGTCTTTATGGCCTGTATGTAATATTACATGAAGGCATAGGTAGGGCAAGCCCTCAGACTTTCTTCTTATTACTGGTGGTTGTTTTTATTATCATCGGGGCTATACTTTATTTCTTCCGCCGCAGACATTTCATATAGCCCCGGCTCCCTTAATTTGTACCGCTACCTCGCTTAAACACTTCCCGTCGAGAATCTTCGATAGAACCATTTTTTCATAAGTTCTACCAATCCCAGGTAAGCGACTATGAATGCTGCCAGCATCAGCAGGAACTTTAGCGGCAGGGCCACGAAGCTGAAAAAGGTGCCGATGAAGGTAAATGACAGTACCAAAGCAAAGATAAGGATGACTACGATGTTTAGCACTAAAAGCTTGCTTGGCTTGCTCCGGTAGAAGGGCGTTTTTCTGGTTCTGATGACGAATATAACCAGCGTCTGTGTGAATAATGACTCGATGAACCACGCTGTCTGGAACAGCGGTGCTGATGCTTTAAAGACAAAGAGCATGATAAAGAAGATGAGGAAGTCGAAGATTGAACTGACAGGCCCGAAGGAGAGCATGAAGTTCCGAACAAAAGAAGTCTGCAGTCTTTGTGGCCGCTGGACATAAGTCTGGTCAACGTTGTCGGTCGGTAGGGTTAGTTGAGCGAAATCATAAAGGAGATTGTTTAGCAGTATCTGTATTGGCAGCATGGGGAGGAAAGGCAGAAACAGAGACGCCCCGGCCGCGCTGAACATATTGCCGAAATTGGAGCTGACGGCCATCATGATATACTTCATGGTGTTGCCAAAGGTCTTCCTGCCCTCGACTACGCCGTCACTGATTACTTTCAGGTCGTTACGTAAGATTATAATATCAGCCGATTCCTTGGCGATGTCCACAGCGTTGGTAACGGATATACTGACATCAGCCACCTTCATTGAAGGCGTGTCATTGATACCATCGCCGATAAAACCAACGACATGCTCGTTAGCCTTCAGAGCGTTCATTATGCGGTTTTTTTGCGCCGGACTGACCCTGGTGAAGATATCGGCTCGCTCCACGACCCTGGCCAGGGCATCATCGTTCATCTTTTCGATCTCACTGCTGGGCACAATATTAATGGGTTCAATTTCAACGGTGCGGGTAATGTGTCCAACGGTATCGTTGTATTTTTTACCCCGACGAAACTGGTACACCTGAAAGCCCAGTTGCTGACAAATCTTGCCAGTGACAATCTCATTATCGCCGGTTAGCACTTTGAGCTTCACTCCGGCTTGTCTCAGCAGCTCCAGAGATTCTCCGGCGGTTTCCTTAAGCGGGTCCATAAAAGCGATGAAGCCCAGAAAAATCATATCGTCCTCATCAGCTACGGAATAGGGCGCTTTGCTCTCCGTCACCTTTCGGTAGGAGACGCTGAGAACCCGGAACCCCTGGGAACTTAAATCACGGTATCTCCGTTCCACCTTGCTTCTGGCCTCTTCCGTCAGGTCATATATCGCTCCATCGAGCTCGTAGTGCGAAATAACCCTGGCGATTTCTTCTGGGGCTCCCTTGGTGATGAGAAGAGTCTCCCCGCTGTCCCTGACGACGACGGAGAGTCGCTTCCGGACAAAGTCAAACGGGATTTCATCAATCCTCTGGTAGTTGTCGGTATTGACTTCCCGGTGCTTGAGTATAGCCTCATCAAGCGGGCTTCTAAGCCCGGTTTGGTAGCGGCTGTTCAGAAGGGAGTAAAGGAACACCTTTTCCGAATCATTGCCTTCCATATCCACATTCAGTATGACGGTGACTCTATTCTCGGTCAGGGTACCGGTCTTGTCAGCGCATAGAACATCCATGCTGCCAAAATTCTGGATGGCGGCTAGACGCTTTACGATAACGCCCTTCTTTGACATGGCAGCAGAACCTCGGCCAAGGTTTATGGACAGAATCATGGGCAAAAGCTCCGGCGTTAGCCCCACTGCCAGAGCAACAGCAAACAGCAGGGAATCCAGGACACCGCGCCTAAACAGGGCGTTGATAAAAAACACGAATATGATGAGGGCAAAGGTCACCTGCATAATGAGAGAGCCAAACCTCCTCAGCCCGCTTTCAAACTCAGTCTCAGGTTTTTTCTCGGCGCTCTTCCTGATAATTTCTCCGTACTGAGTAGAAGCCCCGGTCTTGGCGATAACCGCGGTAGCCGTGCCATTGGTGACCGATGTGCCCATAAACAGGTAGTTATTCCATTTACTGGTATCGGCGATATCAGCCTCTGCCAGCGGTCGGGCAGCCTTTTCTGCCGGGAAAGATTCGCCGGTTAGAGCTGACTGGTCGACAAAGAAGTCCCTGGCGCTGATTACCCTGGCATCGGCCGGAACGATGTCTCCTGCAGAAAGGGCGATTAAATCACCAGGAACCAGTCCCGCAATCTCGATATCCTGCTTGGTGCCATTTCTAAAGGTGGTGGCCATGGTAGCCATCCTTCTTTTCAGTGCCTCGGCGGCTCTTTCTGCCCGGTATTCCTGACTAAAGTCAAGAATCACGCTCACCAGAACGATGGAGAGTATAATTATGGCATCTACCAGCTGCCCCAAAACGCCCGAAACAATGGCCGCGATTATCAGTATTATGACCAGCGGACTCCTGAAGTGGGAAAGAAATTCGACGAAGACTGACCTCCTTCCCTTCCGGGCAACCTCGTTGGAACCATAGGTCTCCAAACGCCCTTCCGTCTCTTCGGTGGTAAGCCCTGTTGTTGAGCTACCCAGTCGGCTTAGGAGCTCGTCTGAAGGCAGAGACAAAATCTCTTCGATGCTTATCAGGTCTGCCTCAGCTGGCAGTGTTTTTGTAGACTGTCTAGTTAACATCAGTCCCTAGTTTTCATTGCCGAGGTAAGAAAAGTACGATAGTCCTCATTAATCCGTAGTTTACTCCTGTCATTGCGCCACGACAACTTCTAGTTGATTGTCTAGTGGCATTTGCACCTAAACAGTATTGGCTCCATAATATTAATGGAACTAATATTTGACGGGGGTCTAATCAAGGAGAGTGCTATGGATATGCAAATCAAAGGCAGATTTATTAAACTATGGAGGCAGTATTTTGTTAATGCCGAGCTTCCCATCACTTTTTACTACAGCGATAAAGAAGATCGGGCGGAACTGGTGAAGCCCGGCTCAGTAGCCAGGTGTGTAATCGGGGCGCTGGTTGGGGTGAGAAAAGGGCGCTCTCTCAGTTTTAATGCCGATTCGGTGGGGTGCTTTGGGGGCAGGAGATACCTGGGTTTCGCCGAAGGGCTTATGGCCGATTTCGAGTATTTCCTGTCCTGTGGCATTCCCGGCAAGATGGAGGGTGAACGCTATAAGAAGTCGCCGGAACTGGTCAGGGAGATTGTGGAGAACTGGCCTAGTTTTAAGGTACCTGAGCCTCTTATTATATTTAAAAGATGGGACAACCTGGAAAAAGAAGATAGGCCCGAAGTGGTCATATTCTTCGCTCAGGCCGATGTCCTGTCCGGCCTGTTCACCCTAGCCAATTTTGATGAGTCCGAACCGGAAGGCGTATTTACGCCCATGGGCTCAGGCTGTTCTTCTATCGTGTCCTACCCCTACCTGGAAAAGGACTCGCCACATCCTAGAGCCGTTATAGGCATGTTCGACCCCTCGGCCCGACCCCACCTGCCCAAAGATGTGCTCAGTTTCTCGGTGCCTATGGCCAAATTCGTCACCATGATTGAGAATATGGAGGACAGTTTCCTCACTACGGATACATGGAAGAAGCTGCGGAAAAGAATAGATTAGTTAGGTGACATATTGCTTAATTAACCGAAGAGGCTAAAAAACTGGCAGCGGAGGGATTTGAGCCCACGACCAATCGGTTACGAGTGTTACAGTTCTTCATTTTTAGCCTTACACGGCTGTATCGAATAAATCAGACTATATCAAATATTATTAACCGGTTAAATTTGAACCTCGGAGATTTATAGCTAAAGTACATAATCTGACGCTATCAAGCCCCTAATTCATATAGTGCTTTTGTGCTCTGTATTGTCTGGGTCACTTTACGGAGGTGAAATCCCTGAATTGAAAGGCTAATAAATAGGGGGAAGACCTTTGGTT
>CAYNGD010000005.1:0-104455 GCA_964396965.1 uncultured Dehalococcoidales bacterium
GGAGTATAGCATGAAATCACCTCCTATGGGAAGTATTTAATGCTCGGATTAATAACTCTTAATCAGCCGGTTGGAGGTTCGAGTCCTCCGCGGCTCACACTCAAATTCACTTGTTATGTCATCTTCTTTGGGGACTTTTCCCAACAGTTGACAACAACACCAATAATTATTGTATAATGAATATTAGGATTTAATACTGATAATGAACAGAAGAGCAACGAAACAAAGAGCAGCTATTTTAAAAATACTGAAAAATACTCGATCTCACCCAACAGCCGATCAGATATATGATGCGGTAAGACAACAGATCCCCAATATTAGTAAGGGGACTGTTTACCGAAACCTTAAAGTACTGCTTGAAGACGGGGCTATCTCGGAATTGAACCTTAATGGTACCATAAGCAGATATGAAGAAAAACAATCTCGACACTACCATTTCCGATGTGATAAATGCGGACGAGTTTTTGACCTAGACGAGCCAGTGAACACAGAAATCGACCAAAGGGTATCTGCAAGAACTGTCTTCAAGGTTTCATATCACTATACGGAATTCCGGGGTTTGTGTAAAGACTGCCAACAAAAAATAGAAAAGGAGGGAAAAGATGCCAAAAGAGGATGATACCAAAAAGAAACTAGCTACTGTTGCCGGCAGGGGCATGTCGATCCGGGACTGGTGGCCGAACCAGTTGAAGCTCGATATCCTGCACCAGCATTGCGCCAAGTCCAATCCGATGGGCGAGGATTTCAACTACGCCAAGGAGTTCAAGAAGCTCGACTATTGGGCCTTGAAGAAGGACCTCCGTGAACTGATGACGAAGTCGCAGGACTGGTGGCCGGCGGACTTCGGCCACTACGGACCTCTGTTAATCCGTATGGCATGGCACAGCGCCGGCACCTACCGCATGGGCGACGGCCGCGGCGGCGCTGGTAGCGGCCAGCAGCGTTTCCCACCGCTCAACAGCTGGCCCGACAATGCTAACCTCGACAAGGCGCGCCGGCTGCTCTGGCCCATCAAGCAGAAATACGGCTGTAAGATTTCCTGGGCCGACCTGATGATTCTTGCCGGCAACGTCGCTCTAGAGTCGATGGGGTTCAAGACCTTCGGCTTCGGCGGCGGACGCGAGGACGCCTGGGAACCGGACGAGAGCGTCTACTGGGGCCCTGAGAGCGAGTGGCTTGGCGACAAGCGCTACTCCGGTGACCGGGAACTGGCAAATCCCCTCGCTGCCGTGCAGATGGGCCTGATCTACGTCAACCCGGAAGGCCCGAACGGCAACCCGGACCCGATCGCGGCGGCCAAAGATATCCGCGAGGTTTTCGGTCGCATGGCGATGAACGACGAGGAAACGGTAGCCCTCATCGCGGGCGGCCACGCCTTCGGCAAGACCCACGGCGCCGGCGATCCGTCACTACTGGGCCCCGAGCCTGAAGCCGCCCCCATCGAGGAACAGGGCCTGGGCTGGAAGAGCAAGTTTGGCACGGGCAAAGGCAATGACACGATTAGCGGCGGCCCAGAAGTCATCTGGACCCAGACGCCCACTAAGTGGAGCAACAACTTCTTCCGGAACCTGTTCGGCTACGAATGGGAACTGACCAAGAGCCCGGCCGGTGCGTACCAATGGAAGCCCAAGGGTGGCGCAGGCGCCGGTACCGTGCCGGATCCCCACAACCCGTCCAAGCGTCGCACGCCAAGCATGCTGACCACCGACCTCGCCCTGCGGTTCGACCCGGTTTACGAGAAGATTTCAAGGCGCTTCTACGAGAATCCGGATCAGCTAGCAGATGCCTTCGCCCGGGCGTGGTTCAAGCTGACCCACCGCGATATGGGCCCGCGTACACGCTATCTCGGCCCGGAGGTTCCGGCCGAAGAGCTCATCTGGCAAGACCCGATCCCTGCCGTCAATCACAAACTGATTGATGCACGGGACATCGCCTCCCTCAAGAGCAAGGTCCTGTCTTCTGGCCTGTCCGTGTCGGAACTGGTTTCGACCGCCTGGGCGTCGGCGTCCACCTTCCGTGGCTCCGACAAACGCGGCGGTGCCAACGGTGCCCGCATTCGTCTGGCGCCGCAGAAGGATTGGGAAGTCAACCAGCCTGTCCAGCTGGCAAAGGTGCTCAAGACCTTGGAGGACATCCAGAGCGCGTTCAACAGCGCGCAGTCCGGCGGCAAGAAGGTATCACTGGCTGACCTGATCGTTCTGGCCGGTTGCGCGGGCGTCGAGCAGGCGGCGAAGAATGCTGGTTACGAGGTGACGGTTCCCTTCACGCCGGGACGCATGGACGCCTTGCCGGAGCAAACCGATGCGGCATCCTTCGCCGTGCTCGAACCAGTCGCGGACGGCTTCCGCAACTACCAGAAGACCCGCTATGCCGTATCGGCCGAAGAGTTGCTGGTCGACAAGGCACAATTGTTGACATTGACGGCGCCCGAAATGACGGTGCTCGTTGGCGGCATGCGCGTCTTGAATGCTAACTTCGGAAAGTCCCAGCACGGCGTCTTCACCAAGCGGCCCGGGACGCTGACGAATGACTTCTTCGTGAATCTGCTCGACATGAGCACGACCTGGAATGCAACCTCGGAAGACAAAGACGTGTTCGAGGGTCGTGATCGCGCAACGGGCGAACTCAAGTGGACCGGCACCCGTGTCGACCTCATCTTCGGTTCGAACTCCCAGCTCCGGGCCCTGGCGGAAGTCTACGCAAGTTCGGACGCGCAGGTGAAGTTTGTACACGACTTTGTAGCGGCCTGGAACAAGGTGATGAACCTTGACCGCTTCGACCTCGCCAGATCGTAGCATGAACCTTTTCGCGGACTTCTGAAGCGTATTCTGAACCGCAAATCAGAGGATCAGGAAGCGATAACCGTCACAAACTGACGGATGTTTGCCAACATTTTGCCAACACACCATATGGCAGGGAGGGGCAGTGGATATTACTATAAGGTCTGCAGACAAAGCTGATTGCCGATAAGATGATATTCAATCTCACCAGTCGAAAAGAGCCGCCAAGAGCATCTTCAATCTCTTAATC
Source organism: uncultured Dehalococcoidales bacterium (assembly GCA_964396965.1). Classification (GTDB taxonomy): domain Bacteria; phylum Chloroflexota; class Dehalococcoidia; order Dehalococcoidales; family BS750m-G39; genus JABMRW01. The sequence continues at coordinate 3,031 of CAYNGD010000005.1, forward strand.
AGCCGGTTGGAGGTTCGAGTCCTCCGCGGCTCACACTCAAATTCACTTGTTATGTCATCTTCTTTGGGGACTTTTCCCTGACGATTTACACGCCATCTCTGTAATGATAGCTGCCGCCGCAAAATGGAATCCGTTACTTATAGCCTTGGTAGGCAGTTTGGGAGCAAGTATAGGGGAAATGAGTGGCTACTATGCCGGAGTCCTGGGTAAAAAAAATTGCTATTCCTGACGAATTGAGCGGCTATAAGCTGATGCAAAGATGGATACAGAAGTACGGAGTCTGGACTATCGCTTTCTTGTCATTCCAGCCATTATTACCTATTGAAGTAGGGGGATTCATCGCTGGCGCGGCCAGAATGTCAGTGCGCAAATTTCTGCCAGCCCTTTGGTTAGGTAAGTACCCCAAGTACATCATACTGATGTATGGAGGGTTGGGACTAATCCGCCTTTTACAATTCTTAGGGCGGTAATGGTATGCGGGGGACTCATCAGTGTATTTTACTCCCACTGCCTCCCCTTTTATATCCAGCGCATTTTTGATTCTTCCAACCGACTCCATCCTTCAACCTCCTTCAGAGATGAAGACATCCCTACAGTATAGAGACCGACTTATGTTTATTTTACCGTCACCGATTTTGCCAAATTTCGGGGTTTATCTGGGTCATACCCCCGACTGACTGCCAAGTGATAAGCTAAAAGCTGGAGGGGCACTACGGTAACTACCGGGTATAAAAGTTCATTAACCCTGGGAATCTTGAGCCAGAAATCGTAAATCTCGTTTTCTATATCAGAGACAGCAATAAGGTAGCCACCCCGGGACTTGGCTTCTATAGCATTGCTTAAGGTCTCATGATAAGTGTAGTCACCCGGACAGATTACAGCCACCGGTATTCCTGGTTCAATAAGGGCTAAGGTACCGTGCTTTAGTTCACCAGCCGGCATGCCCTCGGCATGGATATAAGACACCTCTTTTAGCTTCAAAGCCGCCTCCGAGGCAATAGCAAAGTTGATTCCTCTGGCCACGTAATAAAAGTCTCTCTTATCTTTCAGGTGGTTGCTGAGCTCTTTAAGACGGTCATTATTCCAGTCAATAGCTTTAGCCACTTCATTACCGATACCTTTAAGGTCATTGACCGCTCGGTCAAAGGAGTTGACCATGGAAAAGGATAAGAGATAGAAGACGACTAACTGGCTGAGAAACGACTTCGTGGCAGCAACACAGAGTTCGGGGCCACAATTAAGGTAAACTACTCGGTCACTCATATCAGAGAGCTGGCACATGGGTCTATTGATGATGGAAACTACACAAGCACCAGCAGCCTTAGCTCTTTTGACCCCTTCGATAACATCAGCCGTCTCACCGCTTTGAGATACCGCCAAGACCAGCGTGTTTTTATCTACAGAGTCGGCGAAATAGTGAAACTCAGAGGCCATAACCACATCGCAAAACTTTCTACCCACTTTAGAAAACAGATACCTACCAACTAAGGCGGCATACCTTGAGGTGCCGCAGGCAGTAATAATCACCTGCCCTGCCCTTAGAATATCCAGAGCAATTTCGGTGAATAGCTCTTTATCTTGGGCTACGGTTTCTTCCAGTACCTGAGGCTGCTCCATTATCTCTTTGAGCATAAAAAACTGGCAACCTTGCTTATCGACCTTACCCCATTTTGAAGTAAAAGGTTTAACCCCCTTCTGTAACCTATTGCCGGTAAAATCAAAAAATTCAGCTCGGTCTTGTCTCAACACTGCCACCTCGTTATCGCCAAGGGATACTAATTGGCTAACATCGTCGGGGAAAGCCAAGGCATCACTGGCAGCAAAAATGCCGTGACTGCTGAGACCTACAACCAAAGGGCAGGCCCTTCTAGCAGCGACAATTTTATCTAGGTCGTGAGATGATATAGCGAGGAAGGCAAAAGAGCCTTCAAGTCTCAAAGTTATGGCGAGAACGGCGGTTTCAAGGGAACATCCCTCTTTCATTTTATCTTCAATAAGATGGGGGATTACCTCGGTATCAGTTTCTGAGGTAAACTGATGTCCTCGGCTGACCAGTTGACGTTTGAGTTCCTGATAATTTTCGATAATACCATTGTGGACAACAGCTATGGTTTGATTACAGTCGCAGTGAGGGTGAGTATTAGCCAGAGTAACACCACCGTGAGTTGCCCAGCGGGTGTGACCAATGGCTATATTGCCCGGCAGTGAACTTAGGTTATGTGTTGTCTCAATTTCCTCAAGCTTGCCAATGTCTTTCTTGACTAACAAATGCCCGTCAGTAAGTACAGCGATACCCGCTGAGTCATAGCCGCGGTATTCAACACATTTTAATGCCTTAATGACATCAGGGGCGGCTCGCTCCCCACTGCAAAAACCAACAATGCCACACATTTTAGTCAGCTAGCCTCTTAAGTAATTCCTGCCTCTTGTCTTCAGTCAATCTCGTCTCATTAGGAACCACTTTATATTGAGAATCGGTTAAAGCCATCTTCCCGGTTTCGAGGTCACGGGAGAGGCACACCTGGGCACCGACAAAGGAATAAGCGCCAACCCGAATCCCAGGCATAAGACTGGCATTTACTCCAATGCGACAGTTTCTGCCAACCAGGGCACCTAACTTGTCACGTCCAGTATCTACAGTGTCATCAGCGACCTTAACTACAATGTTGGCCTCGTCAAGACGAAGATTGGCGGCCACAGCACCAGCGCCAAAGGAGCAATCATCCTCAATTACTGAGTCGCCAATGTAGTTAGAGTGGAACCAGCACCTATCGCCAATATATGAATGCTTTATCTCAGTGCCATAGCCAATGACACAGTTATTGCCGATAGCCGAATTTCTGACCAGAGCACCGTTGCCAACAATTGAATTTTGCCCGATGTAACTAGGGCCACGAATCACGCTTCCCTCAAGTAACTTTGCATTATCCTCGATGATTACGTCACCCTCAATTATCGCTTTCTCCGAGATTTGAGCTGAGGGTGAAATCTGCCCGGTCAACCGATTTAAGAAATAATCCATAGCCCCCAGAATGTGCCAGGGATACTTGATCGCTTGCCATGCGCCACGGTAAATGATGGCTCTCATTCTGTGCCCATCGGCAATCATGCGGTCAAGTGCCTTTTCATAGGCGTCATCTGTGGCAGGGCTGGTTCCGGCTAGGTAATTTAGTAGCTTATGGGGTTGTGTGTGAAGGTGGATAACAATGTTTACCAGATCTGAAGGCTCCTCCCCCTTAGCTGGCTTTTCTACGATATGTTGCACTTCCCCATTTTCATCAACCGCTAGATAGCCGCCGGGAAAGTAGTCCGGTACCTGGTAGCTAGTAAGGTAGCTAAAATAGCCGCTATTTTTCTGATATTGATTAAGGAGTTCAACATAAGCCGAACTTTCAAAGATATCGTTTGAGTTTACTAGAACGAAAGGCTCGTTACCGAGTAGGGCTGAGGCATGCAAAAGGGCATCCGCCATGCCCGATGGTTTTGGCTGGGAAACGAAATCGATGCTAACACCTTTAAGTCTGGCTACGGCTACTTTTAGGTCGGCAGAGTTGGCCGTATTATCAACAATCACAAATTGATTTAGCCCTGCTTTCCTCGCAGTTTCAAGCTGGTGAAGGATAAGCGGTTTACCACAAAACTCCAGTAGCGCCTTGTCCTTCGTAAACGGTGCCATTCTCTTGCCGACTCCGCCGCATAGCAGAACTACTTTCATCGGTGTTGCCACCTTTCCCCTATTTTTCTTAGATATTTTTATCCTCGGTTGCCAGTGTGGGCGAGTGTGATGCGGAGCTAGTTGCTGGCTGTCGACGTCTTATCAAACGCCGGACAAGGAAAGCGATTAGATAGACGAGAGTCAATCCAGCCACCGAATAGAAAAACATATAAACCGGCTTTACCACCGCCGTTGTTCCAACAGTTAGGCCCACAGAGATATATACGGCGTCCCAGACAATACTGGAAAGCAAGACTCCCATTGAAAGCATTCCCAGCCTCTTCTTTACGCCTAGGGTTAAGGTCAATGGGATTCTCATCCCAAACAATCTGCCAAAGGCCACCGAGAACGGAGATGAAAGGTTAATACGGTTGAGAACCTTGGAATTAGCCAATTTGGAGGTAAATCGTGATACACGCTGTTTATTATAAAATCTGACCAAGGGTATGCTGCCGAGCCTACCTACATGATATAATCCCACGGCTCCCACCTGCCTCCCACACTGAGCCGCTAGCCACAGGATTGCTAGGTGAAGAGGTGATAGCGCACCGGCGCCAAGTTGGTAGCCCACGAGTAGCCATATGCTCTCCAATACGTATGGAATAGATATGCCAAATTCTCCGATAGCACATATGACAAACAGGAATGCTGCCATTCTTGGGTCAAGGGTAGTGGTAAGTGCCAGAATTTGCGCCACAGTATTTCCCAAACTCATGGTAGTGCCTCATTGTATGCCGGTACATTAAGAAGCTGGGGAACCGTCACAAATCTATATCCTTTGGCCTGCAGTTGCTCAATAATAAGCGGTAACGCCTCAACGGTGAGGCTTTTATCCGCTTTGGCAGTATCATGTGAAGTCCCGTAGCCATCGTGCAGGAGTATTATTCCCCCGGGCTCAGTTTTACTGACAATCTCTCTGGCAAATGTTTCCGGTGATGGCTTACCAAAATAAGCTAGAACATGCTGATCATTTGCCGAAACACTCCAGGTTACCTCAATCATCCCCTCGTCTTTTACGGCCTCGAGTTCCCAGGGGCTTTTTTTGCCGTGCGGCGGAGAGTAGAGATGCGGGCGGACGCCGGTAACATCATAAATAACCTCCTCCGCCTTTTTCAGGTCTCTGGCGCCATATTCGGTAAGGGCATGATTGGCATCATGACTGTAAGAGTGGTTGCCTATCACATATCCATCAGTTACTATACGTCTGGCGGTTTCCGGGTAAAGCTGCACGTTTTCCCCGATGACGAAGAAAGTAGCCTTGATATTATAACTGGCGAGAATATCAAGAATTTGTGAAGTATATGGCTCATTCGGCCCATCGTCAAATGTTAGAGCCACAACATTGTCTGTGGGAGTCCCCTTATAGTAGACCTTCCCAAAAACAGGCGATGTCGGTACAAAGTATCCGTATGCAACAAGAAAGATAATGAGCATTAGCACCGGGAGTAGCCTGGTGGCAATTCGCCTTGCTCGTGTTTTGGTAGTGAATTCTCGCAGGATGCTCGTTCGGCACTTGCAGAAATACACACCCCAATGGCTAAGATGAACCAAAACATCCCTTATGATAAGGAAGAAGGGCTTCTGTACGCTCCGCGATGAGGTTGATACATGCAGATTTTTGTCATACAGAACCTTCCCCAGCCTACTTAACCGACCAGAGATACCCATTTGATCCGGAGAATAGGATAGCCCTCTGTAACCATTCACGGACAAGAAAGCCCTTCGGCGAAAGGCAAAAGTAGCTCCGGAGAGAAGTAATGGTCTACCAAAAATGGCACTGGTTATCTTGTTTATGTAATGTCTCAGAATATATTCAACTTTTGCCCAGGACGGGGGATCCCTATAGATATACCTACCGGCTATGGCAACAGCTTCTTTATGCGCAGCTAATTGGTCTGCTATCCTTCTTAGCCAATGTCTGGGATAAATGGTATCGGCGTCGGCTTGGGCGATTATATCACCGCGCGCAGCATCAGCACCAACTTGTCTAGCATAAACTACGCCACGCTGGAGACAGGAGATAACCCTTACTCCAAAATTGTGGGCAATCTGGGCACTGCTATCAGTAGACCCGTTGTCAACCACTATAATTTCATAGTCGCCTTCGTAGTCCTGATTCTTTAGCGACTCAAGGCAATCGGGCAGGAGTTTCTCTTCATTGAACGCTGGGATGACTATACTTATCATATTTGTTGTGCATCCTTTAGTTCATTATATCCCTAACTCTGTTGCGTTTGCCATCCTGAATACTTGTTTTTACTTTCGTTCGTGGTGGTCACTGTTGCTGTTCTCCACAAGCGGCAGTGATACGGAAAAGGTGCTCCCTTTGCCAAGCTGACTTTCAACCTCGATTTTACCCTTGTGAACCTCAGCGATATATTTACAGATTGACAGACCGAGTCCGGCGCCGCCCTCGGCACGTGACCGAGCCTTATCTACACGGTAGAAACGCTCGAAGAGATGCGATATGTGCTCTTTTGAGATACCGATGCCGGTATCTTTAACAGTTATCACGGCTGTCTTGTCTTCCCTGACTATCGAGGCTGATATGCTGCCGCCACTGGGAGTGTACCTGATGGCATTTTCAAGAAGATTAAGAAACAGTTGCTCCAGCTTTACCCTGTCACCTTCTACCGTAAGGTCTTCCAGTGGAGCCAGCTTAAATTCTATACCCTTTTCCCGGGCAAGCACTTCTATATCCGAAGACAGGTCGGTGAGAAGTTCCTTAAGATTGATTCTCTCGAAGTTCATCTGGTCCTTACCGGCATCAATGCGAGCCAGGTACAATAACTTGCCGACGATGGCCGACATATGCCCTGCCTCCTGGGAAATCAACTCAAGAGATCTGCGATAATCGTCCTGTGTCCTTTTCTTTCGCAGCGCCAGCGTGGACTCGGCCTGCACAATAGCCAGTGGTGTACGCAGCTCATGAGAAGCATCAGCGGTGAACTGGCGCTGGCGGCTGAATGCCGCTTCCAGACGTCCGATCATCTGGTTCAGGGTCGATGCCAATCGTCCGAGTTCATCCTTGCCGGCTACCTTTATCCTCCGGCTTAAGTCGCTCTCTTCTATTTCTTGTGCTGTCTGCCGGATACGCTCCACCGGCTTCAGCACTCGACGGGCCATGAAGAAACCCCCACCCCCAGCCAGCGCCAGCGTGGCCAGAGCGGCAATTATGAGGATAGTCTCGAAGTTTCCCAGGACATCTGTTACTCCTTCTGTCGAACGGCCCACGACAATCGCACCAATTCCCGATGTGCCTGAAAACGACGCCGCATAGAGCCGTACTTCTTGCCCATTTCCGGTTCGGGCGGTAAGGAACGATGCATGACCTCCAAGGGCTTCTGCTACCAGCGTATCAATATGCGGGACTCCTACCCCCCAGCCAAACCCTTGCAGCAGGCTTCCATCGCTCACATACACTAACACCAGTTCATCTGGCTGCAGCGTAATCCCCAGGTCGATGTGCCCATTCCAGACGTCAAGCGAATTCTCCAGCGCCACGGCTTGAGTCTTCAATGAGTCGTCGAGGTTCTGATACAGGCTCTGCGATAGCATAAAATATGACATGACGCCAAAGAGGAACAATAGCGCTACCAGGACAGCCAGGTACCAAATGGTAAGACGAAATCTTATGCTCTTAATAAATCTCATGTTGCCTTCATTCGGTAGCCGGCTCCCCTTACGGTTTGAATCAGGCTGTCCTGGCCTCTCTCGTCAATTTTGCTGCGGATTCTTCGAATATATACATCTATAATGTTGGAAATGTTATCAAGTTCATAATCCCAGGCGTGTTCTTCCAGCGCTGTCCGGGTAATGACAATGTTAGGGTGACGCATGAAATGCTCCAGTATCGTGTACTCTTTACTGGTCAGTTCGATAACTCTCTGCCCGCGCCATACCTCTCTGGTCAGCGTGTCCATGAGCAGGTCTCCTACCTGAAGCTTTGGTGATTTGGACGACCCTGTCCGCCGCAGCAGAGCCCTAACCCTGGCCAGTAGCTCGTTGAAAGCAAAGGGCTTGACCAAGTAATCGTCGGCTCCGGCATCTAGCCCCCTGACCCTGTCTTCCACCGTATCTTTGGCAGTCAGCATGAGGATTTCCGTGTTCACCCCCTTCAGCCGCAAGTCGCGACAAATCTCAACCCCGTTCTTCTTAGGTAGCATGATATCGAGGACAACGAGATCATATGGGGTGCTCTCCGCCAAATATTCTCCGTCCTCGCCGTCGTAGGCTGTATCAACCGCATAGCCTTCCTCCAGGAGCCCCCGCTTGATAATGCCGCAGAGTCGCCTTTCATCTTCGACGACGAGAATCCTCATAAATACCTCCCGGTGAGCCCAATACAAAAAAATTATAGCAGACAAAGATGAATATTTGATGAATAAATGGTGAACGATGACACCAGTTAAAAAAATATCATTTTTAATCTTAGGTTCATGTCTCGTTAATAGCAGGTTCATGTTAGCCTGCTAGACTGGAATCAACGACAAAGGATAAATCCCCTGTCGAAACTAGAAGAAAGGAGGTGAAAGCGAATGCTGAAGAAAGTGCTGGCCGGAACAGGTATAGCTACGGCACTCACAGGGATGTTCTTCCTGGGGAGCCTTGCTCTGGGTCCCGTTTTTGCCCAGACCCAACCCAATACCACTCCGACACAGGCTGTTGTACAGAGCCCAAACAATAGTTCTGCTGAAGATAACATAAATAGCCCGGACCTGGACAATGTTGAGGAGCAGGTAGGAAACCAAAGCCAGGTCGACGAGCAGCAGCCACAGTACACGGGTTCTATCACCGTGGATGAGACGCAATACCAGGGCATGAGTGAGGCTGATGAAGCGGCTGCCCTGCAGACTAAGGCTACCATCACCAGCGCTCAGGCTGAACAGGCTGCCCTCGCGGCTAACCCCGGAACCACTGTCGTCAAGACAGAGATTGATAACGAGAACGGCATGCTGGTGTACAGCGTAGAGCTGAGCAACGGAATGGACGTCAAGGTGGACGCCGGTACTGGAACAGTTCTCCACACAGAACCGGCTGGCAACGATGCCGGTCAGGTTGGTGCTGCTGAGAATGCGTCGGGGCAGGAGGCTGTCGAAGACTAGAACCAGCCGTCATCTGGCAACGGTAGGGGTGGGGACCAGTAATCCTCGCCCCTACCGCCACAGAATATAATTGGTGAACTTCGAGGTAAAAGGGCATGAAAACTAAAATTGTGAAAGCAAAGCACATCTTAACATAATCAAGATATAGAAGGGTTGGAACGATGAAGACTATGAAGACTGTAAGCACATTTATGGTTCTAGCTATAAGTGTACTTTTGCTGGTAGGCTCTTTCGGCGGGTGCGCTAAGAGCACGCCGACCCCCACTTCACCGGTGCCTGGAGTACCAGGTGAGACACCGGTAGCCCCCGAGAAGAATCCTCCGGGCGATATCCCTGACAGCCAGGTGTTCATCACCTACCGCTCTACGGCTGGTCAGTACCAGCTCGAGGTACCGGAGGGATGGGCCCGCAGCACACAAGGGGCAGAGGTGAGCTTTATTGATAAGCTGGACGGCATCAAGCTCTCTATCACCCAGGCCTCGGCTGCCCCGACGGCGGCCAGTGCCCGCACCAATGAGGTAGCGGCGTTGCTAAAATCTGGCAGAGCGGTGCAGGTCGACAATGTCCAGGATGTGCAACTGCCCGCCGGGGCTGCGGTGCTGGTGGCATACAGCTCAAACTCTGACCCTGATCCCGTCACCGGCAAGCAGATACGTCTCGAAAACAATATGTATCTCTATTTTCAAGGTGGCAAGCTGGCCACCCTTACCCTCTGGGCACCTCTCGGGGCGGATAACGTCGACCAGTGGCAGCGGATCTCGCAGAGTTTCAGGTGGTCGTAAATGCGAGTTCTCGAAGCAGTTGACCTCTACCGATTCTATCATGCCGAGGAAGAGGAAACACTGGCGCTACGCGGGGTGAGCCTCTACGTCGAAGAAGGTGAGCTTGTGGCCGTGATGGGGCCTTCAGGGTGTGGCAAGACTACTTTGCTGGCCTGTCTGGCTGGTCTCGACGAGCCGGATGGGGGATATGTAATGCTTAACGGCACCCGGCTGACCCGCCGCCCGGAAGCGGAACGCGCCGCGCGACGCGGTACTGAAATCGGCATCCTGCTCCAGTCAGACAACCTCATTGACCATCTCCCGATAGAGGAAAATATGCGCCTGCAAATGTGCCTGGCCCGCCGGCGGGACGAGCAACGGTTAAATCAACTGATTAGCCTGGTTGGGTTGCAGGAGAGACGCCGGGCATATCCTTCCCAACTCTCTGGTGGTGAAGCAGCACGTGCCGGGCTGGCGGTGGCGCTGGCGGCAGCACCCAAAGTGCTGCTGGCCGATGAACCCACCGGAGAGGTCGACGCGGAGACGGAAGCCCATATCCTGCGGCTGTTCGAGTCTCGTCGCACTAACGGTGATGCTACCCTGGTGGCGACCCACAGCCGCGCCCTGGCGAAGCGCGCCGATCGCATTGTAAATCTCCTCGACGGGAGGGTCATTGATGGCTGAGGCGTTGTTCGGTCATCAGGATAGCGTAGATAAGGCTCAGCCGGGTCGAGCCCTGGTGGAGGCACTTGAGGCGGGACGCACCTATCCTGGTTATATTCCAGTGGTGGCACTCTCCTCAGCGACATGCTCCGTCATGCCTGGTGACCGCATTGCTGTTACCGGTCCGTCTGGCAGTGGGAAATCCACGCTTCTGTATCTGCTGGCGGGACTTGAAATGCCCACCTCCGGCAGCGTCACCTGGCCAGCCCTGGGGCTTAGGGAAGGGCTACGCCCGGCCAAGGTTGCCTTTGTATTTCAGGTGCCCAGCCTCCTGGCTTCACTCACCGCGGCTGAAAACGTTGAGCTTCCCTTGCTCCTCGACCACGTTGATGCCAAGACAGCCCGCCAGGCAGCCATGACGGCACTCGAGCGCGTGGAGCTAAGTGGCATTGCCGAGAGTCTGCCAGAGGAACTCTCCGGCGGACAGGCGCAGCGGGTGGCCATGGCCAGGGCTCTGGCCTATCAACCGAAACTCATCCTCGCCGACGAGCCTACCGGCCAACTCGACCATCCTACGGCCCAACGATTGTTCGATGTGTTGTTTGCTGCCCTCGAAGGTACTGACACGGCATTGGTGGTAGCTACGCATGACCTAGCTATAGCGGAGCGATTGCGCACAGTGTGGCACATGCACCATGGTTCTCTGGAGATAACTAACACATGCTAGAACTAATGTGGCTGAAAGGCCTTGTGGTAAGACGTTCCGCCCGGCTCCTGGGAGCAGTGGTGGGCGTTGCCATTACGATGGCGCTGCTAGCCTCCCTTGGGGCCTTCATTACCAACAGCGCCGCCTCAATGACTCAGAGAGCTATCGCCGACGTCCCGGTAGACTGGCAGGTCTTGCTGGCGCCGGGGACTAACCCTGAGAATAGCGCGGCCTTAGTCCGCCAGACCGTGCCGGTGACAGCGCTGGAGACAGTAGGCTACGCTGACGTCACCGGCTTCACGGCCACCACTGGTGGTACAGTGCAGACGACAGGCTCAGGGAAAGTCCTGGGAGTAAGCCCTGAATATCGACAGGTATTCCCCGCCGAGTTTCGCCAGCTTATTGGAGCCACCTCTGGGGTGCTGGTAGCGCAGCAGACAGCGGCCAACCTCCACGTGACCGCCGGAGATTCTGTCACCATAGAGCGCCTCGGTCTGCCCCCGGTAACGGTGCAGGTAGATGGTGTTGTTGACCTTCCCAATGCCGACTCCCTTTTTCAGGCCGTAGGCGTTCCGGCCAACGCCGCGCCTCAGGCACCGCCTGATAACGTCATCGTGCTTCCCAGCGACCAGTGGCACCAGCTTTTTGACCCTCAGGCAGCGGCGCATCCGGATTCCGTGCGCATTCAACTTCATGTTCACCTGGCACATACGCTAGCCTCTGACCCGGTAAGGGCCTACGTATCATCACAACAAATGGCAAGAAACCTAGAAGCCAAGCTGGCCGGCAGCGGCCTTGTGGGCAACAACCTCGCCGCCCGTCTGGATGGTGTACGGTCTGATGCGCTCTACAGCCGTGTGCTCTTCTTATTCCTGGGGCTGCCCGGTATTATCCTGGCTGCGGTGCTCACGCTGGCCATTGCCAGCTCTGGCGCAACGCGTCGCCGCCGGGAGCAGGCTTTACTACACATCCGGGGAGCAACCACGGCGCTGACGCTTCGTCTGGCCTCTATAGAAGCCTTGTTCGTCGGTCTGTGTGGGGTGGCACTGGGTATGGCACTAGCAGTGGGGGCCAGCAGGTTGAATGCGGTGGGTTCCCTCTTTAGCATAGATGCGTTCCCCTGGACGGTAGGTGCGGCAATCGCCGGCCTCACGCTGGCGGCGCTAGCGGTGCTCTATCCAGCCTGGAGGCAAGCGCGGCACTCTACTGTGGTGACAGCACGTGCTGCGGTTGGCCGTGCCAAAAAACCGCTGTGGCAACAACTCTATCTTGATGTCATCTTGCTGATTATCTGTATTGCCGTCTTCTGGCAGACAGCGAGCACCGGATATCAGGTGGTGCTGGCGCCCGAAGGGGTAGCGCAGACATCTGTGTCATACGAGACGTTCATTGCACCGCTCTTGCTGTGGATCGGTGTGGCTCTGCTGACTGTGCGGGTTTGGCAGGTGGTCCTCAGCCGCAGGCGGTGGATAGTGTCAAACGTCTTGCGACCTATTGCCCATGGGCTTTCCGGGGTGGTCGCCGCATCCTTAGCCCGCCAGCGGACCCTCATATCCCACGGCGTGGTACTGGTCCTGCTGGCATGCTCATTTGCCACCTCCACAGCAGTTTTCAACTCGACCTTCCAGTCACAAAACCGCGTCGATGCCGCGCTCACCAACGGCGCCGATGTGACCGTTACCGGCCTCACCACCTCACCACCTGGCAGCAAGTTCGCCGAGTTGAAGGCGCTGCCTGGCGTAGCGGCTGCCCAGCCGATGCAGCATCGCTTTGCTTATGTCGGGAGTGACCTTCAGGACCTATATGGCATTGACCCGATGCATATTGGTGAAGCTACCACCATGGCCAATGCCTACTTCGCCGGGGGCAATGCCCGTGCTACGTTGGCGGCACTAGCTCAACGCCCCGATGGTCTGCTGGTCTCTAATGAAACCAGGCAGGACTATCAACTCCAACCGGGTGACCAAGTGAACCTGCGGTTGCAGGATGTCCGCACTCACCAATATCGAGTAGTGCCGTTTCATTTCGTCGCTGTGGTCCGTGAGTTCCCTACCGCGCCGAAAGACTCATTCCTGGTGGCTAATGCCAGCTACATCGCTCAGCAAACCGGGGCGAATGATGCGGAGATAGTGCTGCTCCATGTCAACGGCAACCCTTCTGAGGTAGCAGATGGAGCTCGTGCTGTCGTCAACTCTTTACCCGGAGCCAGGGTGACCGACATTGCCTCGACGCAACGCGTTATCAGTTCCAGTTTAACAGCCGTCGACATGCATGGTCTCTCCCAACTGGAGTTGGGCTTCGCGGTACTGCTGGTAGCTGTGGCAACCGGCTTGATGATGGCACTAGGTATAGCTGAGCGACGCCGTAATTTCGGGATCTTGGTCGCTCTGGGAGCTAGTGGCAGACAGCTTGGTTCGTTCCTATGGAGCGAGGGGCTGATGATGCTGGCTGGAGGTGGTGCCATCGGCATTGCGATGGGCTTCGGGGTAGCCTGGATGCTTGTCAAGATGCTTACCGGAGTATTCGACCCGCCGCCAGAATCCTTGTCGGTGCCGTGGCTGTATTTGACCTTACTGGTTATTGCCGCCGCTGTGTCTACGGCTATTGCTGTACTTAGTGCTTACGTGTTGTCTCGCCGGCCGGGAATGACCACCCTTCGAGAGGGCTAGTAACAGGCGAGGCGCTTGTTGAAAACTATGCGGCTTAGCATGCCCCGCATGACACCTCTTTCATCTGATTAGAGAATCAACTAACCTTTTTATCAAAGTCACGAATCGCTATTTTGTGGCTTTAGGTGACAATCGAAACTATCATGCAATCACGGGTTGCCAACCCAGCGCACTCGTCTTTGAGGAGTGAACTTATGTATCTGGATACTGATTTCTAACCTAAGAAAGGAGGTTACGAATTTGCCCAACTCTACAGGGACGACGCTTGCTAGTAGCATAACCTAGTAGGCTCAAGCGAGGGTTAAGTCTACTCTATGAAGGCTCCAGAAGTCTCTTCTCGCCTTTCAACTTCTGAATATCAGTTACATCCTGGTCGACCCCGACACATCCCAGATACTTCCCCATGCTGTCCCGCACGGCGAAGTACCGGATGTGGATCTTCCTGCCCTTGGCATCAACCCAAAACTCTGCGGAATCTCTCCTGCCATTTTTGAAGTCATCTAGAATCTGGTTTATCAGATGTATACTTTTCTCGGGATGGCACTGCTGAACCTTCCGACCAATAACCGCCTTCGCTCTTGGAAATAGCCTCTCTTTCGGCTGGCTGAAGTACCGGACTGTGTCTCCCTTGTCAACAAAGGTTATATCTATAGGCAAGGCATTCAGCATTGCCTCTAACTCTTCTCTTGTCATAGAGCCTGTTTCAAAGGCTATCTCTCCTTCCTGTTCCTTAACTTCTTTTGCCACTTCTACTTTTTCGCCTATAGCCTCCCCTGGTGTAAAGTAGCAATATCCCAGCTCATCCATTGATGCTTTTATCTCCCGCCATTCTCCATCACCGATTAGCCTCAATGCTGTGGGGAAGAGTATATTCTCTTCCTTGTAAAAGTGGCTTGGGATGAGGTCAGTTAGATTTTTCAGATGGGAAAAGAGTTTTCCTTTGAACTCCTCAAATCCAAGTGTTCCTTTATTTTCCACAACTTTGCCTGCCTCTCTGATCTGCTCCCTCTGCTCATCGTGCTCAGTCCACATAATGGCCGGTGGCTGGGTTACCCCGTGCTTTTCCAGGTAAGGAAATAGGGAGTTCTCCTCTCTGACCTTGTGCTTCTCATATTCTTTGAGATGTCCCAGAAGCTCCCCGATTTTTAGCAATTCGTTTTCAATCTCTTCAGAATCTTTAGCCTGCTCAAATCTGGGAAGAAGCTGGGAGATCTCCTCAACAACTCCCTTGACAAACTCATGTTCTTTCAAGAGGATATATATCGGATGACCGGGTGGGACTTCACTTTTTGGTTTCTCGAGCGACTCTTTGAAGACAGCGAGGTGAACATCGCAAAATTTGCGCACCTCTTCCGCCGGCATGCCTTCCTCAATAAGCTCCTGCTCCACTGTGGAGATGTCCAAGGGGGTTAAATCCTCGGAGAGTTGCCTGAACTTTTCCTTCACGTCTTCCAGGCGCGCTCCAGCACGGAGTGCCTTAATCAACTCCTTTAACATCCTCTTTTTGTTCCCTAGCAACTCGCTCATGATTTCGCCTCCTTGATTATGAGTATTTGTGATAACATATCTCCACCTCTTTACTTTTTAGATTCTTTTATTTTCTCGGCAATTTTTCTCCCGAACTCTTCAAATTCGTCCTTACTAGCTCCACATAACTTAACTTGCGCAATGCCTTCAGATTCATTTTAACTCCTTTAGACCTGGGATTTCCTCTATCTCCACCAGCTTACCAAAATCATGACTTTATCATTACCAGCATCATCTTAAACCTTTCTATTGCTCTCAACGCGTGAGGCTGATTGGCTGGCATTATAACCATTTCCCCTTCTCTTAAGTTAGTAGACTTTCCGGATATAGTAACCTCAGCTTCGCCTTCAAGAAGATAAACTAAAGCATCAAACGGCACTGTATGTTCACTCAGTCCTTCTCCTTCATCAAAAGCAAATAACGTTAAGGTTCCAGTGCTCTTATCAATTATTGTCCTGCTGACTACAGAGCCTTCCTGGTAGCCAACCAGGTCAACCGACTTTACGCTCTGCCCTAAGAGGTCATGCGTATCTTTCTGACTTTTTTATGCGCCATGCCTGCACCTTACGATTACTTCAAATATTTGTCTTCCAGATGATGGAGCAATTCATGCAACTCTTCATGGTGCTAGCTACTCTGCCTTTCGTCAATGTATTCTTTCAGTGCTACCGCATTATTGAATTTCTCATCTTTTGCTCCGAAAAGAAGAGTTACATTCCCGGATGACATCTTCTCTAGTACCATGGTAATCAGGCTCTCTTTATCCTCCAGTTCCTTATGATACTTTTCTTTGAATTCGCTCCATTTCCTCTGGCCGTGGCCGAACCACTTCCTCAACCGATCACTTGGTGCAATGTCTTTTAGCCAGAGAGCAAGTTTGGCTCTCTCTTTGCTCATTCCTCTTGGCCATATCCTGTCACAAATATGCGAAGGCCGTCCTCGTCAGATACCGTATCATACACCCTTTTGACCCGTAGCATTATTGTTTCCCTTTCGATGTTATAGGGCAAACCTATCCCTCAAGATTCCAGAAAGGCTCCTGAGATATGCAAAGGCCTTCTCGACTATTTGCTCCTCGGTAGTCGAGCCGGGTGTTCCCCGCATCTTAGATTCCAATATATCATCACTGGCACCCACACGGCCTACATTCTTGAGACAACATCGCGCTGGAGCCAGTAGTGCTTGCTCAGCGATCTTCCTGATCGGTACCTCGGTATTGTCAGAAACCGTTTCCCAATAACCTAGGAGTAATGTTGACAGTGTTTCCGGCGTATGCTGACTGAGGTTCTCTGAATCAGTAGGCACAATGCCCCAAGAGATAATACCACCGTTTGTGATGAAGCCAGCTACAGCGCCAGCATAACCTTTCGGCATGAGTTCCATTTGATATGCGTCAAAGGACATAATCTCAGCTCCTAGCTCAAGAAGATACGGCAAATTAACACTGGCACAGAGGTGCAAACCACTAGGTCCATCAAGACCATCCCAGAAATGGCGATAATCTTGCCTGGCCTGGACATCACTGTAGCCGGAGAGACCACTGAATACCCAGCCTAAACCAGGCTCGTCTACCCAGACGAAGGCATTCTGATTCTTCTCTTTCAGTTGATGGTATTGTGTGTTCACCTTCCGCTGAATGAAATCAAAGAGCAGAGCTCTGGCTTCCTCATTGTAGATAAGAGGCCTGAGGTTTTCGTCCATTACCCTGAAACCGAAGCTCACCGGTCCTGTCACCTGTCCTCGAATGGCAGGATAGCCACTGAGGTTCTTAGCCAAGAAACTGTGATATACTTTCGAATACTCCCGACTTAAGGCGAAGTTCTCAGGGTCTGCCATCTTTTGGGAGTAATTGGCTATTTCCTCTTCAAAGGCTCTGGCATCAAAGCCAATTTTAACCTCCTCAATGTTGATGGATATTCCCGGGAAGTTCTCTGATGTCTGGGCATACATGTCTTCATAGAAGCTGACGTTGGGCAACTGAGGCCAGAAAGGTATGTCTAGGGACAGCGCTAATTTCAGAGCCGTCTCTACATTTGTATGCGGCATAATACCCATAGCCGTCGTTTTGCAATTGGCTCGAAGTCTCAGTGTATTATGTTTCACAGGCGCCTATCTCGTAGATACGCTACGAAGTCATTGAACCTTGTTCATAACCAGTATAGCACAGTATCTAGAGACCATCCCAAACCGTTTACGCAGGATTTCAGCGCGATGCAAAGCTCGATTGGCAGCTAATTTCTGATGCAATATACTCAGGCTAGGCTCTTTGCCAAGAGAGGAGCAGTTGCTGACAAGCCGAAAAGGGGCTGGCGAGAAATCACTACACGCTTTCCCAGTTTCTTCACGTGTCACAATCTGAGTAATCGTGTGAAATACCTCATACTTAACAAAACCGATATTTGTTTAACAGAGGCTGAATGTGGTGTTGCCTAAGCCTTTAAGATAGAATAGTAATTTTATAGTAATTTACTATTGATATGATATAGTATCTCAACATGTATTCGTATAGCCATAGAGTTCTTCCGGCTATTATCGACTGGTCAAGATTTCTCGGGGGGTCGACTATTTTGGTAGCTTTACCTCTTCAATCTGGCAGGCAGGCTCCTGAAGTTCGGCGGCAAAAAACCTTTTTCTGAAATACAAGGCCAGATTCACCAGGCTTATCAGTACCGGCACCTCAACCAGCGGTCCAATGACGGCAGCGAACGCCTGCCCCGAACCGATGCCGAAAACCGCCACTGTCACGGCAATAGCCAGTTCAAAATTGTTGCTCGCCGCGGTGAAAGCAATAGTCGCCGTCTTGGCATAGTTAGCTCCGATTTTCTTGCCCAGATAGAAGGAAAGTAGAAACATGACAACAAAATAGATGAGTAACGGCACCGCAATACGCAGCACGTCAAGAGGTATCTGTATGATTAGTTCCCCTTTGAGAGAGAACATCACCACTATGGTGAACAGCAGAGCCGCCAGGGTAACAGGGCTAATTTTCGGTATGAACCTGCTCTCGTACCATGCGCGGCCCTTTGATTTGATAAGCAAAAAGCGGGTCAGCATGCCGCCAAAGAAGGGGATACCAAGGTAGATAAAAACACTTTGAGCGATTTGGCCTATTGTGACCTCTACGGCCGAGCCTTTAAGCCCGAACCAGGTTGGTAATACGGTGATGAAAATATAGGCATAGACCGCGTAAAACACTATTTGAAAAATGGAGTTAAAGGCGACCAGTCCAGCGGCATATTCATTATCCCCCTGGCAGAGCTCGTTCCAGACGATGACCATAGCGATACAGCGGGCCAGGCCTATCATGATTAAGCCCATCATATATTCGGGATAATGCCATAGGAACCCCAGGAAGAGGATAGCCAGGAAGAACATCAGTATCGGCCCGATAACCCAGTTCTGAACCAGGGACACCCCGAGCACACGCCAATCCCGGAATACCTTGCCCAGTTCCTCGTACCTGACTTTGGCTAGAGGCGGGTACATCATCAGAATAAGCCCTATGGCGATAGGAATAGATGTGGTACCGACAGAGAGCCGGGTTATGGCATCGCCAACCTGGGGAATAAAGTACCCGAGCCCTACCCCGAAGCCCATCGCCAGGAATATCCACAGGGTTAAAAACCGGTCAAGAAAAGAAAGCCTGCCAGTACTGGAGTCCAGTTTTTTACTCATGCTTCTTTCTCATCAGCATCTGTAATTATCCTCCCGACTTGTTACCCTTATTTAAATAAAGATATCCACAATCATCCAAACAGAGGTGAGGAGCAATATGATGGCAAAGAGCACCCTAAGTGCGGGTGCATTTACACGAATAGACAGACTGGAGCCGAGGCGCCCGCCAACAAACGCCGCCGCGGCCAGGGGTAACGCGGCAACTACATTGAAAGAGCCACCGACGATATGACCGGAGAGACCGGCAAGAGCGGTGGCGGCTACCATCAGCGAGGAGGTTCCGATGGCGAGACGCATCGGGACACGTCCAATCAACACCATGGCCGGTAGCTTGAAAATGCCCCCGGATATTCCGATCATACCAGCCACAAAACCGGCTGCCGCTGTCACTGGCATCAGACCAGGTAGGCGCACAACGTAGCTGTTATCTCCCATCTTACGGCTCCAGTGGCCCCAACCGTGTGGATTGTTGGTATCCTTCTCTTTCGCCGGCCTTATCATAAAAATACTGGCAATGATGAGCACCCCGGCAAAGACAATCCTGAGTACCGACTCATGAATAGAGTTTGCCAGTAGACCTCCCACAAATGCCAGGGCAATAGTTGGAGGCTCGATGACCAGGGCCAGCTTCCAGTCAACTGTCCTGCGCCGGCGGAATATAATGGCCGCCGAAATTGACGTCGCCACTATTACAAACAAGCTGGTGGTTGCCGCATCGTGGACACCCATTCCCAAAGCCAAAAGTATGGGTACGTAAAGGCTGCCGCCGCCCTGGCCCACCATCGAGAAGGCAACCGATACGGCTAAGATGGCGGCAGCGGCTATGATGATGGACGTAGTCGCCATATTCTTATTTTTCCAAAACTCTAGCCGTCTCTAATTTTTGTAGCCTGAGCAGGGTATGCAATGGGGCTGGTTATTGACCAGACGGGCATACCGTTCGAAGACGTACTCACCGCATTTAACGCATCTTACCTTGTTAAACGAGCCTTTTACAGGAGTAAATTTATAGTCCGGGAGTTTCTCTATTTTGAATACCTTTTCGTCCGGTTGAGCATCTACCCAGTTTAGTGCTTTATCAGTTACTTCAGCCGGTATCTGCGAAGGTTCGACACCTTTCTTTCTGAAAGCAAAAAATTCCACCTTGCCGAACTCGTCCAGAAACTCCGGCGTGAGTGATAGGCGTATCGCTCCTTTTTTGGGGTGGTAAAAAGTAGCCGCCAGTTTTCCCCAGAAGGTCTTTGCCATAAGGGACTTGCCGTAGGTGGCCCCGGTGGCTATCTGCATACCATCCATAAGGCAGGTCTGAGGGTGACCGACCCCGAGTTCAGGTATGACAAAAAACCCGTGGTCTTTCTCGTGCTCCACGCCCAGCTCCTGCATGGCCCGTTTCGCCATGCGATAACCGAGTGGCATAAAGGGACAACGGTGCCCGTGAAACTCCCATGCCCATTCCGGTATAGTATTCATTTGAATTCCTCCTAAACTGAATTTATCAACTTATCTATATGATGAGGTTAAGACGTTTCGGCTGGTAAACCGGCCTGGCACACTCTTCCAATACAACCCGGGCCCATCCGCTCAGCCTTGCGTAGCCGCTCTCTATCTAGCGTAGCCAACTTGTTGTCCTTGATGGCTTTTCTAGCTACCTCTATTAGGTCCGATATATAGTCCTCCGTGCTTTCGGTATCAATCGAATATAAAGACCAGAGTCCGTCTTTCCGCTGTTTAAGGAAACCGGCATCATAGAGGGAGGTCAAGCCACGGGATGCCTTGGACTGTGATATCTGTAGTGCCTGCATCACCTCGCAAACGCAGCACTCACGCTCTAAGATCAGATTGAGTATGCGCAGCCTGGTTTCATCCGATAGTGTTTTAAAAGCTTTTATCGTATCCCTCACATTGCCCCTCCAAACTATATGCATATTATTGCATACAAGCATATTATATAGCGCAAACATGGCAATGTCAAGATTTAGAGATCTGAGGTTTCTAAGATCAGGAGCTTTATAGAGTGGTCAACTAAATAGCTATCGAGAAGACACAAACAGCTGTTGTATCCATGGTATCAGCCCTCTCTTCCTAAATAGAAGTTCGGGAATTATCTCGAAAGTTCCGTCGTGACAGCAATGAAGTAACAAAAGTCAACGCAATTATCCCTTGACAACAGGTATAAGTGTTGATATAATGAGTATGTGTCTAGTGTATTGGCAACGATATTCATTGAACCATTGGTATCTCAATTATTTGAGCATGGAGCTCATCGAGGTATACGTTTTATGTTGAAAGTAATGAAGGGGAAAGCCATAGTTAAATTGCAGAATCGAGTTACCGCCCGGGTTGAGGAGGACCGAGCATTCTTACAGGCTGGGACAGCCAACAAATATGTAGCATTTGGAATTTTAGTTACAAATCCTACACCTTGGGAACTACAAATAGTAGATATAACTTGCTCAATAATTTATAACGATATAATTCTTATGCGAAAAGCCTTGGTAATTGACCCATTGCCGATTAAACTTGAAAGAGAAACAGTGAGGGGTAAGTTAGTATATATTCATTATGACCCATTTAGTTCACCAGTAGGTCTACCCTCCAATCAGAAGGGATGGAGAATAGAAGGTACACTGCACCTTTTGAGTTACTTTGGTAAATTCGATGTGCCCGTTCCCGAACAGCTATTTACAAAGGGTCAATTGGCGCAAGAGAGTCAATGGATTGAATCCTTACATTATGTCAGAGAAAATATTGGTAGAGTGAATGCATAGAAATGCCCAAGAAGATAATTTTCAACAATCCACCACTTACTAAGAAACGATTTGAGGCTCTATTGACGAAGGCTGCGCAACCTGTCTCAGAGTGGAGCAAACCCGCTCCAAAACAGACAAAAACAAAGGTTGTTCGTCATGCCGATGGTTATAGCGGTAAACGTAAGCGTCAAGGTAAGACTGAAGATAAAGAGGGCTAACATGGTGATTAACGCCATCAATACCACGCTTAATTGTGCTCCAAATTGCCTCGATAGTATTAACATGTGCGGTGCCCCGAACATACTGCTTAGCGGCGTGCTGGACAATCTCATGGGCGTAGCCAAGCCTTTCAACCCTATTGTAGCTGGGAAGTTCATCGGTAAAGACTATTATCTTGCCCTCTTTGGCAACCTGTCTCTCAATCATAGGAAGCAAGGTCTTAGCTTTAATGTCAGGAACTACCTTTGCGACAGCATTCCCTTGACGTTCAACCATTCCCATAACTACCGACTTGCCCGATGCGCCACGACCACGCTTGCCCTCACTTTTTCCGCCAAAATAACTCTCATCAACCTCAACTTGCCCAGTAAGAGGATTAATATTCTCAGCCATGAGCTTGCGAACTTGGGTGAACATGCGCCAAGCTGTTTTATAGGCTACACCCGTTTCCCTTTGAAGCTGTTTGGCAGAGATACCCGTCTTGGTAGCTGTCATCAGAAAGATAGCATGAAACCACGAGCGGAGCGGAGTATCCGACTTGTGGAAGATAGTGCCTGCGGTCGGCGATATAGTGTGACCACAAAACTCACAACAATAGACCTTGCGTTTTGCTATACGGTAATAGCTAGTTATCTTTTGACACTTCGGGCAAAAAACGCCATTCGGCCATCGCTTTTTCTTGAGATATTCAAGGCAGGCATCATCAGTAGGAAATTGCTCGCTAAAGTTCTTTATAGTGTAGGTTTTCATATCTTTTCTCCAATCTCACTTTATACCTATACTATAGCACAAAATTTACCTGTTGTCAAGTGATAATTGCGAAAGTCAAAGTAGCTTACTGCTTCAGTGAGGCATGCTCTGGGCTAACCTTGGAGCGTCCAAAATTAAACGAATTAAGGGATCTAGTAAGGAATGGACAAATTGATCTGTTCTGGTGTATATCCCTTTTTTGGCCATTTATTCCCCTTTTTGTGAGATTATAACTGGCATCGTTTTCGGGGGGCAGGTCAAATGTCCGTTACGAAATTTTGCCATGAAACTAAAGCGAAATAGGTAATAACGGGTAGGAGTGAAGTGTAAAAAGTGTAAAGATGTCATTTTACAAAGGGTTAGTATGGAAGAGTAAAAAGACAAGGCTTGGGCTTTTATAAGATTTAATAAGCAAGAGCGGGAGATTACCTAGTAAAATAACCTCCCGCTAGATACGAGATTTTCAAAAGCCAGATACGTAGTTTCTTATCTTCCCCCTATGATAACATTTGCATCAATTATGATACCAAATTACACTAAAGCTGCTTCCGTCAGGTGAGAGAGAAGATGGCTGTGCTTTGACAGTACCATTTGAAGTAGTCATCGTAATAGCATCATTTTGCCAGTTCGTATCACTAATTGTGCCGCTATGACCATTGAGTATAGCTGAGGCGCCGGTAAAGCCAATATCAGTAAAATCCGCTAACGGTAAGACTCCGCCGGAAGATGAAGGGGCCTCCATTATCCATTCAGCCGACTGGCGCTCTGCCCTCGCCGACTTCTCATTAATACTGAAGTGCCAAATTGGAGTGGCACTGCCGCTTGAACCGTAATCGTTTAATGTTAAATTGAATACACCTTGGCCAAGATATTTGACTTCAGCATTCATATTATCGCCCGGAGATACCTTAGCGTTAATTTGGTAGCCAAATCGGGGATACATCTCAAACCAAGCATAGTAGCGGGGAGCCCCGTTGTACCAGTCCTGTTCTGTCCCTATCTGTTCAACAGTACCATCGGAATACCCATCAATACCAACCCAGGCTGCTGAGTAAGCTGAACTGCCTGTAGTCGGTGGCTTATGGCCTTTCCCCGAACCTTTACCATGATTAGTTATTCCTGCGGAATCACTGGCTAGACCATTTGGATCCGTCACTGTGGGGACTACCCATGATCCCTGAACATCCGTCACCACATTACTTTGAGGGCTATTCAGATTAGTCTCGACTGCATAGCCAGCCCAGTTGAGTGATGTTCCGTTTTTAAGATGTATTCGCGGAGCGTTTACTGGCCCAGAAGCAGCGGTTGGAATAGACAGGATAAGGGAGGCGATTAAAGACAGAAGAACACCCATAATCATAACCAATCGTTTCATATTAATCTCCCTCTAAAATTTATCTAACAATATCGGGTTATTATAGCAGCTAATTGTTAGTATCTTGTTAAGGATATCCACTAATATAAGCTGTGCGAAGATTAACATTTCTTGAGATTTGAACGAACCAAGAGAATACATAATATTGGATGATTTACTTACCAGCATCGGCATATACAATTGACTCGCCCACCCTGGTTGTGTTATACTTTTTCTCGCTTAAATCTAAATATCTAAATACTCTCCGAGCTGCTTGGCCTAAACCTTAATCAGGCACGGCGGGCAGCCGATAGGGTGTTGTGGGAAACCGCAGCGCCTCCCGTATTTGGAAAGGAGGGTCATCTAAAAGTGTGTAGAGCACTTCCCTCCGGAGGTGCTCCTTTTTATGTAATTATCCCCTTTTCAACTCTATTTAGAGGACAAGTGTTGTGTTTTTTAGAAAGTTAATCAGCAACCGACTGGCCTTGACCTTCTTCCTGCTGGGGCTCCTGTTGTTCCTCTTCGTGGTCTATCCCCTCGGGAAAATGATTTTCGCTTCCTTCTCTGATGCTAAGACACTCTGGCAGACTATCCTGGACCCCGAGGTCACCAGCGCCATCGGGATTACGCTATACGCCGCCCTGATAGCCACACTGGTAGGATTCCTTCTCGGCGTGCCACTAGCCTACCTGCTGGCGAGGCACAACTTCACGGGAAAAAGGCTGATAGAAGGTCTGATTGACGTGCCCATTGTAGTACCCCACACCGCGGCCGGAATCGCCCTTCTCTTTGTCTTTGGGCAGCGGTTTTTTATGGGGAAGGTCTTTCACGCCCTAGGCATCGAGTTCGTCGATTCCACAGCCGGCATCATCATCGCCATGCTCTTCGTCAGCATCCCGTTCCTGATAGATTCCGCCAAAGAAGGCTTCAGAAAGGTGGACGTAAGGCTGGAAAAAGTGGCCCGTACCCTGGGAGCCTCTCCCTGGCAGGCTTTCTTCAGGGTCTCTTTCCCGCTGGCCTGGCGCAGCATCCTGGCCGGCAACGTCATGATGTGGGCGCGCGGCGTAAGCGAATTCGGGGCCGTTATCATACTGGCCTACCACCCGATGATAGCCCCGGTCCTCGTCTATGAGCGATTCGAAACCTACGGCCTCAACTATGCCCGGCCAATAGCGGTATTGCTCATTCTGGTGAGCGTGCTGGTGTTCGTCGTGTTGAGGACTATCGCCTATAGAGGTGACAAGTCATGATTGAGGTCAAGAACCTGTATGTGGACCTTGGCGAGTTTGTCCTCGAGGATATCAGCCTCAATATAGAAGAGGGTGAATATTTCATAATTCTCGGTCCCACCGGGGCGGGAAAGACCGTGTTGCTTGAGTCCATCGCCGGACTCTACCCCGTCAAGAGCGGCGAAATATGGCTCAGAGGAAAGGAGGTAACCGGGGTTGAGCCAGAGAAACGGAGGATAAGCATAGTTTACCAGGACCATGTTTTGTTTCCTCATCTTTCCGTCAAAGATAACCTCACCTTTGGTTTGAGGATGCACAAGACAGGAGCCGACGCAGAAAAGGACAGACTTAGCTGGGTTACCGAACTACTGGGAATAGGTAGCCTCCTCCACCGGCGACCAGATACCTTAAGTGGCGGCGAAAAGCAGAAAGTAGCCCTGGGAAGGGCCATCATTACCCAGCCGGAGGTGCTGCTGGTCGATGAGCCAATGAGTGCCCTTGACCCTGAGACCCGCGAAAGCGTGCAGCGGGAGCTCCGCCAGCTTCATAAAGCGCTGGGAATCACCATCCTTCACGTTACCCACGATTTCGAAGAGGCTATCGCCCTGGGCAACCGGATAGCTGTAATCGGCAAGGGTCACCTGATGCAGGTGGGGACTACTGAAGAGGTATTCCGACACCCCAACTCAGAATTTGTCGCTCGCTTTGCCATGACCAGAAACATTTTCCTTGGCAGGGCGGAGGGGAAACCAAACGGGGACACCACTTTTAAGGTTGATGGCACCGAATTCATTATTGCCGCCGATGCCAACGGCACTCACCACGCCTCGATACGCCCCGAGGACATACTTATTTCTTCTGAGCCAATACACTCCAGCGCCCGCAACTGCTTCCCTGGAACCATCACCAATGTCGTGGACAAGAGCTCAACGTTATACGTCACGGTAAGCATACCGCCCGCGCTCTCCTGCCTGGTTACACGACACTCCTTCCAGGAGATGGAGCTTGGCGAGGGCAAAAGAGTTTATATAACCTTTAAAGCGTCTTCTATCCACCTATTCGATTGACCCAAAAAAGGGAGATTTTATACATTGATAAAAAAAGGTTCTTTAGTACTAAAAATCGTTCCCCTCTTCCTCAGCTTGCTGCTTGTGGCTGTTTTGCTCGCTGCGTGCCCGCAACCGGCAACTGAGACAACACCACCGCCCACAACACCTGTACCATCTCCATCACCAACGACAACTCCACCAACGCCAGAACTATCGGGAAAGCTTGAGATATTTAACGCCGGCAGCCTGACCGCACCCTTCGCGCAGGTAAGCGAGGCATTCAACAAGATTCATCCGGACGTACAGATACTGGCCGAAGCGGCCGGCAGCGCTACTACCATTCGCAAAGTCACCGACCTCGGCAAGGAGTGCGGGGTGATCGGCTCCGCAGACTACACCCTTATCCCCGAGCTGATGTTCCCCCAATATGCTGACTGGTATATAATCTTTGCCTCAAACGAGATGTGCATCGCCTATACCGACCAGTCCAAGTTTGCTGATGAGATAAACAGCAACAACTGGTACCAGATCCTGCAAAGAGAGGGAGTAACCTTTGGCCGCAGTGACCCCGACCAGGACCCCTGCGGCTACCGGACTCTGATGGTCTGGCAGCTAGCCGAAAAGTATTACAAGGCACCGGGCCTCTATGATAGCCTCTATGGCTCTCCCAACAACAGGATGAGACCTAAGGAGGTAGACCTGATTGCTCTCCTCCAGTCAGGCGATTTGGACTATGCCTTCGAGTATTCTTCCTTAGCGGAGCAGCAGAACTTGAAATACGTCAAGCTGCCGCCAGAGATAAATCTCTCTGATGTTGACTTCCAGGACTCCTACGCTCAAGCCAAAGTCGAGATCGCCGGCACAGAGCCCGGCGAAACGATAACGATGGTTGGAAAGCCTATCGTCTATGGGGTCACCATACCCACCAACTTCCCCCGCCAGGAACTGGCTATCGCCTGGGTCGATTTTCTGCTGAGCGACCAGGGAATGGCTATCATGAAGGCAAACTTCCAAACTCCAATTATTCCCGCCAAAACAAACGATGCCAGCAAGCTACCGGAGGCTCTCAGGAAGTACGTACGATAGACTGACCAGGCTACCAATCCAGAGAAAAGAGGAAGCCCCCCGACGTACGGGGGGCTTCCGTTATCGGCAAAAGCCCCGGATTTCTTCATTTGGCCTCAGTCTCCCTAGGCTGATAGCAGCTCCTTGAATTTCGCGATCATAGCCGGCAAGACTTCTTTATAATCGGCAACGACACCAAAGTGGGCCACGTTGAAGATATTAGCATCTTTATCCTTATTTATAGCCACAATGTATTTTGACCCCAAACAGCCAGCGATATGCTGTATGGCACCGGAGAGAGCTACGGCGATGTATAGTTTAGGGGCGACCACCCTTCCGGTCTGGCCCACCTGGAGTGTCATCGGCGCCCAACCCTCGTCGCAGGCAGGCCTGGTAGCACCAACTGCGCCACCCAGAACGCTAGCTAGCTCACGGAGCATCTCGAAGTTTTGAGCGCCGCCTATGCCACGCCCACCGCTAACGACCACCTCAGCGTCTTCCAGTTTTACCCCTTCCACCTCCTCTTTTATCCGATCGACAACCCTGACTTTAAGCGCCGAAGGGTCAATCTTGCCCTCTACCGGAAGAACCTCACCCTGCCGAGAGTCATCGCGCTCTGCTGGCGGCACTGTTTTCGGCCTTAGAGTAGCCATCTGAGGGCGGGCCGACCTTGATACCATGCTGGCGTGGGCATTACCACCAAAGACAGGCCTGGTCGAGACCATGATTTTGGGCTGCGGGTCAATTGATAAAGCCAGGCAGTCCATAGCCAGCCCACCCCCCAAGCGGCCATTCAGCCGCGGAGCTAAGTCACAGCCAATATCAGTATGGCCGAGAAGCATAATAGAAGGAAGCACTTTTGAGCAGAGGTCGGCCGCTACTTGAGTGTAGGCATCGGAGTTATAACTATCCAGGAGGCTATCTTCAGCGATATAGACCTTGTCGGCCCCGTAGGCGATTGCCTCCTTACCCAGGCCGCCGGCTTGGCTACCCATTAACAGGGCACTTAAGCCCTCGCCCAGTTCATTGGCGAGCTTTCTGCCGATGCCAAGGAGCTCGATAGTGATTGGCGCCAGTTTACCTTCAGCGATTTCACCACAAACCAGAACACCTTTATGATTCTCCATTAGTACCCTCCGTTCATTCCGTCATAGCAGCTTAACCAACTTTGAGGCTAGGTTGGCGGCAGCTTCGCCAGGGGTATCCCCGGTAACTATCTCACACTCGGTCTTTCGGGTCGGCACAGAGAGACCGGTAACCTCGGAATGGGCGTTAGCCTTGTCCAGCTGCGAGGACTCAGCCCCAATATCCTGCGCCTTCCAGACGGGAACCTGCTTGCGGGCGGCCAGCATGATGCGCATTCCGGCGGGAAGACGGGGTAGGCCAAGCTCACTGCTGACGGTAACCAGGCTTGGTATGGGGGCTTCCAACAGCTCATACCCATCCTTAACTATCCTCTTTATTTTAAGCTTGTTGTCTTCTACCTGTATATCACAGGCGAGAGTCACTACCGGGAGGCCGAGCATTTCGGCCAGAATAGAGCCAACCTGACCGTTGCCCCAGTCAGCCGACTGTCGGCCACACAAAACCAGGTCATACCCGCCAATTTTCTGGATGGCTTTCCCCAGGACATAAGCAATGCCAAAGCTATCCAAGTCTTCGAAGGCTTCATCCTGGAGAACAAACCCTTCGTCGGCCCCCATAGATATGGCGTGCTTTACCACGTCAGCAGCTTTAGCTGGCCCCAGGCTTATCACGGTGATTGTGCCGCCGTGCTTATCTTTGAGCCGGCAGGCTGCCTCAACGGCCCGTTCATCAAACACGCTTATCACCGGCGGCACCCCGGGGGGAGGAATAACCTTTTTCGCCTCGGGGTCAATCTTGAACTTGGCCGGTGGTATCTCGGGGTCAAGCACCTGTTTAACACAGACAATAGTCTTCATAACGCTCCCCTCCTAATTAAGACTGCTTCATGGCCGCTTCAACCAGTTCAACAAGGTCTCTCACCTTAAGCGAGTCCTTGATACCTTTATGTTCGATGCTCTCCTCGAACATCTGCAAACAATAAGGGCAGGCGGTTACTACAGTATCAGCCCCGGTCTTGAGAGCATCTTCAAGACGCATCTGGTTAATCTTGGTGGTGCCGGGCTGTTCCTCTATCCACATGAGTCCGCCGCCACCGCCGCAGCATAAGCTCCTGTTTTTTGAGCGTTCCATCTCCACAAGTTTCGTCTGGGGGATAGCCCTGACTATCTGGCGTGGCTCCAGATATACGCCGTTATAACGGCCTAAATAGCAGGGGTCATGATAGGTGAGTCTAGAATTCAGCTCGCTACCAAGTTTCAATCTGCCCTGCCTGATGAGTTCAGCAATTAGCTGGGTATAGTGAATCACCTTGAAATCGCCGCCGAACCTGGGGTACTCATTCTTAATTGTATTATAGCAGTGGGGGCAGGAGGTAACAATCTCCTTAATACCGTGGCTTTTAAAGGTTTCAATATTTTGCTCCGCCATCATCTGGAACTGGAACTCATAGCCGGTTCTTCGCGCCGGGTCACCACAGCAAGTCTCGGCATCACCCAATACCGTGAAATCGACTCCGGCCGCCTTAAGCACCCTGGTCATGGCCAGAGTAGCCTCGACATTACGCTCGACAAGAGCCCCGGTACAACCTACCCAGAACAGGGTATTGGCGCTGTCACCCTCAGCCAATATTTTGAGTTCCTGGCCAGTTGTCCAGTCGCCCCTTAACCTCAGCGACTGGGCTCCAGCCCAGGGGTGTCCTCTTGACTGCATATTCTTAAGCATAAGCTGGGCACTCTCTGGCATCTTACTCTGCGCCAGCACCAGATTTCGCCTGAGTTCGAGTATCTTGCGTATGTGTTCGATATCGACCGGGCATATCTCCTGGCAGGCACCACAGGTGGTGCAGGCCCAGATCTCTTCCTCGGTCACCACATCCCCGATCAAAGTCTTGGCCTGATTTTCCGCAGATGCCTCTACCTTACCGGCCAGCAGTCCCGGGCCCGTCTCCAGCAGATGCTCTTTCAGGTTCAGAATTACCTCTCGGGGCGAGAGGGTCTTGCCAGTAAGCTGGGCGGGACAGTTGACGTGGCACCTGCCGCACACGGCACAGGAATAAAGGTCAAGCAGGTCCTTCCAGCTAAACTCCTGAATCTTGGATACGCCAAGGGTCGCCGTCTCTTCAAGGGGGATAGGCTCAAGCGCCACTTTAGCTCCCAGTTGTTTGAAGAGTATATTGGGGGGGGAGACGAGAATGTGCAGGTGTTTGGAGCGGGGGATATAGACCATAAAGCCGAGAATAACCGCATAGTGCAACCACCACGCTCCCCGGTAGGCTGCCTCCAGTGTGCCCTGGGTAAGGCTGGTCCCGCTTAAGAAACCGGCCAGAGCTGCCCCCAGGGGGGGCCAGGAGGCATGGATATTATTGGTAGCGTAGCCGAAGCCTACGATGGAGACATTGAGCCCCATAAGAACAAAAACCAGAACCAAAATGATGCCGGCTTCAGCCGTTGCCTCCAGCCTCTCGGGTCTAGCGATATAACGCCGGATAGCTGCCCAGATTAGGGCTATGGTTACCAGCACCCCGGCGATATCCAGGATAGAAAAATAGACCACCTCAAAGGTGGTTCCCTCAATCACCGGGGAGATGCCAAAGCCTCCCGCCAGGCCAATAAAGATGATGTAACTTAAGAGAAACAGGCTGAAGCCCCAGAACAACAGGGCATGTCCTATCCCGGCCAGGTCCTTGCGGGTAACGGTCTTCAGGTTGCACCACTGAGGGACAACCTCGAACAGCATGGCCTTGATTCTCTGCCCCATCCTGTCGAAGCGGTTCTCCGGCTTCCCCAGACGCATGAGGCGAAAAAGGAAATAAAGCCTCTGCGAAAATAAGCCGAAGGCGATGGCGAACAGAATCCAGAAAATAGCATAGCCCGGTATGCCTAAATAGGTTGCGCTAACCGGCGACACCATCACCTCCTATAGTGGGGCTAGAGTGGACGAAACCAGAAACTTTTACCCTCCCTACTTTTCTACACCCTCTCTGGCTAGAATTCTTGCCTCCTCGGGGATGGGGGGAGGCACCGGCTCCCCGGCGGTAAGCTTTTTCACCGCGCCAAAGCGGGGGGGGCAGACCCCGAGGCAGGTCCCGCATTTTATGCATTTCTCCTGGTCGATAATATGAATCCGGCCCTTGCCGCCGTCAATGGCCTCCACGGGACAGTTCCTAGCACAAATCATGCAGGCCTGGCATTTATCCGGGTCGATATAGTAGGAGGGGGCTTCACTCAATAATGTTTCTACCTCGTCAAGGGTGAAAAGTTTATGATAATCCTCTTCGTTAGGCAGACGTGAGGCCAGCTTCTCCTTTTTCTCCAGCTTGATGTAGGGGACCAGTTTCTTAACCTCTTCGAGTCTGGACCTTAGTTCGCTCCGGTCTGTTCCTTCGCTGCTGCCGAGGGGACCCAGCTTTTCAATCTGCGCGGCGAAGTCAATCATAATATCGGCGTAACGGATTCCTTCCCCGGCGGAAACCCACTCTATCCTTAATCTATCCGGGTTTATCCCTACGTGCTCCAGCAGTTTTTTAGCCAGCTGGGTCATGCTTAAGGCATCAAAGTTTCCCTGGGTATTATAATGGCAGTCGTTAAGGTGGCAGCCGCCGATAAACACCCCGTCGGTTCCGTTAGAGAAAGCCCGGAGGACAAAGGACAGGTCAACCCTGCCCGAGCACATCACCCTTATTACCCTTATATAGGGGGGGAACTGATAGCGAGAAACCCCGGCCAGATCCGCCCCTCCGTAGCAGCACCAGTTACAGAGGAAACCTAAAATACTCGGCTTAAACTCAGTTCCTGCACTCATTATTATCTAACCTTTTTAGCCGGCCACCCCGGCTTTTTCTCTTTGGTCTTCTACCGGGGCGGGAGCCGCGGCATCAATCTGGCTCAGGAGCTCCTCATCGGTATAGTGCTTAAGTGAAATAGCCCCGGTGGGACACTTGGAGTTACACAGACCGTCCCCTTTACAGAGGACAGGGATAACCGTGGCTTTTTTACCCTGTTTTGTCTCCTTAAGCTCTATGGCGCCATAGGCGCAGGCTGAGGCACAGGCCCCGCAGCCAATACACCTCTTCTCATCCACCACGCAGACAGAGCCGGAGGCGGTAACGGTATCATTGGCCAGAAGGGTTAAGGCCCGGCCAGCCGCCCCATAGGCCTGGCTGATTGTTTCCGACATGAGCTTGGGATAGTGAGCTATGCCACACAGGTAAACACCTTCCGCGGCGAAATCAACCGGCCTCAGCTTGACATGAGCTTCCTGCAAGAAACCATCCGGGCTCAAGGTTACCTTGAATAACCGGGCTATTTCCTGACTGCCGGCGGCGGGAACAACGGCAGCCGCCAGAGCCAGGTAATCAGTATCTATAGCCAGCTTCTTGCCCAGTATGGGGTCGGTCACAGTAACCCTCAGGATTTCCCTGCCACCCTCATTAACCGCTTCCACCTGGGGTTTATCATCCTTCTCATAGCGGATGAACTTTACCTCTTTATTGGCCGCTTCACGGTAGTAATCCTCACTGAACCCGTAGGTTCTTATGTCCCTGAATAGAACATAGATATCCATCTTGGGGTTTAGCTCTTTCAATTTCAGGGCGTTCTTGACAGACTCCTGACAGCATATCCGGCTGCAGTAATTTCTTTCTTCATTTCGGCAGCCCACGCACTGGATCATCACCAGACTCTGGGCATTAATAAGACCTTCCTCTCTTTTGGCTATCCGCTCCTCCAGCTCCAGGTGGGTCATTACCCGCTCGTTTTCTCCATAAAGGTATTCGGTGGGCTGGTAGACATCGGCGCCGATGGCGATGACCGCGGCCCCGTGTTTTATCTCCCTGACCCTTCCTTCAGACTCTACCTCGGTTACGAAATTCCCCACATAACCGGTGGCCTCCTTGATGGTAGCGCCGGTATATACGTGAATTAAGGGGTGCTGGTATACCTTGCGTATAAGGTCACGCAGATAGGCCTGGACATCCAGCCCTTCCAGGGTGTAATGAAGTCTCCGGGCGGTTCCTCCCAGGTCGGTGTCCTTTTCCACCAGGTGCACCTCATGTCCCTGGTTGGCTATGCTCAGGGCACTGGTCATACCAGCCACGCCGCCGCCGACTACTAACGCCCTCTTATCGACGGGCAGGTCGAACTCCTGCAACGGCTCCAGGAGGGAAGCCCGGGCCACCGACATACGGATTAAGTCCTTGGCCTTCCTGGTGGCCTCTTCCTTTTCTTTGGAATGGACCCAGGAGCAGTGCTCCCTGATATTGGCAAAATCAAAGTAATACTGATTGATGCCCGCTTCCCTGAGCGTGTCCCGGAATAATGGCTCATGTGTCCTGGGGGTACAGGCGGCGACAACCACCCGGTTAAGCCCTTTTTCATGTATGGCGTCTATTATCTGCTGGGCGGCGTCGGTGGAACAGGAAAAAAGCTGTTCCTGGGCATGGGCAACATTGGGCAGGCTCAAAGAATATTCAACTGAAGAGGGAACATCTACCACCCGGCCGATATTGGCGCCGCAGTGACAGACGAAGACCCCGACTCTAGGCTCCTCCTTGGAGACATCCCTCTCCGGCGGATATACCCTTTTCTTGGATAGCTTCCCCCGCCGGTAGGCAAGGAGTTCCCCGCACTGGGAGCCGGAGCCGCTGGCGGTCACCACCGATTCGGGGATATCTATCGGGCCACTGAAGGCGCCACTGATAAAAATTCCGGGGCGGGAGGTCTTCATGGGGTTAGTCGGGTTGGTCTGACAGAACCCGTGCGGCTCGAGATCGATGCCGAACTTTTTGGCCAGCTCTTCATAACCGGCCGGAGGGTTCAGGCCGACGGATAACACCACCATATCGAACTCTTCTTCTTTTACCTTACCCCCGGGAGTGGAATATTTTATAGTTACATTCTTGCTTTCCGGTATCTCTCTGCCTACTGATACGTAGCTCCTGATAAAACGGACGCCGGGCAGGTTCTCGGCCCTCTGGTAGAACCGCTCAAAGTCCTTGCCGAAGGAGCGGATATCATTATGGAATATGGTACACTTGGCATCGGCGTCATGGTCTTTGGTTAAAATCACCTGTTTCTGGGTATAGGTACAGCAGACGGCGGAACAATAGCTGTTGCCGCCGGGGATGACCTGCCGTGAGCCGACGCAGTGAATCCAAGCTATATTATGGGGATGCTTCTTGTCGGAAGCACGCAGTATCTCGCCTTCGTAGGGCCCGGTGGCGCATAACAGCCGTTCATAGTCCAGACTGGTTACCACGTTGGCAAACTTTCCGTAGCCATAATCTTCCCTGAGCTTGGGGGCAAACGGCTCATAGCCCGGAGCCAGGATTATCGCCCCTACGTTTATCTCCACCTTCTTTGGCTTCTGGTAAAGGTCTATGGCCTTATTCTTACAGACCCCGACGCAGATGTTGCACTTCTCGTCTTTGAGGAAGAGGCAGGTCTCGGGGTCGATATAGGAGACCAGGGGGATGGCCTGAGCGAAATAGATATGGGTGGCCTTATTGTTGGATATTCCCTGATTAAACTGGTCAGGATACTTGACCGGGCAGTACTCAGTACAGGTAGTACAACCGGTGCACTTGTCCTCGTCAATGTACCTGGGCTTCCGGTTCAGGGTTACCGTGAAGTCTCCGGCTTCCCCTTCTACCTTGTCAACCTCGGTATAGGTCAGTATTTCTATATTGGGATGCCTTTTACATTCAACAAACTTGGGCGACTCAATACACATGGAGCAGTCATTGGTGGGAAAGGTCTTATCAAGCTGGGCCATATGGCCACCGATGGTCGGCGATTTTTCCACCAGGTAAACCCTAAAACCCGCCGTGGCCAGGTCAAGCGAAGCCTGAATACCACTGATTCCACCGCCGACAACCATAATGTCGCCAGTATTATTTTCTTCAGGAATATTAACGGGCTGTACTTCAACCGGTTCTTTTGCCACTATGCTCCGTCCTTATCAGGTTTCTCCGGTTCCCCCATCGCCTCTAGGATGATTTCGGTGATGTCTTTAATCTCGATGGCCTGGCTGTCCTTCAGGCTTAACTGGCTATCCTTGAAATTGATGATGCAATAAGGGCAGGCAGTAACCAGCACCTCAGCCCCGACATCGAGAGCCTGTTGTATTCTTAAATCGGCGAACCTCTCTCCCTTTTTGGTCTCCATCCAGATTCTTCCCCCACCCCCACCACAGCAGAGGGCGTTTTCTCTGTAATCGGGCATCTCAATCAGTTCCAAGCCGGGCACCCTCTTTAAGACCTCTCGGGGTTGGTCGTATATGCCATTATGCCGGCCCAGGTAACACGGGTCGTGATAGCTAACCTTCTTCTTATACTCCTTGGCGAGCTTTAGTCTCCCCTCATTAATAAGCTGGAATAAATACTGGGTGATATGGACCACCTCAAAGTTGGTCTTGAATTCGGCATACTCGTTCTTGAAGGCGTGGTAGCAATGAGGAGAAGAGACCAGGATTTTCTTAACGCCGTTATCGATAAAGGTTTTGATGTTTTCCTTAGCCAGGTGTTTGAACAATTGCTCATTGCCCGCCTTGCGTACACTCTCACCACAGCAAACCTCTTTGGGGCCCAGAATCCCGAAGTCCACCCCAAGCTTGGTAAGGATTTGGCTGGTTGCCTGGGCTAATCCCTGAACTCGTTTATCGTAGGCTGGGGTGCAGCATGGGAAATACAGCAGCTCGGTGCCCTCGCTGAACTCCTTTACCCCCAGGTCTTTAGCCCATTTTGCCCGGTCCTCCGGTTCTCCTAACCAGGGATTACCGACACTGGCAATGCTGGTCATTACACTCCGCAGGTTGGGGATACTGGCCGGAACTACACCGTCCGGCACTAACAGCCGGCGCATAGCCATCATGACGTCAATAATCTTCACCCCACGCGGGCAGCGCTGAACACAGTTATTACAGGTGGCACATAGCCACAGGTCTTCCGAGCCGAAATCAACCACGCCTAGCTGTGCTTCATGGACAATGTTGCGAACCAAAAAATCTCTTACCCGATTCCAGGGACAAGCGGTAGAACATAATCCACACTGATAGCATAATTTGAAGGCTTCCCCGCCGGTCTCTTTTATGCCGTCTATTACGTCTTTGAAGGGGGCTAGGGCTAGAGTCTCCATTATCTTTTTTAATCCTCTTTTTTGTCTTAGTGTTTTAACCCTTGGCTATCCGGGCAAGGGCATCCTGTACCGTCTTGGCACCGTGTTTCTTGACCAGTGACTCCAGTCCTATCTCCATCTCACCAGGCTTCTCCTCCTCCTCTCCTTCCTCTTCCCTTTCCTCATAGGTCAGGGCATCGGACAAGCACCACTGAACGCACAGCGGCTCTTCCAGCGGCGGTTCCTCCTCACACATATCACATTTCAGCGGGAGGTCGGAGTCCGGGTCTTTGAAAAGCTTCCGGGAGGGGCAGGAAGCCCGGCAGAAGCTACACTCGTCATATGCCTTGCCGTCAATGGTATAAACGTCCCGGCCGTTACATTCGGCTTCAGTGTACTCACCGGCCAGTACCGGGACATAGACATCTTTCAGAGGGTCAAAGAGCACCCGAATCCGGGACCTCTCCGGATTGGTGCTGCTGTATTTGGGCGCAGCGTGAAAAGCGGAGCAGATTGCCTCGCAAGCCCGGCAGCCGTTGCACTTATCGACGTCGATCTTGATTACCTTAACTTTTTTCATTCTCTGTTACCTTAGTTTTGCTTTCGGGGGAAGCCGGCTTGGTTTTGGCTTTCGGCTTTTCCCCGTTTTTATAGACCCCTCTCTGTTCCAGGTCCTGGCTAACGTAATCCAAACCGAGTTCGTTTAAGGTCTCTTTGGTGGGAATACCCTGACTATTCCACCCCTTGAATTTATAGTAGTCGTCGAGCAGTTTAGCCTCTATCTCAGGGAACCGCCTCTTCCAGTGGTCTTCCGGCGGCTTCTCATCAGCCCTCCTCAGGCCCCTCCTGATGTTAATGGCCCTGATTAAAGTCCGGTTCCTCTTGGCTATCTGCCATAGCTTGGCCTCATCCACATCAAGGCCGGTGGCCGCTGAGATTAAATGCGGTAGATTATGTATATGATAGGGGGGCTTGATGGGAAACGAAGACAGACCAGCGCATATTCCGGTAGCGTCGTCGATGTAGTGCATCGTCTCCTGCCACTCAACCAGTTCACAGGCGGCGTCAGCCGTCGGGTAATTTGGAAATGATGTGCCCGGCTCCCCCCAGTTCAAGATAAATTCCTTAATCTCTTCCTTATCAGTAGGGACTTGGATCCAGTCCTTGACGAACTCCTCTCTCTCCTCTTTGGTGGCAAAAGGCGCCTGGGGTATCTGCCCTTCAATCTGGGTAATATTGATTTTCGCACCGGTGGACCACATGAGATAATAGATAGGGTTCAGCGTCCCCAGCTTGATAGGTATCTGCTCGTGTTTCTTGATGGTATTATGGTCGTATTCCTCGGCCCCCTTGCCAATCTTGCGGGCCGCCCAGTAAACACCATCGGCCAGAACATCGCCAATCCCCTCCCGCCGAACAATTTTCTCCAGCAGATAGAAAAATCTATCCTCGTTACTGGAGGGAAAATCGGGCAGGTCCTTGTCGGTCAAAATGCCGGCTTCATAAAGCTCAATGGCGAAGGCCATAACCTGCGGGGTGGTGTAGCCGTCCACGCCGTACTCCTGGGCCAGGCCGGCTATCTTAAAGCCAAAGTCCAGGTCGGACATGGCCGCCATGGTATAGGTGAGTTTGGAGTAGCACTTCATCATGTACCGTTCAAGTTTGGGGTGGCGGATGATGCCGCCGCATTTCATCGGGCAGTTATAGCAGCTTATCAGCCGCTCCACCGCCTTGTCCTGAATTCCCTTCCACTGCTCTTCAATATCCTTGTTCCAGAAGTCCCTTCTCCGGTGGCGGGCATTTCCCCAGGCGAAACTGGCGGTGTGCCACTGCTCGTCATGCAGTCTCATCTCTTGGGGTGAGCCCAGCCCGGCCAGAATGGGCGGCACCCCCTTGATTGGGTTTTCTCCCCGGAACTGTATGTATTTCAGCACCTCGTTGCAGAGCTCAATATATTCAGCCGGCCGGGCGATATTAATGTCCTTGGTGCCGCGGACGGCTATCGCCTTCAGCCCCTTGTCGCCCATAACGGCGCCTATACCGCCCCGGCTGGCGCTGGACCGGCCCTGCTCTATTGAGGCGAAATAGACCCGGTTTTCACCAGCCAGGCCGATAGTAGCCACCTGGGCTTTCGGCTCCTTAAGCTCCCGTTTAATCATTTCTTCAGTTTCCAGGCAGCCTTTCCCCTGCAGATGAGAGGCATCACGTATCTCTACCTTGTCATTGTTTATCCACAGATAGACCAGCTTGGGGGACTTGCCGCGGATGACCACCTTATCGTAACCGGCAAACTTAAGTTCCGGCGCCCAGAACCCTCCCATTATGGAATAGGCCATTAACAGGGTCTGGGGGGAAAAGGTGGATATAATGGTACGGTTGGCACCAGGAGCTGGCGTGCCGGCTAGAAGACCGGCGCTGAATATCAGCAGATTCTCAGGGTCAAATGGTTTGGCTTCAGGGGGGACCCTGTCCCACAGTATCTTGGCGTTGGTGCCCAAGCCCCCCAGGTGAAGTTCGGTTAGTTTCGGGTCAGTCCCTTCCTTCTCAACGCTGCCCCGGGATAGGTCAATTTCTAGATTAACTCCTGTCTCGGCGTACCTCATTTTTTACCCCCTAAAGGCTGGGCCTCTAAACAGCCCCTCCGACCAGGTGTTTAGCCCTCCTGACGCCCCGATAGTTCTGGCATACTGAATCGAAGTATTCATTGGCTTTCTCGGTGAGCAGGCCGTGATATTCATCAAACAGGGCGGCTGCCTGGGGACGCAACCAGTTATCGGGGAGCAGTTCCAGCGGCAGGTCCGGGTCATAGAAGGGCAGCTTGCGGTATTCATGGATAAGGTTGAAACGGGCGACAAAGCACTCGCTGGGTTCGATAGTCTCACCGGCCTGCAACCGTTTCCGGTGCTCTTCCAGCTTGGGGCTATATTGAGCCAGGAAATCGGCGTACATGCGGTGTATCTTGCCCAGGTCCCAGCAGCGGGAGACGAGCTCCGCCGGGTCGGTACCGCCCTGATGCCGGGCACTGAAGATATGAACATATTCCTCAATGTTGAGCCTCTTTAGCAGGCTCTTCACCTCTCTGGTCAGGTCATAGGGCGAAATCCAGGTGGCCTCGCTTAAGGGCCCGTAGCCCATCAAGCCCAGCTCAAGGCGCAGCCTGTCCCTGGCCTGCCGCAGGCTCTCCGGTATGGAGTAGGTAACGATATTCCAGTTGCCGTCCCAGTGAGAGTTCTTGCGCTGGAAGATGCGCTGTGCCCCCTCGATCAGCAGGCTGTGTCCCTCAGCGGTCAGCGAGTAGTAGCTTTTACGCTTGGTGCGCCTCACCTTAAGCAGACCGGAACGGCACATCCTGGAGACCGCTGACCTAATAGCCTGTTCTGAAAGGCCAAAATTGCCCAGCAGTGTGACCAGACTGCCAATCCCGATCTCACCACCCCGGTGCAGTACGTAATCACCGTAGAGGGTGAGCATAGCGGCTCTAGGACCCAACATCAGTATGTCTCATTTTTAGTATTGCGTTATTTTTACGCTATATTAATATTATCACATACCTGCTGCCCCGTCAATCCCCAAAAAGCTAGCCAGCCGGCCTTAAAACTGTTATATTTAGAGAGATGGGAGACGAGCTAGAGAGATTCCCGGTATTACGGTTTACCAGGGAAGGCAGAAGCGACACCGAGCTGGCAGTGGCCAGAGAATTCCTGTTTACCATCTTCCTCAACGACCAGGAACTGGCCACCATACTCTGCTCCCCGGGGAATCTGCGCTATCTGGCCGTCGGCTTCCTTGCCTCGGAAGGCATAATTAAAAGCAGGGACGAAATCAAAAAGATGGAAATCGATGACTGGCTGGGTACGGCGCATGTGGAGATTAAAGACAGCAGTACCATTGACGATAGCTTTACCAAGCGGCTGATAGCCTCGGGCTGTGGGGGGGCGGCTACCTTCTACAGCCTGGCTGATGCCGCCACCCCGAAGGTAGAGTCAGCCATGAGAATATCCCCTGACGAGGTCTTTGCCCTGGTCAGCCAGTTTCAACACCGCTCCCAGCTTTACCTGGCGACCCACGGTGTCCACAGTGCCGCCCTGGCTGACGGGAAAGAAATCTTGATCTTCAGCGAGGATATAGGCCGACACAACGCCATTGATAAAATCTTCGGCAAGTGCATTTTAGAGGACATCCCCACCAGTGACCGATTAATCATATCCAGCGGCAGAATCTCTTCGGAGATATCGCACAAGGTAGCCAAGAGAGGTATTCCTATCATTGTTTCCCTGTCAGCGCCGACCAGCCTGGGCTTGAAGACCGCCGACAAAATGGGCATTACCCTGATCGGCTCGGTGAGGGGGAA
Organism: uncultured Dehalococcoidales bacterium; assembly: GCA_964396965.1. Classification (GTDB taxonomy): domain Bacteria; phylum Chloroflexota; class Dehalococcoidia; order Dehalococcoidales; family BS750m-G39; genus JABMRW01. Next base: position 43,816 of record CAYNGD010000005.1, read on the forward strand.
GAGGATGGATGTCTATACCCATCCACAGAGAATACTTTATTGATAGAGCCGGGCGGTGACTCGCCCAAACTAAATCTAGGAGGGCTACTATCATGGCAACCAAGAGAAAAGCTACCATGACCGACAAGGAGAGGGTGGCGGCACTGTTAAGGCGAGAAAGGCCGGACCGGGTTCCTATCTGGCCAATGGTCGCCGGCTTTCCTATGGTCTATACCCAGACCTCTATCGCCGACGCCTACAACAAACCAGAGGTCTCTCTGGCCGCGCAACGCAAGACCGCGCGGGACTTCGGCTGGCTGTTCATGCCAATGATAGCCTACGCCGCCTTCGGCGGCTGGGAGTTCGGGGGAGAAATCAAGTGGCCCAGCAGCGAGTTTGCCCAGGCGCCGACCGTCCTCAAACATGCCGTGGCCACCCCGGACGATGTCATGAAACTCAAGGTGCCCGATGTTAAGAAAGCCGGCATCATTCCCCTGGTGGTGAAGTTCTGCGCCCTGGCCGCTAAGGAACAGCTTGATAATAAGCCGTTTAGCGTTGTCCTTTTCATGGAGGGAACTTTTAATACCGCCGCCAATATTGCCGGCGTGGACACCTTCGCCAAATGGCTGCTCAAGAAGCCCGAAGCCGCCCACCGCCTGCTGCGGCTGGTGGCCGATTTTCAGATTGAGCTGGCCAACTATTATAAGGACAGCTTCGGCACCGAGGGTGCCGTGCTCTTTGGCGGTGAGCCGAGCTCATCCAATCAGCTAATCTCACCCAGGCAGTTTGAGGAGTTTGCCCTACCCTATCTCAAGGAAACTCACCAGAAGGTGCTGGCGATGGGCTTTAAGACCTTCCTGATGCATATCTGCGGCGAGCAGAACGCCAACCTGCCCTACTGGGCTAAAGTCCCCATGGGCAACCCTGGCTTAGTCAGCTTCGGCCACGAGGTTGAGCTGGAAACAGCCGCCAGCTATTTCCCCAACGACATCATCGTCGGCAATCTGGAGCCGGCCATCATCCAGACCAAGACGCCTGAAGAAGTCTACCAGGCCGCCAAGGAGGTCATCACCAAGGGGGAAAAGCTGGCCAACGGCTTTATCCTGGCCCCCGGCTGTGAGCTGCCGCCGATGGCGCCGGTGGAAAATGTAAGGGCAATTACCCGGGCGGTTAACGACTTCAGCTGGTATGATTAGGGGACGCTCCCAGCAAAACTATGGCGTTTCGGCGGAATCCCGGCGGTCGCTCTCGGCCAGAACGGCCTTTATTTTCTCCACCAGATAGTCCGGGTTCAGCGGCTTGGAGATGTAGTCGTCGGCGCCAAAGCGCTTCGCCGTCTCAAAGATGTCCGCCCGGCCGGTGAACAGGATTATCGGAATCTGCGAAAAGGTGCGTACCTCAACCAGAACGTCCATACCGCTTAGATTGGGCATCAGAACGTCGAGCAGCATAACATCGAAATTCTGCTTGCGCACCAGCTCAATCGCCTCGGCGCCGCTGGTGGTGGAAACTACGTCGTATCCGGCATACTTCAGCTTCAGGCCAAACACCCTGCCGATCTGGGGCTGGTCATCAACGATGAGGACGCGTCTCCTGTCCGCCGGTTCCAAGTCAGCCACATACTCATTGTATCACCTGTCCCACCCGACAACAATGAGAAAGGGCAAATGTCATAAATTTGTAATCTTTACCCGTTCTATTTTATGATTATTAAACGGCTAAAAGGCTATTGTTCTCTCAGATGAAAACAGGCAGGAAAAGCCTCGGCTTTCTGTTGATGGCCATGATCCTGATGATTCTGGTGCCGGCGGGTCAGGCCGCCGCTCAGGAAAATAGCTTTCAACTATCGCTGAACGTGCTGCCCGGCTACTACTACCGGGAGATAACCCCCGGCCAGGAAAGCACCCTTTATCTGGAAATCAATAACACCGGCAACCAGGCGGTAACCGATATCAGACTGAGTTCGGACAAGCCCGCAGGGTGGAATGTCAGCCTGAGCCCGGAGAGCATAGCCTACCTTGGCGCCGGCAGCTCTCAGTCCATTGATGTAAGCGTGACCGCCCCATCGGGGACGGAGCGTGGGGACTATACCCTGACGATTATCGCCCAGGCCAGCCAGACGCGCACGGCAACGAGCACGGTGGTGCACGTGGTGAGCAGCCTCTCCGTCTGGCTCTGGGTTGGTATAGGGCTGGCCGTATTGCTAATCGCCGCCTTCGCCTTCATATTCCTTCGCTTCGGGCGGGATTAACGGCATTAATAATTAATACCACTGGAGGAGTAAAGATGATTGAAAGAGTCCACGAGCACATTATCAACGAACTGGGGACGAACGCCCGCACCGACACCATCTTTGTCCTGGCCGCCATCCTATTGAACCTGATTGCGCTCGGTGTCAATTCCGCCATCGCCTCTTCGAGCAATAACGGCACCCAGACCATCGTCATGTTTACCTTTGTCGTCCTGATAATAGTGGTCAACCTGGTCTCCGAAGTCGGCCTGATACGGGGGAGGCGGATGAGGCGGAAGCTGCTCAGCGGGCTGCTCAAAATGTACAAAGACCAGGGGGTGGAGGGCTACTACGACCCCAGCATCCTGGGTGACTATACTATCAGATACAATCTTTTCATGCTGGCGGTCCTGGTCACCGGCCTGGTGGCTATTATTATCCCCTTTATTATACGCTGACACTCTATAGGGTTCCCGGCAGTTCTAGAGAGGTGAGGAGATGGCAGAAAGAAAAGAGGAGCTAGCCCTCGGCATTGACCTCGGCGGCACCAAGATAGTTACCTCAGTGGTGGAAGCAGGGGGCCGGATGCTATCGCGCGACTACAGTGTGACCCCGGCCGCCAGGGGCCGGGAGGCCGTCATTCAGGCCATCATAGAATCTGCCCGACGCACACTGCAGGAGGCCGGTATCTCGTCCTCAGAGCTGACGGCGGTGGGGATTGGTGCGCCTGGGCTTTCCAACCCCGGTAGCGGCGTCCTCTATACCTCGCCCAACCTACCCGGCTGGCAGGACGTCCCGCTGAGAGACATCATCGCCCGGGAACTGGGCAGTAAGGCCTATCTCACCAATGATGCCAATGCCGCCGCCATCGGTGAGTTTTACTACGGGGCGGGCAAGGGGGCCAGCAACTTCGTCTATATCACGGTGAGCACGGGCATCGGCGGGGGCATTATCATCAACGGCGAGCTCTATACCGGCCCAACCGGCACCGCCGGTGAGGTGGGGCACATGGTCATCGACGATAACGGGCCGCTCTGCAAATGCGGCAACCGGGGGTGCTGGGAGACGCTGGCCTCAGGCAGGGCGCTGGCCGCGGAAGCCAGGCGCCTTATCAAGAAGGGAACCACCAGCACTATACTGGAACTGGCCGGGGGGGCTATCGATAAGGTGAACGCCGAGGCCATACACCGAGCCGCCCTAGCGGGAGACAAGCTGGCCAGCCAGCTGATAGCCAGGGCGGCCTACTACCTCGGCGTCGGCCTGGCCAACCTGATAAACATCTTCAACCCGGAGGTCATCGTCATCGGGGGAGGCCTGGCCAACATCGGCGACAGGCTGCTCCTACCCGCCTACCAGGAAGCGGGACGGAGGGCCTTCAAACAGTCCTATCAGGCGGTACGCTTCGCCCGCGCCGAGCTCGGGCAGAACTCTGGGGTAATTGGCGCCGCCGCCTACGCCCTGGAGCAGCCCCGAAGAAAAACATAGCAGACAAGGAGGTCAAAAATGACAGTCAAAGTAGGTATCAACGGTTTCGGCCGCATCGGCCGGTTGGCGCTGAGGTCGGCGCTGGAGAGAAAGAAGGACATCGAGATTGTGGCGGTCAACGACCTGACCGACCCCAGGACCAACGCCCATCTCCTCAAATACGATAGCAGCTACGGGCGCTACCCCGGCGAGGTAAGCGCCACCCAGGACAGCATAAAGGTGGACGGCAAGGAGATAAAGGTCATCGCCGAGCGGGACCCGGCCAAAATCGGCTGGAGAAACTACGGCGCGGAGATTGTCATCGAGTCCACCGGCCTCTTCACCGACGCCACCAAGGCCGCCGCCCACAAGCAGGGCGGGGCCAAGAAAATCGTGATTTCGGCGCCGGCCAAGAATGAGGATATAACCATCGTCCTTGGTGTAAACCAGGGCAAGTACCAGCCGAAAAAGCACCACATCATCTCCAACGCCTCCTGCACCACCAACGGGACGGCACCACTGGTCAAGGTGCTCAACGACAGCTTCGGCATCAGGCAGGGGCTGATGACCACCGCCCATTCCTACACCAACGACCAGCGCCTGCTGGATATGTACCACCGGGACCTGCGCCGGGCGCGGGCCGCCGCCCTGAACATCGTCCCCACCACCACCGGGGCCGCAAGGGCGGTCAGCCTGGTCATACCCAAGCTCAAGGGCAAGCTGGACGGCATAGCCCTCAGGGTGCCCACCCCCACCGTATCCATAGTTGACCTCGTGGCTAACCTAGAGAAAACCACCACCGTTGAGGAGATCAACCAGGCCTTCAAGGCGGCGGCGGAGGGTGAGCTCAAGGGGATACTGGAATACTGCGACCAGCCCCTGGTGAGCACCGATTTCAAGGGAGACCCGGCCAGCTCCATATTCGACGCCCTGAGCACCATGGTCATCAGCGGCAACATGGTCAAGGTGCTGGGCTGGTACGACAACGAGTGGGGCTACAGCTGCCGCCTGGTCGACCTGATAGCGTTTATAGCCGATAAAGGGCTCTGATTATGGGGAGAAAGGGGCTGGTGGACAGCAACATCGCCGGGCGCATCTGGCGAAAAGACCATACCCTCTGGAAGCCAGAGCCAGCAGAGATTGTCGAGCGCCTGGGCTGGCTGAACGTAACCGACTGGCTGCAGGAGCAGCTGCCTCAACTGGGTGCCTTTAGCAACGAGGTGCGGCGGGCCGGCTTCAGGCACGCCGTAGTCCTGGGCATGGGGGGCAGCAGCCTGGGCGCCGAAACGCTCCGCCAGGTTTTCGGCAGTGCCAACGGCCACCCCGAGATGATAATCCTGGACTCCACCCTGCCGGCGGTGGTGCGGGGGGTGGCCGAGAGAATAGAACCGGAGAAGACGCTGTTCCTGGTCTCCTCGAAATCGGGCACAACCACCGAGCCGCTCTGTCTATTCCAGTATTTTCATAAGCTGGTTCAGTCGGCTTCGGGGAGTGCCGGCGATAATTTCATAGCCATCACCGACCCCGGCACCCCGCTGGCGGCGCTGGCCGAGGAGCAAAAATTCAGGCGCGTCTTTCTCAATCCCGCCGACATCGGCGGGCGCTACTCGGTTCTATCATACTTCGGCATGGTGCCGGCGGCCATCATGGGCATCGACATTCCCAAATTAATCAAGCGCGCCAATAGGATGCGGGAGCAGTGCCGGGAGGATTCCCCGCACCGCAACCCTGGAACCTACCTTGGGACTATAATGGGCACCCTGGCCCTCAAGGAGAGGGACAAGCTCACCATAATTACCAGCCCGCCCGTCAGCGGCTTCGGCCTCTGGGTGGAGCAGCTTATCGCCGAGAGCACCGGCAAGGAAGGCAGGGGGATAGTGCCCGTCGTCGGCGAGCCCAGGCTGGAGCCCCAATACTACGGGAATGACCGCCTGTTTATCTACATCAGGCTTAAAGACAGCGCCGATGCCGGAATGGACGACTGGACAAAACACCTGAAGGACTCCGGGCAGCCGGCGTTCACTCTGGAGATGGATGACAGCTATGACCTGGGGGCCGAGTTCTTCCGCTGGGAGTTCGCCACCGCCGTGGCCGGGGCCATCCTGGGGATAAACCCATTCGACCAGCCCAACGTCCAGTCGGCCAAGAAGGCCACCGAGGACACCCTCCGGGACTACCAGCGCACCGGGGAACTGGCCCCGCTTAAAGCGGACAAGCCTCAGGACAGCTTCCTGTCCGGCGCCAAGAAAGGCGACTACCTGGCCGTCCTGGCCTACCTGCCCCAGTCCGAGAAGACAGACAAAGTGATAACCGAGTTCCGCCACAGGGTAGGCCGGAAATACCGAATCGCCACCACCGCCGGCTATGGCCCCCGCTACCTCCACTCCACCGGGCAGCTACATAAGGGAGGGGCCAACAAGGGGCGCTTCATTCTGGTTACAGCCAAACATCAGAGCGACCTGGCCATCCCCGACAGGCCCTACACCTTCGGTGTACTGGCCGATGCCCAGGCAGTGGGGGATACGCGGGCGCTGAGGTCGTCCGGCCGCCACCTAGCGGGGCTTCACCTCAGCCGGGACGACGCCGACGTTCTGGCTAAAGCTCTGAATGAAGTGAGATAGACGCCCGATAAGAGAGGAGACCGATATGAAAAGAATAGGCATACTCACCAGCGGTGGAGACGCACCGGGCATGAACGCCTGCATCCGCGCCTCGGTGCGTGCCGCCCTGGCCAAACACGTTGAAATACTGGGCATAAGGTGGGGCTACGCCGGGCTCATCAACGGCGACATTATGCCGCTGGACAGGCGGGCCATCGCCAACATTATCCACCAGGGAGGGACGATACTGGGCACGGCCCGCTCCGAAGAGTTCAAGACCAGGGAGGGCCGGGCCAGGGCCATCCGGGTCCTGGAACAACATAAAATAGAGGGGCTGATCCTCATCGGGGGCGACGGCACCTTCCGGGGAGGAACACTGCTCTCCGAGGAGAGCGGCGCAAGCGTGGTGGGCATCCCCGGCACCATAGACAACGACTGCTACGGCACCGATTATACCGTCGGCTTTGACACGGCGGTAAATACCGCCCTGGAAGCGATAGACCGCATCCGCGATACGGCGGCCTCTCACAACCGCCTCTTCTTCGTGGAGGTGATGGGAAGGCACACCGGCTTCATCGCCCTGGAAAGCGGCCTTGCCGGCGGCGCCGAGGAGCTTATTATCCCGGAGGTGCCGATGGGCACCGACGAGCTCTGCCAGCACCTGCGACACTATTTCGAGCGCGGCAAGAAGAGCGCCATCGTGGTGGTAGCCGAGGCCAACCAGCCCGGGGAGGCACTGCGCCTGGCCGCCGAGGTAAAGGAGAAGACCGGCCTTGACTCCAGGGTCTGCATACTCGGCCATATCCAGCGCGGGGGGGGGCCGACGGCATCGGACCGGATCCTGGCCAGCCGGCTGGGGGTATCCGCCGTGCAGGCACTGCTGGAGGGGAAAGGGGGCTATATGGTCGGGGAGATAGACCGGCAGATAACCTACACCCCCCTAAGGGACACCTGGGAAAAGAGGAAGCCGCTTCAGGCTAACCTGACCGAGCTGATAAGTATCCTCTCTGATTGAGGTCCGGGGTCAAAGAGGTTTAATATAATAGGATATAATTATAAGAGGTTCAGCTGATGAGACATATAGCCTCCTTGAAAAGACGGACCAAGATAGTCTGCACCATCGGCCCGGCGACGGACTCGGCCTCGGTGATAGAGCGCCTTATCCGCAGCGGGATGAACGTGGCCCGGCTCAATCTATCCCACGGGAACTACCAGACCCACGCCAGGACGGTCAAGACGGTCAGAAGAGCCAGCCAGCGGCTGGGGGTTGAGGTGGCTATCCTGATAGACCTGCCCGGCCCGAAGTACCGCACCGGCAAGCTTAAGGGGGGCAAGGCTACCCTGAAGAAGGGGGCGGAGGTCACCCTCACCGTCAGGGATATAGAGGGTGACGCAACGCTGGTGCCGGTGAACCTGCCCAATCTCCCCCAAGACGTCAAGCTGGGTGACACCGTCCTGGTTGATGACGGGGCGATGCAGCTCAAGGTTCTGGATAAGACGGATAGCGATATAAGGTGCCGGATAATCGTGGGGGGTATTCTTACCGAAAGGCGCGGCCTGGTCGTCCCGGGGATGCCCACCTCGGGGCCCTTCGTCACCGACGACCTGAGGGAGCACCTCCTTTTCTCCCTGGAGCAGAAGCCGGACTACCTGGCAATCTCGTTCGTCAGCAGCGCCGAAGACGTCTCCCGGGTCAAAGACCTGCTGGCTGAGCAGGGCTCGGCAATCCCGGTTATTGCCAAGATAGAGCGGGGCCAGGCCGTCCGCCATTTTGACGACATTCTCGCGATGAGCTACGGCATCATGGTGGCCAGGGGAGACCTCGGCGTGGATATCCCCCTAGAGAGGGTGCCCCTGGTGCAGAAGGAGATTATCCGGAAGTGCAACCGGGCGGGCAAACCGGTGATTACCGCCACCCAGATGCTGGAGTCAATGGTCAGCGCTGCCCGTCCCACCCGGGCCGAGGTGACCGACGTCGCCAACGCCATATTCGACGGCAGCGACGCCATTATGCTCTCCGCCGAGACGTCCATCGGCAGCTATCCGCTGGCGGCGACGAAAACGATGGCCAGAATAGCCGTAGAGACGGAGAAAAAGCTGCCCTACGGGCTTATGCTCACCGAGCGGAACTCCTGGATTGAACGGCAGACGGACGAGCTTATCAGCTATAACGCCTGCCACACCGCGGCGGCGCTGGGGGCCAGGGCCATCGTCGCCTTTACCCAGTCGGGCAGCACCGCCAGGCGCGTCTCCAGGTACCGTCCCCGGGTGCCGGTAATAGGCATCACCCCCGACCGGGCTGTCTGCGGCCGGCTGCTGCTGTACTGGGGGGTCTATCCGGTCTATGTGACCAGTGTTCCTTCAACCGTGGCCCAGATGTTTGCCAGTGCCAAAGAGCACGTCAGGAGCCTGGGACTGGCCGGGCCCGGCGACCTGATTATCATCACCGGGGGCATACCGGTCGGCACCGCCGGCACCACCAACCTGCTCAAGGTGGAAAAAATCTGAGGTGGAAAATTTGAGATGATTTTCCAGCGGATAAAGTCGGCGGGGATAGCCCATAACTCCTATTTCATCGGCTCCGGCAGCGAGGCGGCGGTAATCGACCCCCGGCGTGACTCTCAAGTTTATATTGACCTTGCCCAGCAGCACGGTCTGAAGATAAAGCACATCTTCGAGACCCACCGCAACGAGGACTATGTCATCGGCTCTACCGAGCTCAACAGCACCACCGGCGCCGCCATTCACCACGGCCCCGGTCTTGACTGGAAATACGGCCAGACATTGAAAGACGGGCAGGTTTTTCAGGTCGGCGGCCTGAGGCTCAAAGCCATCCACACCCCGGGCCACACCGACGAAAGCATGTCCTACGCCCTCACCGACCTGGCCACTGGGGAGGCCACGGTGACGGTCTTCACCGGCGACGCCCTGTTCGTGGGCGACGTTGGCCGAACCGACCTTTACGGCCCGGAAAAAGCGCCCCGGCTGGCGGCAAATTTATACGACAGCATCTTTAATAAGCTCCTCCCCCTGGGCGACGGCGCTATCCTCTGCCCCGCCCACGGCGGCGGCTCGGTCTGCGGGCTGGACATCGCCAGCCGCGACGAGAGCACCCTGGGCATAGAAAGGGCCCAGAACCCCCTCCTCCAGCTGGGCCGGGACGTCTTCATCAAGCGCAAGGTAGCCGAGCAACCGGAGAGGCCCTACTACTTCCGCCAGATGGAGAAATATAACCTGGAAGGCCCGCCGCTGCTGGGCTGTATGCCCCTGCCCTCCCCGCTCACCCCGGCTGAGTTTAAACAGGAAATGGAAAAGGGGGCGGTGGTGGTTGATGCCAGCGAGCCGGCTGCCTTCGGCGGCGCCCATATCAAGGGGGCCTACTGCATCTGGCTGGAGGGGCTGCCCGTCTTCGCCGGCTGGGTGCTCTCTTACGACCGGCCATAATGCTGGTGCTGGACACCAGGGGCCAGGACGAGTGGGACTCGGGGCATATCAAGGGGGCTCTGCATATCTATGTCGGCCACCTTGGGGCAAGACTGGCCGAGATGCCCGGAGATAAGCCGGTGGCGGTTATCTGCAACGTGGGGCACCGGGCCGGGCTGGGGGCCAGTATACTGCTACGGGCCGGCTATAAAGAGGTCTATAACGTACTGGGCAGCGTCAAGGCCTGGGTGGCCGCCGGCTATCCGGTGACCACCGATTAGGCTTAGGCCTCCTCCAGGTGCCCGAGCGTCACCGGAATTAGCTCAGAGAGGGCGGGGTGGATATGAAGCCCCTGGTCTATCTCGCCGCCCTGCCCGCCCGAGGTCATGGCGTTGACCACCTCCTGAATCAGTACCGGGGCGTAGGGCCCTATAATATGGAAGCCCAGTATCTTCTCACTCTCTTTTTCGACGATGGCCTTGGCGAACCCCTCCGTCTCCATCATGGCCTCGCCCTTGGCCACATTATAGTATTTAGCCCGACCCACCAGTATCTGGTGTTCTTTTTTAGCGTTCTCCTCGGTCAACCCCACCGAGGCGATCTGGGGATGGGAATAGATGGCGTGGGGGGCGGCACTATAGTCCATCTCAAAGCTGGCGTCATGGAAGGCGTTGTGAGCTACTATCATCGACTCTCTGTTGGCCACGTGGGTGAACATCTGCTGGCCGTTGGCATCGCCGACGGCAAAGATATTCTTCTTGGTGGTCTCCAGGTATTGATTAACCCTGATAAAGCTCCGCTTGTCCAGTTCCACCCCGCTCTTCTCCACCATTAAGGTGTCGGCGTTAGACCTCCTGCCCACCGCCACCAGCACGTCCTGTCCGCTAAATTCTTCTTCTTTTCCGGTCTTGCTGTCCTTCACCAGCACCGCCACCCCCTTCCCCTCCTTTGTAACCTCTACTACCTGGGCGCCGGTATGTACCGCCATGCGCTTCTTCAGCGCCTCCTTCAGAAGCTCGGATATCTCCGGCTCCTCGGGTAGCACCAGCCGGTCGGCCATCTCCAGAATGGTAACCTTGGTGCCCATGGCGGCGAAGAAGTGGCCGTACTCGACGGCGATATAGCCGCCGCCGATAATGAGCAGGCTCTCCGGCCTGGCCTTCAGCTCCAGCAGAGACTCGTTGGTCAGATATTTGACATTATCCAGCCCCTTTATCGGCGGTATGAATGGCCGCGAGCCGGAGGCAACGAAGACCTTCTTCCCCTTGATCCTCTCCCCATTGACCTCAAGGGTATAGTCGCCGGTAAAGTGCCCCTCGCCCTCGTAGAAGTCCAGCCCCTCCGCCCGCTTGAAGCCCTCCCTGATATCGCTACGGCCCTTCTGCCGGCTGTGTCTCATCCGCGCCATGATAGCGTCGAAGTCAATGCCCTTTACCTCCGCCTCGATGCCCAGCTTTCCGGCTTCTCCCATCTCGACTATCCTGTCCGCCGGGTATATCAGCCTCTTGGAGGGGATACAGCCCAAGTTGAGGCAGGTTCCCCCCACCGGCCCCCGGTCAACCAGCGCCGTCTTATAGCCGTGGGCAACCGCCTCCTCGGCGATAATCGCCCCGCAGCCGGAGCCGATAACGATGACCTCGTAGTTCTTCATTTTAAGCCCCCTCGGCCAGCATTTTTCTAAGCCCGACCACCATCTCCGGCACGTCTATTGCCACCGGGCACCTCACCTTGCAGCGGCCGCAGGTAAGGCAGGTGTAGGCCAGCGCCGCCGCCTTCTCCCTATCGCCGCTTATCATGGCCGCCCAGACGGCGCCGATGCCGGCGAAATATTTATCGCCGAAGTGGCCGGCGGTCACCCCGAAGACGGGGCACTCATATAAGCAGCCGCCGCACCTCAGGCAGTATAACAGCTGGCTAAGCTCAGGGTGCCTGGCCAGCTTTGTCCTGCCGCCGTCCAGAAAGATTACGTGGAACTCCCTGGGCCCGTGGGCGCCGTAGGTTGTCACCTTCTCGATGTCGCCGGTGCAACTGGGACCGGAGACGACGCTGATATACTGGGGTACGGTATAGTTGGCGTAGCGCCAGGTGACCTCGGCCACCTTCCAGGCCTCGTTCAGGGTGGGCACCAGCTTCTCCATACCCACCAGGGCGATGTGGACCGGCGGTGCGCCGGTGGCCAGGCGGATGTTGCCCTCGTTCTCGATGAGAAATAATGAGCCGGTCTCGGCAGCGACCACATTAGCGCCGCTGATGCCGATATCCGCCTTGAAGAACTTCTCTCTGAGAAGCTTCCTGGCGGTGGCTACCAGCGCCTCGACATCCACCGGCAGTTCCTCACCGGTAATCTCAGATAAGAGCTTGGCGACGTCCTCTTTAGGCACGTGCACCGCCGGGGCTAAAATATGCATTGGCCTGGAACCCAGCTTCTGGACGATAAACTCACCCAGGTCGGTCTCGTAGACCTCGTTGCCCGCTTCTTCCAGGTGCTCCCTCAGGCCAATCTCCTCGGAGGTCATGCTCTTGGCCTTGACGATGAGCTTGCCCGTGCCAACCAGCCCCCCGATAATGTTAAGGGCGTCATCAGCCGTCTTGGCGATGTAGGCCTTGCCGTGGTTGGCCTCGAGGGCTTCGCAGGCCTGCTCGGTCAGCTCTTCCATATGGGCGATGGCGTTCTCCTTTATCCCCCTGACCTCCTCTGCCAGCTTAAGCGTCTGGGGGAATCTGTTTAGGGCCTCACTGATATTAGCCCGGTACTGCTTTATCGCCCGCGACAGTGCCAGCCTTATCCGCTGGTCATGGGCGGCGTCCATTATCTCTTTCTTATAGTCGTCAAAGACAGACACTCACACCCCCATGGCCTTGGCCACCACCTGAGCTAAATCGAGGACCTCCACATTCTTGATTTTCAAGGCTTTAAGCCCCTCCTCAAGCTGGAGGATGCAGCCGGGGCAGTGGCTGACGATAATATCGGCGCCGGTCTCAAGCAGCTCTTTGACCCGCTTGACCGCCAGAATCTGGCTCAGCTCCGGGAAGACGACCTCAAAGCCGCCCCCACCCCCACAGCAGGTGGCCCACTCACCGTAGCTCCATTCCGGCTCAACCAGCTCGATGCCTTTAATCGCCCTCAGTATCCGGCGCGGCTCCTCAATAAGCCCTAGATAGCGGCCGAGCTGGCAGGGGTCATGATAAACCACCTTAACCTGGCGGGGGAAGCGCAAGTCCACGGACTCAATCCCCTCCAGGACCACCTGTAAAAAGTGTTTCACCTCAATATCGTATTCGGGGACATAGCGGGGAATAAGCTTAGCTAGGGTATAGGTGCAGGAAGGGACGATGCCGATAATTCTCTTTACCCCGTGCGATTTCAGCTTTTCATAGAGGGCTTTAGCATTTTGGGCGAACTCTTCCTCAAGACCGGTGTAGTGCAGGATTCCCCCGCAGCAGGGCTCTTCCTCGGCCAGATAGCCGAACTCTATTCCCAGCCCCTTAAGCACCCTGACCGCATCCCGCAAAGGCTGGGCGGCGTCACCGTCCTTAGCTGCCAGCCGGCGGTAGGCCTGCGCCGGGTCAAAACCCAGCTTTCTGGTGAAGCCAGCCAGGTTCATAGGAAGCTTAGTGCCGATTGGGCTCTTGTCCAGCTTCCTTATTACAGACATCAAAGAATCCAGGCTGTCGCGGTACTGGTAGCCGCAGCCGGCGAAGAATACCGTCCCGGCCTCTCTGGCTAAATTGAGGCCTTTAGCCCATTTTGCCCCGCTCCCCCTGGGAGCACCCAGCAGGTTCTGCTTTGAGGTAATGTTATCAGCGATGTAGACCAGGCCGGGGGGAACCAGGTTAGTCTTTTTGCTCATCTAATGTCCTAAATATCTTAAGTGCCAAAAATTAAAGCCGGAAACAGGTGCTTGAAGGCCAGGCGCTTAAGAGGGCGTCAGGTGCTGTTTAACCAGCTCGACCACCTCGGCCGGGTACATGGCGACGTCCACCCCCACCTCCCTGAGAGCGGCCATCTTGCTCTGGGGCGTGCCCATACCACCGTGCTCGCCCTGGATGATGGCGCCAGCATGCCCCATCCTCTTGCCCTCGGGGGCGTTGTGGCCGGCGATGTAGGCCACCACCGGCTTGGTCATCCAGCGGTCGATAAACTGGGCCGCATTCTCCTCCTGGACACCCCCCACCTCACCGACAATCACCACCAGGTCGGTCTTCGGGTCCTTCTCAAAGAGCCTGAGCAACTCCGGTATGCTGGTACACACCACCGAGTCCGCCCCCATGCCGACCACGGTGCTCTGGCCGAAGCCGGCGGTGGTCAGGTTGATGCTTATCTCATAGGAAAGGGTGCCGCTCCGGGAAATCACCCCGACGCAGCCGGGGGTGAACATGTTGGCCGGCATTATCCCCATCTTGGCCTCGTCGACGGTAATAATGCCGGGGGTGGTTGGACCGATAATCCGCACCTCACGCTCGCTGGCGTACTCCCTCATTTCCATGACATCGTGGACGGGTATGTGCTCGGTAATGACGACGATAAGGTTGATGCCAGCGTCGATATTCTGCCGGGCGGCCTCCTTGAAGGCCCTCGCCGGTATAAAGAAGACCGAGGCCTCGGCGCCCCGCTCGGCGACGGCCTCGGCGACGGTATTATAGACCGGGACACCCTCTACCTCCTCGCCACCCTTACCCGGGGTGACCCCGGCCACAATATTGGTGCCGTAGTCCAGCATCCACCTGGTCTGCACCCGCCCTATCCGGCCGGTAATGCCCTGCACCAGCACCTTGGTATTCCGGTTGAGCAGGATGCTCATTTGCCACCCCTCAGCAGGCGGGCGAGCTGCTCCACCCCCTTCTCGGTGGAGACGTCATCGACCACATGGATACCGTTATTGCGGAAAATCTCCCAGGTCTCCTCCTGGTTATTTCCCAGGGCTTTGGCCACCACCGGTATGTTAACCGGGTGCTCCTTCAGATATTTAACCACCCCCTTGGCGCCTTCGTGGATGGGGTTGATGCCCCCGTAGACATTGATAAATACCGCCCTTATCCCCTTTTTGCGCAGGACCAGATCCATAACTTCGTAGAGAAGGTCAGCGGTAATCGCCCCGCCCGTTTCCAGGAAGTTGGCCGGGCGCATCCGGCGGCTGATGATGTCCATGCTGGCCATGCCCAGCCCGGCGCCGCTGGCGACGATGGCGATATCCCCGCCAAGCTCAACATAGCTTACGCCTATCTCGCGCCCCCGCCGCTCCAGCGGATTGGGGATACGGCTGTCCAGGTTCAGCTTAAGCTCGGGGTGGCGGTAGAGGCTATCGTCGTCAATCTCCACCTTGGCGTCCAGGGCCAGGTAGTCCCCTTTGGTAGTACGAACCAGCGGGTTGATTTCGGCAATCAGACAATCGTAGTTGCGGAAGACCTGGTAGAGGGCGCTGAGCATATTGGCCACCTGACCGACATCGGCACCCCGCAGGCCCGCCCCCCGGCACACCCGCCTGGCCTCAGAGGGGAGGAGCCCCTTGATAATCGAAACATACCTGGAGACGACCGCCTCGGGACGTTCCAGGGCTATCCGGTTAACCGAAACGCCGCCCACTGCACTCAGGATAACCACCGGGGTACCGTGGTATTCATCAACAGTAACCGCCAGATAAAACTCACGGACACTGTCCACCCTCGGGGTAATCATCACGTGCTGTACCGGCCAGCCCCTGATTGACAGGCCCAGTATGCGGCGGCTGGCCTCCTCCACCTCCTCCGGGGAAAAGACAGTCTGTACCCCTCCCGCCAGCCACCGGCCTCCGGTCAGCACCTGGGCCTTGACCACCACCGGCAGCCCCAGCTTCTCCGCCTGTTTTCTCGCTTCCTCAGGGCTGGCCGCCAGGGCGTAATCGGGGACGGGTATGCCCTCGCGGCGGAGCAGATCGCTGCCTTCAAATTCGTATAGCTTCATAGCGGTAATTGAAATATTACACAATTGGAGGGGTTCAAGTCAAACTGGCTACCCTGCCGCCCCAAATTTTACAACCGGTCTAGCTACATGCTAAACTTAAAAGTCCCATCCTTAAATTAATCCCCATTTTTACCAAGGAGGCTGGAGCTAATGGCGCTGAAAACAGTTGAGCAGTATTATGAATCGCTAAAAGGGCTGCACCCCACCGCCTATATCCTGGGGGAAAAGGTGGAAAACGTTCACCAGCACCCGCTGATAAAGCATATGACGGCAGCGGTGGCCAAGACCTATGAGATGGAGAATGACCCGGAGGGTAAAAAGCTCCTGGTAACCAAATCAGACCTTACCGGCGAAGAGGTCAGCCGCTTCGTCGCCTTCTATAAAAGCCCGGAAGACCTGCTGACCAAGGTGAGAATGCTCAAGTTTCTGTCGCAGCGGGTTGGCGGCTGCTACATGAGATGTACCGGCATGGACGCTATCAACGCCGTCGGCATCGAGACCTATAACTGCGACCAGAAATACGGCACTAACTACTGGAAGAAGCTGCAGGACTTCGTCAGGCTCGTCCAGAAGGACGACCTGGTTGTCTTCAGCGGAGTGACCGATGTCAAGGGCGACCGCTCGCTAAGGCCCTCCCAGCAGAAAGACCCCGATATGTACCTGCACATGGTTGATAAGAACCAAGACGGCATTGTGGTCAGGGGGGCCAAGGTACACCAGACCGGCTCCCTCTGTGCCCACTGGGCGCTGGTGGTTCCCACTCGGGAAATGCGCGAGGCGGACAAGGACTACGCCGTCTGCTTTGCCGTGCCCAACGACGCCGATGGCCTCATCCACGTCTACGGACGGGGCACGCTGGAAGCCCAGCCCCTCCAGGGCTGCGACCTGGGCAACGCCGAGTTCAGCAAGTTTTCGCCGATGGTCATCTTCAACGATGTCTTCGTCCCCTGGGATAGAGTATTTTTGTGCGGCGAATACGAGTATGCCGGCGATATGGTGAGGAACTTCGGCAACTACCACCGCCATTCCCACGGCGGCTGCAAGTGCGGTGTCGGTGACGTGCTTATCGGCGCCGCCGCTACCGCCGCCGACTACAACGGCCTGCCCAAGGTATCCCACATCAACAACAAGCTGGCCGAGATGCTCAAGGTAACCGAGGCCATCTACGGCTGTTCCATTGCCGCCTCGGTGGAATCAACGGCAACGCCTTCGGGCATCTACGCTGTTGACCCGGTGCTTTCCAATACCTCCAAGCTCTACGAGGGCAAGGAACTGGCCGAGGTAATCAGGATGATGATTGAGATTGCCGGCGGTATGACCACCGACCTGCCCTCGGACAGGGACTTCGCCAACCCGGAAATCGGCCCCCTGCTGGTTAAGTACCTCAAGGGAGTAGAGGGCGTCCCCACCGAGGACAGGGTGCGCCTCTTCCGGCTCATCGAGAAGCTGGCCTTCGAGAGCCGTGACATCGTCTCCAACATCCACGGCGCCGGCTCACCGGAGACCCACCGCATGACCATCCTGCGCAACGCCGATATCGAGTCTAAGAAGAAGCTGGCCAAGAAGCTGGCCGGCATCAAGGAAGAATAAAAAGCGACCCCTCTAAGCCGGTTTCTTGAGCTTGCCCGGGCCGAAAGCGGAGATGTCCAAGTCGTAATACTGCTTGCAAGCAAGAAAGTAACCGTAATGCACGCCGCCTAAGACCAGCTTTGCTTCCACGGAGTCACGGTAATACTTCTCGTAGTGGTTTTCCCGGACATAGCCGTAGGAACCCATCAGCTCTATCCCCTTCAAGATAAGCTCGGGCAGTCTCGTGGTAATAAACACATGAACCGCATGCCCTTTAGACAGCATACTAATCGAGTCAAACGGGCCATAAATCTCGGGATGGTCAAACTGATGGGACAGCTCCAGGAAAGCGGCCCGGCCCACCGTTATCATCGAGGCCATCTCGCCCAGTATCATCGCCGCGTGGAGGTGCTGCCTGATTGGCTTACCCCCGGCCACCCTCTCTCCGGTATAGTCCAGGAGGACATCAAAGGCGCCCTGCAGAATGCCGGTGGCATGCCCCGAATTCATAGCCATAGGGCCAATCAGGGTATTCTGGAAGATAGACCAGGCTAAAGGCCCCTGCAGCCCCCACTCCTTGGGCACCCGGACATTATCAAAATAGGTGGAGGTATTGCGGTCACCCTGCATGCCGCATTTAACCTCAAACTTGCCGTGGGAAACCCCCGGCCAGGGTTCGGGCACATAAACCAGGGCAAAGGCATCTATCCCCTGCCTCGGGTCCATGTTGCAGACAACACAGTTGAGGTCGGCTATGCCGCTATTCGACGCCCAGAACTTGCTGCCGTTTATCACCCATTCGTTACCTTCTAGCTTGGCCCTCACCCCCACCGTTCTGCCCTCATTAAACGGATTCTCAACGTCAGTGGCCGACTCGGTTTCGCTCATGTTAAAGCAGCCAACACACAGCTCTTTACCGAGGAACTTGGGTGCAAATTCAGTGAAGACCGCTTTAGCCCATTCCTTGGCCGGCTTAGGCAGGGGGCCCGTATGGGCAATGAAAACCGGCGTCCACACCCAGTCAGTGCAGGCGCAGTGCATACTTATGCCATAGTCGGCTCGCCCCAGTTGCTCCTGCTTCAGGGCACCGGCAACTATGGAACCCATCCCCAGGCCGCCATACTCCTCCGGTATCAGTGCTTTCTGGCCGCCAAGGTCAACCTGCAGCTTCTTCAGAATGGGGGTAATTATTTCTTCATGGGTTAAATCATCGTCAATCTTGTCCCGGACCGGCATAATCTCCTTGTCGGCAAAATCGGCAAACATCTTCTGCATCATGCGCTGCTCTTCATTAACAAAACACTCCGGGTACTGCAGCTTGTACCACTGACTGGTCTGGTCTAACATCGGTTTCCTCCTTTTAATTTATTTTTTAAACAAGAACCTAAGCCCAGTTCTTGAGATCGTAATAGCCCCTGGCCACGCGATAGCGGCAGATCTGCTGCCCCCCCAGCCAGAGCTGGGTCACCTTGGCATCCCTCAGACACTTCTCGTAGGGGAAGTCCTCGGAAATCGCCATCGAGCCTAAGAGCTCGGCGCCTTTGTTGACTATCTCCACCGCCGTATCCGAGGCAAAGACCCTGGTGGCCGCCGCCAGGGAGACGAACTGCGGCAACCACGGCGGGCCATATATATCAAGATGGTCCATCATGCAGCTGAGGTTGTAGATGCTGGCCCTCATCATATCCAGGCCGATGGCCATATCGGCGATAATTCCGGCGACAATGCTGTGTTGCCTTACCGGCTTGAACCCGCCCTGGCGGTTCCCGGTATAGTCCAGCACTATCTCAAAGGCACGCTCGGCGATGCCCAGAGACATCGTTGCCGAATGCCAGCCCGTCCCCGACTCCAGAAAGTGATAGATATTGGCATCCATACCCGGGCCGGCCAGCCGGTATTCCTTGGGCACCCGGACGTTATCATAATGGACCGAGCTATTTATTGATGTCTTGAAGAGCATCTTCTTTTCCGGCTTGCCGAAGGAGAGCCCCGGGGTACCCTTGGGGACATAAATCAGGGCAACGCCCTCGTCACCGGCGGCGGGGTCGGTGGTACAGACGGTAAGATAGCACTCGGCAATCCCGCCGTGAGTCGGCCAGGCCTTATCACCGTTGATGACATACTCATCGCCCTCAAGCCTGGCCGTGGTCTTGATTCCGGCGCCGGCCAGCAGCGGGTTCTCGGAATCGGCCCCCCCGGCTTCATCGGTCATGGAAAGGCAGGCATAGGCCAGCTTACCCCCGCAGAAACTGGGGATGAACCGGTCCATAACCGTCCTGTTCTTGACCACTATGGCCGGCTTGAGAATAATGCCCCAGTTGATACCCGCTGACAGGCTTATCCCCCCGTCACCCTTGGCCAGCTCCTCGCAGATGATGCCCAGGGCGGTGTTGGTCCCATCTCCCCCGCCGTATTCGGCAGGGTAGCCCAGCGCCTGAATCCCCAGGTCAACCAGCTTCTGATGGACTTCCTCAACCAGGCTGTAGTCCGCCTCCAACTTCTTGGCGTTGGGGGTGATTTCTTTCCTGGTAAACTCCCTCACCGTCTCCCGAACCTGGCGGTCCTCATCAGTTAACAGGTGCTCTAAATTCATAGGTACTCCTCCTCAGCCCGCTAGCTCCGTTACCGCTGCGGCTGAATGATTTTCCCAAGCTGCCCAATAAAGGCAGCCTCAGGCACCAATGGTAAGAGAATAGGGAAAGCTGACCTAGCCGCTTTCCCCGTAATAAAGTTCAACACCCCCAAGGATGTAAAAATCTCCCACCCACTTGGAGAACCACTGGGCGAAAAACTCTTCCTTAAAGGCCTTGCTCTCTTTGGACTTTTCCCACTTATCGGGGCTGCTTACATCCAGGATACCGATGTAATTGAAAGGAGACTTTGTCGGACTCGGCGGGCTGCCCTTCTGGCCGTTCCCCTGTATTCCCCCCATCATCTTGACGAGTGTAAAACTTTTCGAGCCGGGCAAACCAATCAACAGGGGCCCTTTAAAGTCTTCACACCACTTTACGTAGTCCTTCTCCTTGACACCGTCCTTCAGATTGTAAAGAATTATCTCCTTGGCCATTTTGAAACCCCTTTCTAAAAATTTGCCTTAAGCGAGTCGCAGCCAGCCAACCCAGATGTTACTACAAATGCCCTTATTTGACAACAAGGCGGAATTGATTTATTCCCAGCCTACGTGCTAATATTTAATATTGCTTAATAACTCAGCCAAAGGAGCCAAAATGAAACAGCTACGTATTCCAGGACCTACCCCCTGCCCCCAGGAGGTGCTGCAGGCGATGGGCCGGCAGATGATAAACCACCGCGGGCCGGAGTTCGCCAAGATACTGAACAATGTCACCGCCAAGCTGAAGCAGCTCTTCCAGACCAAGAACGACCTTTTCCTGCTCACCGGCTCCGGTACCGGCGGCCTGGAGGCAGCGGTGGTCAATACCCTCTCCCCCGGGGACAGGGTACTTTCGGTATCCATCGGCGTCTTCGGCGAGCGCTTAGCCGCTATCGCCAAAGAGTTCGGCGCCGAGGTAATCCCGCTCAACTTCGAATGGGGCAAGGCCGCCGACCCCGATGCAATTCATAAGGCGCTAAAATCTGACCCGAAGATAAAGGCGGTGCTGGTCACCCACAACGAGACCTCCACCGGCGTCACCAACGACCTGGGTGCGATAAGCTCGGTGGTCAAGGAGGCCGGCAAACTGCTGGTGGTCGACGCCATCAGCAGCCTGGGCTCAATCGACCTGCCGGTAGATAAGTGGCACTGCGATGTTACCGTCACCGGCTCCCAGAAGGGGTGGATGGTTCCCCCCGGGCTGGCTATGGTCAGCGTCAGCCAGGAGGGGTGGCAGGCCAACCAGAAGGCCAGGATGCCCCGCTTCTACTGGGACTTCGCCAAGGCCAAGAGCTACCTGGAGAAGGGGGAAACACCCTGGACGCCGGCAGTCTCGATATTCTTCGCCCTGGAGGTGGCCCTGGACATGATACTGAAAGAGGGCATGGCCAATGTCTTCGCCCGCCACGCCCGGATAGCCAAAGCCGCCCGCGATGGGGTAAAGGCGCTGGGGCTTTCCCCCTTTGCCGAAGAGAGCCACGCCTCCAACACGGTGACCTCTGTCGCCGGCGCGGGCGGGCTTGATATCAAGAAGATGCGCCAGATTCTGCGGGAGGAATATGGCGTGGTGCTGGCTGGCGGACAGCGCACGCTAAACGGCAAGATATTCCGCATCGGCCACCTGGGCTGGGTAACCGATGCCGACATTAAAGAGGTGCTGGCCGCCATAGAGAAGGCCCTACCCAAGGCGGGATTCCGGAGCAGCTAACTATGAAGGTCCTAATCGCCGACCCCGTCTCCGAAAAAGGAATAGAAGTCCTGCGTAAGTGCGCCGAGGTAGATATCAAGACCGGCCTGAAGCCTGAAGAATTGATACCCATAATCGGCGACTACGAAGCCCTGATAGTACGCAGCCAGACCCAGGTCACCGCCGATGTTATTGCCGCCGGCAAAAAGCTCCAGGTTATCGGGCGGGCCGGCGTCGGCGTGGACAATGTTGATATTGAAGAGGCCACCCGGTGCGGCATCGTGGTGGTCAACGCCCCCACCGGCAACACCATCTCCGCCGCCGAGCACACCATCGCCCTACTCCTCGCCCTGGCCCGCTATATCCCCCAGGCCAACGCCTCGCTCAAGGGCGGGGCCTGGAAGCGGAGCCAGTTCATGGGCACCGAGGTGAGGAACAAGACGCTGGGCCTAATCGGCCTGGGCAATGTCGGCTCGGAGGTAGCCCGGCGTGCCCGCGGGCTGGAAATGAGGCTAATCGCTCATGACCCCTTCATCTCGGATGAGCACGCCCGAAACCTGCAGGTAGAGTTGGTGCCGATGAAGCAGCTCTTCAAAGAGGCCGACTTCATCACCCTGCACGCCCCGCTGACCGCCAAGACCAAGGGGATGATTGGCGAAAAGGAGCTGGCCCTGGTCAAGCCCACCGTCCGCATCATCAACACCGCCCGCGGCGCTCTCATCGACCAGGAGGCACTGGCCAAGGCCGTCAAGGAGAAACGGGTGGCTGGCGCTGCCATCGACGTCTTCCCCGTCGAGCCGACCACGGAAAGTATCCTCTTCGAGAGCGACAATATCATCGTCACCCCCCACCTGGGCGCCTCCACCGCCGAAGCCCAGGTCACGGCCGCCCGGGACGTCGCCGAGCAGATTGTCGATGTCTTCAGCGGGCGTCCGGCCCAATATGCCATCAATGCCCCCTTCATACCGGCGGAGATGCTCTTGGCGCTAGCGCCTTTCATCAATGTCGCCACCACCGTAGGCCGGCTGGTCAGCCAGCTGGTCGAGGGACAGGTGAGCACCATCCAGATTAAATACAACGGCGAGATTGCCGAATATGAAACCAAGGCCCTCAAGGCCGCCGCCCTGGGTGGACTGCTGGAGCAGGTAAGCGAGGAGAGGGTCAACCTGGTCAACGCCGATATCGTGGCCAAAAAGCGCGGCCTGGCGGTGGTGGAGCAGGAAGAGGCCGAGTGCAAGAACTACACCAGCCTGCTCACTGTGGAAGCCACCACCAGCACCGGGGCGACCACCGTGGCCGGCACGGTGATGAGGGGGCAGGTCCACATCGTCCGGTTCGGTAACTACTGGTTCGATATCGTCCCCACCGGCGGCTATTTCCTCTTCTGCGACCACCTCGACCGCCCCGGCCTGATCGGTGCTGCCGGCAAGATTACCGGAGAAGCCGATATCAACATCAGCTTCATGCACCTGAGCCGCTTGAAACCCCGGGGACAGGCCCTGATGATACTGGCCCTGGACGAGCCGCTCTCTGAGAAACAGCGCCAGCAGATTCTGGCCCTGCCCGACGTCTACTCCGCCAGACTGGTCAAGCTGTAACCTGGCCGTTGACACGACCACCAGCGGCTCTTACAATACAACTAACCGGAGCCTAAAATAGTTACCAGGCGGAGGTCTTAAGATGAAAATCGCGCCGGAAGCTAAAAACCTACCCGCCAGATGGTATAATATCATCCCCGACTTGGACTTTGACGTGCCCCCGATGATGAGCAGCAGCGGCTACTCGCTGAGCTACCATGACCTGGAGCCGTTTGCGCCTTCGGCCATCATTGACCAGGAGCTGGAGAGGGAGAAAAGGGATATTCCCATCCCCCGGGAAATCCAGGCCTTCTACTCGGAATGGAGGCCGACCCCCCTCTTCCGCGCCGAGAGGCTGGAGAAGAGCCTGGAAACGCCGGCCCAGATCTTCTATAAATACGAAGGCTACAGCCCCTCGGGCAGCTACGAGATGAATACCGCCGTGGTCCAGGCCTATTACGCCGCCCAGGAGGATGGCGTCAAGCGCCTGGTTACCGCCACTGACGACGGAGACTGGGGGGCTTCGCTGGCTATCGCCTGCAACTATTTCGGCATCCAGTGCCAGGTATATATGGTGCGCGCAAGCTATACAGAGAAGCCCTACGGGCGCTACGTTATGGAGATAGTGGGGGCGGAGGTTATCCCCAGCCCCAGCCAGAAGACGCGCACCGGCCAGAAGATAATATCTCAGAATCCCGATTCGCCGGGCAGCCTGAGCATCGCCCTGAGCGAGGCCTTCGAAGAGGCCGCCAGCCGTGACGACGTCAAGTTTGCCTGGGGCACGGTAATGAACCATGTTATCCTGCACCAGACTGTCATCGGCCTGGAGGCGCAGAGCCAGATGCATCAGGTGGGCGCCAACCCCGACCTCATCATCTGCGCCGTGGGCGGGGGCAGCGGCCTGGGCGGCCTGGCCTTCCCCTTCTACCAGGAACGCCAGCGCGGGACAAGGATAATCGCTGTTGAAACGGCGGCGGCCCCCAGCCTGTCCCGCGGGCGCTACGCCTATGACTACGGCGATACCGAGGGCCTCTCCCCCCTCTTGAAGATGTACACTCTGGGCCACAGCTTCGTTCCCCCCGGTATCAGGGCGGGCGGCATGCGCTACCACGGAATCTCGCCTTTGGTCAGCGCCCTCTACAGCGAAAAGCAGATTGAAGCCCAGTCCTATAGCCAGCACAAGGCCTTCGAGGCGGCCATAGCCTTCGCCCGCACCGAGGGGCTGATGCCATCGCCTGAGGCATCCTATGCGGTGTCGGCGGTGATAGACGAAGCACTGGCCTGCAAGCAGACCAAAGAGCGCAAGAAAATCCTCTTCCTGCTCGATGGCAACAGCAACCTGGACCTTACTGCCTTCAAGGACTTCGTCGAGGGGGCCATCCAAGACCACCCCTTCCCCGGAGAGAGCGTCGAGAAGGCTCTGGAGAAGCTGCCCCGGCTAACCCCACCCTAATCAGAGCCAGCGTTTTCTCTTGAAATAGACCATCATCACGGCGGCGACGATGGCCATCACCAGCAGGACCCCAAAGTAACCCCACCACCAGCCCAGCTCCGGCATGAAGGCGAAGTTCATGCCGTAGATACCGGCGACAAAGGTAAGTGGTATGAATATGGAGGCGAAGATGGTCAGCACCTTCATCACCTCGTTCATCCGGTTGCTGATGCTGGAAAGATAGACATCGAGCATAGCGGAAAGCATATCCCGGTAGCTTTCCACGGTATCTATAATCTGGATGGTGTGGTCATAGACATCCCTCAGATATATCAGCGTTGACTGGTTAATCAGCGAAGATTCGCCCCTCTCCAGCGAGTTGACCACCTCCCGCAGCGGCCAGATAGACTTGCGCAGGAATATCATCTCTTTCTTAAAGGTACGGATGGTCTGCAGCGTCTCCAGGCTAGGATTTACCGCCAGCTCCTGCTCGGCATCCTCTATCTTTTCGCCAATCTGTTCCAGAATCACGAAATAGTTGTCAACGATGCTGTCAATCAGGGCGTAGGCAAGATAGTCGGCCCCAGCCTTCCTAATCCGTCCCTTGCCCGTCCTGATTCTCTCCCTTATCGGGTCGAAGATGTCACCGACACGCTCCTGAAAAGACATAACAAAATTCTGGCCGAATATCAGGCTTACCTGCTCCTCCTCCAGCTCGTTCTTCTCCTGGTCGTAGTAGAGCATCTTCAAAACGACAAAGATGTGGTCCTCGAAGTCCTCCAGCTTGGGACGCTGTCCGGTATTAACGATGTCCTCCAGCACCAGGGGGTGCAGGCCGAACTGCCGGCCGATTTTCTCTATCAGCTCCAGGTCATGCAGCCCGTCGATATTTATCCAGGTGATGGTAGGTTTGTCTTTAAAGGGAAAACACTCTTCAACTCTTTCCACTTCCTTCTCTTCAAGCTGCGTTTCATCGTAGTCAATGATCCTAATCCTTACCTTCTCGACCTTCCTCTCCCCGGTATAGACCAGGGTGCCGGGGACAAGGCCTACCTTCTGTCTCGTCTTTCTCATGAAAAGTCTGGGCATTACCGTTCACCTCCCCGCTTTAACACCAGGGTGTCTATTCTGATTAAAGTTCGCCTTAAAGAAAGCGGCGATTTTCCGGCTGATGAGAGGGTACCAGAGCCAGATGGTGGCGTGAGTAGCCGGAAGCCACATTATATCCGGCCGGCCGCACGCCCCCCAGAAATCGAGGACAGCCTCGGCGGAGATAGCCTCGTCCCAGCGGGCGTTAATCATCAAAAGGGGGCGCTGGCGCAGGTTATAGGCATAGGTCATCGGGTCGGTGAGGAAACTCTTCTGGGGGGGAGCAACGTAGTCCACCCCCTTCTCGGCCACCTCGGCCAGATAGCTCATATAGGACTGCTGGAGGCTCTGGTACTCCTCCTCGGTGCGCCGGTAGTCCTTGGTCAGAGCACTGAGCTGGCTCAGGTGGTTGACCTTCTCGTTGTTGCCGGCGGAAACAATAAACGCCCCGGCGCCAACGCGCCGGTCTATCCCCATGGCTATCGACGAGATAAAGCCGCCGAAGCTTACCCCCGCCACCGCTATCTTCCCGCCGTCTATCTCAGCACGCCCGCACGCCCAGTCAATCACCTGGCGCACCTCAATTACCGAGGTCTGGTATATCTGGAACCACTCCTCGGAGGTAAAGATGGGGTAGCGACTCTTCATGCCCGGCGGCAGGCGGCTTGAGTGCAGAATGAGGTATAGAACCAGGCAGGCGGTGCCGTTACCGGCCAGAGACCTGGCCAGCATCCGGCAGGGGATCACGCTGTGGTCGCCCATGCCGTGGAGCAGGATAACCAGAGGAGCCGGGCCCTGCGGCTGGAAGTATTCGCCCCTGGCCAGGCTGCCTCCCCAGATGCCGCTGTGAAAGGCCGAAGGAAAATCGACCAGATAGGAAGACCACTTCCCGGTCTCCTTATTCAGACACAGGTTGAAGGGCTGACTATCGCTCTGATAGATATACGGGTTCATCTTCTTAGCCTTTTTATGTCAATTATGTCAATCTTTTCAGGGATTAAAACGGGCAAGGTAACCCTTTACAAAATCCACCGCCGCCAGAGCGGTGGGGTCGGCCCCATTTAGCATTGCCAGGTAAAAGCTGACGTAGTCCCCCAGGAGCACCAGGCCCATTAGCTGGGCCAGTGCGGTCTCCCCCACCGCCGCCACCAGCTCATGTTTTACCCCCGACCTGGCCAGCAGCTCGGCGGCAGCCTGATAATGGAGCCGGCAGCGGGGGCTGAGCAGGGGTGAGTGCAGCAGGACGACGAATACTTTATCCTTAAAATCGGGGGGAAAGGCATAGCCCGCCACAGCGTTATGATTGAGCTCCGGGAAAAGCTCAAAGAAGGCCCAGGCCTTGCCGTTCTCGTTGAACTGGGTCTTCCAGCGCCAGGCCACCTCCGAGAGCAGCTCCCCTCCGTAGATTACCACCAGCCTTCCCCGGAGCCCATCCGCCAGCCACTTGGCCGGGTTTGCCGCCAGGGGGGTTGTCTCCACCAGCTCCCCGGCAAACTGATTCAAAACCTCCAGCGCCTCATCTAAATCGGCTGATTTACCGCTGAGCAGGCCCAGCCTCCGAAAGATACCGACCAGAGGCACAAAGCTGTGGGGGAAGGCAGCGCGGGGGGGCGCCTGATAATCTATGGTAAAGACGGGGATACCCTCTTTTTCGGCCAGTTTTTTCAGCCTGCCCCCGGCGGTGATGGCCAGCTTTCGGGCCGGGGTCTTAAGCGAGGCGGTGAAGGCGGAGATGGTCTCCTCGGTGTTCCCGGAGTAGCTAGAGGCAATGACCAGGGTATCGCCGTCAACGAAGGAGGGCAAACTGTAGTCGCGGTTTACCCAGACCGGCACTCTGCTTTCGGCTATAGCTAAGCGGCGCACCAGGTCGCCACCGATAGCCGAGCCACCCATCCCCAGGATAACTACCTTGTCCACCCGGCGGTATTCCAGGGGCAGTTTAAACCCTAAGACCTTCTCCCAGGCCAGCCGGCACTGGCCAGGGAACTGGTGAAGGTGGTCAAGCATCCCCGAGGCGTCAAGCTTTGGGTAAAGTAGGAGGTCGTCCAAATCAACCACGGCTAAGCCAAAATCTCCTTGGCATAAGTGCCCTATTATAACACCCGTAACCGGCAAGCTCAATGGAATCCGACCAAATGGCAATCTTTACAAAGCTGACCACGGGGGCTAAAATAGGTATGCTTCGGGCGGTTAGCTCAGTGGTTAGAGCGCCTGCTTCACACGCAGGAGGTCACAAGTTCAAGTCTTGTACCGCCCACCACAGTATCAGTTACGTCCCTAGGGTTACGCGATTAGGGCATGGAGGTAGTACAAGATGGCAAACCAGATAGGTAAGAGGTATTACTGCCCAAAGTGCGGCGCTGAGGTTATTGTTACTCGTAACGGCGAGGGCACTATTCACTGCTGCGGTAAACCAATGGAGATGAAGAAGTAGACCAACAATTGGGCAGGAGGTTTTATTTAAGTGGCAAGTCAATTAGGTAAAAGGTATCGCTGTATTAAGTGCGGCACCGAGATACTGTGTACTAAAGCCGGCGAAGGCAAGCTGACCTGCTGTGGTCAGGAGATGCAAGTCCAGGAACCCAGACCGATTCCCTCTTCAGATTAAGAAACGAAGACCAAAAAGGGGATGAACAATGATTATAACCGAGTTTCTCGACCTGGCCGCCCTGCTGGTCCCGGAGAGGACGGCCATCGCCTTTGAGGGCAAGCGCTACAGCTACACCCAGCTCAAGGAGAGGGTGAACCGCCTGGCCGATTCTTTAGATAAATTGGGCCTGGCCAAGGGAGAGCGCGCTGCTATTTTAGAGGTCAACTGCAATGAATACGTCGAGGCCTGCTTCGCTACGGTGAAAGCGGGGGGTATCTTCGTGCCACTTAACTTCCGCATTAGAGAAGACGAGCTAGTATATCTGGTCAATAAAGCCGAGCCCAGGATTCTCTTTGTCGGCCGCCGCTACGCTGATATGGTAAATAACGTGCGTTCACAGCTGCCTTCGGTAAAGCATTTCATCGTTATCGGGGACAAGGCTGAGGAGATGGAGAGCTATGATGAGATTATCGCCGCCGGCTCAACTGGTGAAAAGAGCTTTGCCGAACTCAAAGACGATGACATCGCCGTGCTTATCTTTACCGCCGGTACCACCGGCTTCCCCAAGGGGGTCCCCCAGGACCACAACGCCTACAGCACCTACGTGCTGAGCAACGTTGACCCCCCCGACCCGTCAGCACCGGCGGAGACCAACGTCCTGGTGATGCCACTCTACCACGTGGCCGGGATGCAGGCGCTGATGGCGGCTATCTACGGTGGGAGAACCATCGCTCTGATGCGGCAATTCGATGAAAAGGAGTGGCTGGATACGGTGCAGCGGGAGAGGGCCACCCGGGTGATGGTGGTGCCGACCATGCTCAAGCGCATCGTGGACTACCCCGGCCTGGCTGAGTGCGATCTCTCCAGCGTTCGGGTTATAACCTACGGTGCCGCCGCCTGTCCTTACGAGGTGCTTAAAAAGACAATAGAGTGCTTTCCGGGACGGGCACTGATAAACGCCTTCGGCGGGACGGAGACCTCCTCTACTATAGCTGCCCTGAGGGCGGAAGACCAGGTAATCACCGGTAAAGAAACGGAAGCGGAGAGGGAGAAGAAGTTGAAGCGGTTGGCCACCTCCATTGGCCTGCCTCTGGAAGACGTCGAGATACAGGTGAGGGACGAAAAGGGCAAGGAATTACCCGACGGGCGGATAGGCGAAATCGTGGTACGGGGGCCGAGGATAATGAAGGGCTACTGGCGGGACGAGGCCAAGACAGCGAAGGCCTTTACCGCCGACGGCTGGTACCGCACCGGTGACCTGGGCTATAAAGATGACGAGGGCTATATCTACCTTACCGGGCGGGGCGACGACGTCATCGTCCGGGGTGGGGAGAATATCGGCCCCGACGAGGTGGAGAGCGTCCTCTCCACCCACCCCAAAGTCGAGGAGGCAGCGATAATCGGCGTCAAGGACGAGGAGTGGGGGCAGCAGGTGAGGGCAATAGTCAGGCTTAAAAAAGGGCAAATAGCCACCGAAGCCGAAATCATTGATTTCTGCCGCCCCCACCTGGCCGGCTTCAAGCGGCCCACCTCGGTGGTCTTCGTTAAAGAAGAGCTGCCCAAGACCGCAACCGGCAAAGTGCTGCGGCGGAAGCTCCGCCAGAAATACGGGGGGGCTTGAAGTCGATAATATCAGCCTCCAGCACCTGAGGCTATATTGACTGCGACTTAACAAGTGGTATCAATATTGGGGGCAGGACACATAGTTACCCCCTTTTTCTGTTTATCCTCCAGCGATAATACTCAATATTTGAATTTCATCCCCATCTTCCACCGATTCAGTTAGTTCCTTAGGATAGGTGGTTTTTCCATTAACGAAGATTTCAATGTACTTGTGTAACTTGCCATCCTTATCCAGAAGTGCTTCCTTTAGCCAGGGAAACTGCCTGACCAAGTCAGCGAGGCAGTCACCAACTGTATTTCCATTTACATTAGCCGTTATCACACCTTCGGTAAGGTGCTGCAAAAATGGAGGAATTTCCACTCGCACGCTCATGTTTTTAATCTATTGTCTCGGCTGCTTTTCTGATATCTCATATTAATATTAATATAGACTTGGCGCAACTTGATTCCAAACCTTGATTGTGAGAGTTAACAAACAGCTAAAAGATGACCTGTCACATTCCACCTTCTTGCGACGTAGCAGCTTGGCATCTTGACAATCTACACGGTGAAGATATTCATCTATTCCCGATGGCTCAATTGTACCATTTTCGCTGACTACATATCATATATGCTATAATTGGCATTTGGTAACAAAAGACGCTCTTAAAGGCTACAGCACTCTGCCTAACTATGCATAGGGGCTTTATCATGGCTAATCAAAATAGCGTTAAGCCGCGGGTTTTCTATGGCTATATCGTGGTAATAGCTGCCTTCCTTCTTATGTTTTTAATGTGGGGCATATTTAATACGTTTGGTATCTTTTTCAAGCCAATGCTAACCGAGCTTGGTTGGACTAGAGCAGCAACCTCAGGCGCGTTCTCACTTAATTGGATTGTGCAAGGCTTGCTGGGTATTGCCATGGGGAGGATTAGCGATAGGCTCGGCCCTCGGATAGTGCTTACGGTTTGCGGTTTCATCATGGGTCTAGGCTACCTGTTGCTGTCACAAACTAATACTCTCTGGCAGCTATATCTGTTTTATACGGTGCTGATAGCCATTGGTATGAGTGGTAACTTTGTCCCGCTAACGTCAACAGTAGCCAGGTGGTTTGTTAAAAGAAGAGGCATCATGACCGGGATTGTCGTAGCTGGCACAGGCATAGGCGGATTGATTGCGCCACCAGTGGCTAATTGGCTTATCTCTGTTTATGATTGGCGTGTATCCTATATTATACTGGGCAGCATAGCTCTGGTCTCTGTTGTTCTTGTTGCCCAGCTTTTAAGGCGCGACCCAACTCAAATGGGTCAAATGCCCTATGGTGCGAATAGAGAAGAAACGGGGTTGAAAGGGGGCACTGAGGCATTTTCTATAAAGGAGGCCACTTCTACAAGACAATTCCGGATTATTTTCAGTATGTTCCTTTGCCTGGGATTTTGCATGAGCACCATCATGGTACATATTGCACCGTATGCCACTGACCTGCGATTTTCCGCTGAAAATGCGGCCAAAATTTTGGCAACTGTTGGCTCGGTTAGTGTTATTGGAAGGGTTGTGATGGGTAGTGCTACTGATAGAATTGGGAATAGGCGGGTTTTTACTATTGGCTTTGTTCTGATGGCAGCAGCTTTGTTATGTCTGGTGCCAGTCACAGAGGTGTGGACTCTGTATCTGATTGCCGCTGTCTTTGGCTTTGCCTTTGGGGGTTGTGTTATGTCAGAGTCGCCCTTGGTGGCCGAATTTTTTGGGCTGGGGTCGCATGGTTTGATTCTGGGGGTTACTAACCTTGGTTTCTCCATCGGGGCAGCCCTCGGTTCGCTTCTGCCTGGTTACATCTTTGATGTTACCAATAGTTATCACTTGGCTTTCCTGGTCTCTGCTGCTATCGGTATTATCGGTCTCATATTAAGTGCACTTCTAACACCAATTACAGGTGAACAGGACGAAACAAAAGCTATATGAGGAGGCTTTATCTATTACTACATTGTCTCTCGGAAATTCCTAAAATAGCTATGGCCACCTCCCGAAACTAGGTTTAACTGAAAGCAGATAAGAGATCAAGAAGATAAATCTTAACAAACTTTTGGATATCCGGTTAAACAGATAGCTAGCAACTAAGCGTTCAATTAGTCTTCAATTCATTCGTATTCCTTGGGTACTGCACAGATCATAACCATAAGCTCGCTGGTTGATGTATTTCGGTATTGATGTCTCTCACCAGGAAGAATCATCGCGAAATCGCCTTTCTTTAACTCACGTTCCCCATCTCCGGTAAAAACGGCTCCATGACCTGCAATAATATAGTTCAAATGTTCGAAGGGGTGCTCATGAAAAGGCGTATGTCCTCCAGGCTCAATGGTAAACACGCGGAACGAAAACGTTGGCGCTCCGTCCTCTCTCGATAGCGGAACCTGCTTGTAGACGCCCTCGGCACCTTCCATATTTGGCTTTATCTTTTTGACCTTTTCTAAGCTAGATATATGCATCGCAAACCTCCTTGTATAAGTTTAAAGTAAAAGGCTACGCGATTCAAGCGATGGTTGGAGCTTGGTTCGGTAGTCCAGCTCTGCTCGTTTCTCTTAAACCTACTGTTTCCCTAAAGACTTATACTCAATCTGAAATTCCCAAAGATTTCTTGACAGCTTTTTGGGAGAATGATATAGTAATTTGGTAATTTTGGGAAAATTATAGCTTGTAGTGAAAGGGGAATAAGAAGCTAATAATGCTAAGTAATCAATCTCTACCAAAATCTGTGACAATCATTGATGGCACGCTGCGTGAAGGTTTGGAGGATGAGGAAGTATTAGTCAAGACAGAGGCTAAGTTGTTCCTGCTGGAAAAGCTTGTGGATGCCGGTTTTCAATGCATGGAGGTGAGTGCTTTTTCCCCAGCGACCGCTCTGCCTCAGTTCCAAGACATAAATGAACTATTAAAGAGGATACCGCGGAGCCCGAATGTTGTTTACAAGTGCAATGCCTTCAATATGAAGTTGGTGGAAAGAGCAGTTAAGGCAAAAGAAGAAGGGTATGGATCAGACCTGGTAAATACCCAGTTTGCGATTACTGACGAGTTGAGTCAAAGCATGTTTAGGGTAAGTGCTTCAGAACGCTGGAACTACATCGAACAGGCTGTTAAGAAACTTCATGATGCTGGTATAAAGATTCAAGTAACCATTCTCGATGTCTGGCACAGCATACATGAGGGCGAGCTACCTATTGATAATGCTGTAGAGGCTGCCGACAATCTGTTTAGTATAGGCTGTGATATTGTGAGAGCTGCTGACGGGTTTGGTGCTGTAACGCCTGCTCGCGCTTTTGAGTATTTTAGTCGGGTCTTAGATAAGTATCCCAAACCAGACTCGCATGCTTTCCATTGTCACGATATGCGCGGCTTTGGGTTAGCCACCTGTGTGGCCGCTATGCAAGCAGGTTGCGTCCGATTGGACGGATGCTTGGGTGGCATAGGTGGTCCGCCAGCCACCATGGTAGATGGTGTGCCAATCCGAGGAGCCGCTGAATATTGTGCATACCACCAGTATAGAAGAGGCCTAGTAAGCACCGAAGACCTTGTAGTTATGTGTGAAGCAATGGGAATCAAGACTGGCATAAACGTAGACAAGGTACTCCGTCTGGGTAAGTGGTTAGAAGCTATTCTGGGAAGGAAGCTGTGGTCCTTCTGTGTTAGGTATGACGAGATTCCTAAGGGGCTCTAAGATGGTCAAAGGGGTGTGAATCTGCCGGAAGCAAGCAGAGGGGGTAGGTCTGCCGCGAATTATCGCACCTCCGTCGTCTGAATTCACTTTGCAGCGACTGGAAACGCTGTTTGCTACCCACTCCGCAGACCCCGCCCGCCAAATTTTCGTGAAATAACCCAGGCTTTTATTAACAATATAGACTCGCAGGCAAACAAGAGAATGTGTTGAGTCCTAGGAGATTTTTGGTTAAGTTCGGCTCTGTGAAAATATGAAATATGACAGTTAGTGAGGAGTAAGAGAAAAAATGAAATCTCCACTTGAAGGCATTAGGGTCATAGATGCTACAGCATTTGGTGCCGCACCAACAGCGGGTGCCTTCCTCGCTGATTGGGGGGCAGAGGTAATCCATATTGAGCATCCAATCAGGGGTGATGGGACTAGGGGAGTTCAGTATGGAACAGGTGTTGGGATATTTCAGCAAGCTAGGGTCAACTATGCTATGGAATTTTACAACCACAGTAAGAAGAGCGTTACGCTTGACTTTGCTCAGGAAAAAGGCAGAGAGATCATGTATAGACTAGTGAAGACAGCCGATGTCTTCGTATCAATCTTACGACCATATGAGCTGGAGAAGTATGGGCTGGAATATGGTCAATTAAGCCAGCTCAACCCCAAACTTATTTATGCCCACCTTGGTGGCTATGGTAGAAAGGGACCAGATAGAAACAGGCCTGGTTATGATTCTTGTGCCTTTTTTGCCAGGTCTGGGATCACCCATCAGTTGTCGACTTACTGTAAGTCACCTATCATAAACCGGCCGGCCCTGGGAGACAACTTGACCGGCTTGACTTTGTTCGCCGGAATCGTGCTTGCACTGCTCGTTCGTGAAAGGCTTGGTATAGGGCAGGAAGTGGATGTGTCTCTGTTCAATACCGGCATTTTGTCTCTGGCTTTGGATATCCAAGGAGCTATTCTAACGGGAGAGAACGTGACAACGGAGCCCAGGGAGACCACGTCAAACCCGTTAAGGAATTTTTATCAAACAAAAGATAAGAGGTGGATACTACTGGCGATGATGCAGCCAGACCCTTATTGGCCCAGGTTTTGCAAGGCGATAGAACGGGAGGAACTGGAGCACGATCCCAGATTCGACTCATTTGAGCACAGGCGAAAGAACTGCGCCGACTTGATTATTATTCTAGACAAGGCTTTTGCAACCAGGACATTAGCTGAATGGAAAGAACGTCTTAGTAAGTTTAACCTAATTTTTGAACCAGTCCAGAGCCCCACTGAGGTCGCAAAAGATCCACAGGCTATAGCTAACGAATACTTTAGCGATTTTGATCATCCCACATACGGGCCTATAAAAATAGTGGGAGCCCCGATAAAGCTTAGCGAAACTCCAACCACGATAAGGTCTGCGGCGCCCGAGTTTAGCCAGAACACGGAAGAGGTTCTTTTGGAATTAGGTTATAGTTGGGAGGATATTCTATCATTTAAGGATCAGAAGGTGATTTCTTGATTTTGAAGTAATATCACAGGTTAACTAAGACGATATTAACATTTGGATGATATTTCTCCAGGGTTAGTGGCTAAAGAAATCGAACTTCTTGAAATGACTTTGCTGAAGCGGGAAGTGACACGGTGAAGATTGTAATCGCGCCTCAGGGCTTCAAGGGGAGCGTCAGTGCCATCAAAGTAGCCCAAGCAATTGATGACGGAGTTAAACGCGTGGTTCCCAGTGCGATAACTGTAATAAAGCCAATGGCTGATGGTGGAGAGGGAACGGCCCAGACTCTTGTTTATGCAACTGGGGGGAGGATAATGGCGACAGAGGTAACTGACCCGCTAGGTGGACGTGTCATCGCTCACTGGGGGTTTCTAGGTGACAAGGTCACCGCTGTCATCGAGATGGCTGCCGCTTCCGGTCTCAGCTTAGTGCCGCCTGGGAAGCTCAACCCGTTATTGACATCTACATATGGCACTGGAGAGTTGATTCTTGCTGCGCTTTCGAATGGCTGCCGCAAGTTGATTATCGGCATTGGTGACAGCGCTACAAATGACGGTGGTGCCGGAATGGCCCAAGCCTTAGGCGCCCGATTGCTCGACTCCCAGATGGCAATCCTCCCCTCCGGTGGCGCAGCACTGGCTAAACTGGCACACATCGATGTCACGGCTCTAGACTCTCGACTAGCCGACTGCGACGTCGTCGTAGCTTGTGATGTTACTAACCCCCTTTGTGGTGCTCATGGGGCGTCTGTCGTTTATGGACCCCAGAAGGGAGCCACCGCCGACATGGTTGATCAGCTTGACGCTGCACTTGGTCTCTACGCCGATGTTATTCAACGGGACCTCGGTGTCGAAGTCAAGGATATACCTGGGGCAGGTGCGGCAGGAGGTTTAGGAGTTGGGCTTATCGCTTTCCTCAATGCCAAGGTATTACCTGGCATAGACGTTGTCATCCAAGCAACCGGTCTCGCTGAAGATCTAAAGGATGCCGATCTAGTTTTCACCGGAGAGGGCAAGATTGATAGCCAAACGGCTTTTGGTAAGGTAGCTATAGGAGTTGCTAAAAAAGCCAAGACGTTCGGATTACCGGTTATTGCTATTGCTGGTGAGATAGCCGATGATTGCCACGTGGTCTACCGACAGGGAATCGATGCTGTTGTCAGTATTGCTCCGGGTCCTATCAGCCGTAGCCAGTCTGTGGCAGAAGCAGAGAGATTAATTGCTGATGCAGCAGAGCGCGCCATTCGGTTATTTCTGTGTGGGGCAAAGAAACAAATTTATTATAGGCAAGGAGAAAATGTCAAAACCTAAGGTATTTGTTACTCGGAAGATAGCCAAAGAGGCCCTGGATACTATTGCTGACGTTGCCGAAATGGAAGTATGGGAGGATGAGTTACCTCCACCACCCGATGTGCTCGTAAATAAGGTCAAAGATATTCAAGGATTACTCTCACTTCTAACCGACAAAGTTGATGCGAGCTTAATGGATGCTGCCCCAAGACTAAGGGTAGCGACCAACATGGCCGTTGGCTATGAAAATATTGATGTACCTGCAGCAACAAGTCGCGGCATTGTTGTTACGAATACTCCTGGAGTGTTAACTGATACTACAGCCGACTTCTCTTTTGCTCTAATTCTGGCAGCGGCAAGACGTGTAGTTGAGGCAGACACCTACACTAGAAAAGGGCTGTGGAAAACCTGGGGGCCTATGATACTGTTGGGTCATGATGTCCATCATGCTACTCTGGGAATTATAGGCCTTGGCCGCATTGGCATAGCGATGGCCAAACGCGCCAAGGGGTTCGATATGCAAGTGCTATATTATGACGAGGTGCGAAAGCGGCAGGAAGAGAAAGAGCTTGGCCTCGAATTTGTTTCCAGCCTGCCAGAACTACTATCAAGAGCAGATTTTATTACCATCCATACCCCACTCATTGCAGAGACTTACCACCTGATTAGTACAACTGAGTTTGCAGTAATGAAGCCAACAGCAATCTTGATTAACGCTTCTCGAGGTCCTGTGGTCGATCAGAAAGCCCTTTACGAGGCACTCAAGTCACGCCAGATTTTTGCGGCTGCGCTAGATGTGACTGAGGTTGAGCCAATCCCGCTTGACGATCCTCTAATGACTTTAGATAATATATTGATTACTCCCCACATTGCCAGTGCAAGCGTCACTACCAGAACTAAGATGGCTATGATGGCAGCAGCAAATCTTATCGCTGGATTACGAGGTGAAATGCCCCCTAACTGTGTTAATCCTGAGGTATTGAAACAAAAGGGCTAACAACCGCAAAATATGGAGGAAGCAGGTAATATCTTATGCAATACAAAAAGTTGGGAAGGACAGGCCTTAAGGTCTCTCAAATCTGCCTTGGCACCATGGTCTATGGGGACCAGGTTGGCGAGGCCGAGTCTATAAACTTAATAAATAGCTCAATAGATGCTGGCATCAACTTTTTTGACACCGCTGATATATATGCTGGCGGTAGGTCTGAAGAAATCGTTGGCAAGGCGTTAAAAGCGAAACGTGAATCTGTCGTGCTAACGACAAAGGTCTACGCCCCGACTGGTCCGCTACCCAATGATACTGGGTTATCACGCAAGCATATCATGAAGGCAGTGGAGGACAGCTTGAGGCGGCTCCAAACAGACTACATTGACATTTACTATGCTCACGCGCCCGACTTCGACACCCCCCTTGAGGAGACACTCCGCGCGTTCGATGATCTGGTTCACCAGGGGAAGGTGCGCTATATTGGTATCTGTAGTATCAGTGCTTGGCTTCTTTGCAAGACTCTCTGGGTAAGCGATGTACATAATCTGGCGCGATTCGAGTGTATTCAGACACCTTATAACCTGCTTACCCGAGATATTGAGACTGAACAATTACCCCTTTGTGCCAATGAGGGGATTGGAGTATGCGCATTCAATCCTCTGGCAGGTGAATTGCTCACTGGCATGCATGAGTTTGGTAAGCCACCAGCCGAAGGCAGGTTTACTCACCCATCCTTAGGGCAGATGTACTTTCAACGTTACTGGTCAGAAACAAACTTCAAAGCGGTAGCCCGCTTCAGAGAACTGGCCAAGGGGCACGGATGTACCTTGCCACAGTTTGCGCTGGCCTGGATATTCAATAATGGAACAATTACCTCCGTGCTCAGCGGGCCTACCACCCCTGAGCAGTTAAAGGAGAACTTAGCTGCTATGGAAATAGTATTATCACAAGAAGAGCTCGAGGCCTGCGATGAGGTATGGCAGATGTTTAGGCCACCTAGATTCCCTTACGCAAGGGAGTTACAGGAAGAATATAGAAAGAAAATAGCTGGTATCTCCGGTCAAAAATAGGGGCTTGCGGCAGCTTTGCTGGAGACCAAAACCAAGCAACACAATTTGGTCTAGAGGGTGTACCGCCTAGATTAAGACCACCAAAAAAATCAGAAAAGAGTTTGTATTTATGAGTTCATCACAGATATACGGTTATGCAGGTCAAATCCTAAGGGTGGACTTGACCAAGGGCGAAACAGCAACAGAGGTGCTTGATAAGGCACTTCTGAGGAACTATATAGGTGGAGCAAGTTTGGGAATAAAGTTCATTTATGACGAGGTACTTCCAGATTTAGAATGGTGTGACCCTGCGAATCGGTTGTTCTTGGGCTCAGGGCCTTTAGGTGGGACAAGGATAGGTGGCTCAGGATCTATTGCAATCGTAACCAAGGGTGCCATGACTAACGGGATTTGCAGTACTCAAGCCAACGGTTTTTTTGGGGCTTTCCTCCGGTCCTGTGATTTTGATGGCATTGTTCTACAAGGTACCGCACCTAGCTGGTGCTATCTCTATGTTCATAAGGGTTGGGCAGAACTCAGAGATGCCAGCCATCTTGTTGGTAAGAATAACTATGAAGTGGACCGTATAGTCAAAGAGGATTTGCAGAAAAAAGATGGGGAAATAAGCATTTTGAGCATCGGTTGTGCCGGCGAGAACCGAGTTAGGTTTGGATGCATCTTTACTGACCTAGGGCACATGGCTGCTCACAATGGGGCTGGTGCAGTGATGGGCTGCAAAAAACTAAAGGCTATCGTTATTGATCGGGTTAAGAGTTCGATTCAAATAAAAGATGAGGAGGCTTTTTTACAGGCGGATAGGGACATTAGAGCCAATACTATGGCCAACAAATATTATAGCGGTGTGGTTGCTAAGGAAGGAACGATAGGTGGAATTATTCCCGTAGGTAAAGAAGGCGCTCTCCCCGTTAAAAACTATACTACGAGCATCCACGTCATTGATCCAGCCAAACTGGAAACATATACTTCGGAAAGTATTAGGAGTAGATGCAACGCCAAGCGCCATTCATGTTGGGCTTGTGGAGCAAAACATTGCCATAAGATGGAGATTCCAGAGGGTAAATATAAAGGTCGCCAATTGGAGGAGCCAGAGTATGAGCCAATGGCTGCCTTTAGCTCACTGATTGGTATTGATGATGTCATCAGCACTCTTGTATTAGCTGCTGAAGTGGACAATCTGGGTATGGATGCAAATGAGGCTGGTTGGGTTATAGCGTGGCTTATGGAGTGCTACGAAAAGCGTATACTTACCAGAGAGGACACCGATGGCCTGGAAATGACCTGGGGTAATAGCGAGGCAGCAATGGCGATGTTAAGAAAGATTGCCAACCGCGAGGGCTTCGGCGCTGTTCTAGCGGAAGGTGTAATGCGGGCTGCGCAGCATATTGGTGGGGAAGCGGCGAAACTGGCAGTTGGTACCCTCAAAGGCAATACTCCACGAAGCCATGACCATCGAGTAAAGCGGCTCGAGCTTTTTGACACCTGCGTCTCAAATCTGGGTACTTTAGAGACGCATAGTATGGCGCCATTCAAGTTACTTGGCCTACCTGAGGTTTATGATAGCTTTGACCCAATGGTTATATCAACGGTAGAGGCAAAAATCAAGGGGGCAATGGTCTTCGAGGATTCTGTAGTGACTTGCCGTTTCCAAACCGCAACTGCTTTAGACCTTCTGTGCCATGCGATCAACGCAGCAACAGGCTGGGACATTGATTTTGAGGAAGCTATGGTCGTGGGCAGGAGAGCGGTGAATCTAGCGAGAGCGTACAATCTACTTAGCGGGATTGGAGCTGAGCTTGACGCACCTTCAATGAGATACGGGTCTACGCCACTGGATGGTGTGGCAGCTGGGCGAGACATAATGCCTCATTGGGATAAAATGTTGCGTAACTATTACAATCTCATGGGTTGGGATGAGGCAACCGGTAAGCCGCTCCCCCAAACGCTGATTGGCCTCGACCTTGATTTTGTTGTTCCACGTCTATGGAGATAGCTTAAGTAGCTCCTCCCGAAAAGTTTGTTTTGGCCGTGCATAAGCGGAGCCAGCGGAATAAGCGAAGTTGG
Organism: uncultured Dehalococcoidales bacterium; assembly: GCA_964396965.1. Taxonomy (GTDB): domain Bacteria; phylum Chloroflexota; class Dehalococcoidia; order Dehalococcoidales; family BS750m-G39; genus JABMRW01. The sequence continues at coordinate 84,222 of CAYNGD010000005.1, forward strand.
TAATGACATGACGATGCCGAGATTCAGACTCGGCATCGTCAGTTTAGTTGAGTCAAATTTCAGAGATAACTAACACAAATAGAATGATGCTATGCTTCTTGAAAGTTAGATATATATCATGAACGTACCATCGCCAATGTAGTTCTCGCTATAATATCATCCTGGATGTCCTTATACAAGTCCACAAAATAGGCGCAATAGCCTGATACTCTCACCATCAAATCGCGGTAGCTATCAGGGTCTTTTTGAGCCTCCCTTAACGTATCGGGAGAGACTACATTAAACTGAACATGATAAATGCCGAGATCATGCCATCCTTTAATAAGACTCACAAAATCTCCCACGCCTCTCTCGTCCTGAAAAAGCGATGGGTCAAGTTTCATATTTAACAGTGCCGAACAATGTAGATCAAGACAACTCCTTGAAATAGACTTTAAGATTGCTGTTGGTCCTTTTATATCGGTACCTTGCATTGGCGATACACCATCGGCCAATGCCGTCCAAGCTTTTCTTCCTGAGGGTAGAGCCCCTACTCGCAGACCATGGCCAACATGAAAGGCGGATGCGATTCCAGAGGACACCCTCCTTTTCCCATTTAGTCCTTTATACCTTCTGACCTCTTTAGCCAAGAAATAAATTATTTCTGTTGCTATTTCATCAACTTCAGAAATGTCATTTCCATATTTTGAAGCTGCCAGACACATCTCTCGGATTTCCTCATAACCTTCAAAATCATTATCCAGAGCTTTCAGAAGCTGATCCCAGGTCAATCTCTTACTATATATCAATTTCTTGATAGAAGCCAGACTGTTGATAATATCGGCGTGTCCTACCGTTACAATTTCGGGAGCTGGGTTGTATTTTGCTCCGCCAGCCATGCAGTCTTTGACATTCTCTATGCACTCTTCATAGCTCAATGAAGTTAGGAGGTCTCGCCTCTGTTCGCGTATTCTGGCCTCAAATATTAGAGCAAGCTCTGATGCCTTTTTTATTAGGTATGCCAACTGCGTTTTAACAGCTTCTTCGAACTCTTCATAAGTTTCAAAATCCCTGGGATCACCTGTTTGAGGCACTGGCAAACGAAACCCTGTTAATCTATGCACACCATTAAGTAAGGCAAGTTCAACAGCAGCAGCCATGTTTATGCACACCGGGATACGCACACCCCCCAACTTTCCTGCCAGCCCCACGTCTTTGCAACCAGATGGACTCCAGTTATACGCATCCTCAAAGGGTACCCCCAAATCCATCACGTATTTTATGCCAACTTCATCATTGTAAAATTGTGGATGTCCCATCCCAAGTGCTGTTAGATCAGCCGCCTTACGCAAGAATGAGTCTGGATTTTTCTGCCGGTTATATTTTACTGCCAAGTTCGGCTGAGCTAATCCTACGTCCATAGTTGCCTGTATCATCATGTAGGAAATATCGTTTACGCCATCCTGTCCGCTCTCCGTTATTCCACCACAGCCCACCTGTTGAAATGTCGGATATCCGGGAAGAAGTGAAGCGTAATCCTGATCTGCAAGCGCGTTCATCTCCGAAAATTTCACCCATAAGCACTCTAATAGCTCTTGCGCCTGTTCCTTTGTAAGCGTTCCATCTTCTATATCCTTCTTAAAGTATGGATACAGATACTGGTCCATTCGCCCCGGGCTAAAGCGAGTCTGCCGGCTTGCAGGAGTCGCCATTGTCAATAAAACGTGATAAAACCACAGTGATTGTAGAGCCTCCCAAAAAGTTCTGGCCGGGTTGGCGGGCACCTGTTGGCAAATTTCGGCTATTTTCTCCAGCTCAGCCCTCCGCTGAGGATCCTTTTCCTCACAAGCTTTTTCCCTCGCTAGATCGGCATATCTTTCAACATACTTATCTATGCCATCACAAACTGTAAGCAAAGCATTTAGATAGACTATTTTTTTGTGGTCCCCGGGCATCGCAGCATCTAGAAGAGCTAACCTATCGTTTATTCTTTTTCTTATGCCATTAAACCCAAGTTTTATTACCAGTGCATGATTCTGTATATTTAACCCCACACCTACGAGACCAATTACTAGCGCTTCCTCAAGTTGGCGTAGTTCTTCAGGTGCCGTCGCTATCGGGTCAAGCGGGGACGATCTACCCTGCCAATATGGCTCTATGAACTCTTTAAACAACCTTTTCTGGTCATCTTCAATCAGATAGGGATCAAATTTCCTAGATGATATTGTATCTAGTTCTTTGCTGAGAATCCAACATTCGGTCTCCGGGTTAAGAATGGCGGCACGTATTTTACTTGCTGGGTGACCAACAATTAGTTCGTCATCCTGAATAAAAATCGTCCCTCTTTCACATAATTCTCTAAAAGCTTTGGCTTCTCTTATTACAGTTGGTTCGCCTTCAGTCTTGATAAAGACCTCGGTCATAATTTTAGCTCTTTCAAGACATATAGTGGGCACAGTATCACTGACTCTTTGTCTCGCTTTTATAACCCTCAAGCTACAACTACCAAGTCGCCGATCTTCGAGCTTCTGCATTAGTCCTCCTTAGAGATAACTCTTTCGCCCGACAATTTAGTTTTTCAATAACTTCTAAAATCAACTATATCACCCCCCCAAAAAAGCTGTCAAGAATATGTTTGCTCCCCCAATCCATGGATTTTAAGTGAGTGCCAAGGTTAGTGTGGCGTGACTGAATTTAATCGAGTGTATAAAGCCTGCCAGAAGCTCGTGGAACTATATGATAAATCCGGGGCCGCCGGCATGATAAATGAGGACTTATTCGATGACCTCCAAGATCAAATATCCTGCGGGATGAGGCTAATGGAAACAGAGTAAGCCGAAGTGGAAATACTTTCAGGCCGAATTGAGGAACTGTACCAACATCTTCACCCGTCTGACCATCTGCGCACTATCCCAGGAATTACATAGAGCCATTTAAATCGACCTCTTGACAGCTTTTAGGGGAGTAATATATATTATAGGTTAAAAATTGTTGCGGTTCAACAGAAATCGGATGGCCAAAATTATAGAAGGGATTTATGTGAAACAATCTCCGATTATATTGCAGCAAAGGGAGCGACTTGGTGAGTGGTTTGGAACCAGCGATAAGATAATAGAGTAAAAGAGACAGTTATTAGAGAGCGTATAAGAATTCCCCGGAGTTTAGTAAGTATTTTTGACGCCGGTGCCTGGCCGATAAGGCGGGGTAAAGGCCGTGCTGATGTGGAGTTTGCCCGTAATGTGTTCATCGGTGAGAATTATTATGACATTATTTAAAACCATGAAGTGCTCAAATATAAACCGGCGGATACTACTTTGCTCAAAGCCGGGTTGAGGGGACAGTAGCCACCGGTAGGGTGTTTCTATCACTAACCTGGCCATTATCCATCACCAAAAATGGAATATTTCAGGGAGAACTTGATAATATAAATGGTTTACAAGGGGAAGCGTAAATGGAACTAGCAACTACGGTAGGGATTCATATGCTGGTATTGTCATCAATGTATATACTGATGGCGTTAGGTTTTGCTTTCCTTTTCAGCATAATGGGTATCCTAAATTTTGCCCATGGCGTGATATACATGGTTGGCGGTTATATCTGCTATCAACTTTCGGTGGCATATGGTTTGAATTCATGGGCATCCCTGCTGCTTTCTGTGATAATAGTGAGTGCATTTGGGCTGTTTGTGGAGAAATATTGTTTCCGCCCCTTTTTTGGGAATATGGACCGGACCATAGTTGTATGCATAGCTATTATTTTAATTCTGGAGGCTGCAGTCAATATAACCGTGGGTATTTATCAGAGGTCGTTACCTCCCTTCATCCCGGGCATTCTCCACGCTGGGGCTATATCACTGAGTGCAGAGAGATTATTAACGTTTGTCATTGGTGGCATCCTTCTCACGGCAACGGTCTGGTTCGTAAGGAATACAAAAGCAGGTCAGCAAATGCAGGCCGTTTCTCAAGACTTGGAAGGTGCCACTTTGCAAGGGATTGATGTCCACCGCGTTTCTGCCCTCGCTTGCGTCATGGCTTTTGGCTTGGCAGCGCTAGCGGGGTGTCTAATGGGCGCCATTTTTAATCTGAGTCCCTTTATGGGCGACTTAATGCTGATAAAAGCAATTGAGCTTGTTATCTTAGGTGGGATAGGAAGCATGGGTGGCATTTTTTTTGCCGGGGTAATTATCGGTAGTTTGGACGCTGTTTTGCCCCTGTTTATCGGTGGTTCTGGCGTCTCAGCAATTACTCTTGGCTTGATCATCGTCCTTCTGCTGTTCCGACCCCAAGGCTTGTTTGGTCATCAGGCAGCATAAGAAAGATTGGTATGATTAACAAGCAGCTTGCTAGCAGAGGCAGGGGGAAACTGATCAGGCCTGCCGTTTGGGCTGGAGTGCTGGTCGTCGTGTCTGCGTTTCCGCTATTCATTAAGTCGGCCTATTTGCTTCACATTTTTATATTGACTTTCATATATATCATTGCCGCTGTTAGCCTGCGTTTGATTTCTACTTCAGGCCAATACCCTCTGGCACATGCGGCTTTCATGGGCATTGGGGCTTACACTGCTGCTGTAATAGCAAAAGAGCTAGGGTGGACACCCTGGCTCACCATCCTGCTGGGGGGATTGATGGCAATGGGCATCGGGGTTTTAATAGGCTACCCGTTTGCCAGGCTGAGGGAGTTTTATTATGCTATGGTCAGCCTTTTCTTTGGGATAGGGATGATAGACGTCATTAATGTGTTTGGAAAATGGACTGGTGGTCCTACCGGTCTCACTGGTATCCCACCTCTACTTCCCGGCGTTACCTCTAAGGTACCTTACTTCTATCTCTCTCTAGGCCTAACAGCACTCTGCCTTTTAGCCATTTATCGGTTCGAAAACTGCCGCATTGGCATTGATTTGAAAGCTATTGCCCAATCACACCTGGTCGCCTCCAGCGTGGGCATCAATGAAGCCATGTATAGAGTTCTTGTCCTGGCTGTAGGGTGTTTCTTTGCTGGTATTGCTGGCGGTCTCTACGCTCATTACAATCTCACGTTGACAACAAATAGTTTTAACATGGTAGCAACCCTGTGGCTCTTTATGTATATGCTAATAGGGGGGATGGGAAGCTTCGCCGGGCCCATTGTTGGCACCGCTTTACTAGTGCTAGCTCCTGAAATTTTCCGTGAAGCGAAAGAGTATGTTCCATTCATTTCGGCTGGTATATTATTGATAGTGATCTTCGTAATACCCGAGGGTATTGTTGGCTTACCTATGTTGGTCAGGTCATTGTTTATAAAACGTAGCAAGAGGAAGGTTGCTACTCATGTTTCTTGAAATCAGCGGATTAACCAAAAGATTTGGCGGCCTGACGGCGGTCAACCGGTTTGACATGTATGTCAACGAGGGGGAGATAGTGGGCCTCATCGGCCCTAACGGGGCCGGCAAGACCACCCTCTTTAATTTAATTACCGGGGTATTCCCGCCGACCGCGGGGAAGGTGGTCTTTGAGGGGACCGATATAACCGGCAAAAAACCCCATAAGATTGCCGAGCTGGGGATAGGCCGTACCTTTCAATTAAATCCCCTTTTCGCTAATTTTACCGTCCTGCAAAACGTATCGGCCTCATTTTATCTTCACCCCAGGTCAAGCCTGCTGGATGTCTATTTTAATACCAGGACCTACCGTCGTAACGAAGCCTATATCCTGGAGGAGTCCCTGGAGATATTGAAGCTGGTAGGGCTGGAGAAGGTTAAGGATGAGCTGGCCAAGAACCTGCCCCACGGCTATCAGAAGATGCTGGGAGTGGCCAGAGCCCTGGCGGTCAAGCCCAAACTGCTGTTACTGGACGAGCCTATAGCCGGCATGAACCCGGACGAGATCGATTTTACCCTGACCAACATCAGAAGGACACAGGAACAGGGGACGACCATCGTGGTGGTGGAGCACAACATGCAGATTATGCACCTTTGCGACCGGGTGGTGGTGATAAGCTTCGGGCAGAAAATTGCTGAGGGCCTGCCCGAAGAGGTGAGGAAGAACCAAGAGGTAATTCAAGCCTATTTTGGTGGTGAGCATGCTGCTTGAAGTCAAAGACATAACGGTACACTATGGGAAATCAATAGCCCTGGACGATGTTTCCCTGGCAGTGGCCGAGGGGTCGGTGGTCAGCATTATCGGGGCTAACGGGGCCGGTAAGAGCACCATCCTTAGGGCCCTCTCGGGCCTGGTGCCCTTGACCTCAGGGGAGATATGGTTTCAAAACCGACGAATAGACGGCCTGTCACCTATTAAGATTGTGAAACTGGGCATCATCCAAATCCCCGAAGGCCGGCATCTTTTTCCTTATCTCACTGTTTTGAGCAACCTCAAACTTGGTGCCAGCCTGCGCCGGGACAAGGCTGGTATTAACCAGGATATGGACCGGGTCTTCAAGCTCTTTCCTGTATTATGGAACAGACGCAGTCAACAGGCGGGGACTTTAAGCGGAGGGGAACAGCAGATGCTGGCCATCGGGCGCGGCCTAATGGCCAAACCAAAGCTGCTCTTGATGGACGAACCTTCTCTGGGGTTAGCACCGATAGTGATTGAAGAGCTGGGTGAGGTCATTAAGAATATAAATCAAGCGGGAGTTAGCGTCCTCCTGGTAGAACAGAATGTCCCCTTGGCCCTGGGCATAGCCACCAGGGGTTACGCACTACAGGTTGGAAGGGTCGTCCTCGAGGGTAGCATCGAGGAACTTAGATCTAGTGAGACTATCAGCAAAGCGTACCTTGGAGGATAAACTGCCACCTCTCATAGAGATGCTCCTGACTTAAGATAAGGAATAGCGTACCGGTTGCTTCCAAGGGAGACTACGCTATCCACCGCCAGCTCCTTAGGTACACCAACGAACTTCCACAGCCTGCCCTATTACCGCAAAGACGAAAATACTTCCTCTTTAAGCTGGTAAAATGACGCCTTTGGTCGGTTTTAGCCACCTTTTGTGGGTAAAAACCCCCCGAAGTAGCCGTAAATAAAAGCCGTAGTTCCCGCCGCATCTGCCAGGATTTGAAGGACGATTACCTCTTCAAATCTATAGCTTATGAGAAAATGAGTCTATGGTACAATAACCTCTTCCCAAGCACCGAATGCCGCCTGGTGGTTTTCCAGAACCGATATAGCCTCGGGGTGGGCCATGGCATGTTTAATCCCGTAAGTTTCCAGTCCACCCAAATGAGCGGTTCCAAATGGGGACTCCATAGTATCCATGGTCTCCCACGTGTCTCTTACAACGGTCGGGTCGATGCTTTGTGCCTTCTCAATAGCTTGTTTCAGCTCCCATAAACAACAGGCAGGCTCCTCGTTGAATCCGGCTTGCTCCCCAAGTTTCGCATAGAACCTATTCATAATTTCAGTCAGCAAATCCGGCGCATCAGGAGGATTCGGCACAATGCCTACACAGGCGAAGTTTGTTGCCACATCCGCACCGGAAATAGCCATAACCTCTCCAGGAGCGGAACCTAACACCGTAGCAAGAAACATGTTAGAGCCCTGCTCACGCAGCGATTTAAGCAGGGCAGCCATAGCGGGTGGGATTGCGGAGGGATTATATACCGCGTCAGCGCCGCTAGCTATGCACTTTGCCGCTATAGGGGTAAAGTCCACCGTCTCAGCAGAACTAAAAGAAATGGGATCGAGTGAAGTAATACCTCTTTCTTTGAGCAGGTTCTCGACATACGGCCAAACATTGGACAGCTGTTCTTGTGAGACAACGGGAACGACAGTTTTGATCTCCGGATGCTTATCCGCCAGGTAGGCCACAAGACCGATATTATGTTCTATAGCACCATTATTACAGAGAAACGCATAGGGTGTGCTCTTGTCCAGTTCTCCGGGTAGATAACAATTGAACTGCTCAACGCGGAGTACTTTATTCGGTTCACATATCGGTGTTGTTGGCGCAGTAAAATACGCAGAAGGTGACATGATAAACCTAATACCATCGTCTAAGACCAGCTTATTACATGCAGCCGTAACACCATCTTGTGTACCCTTAAAGTCTTCAACGACAAGCTTAACGTTGTAAGGCTGCCCGTTAACGACAATCCCACCTCCTTCATTTATGATGTCCGCTGTTATCTGCGCTACTTCATTCGATGGGATATCGTGGGGCGAAAACCAACCTGACAGATCAAAAATACAGCCAACCTCCAAAGTCTTCGGCGTCGGTGTTGTTGCCGGTGCGGTTGTTGTTGCCGGTGCGGTTGTTGTTGCCGGTGCGGTTGTTGTTGCCGGTGTGGTTGTTGGTGCCGGTGTCGGTTTGCAAGCGACCCCGAAGGACAAACCTACCAATAATACAATTAGGCAAATGCTGCCCGCCAGGATTAATAATTTCTTTCTTTCCATTTCATCCTCCCTACTAGGATTTTAGACCTCTAAAGATATTTGCACTATCACATTTCTCTCACCTCCAAGTCGCCCAGGCGTCATTTAATTTTCAAAATCCCTGTCTTCCGCCCCCAATTTACCGCTCTCCGACATCCTTTTCATTTCTTAAACCCCGGTTAGATGTATCAAGAAAGTCTGCTACCTTGGTTTTCAGAACCTAGTCAAGGCATGAACAAAAGGTTAAATGACAGTACGCAAAGCTCGTGCTCCGCCTGAGATTCTGAAACTATGTGCCATTCCAGCCCCTTGGGCCTTTACGTCTCTCTAAGTAATCAAGTCCTTTGGCTGGTGGGTTCTTCCTGAGTTCCTCCCTCAATTTCTTGGTGGCTTCTAGATCAACCTCGAGGTTTTCAGGATCCCAATGCGGGTCTCCTCTTATTACAACCCCGTAGTCTCCTCTGGCGCCCTCAATGCTAACGTACTCGTTTCGAACATCCCGCTTAACTGCCTCGATATCCCTGTCTAAGGGGTCACCCCAGCCCCCAGCACCAGCTGTTATAAACCTCCATATAGTACCGGGGATGTTCGTATAGCTTGGCTTATAGTCAAACGACCTCAATATGTAAAAATACTCTCCCTTCTCGCGATCGGCAATGTGCGTCTCCGGGTCCACTATCCCTGCCATCACCTTGCTTTTCTGAAATGTTTGGTGGTCTAGTGGCAAAATCTTCTTCTCTTTAGTTATGTCAAAAGCCTTTGGCTCCCATAGCCAGATACCGCCGGGGGCTCCCGCTTTCCCATCATGCACCCCAAAAGCACAGACCCCTTTGCAATTCAGGGCATAAGAGTAAGATTCACACTCAGTGGGCAACAGAAAGTCTGTAACTCTCGCAGCTCCACCTCGATACTTACCCGGTCCGGCAGTGTCAATGACATTCTCCTTTCTCAACAACACCACCGGCGTATCAAATTCTATACTCTCCGTGGGTGGGTCCACGCTGTTGGCAAGGTAAGGAACGGCGCCGTTTACACCATCTCCCACCTTAGTTGCTCCCAGAGGTCCGTGTTCCCCGCCGATCTGGAATACAGTAATCCAGGGATGACCATCAGGGAGAACGCCGTTGCAACTGTGCGACATAGGGGGACCAAAGCATCCGGCAATTGCATCTTCCCCCATAGCTGCAGCTAAAGCCTTCATGGTTGCGGAAAGAACAGTTTCGTTTGATTCAAAATAGAGGCATATAGCGCCGTCCGGAGGCAGCGCGCTGAGTATTGTTCCTGGAGGAAGGACAATATCAAGAGGTCGAGAAACTGCCGAGGTTAGAGGTGACTTAGGATCCAAGCAATATTTCATAGCGACCATAAAAGCATTTTTGGTATCTATATAGCTCGCATTTATGGATGTTCGTGCCTGCCGGTGTGTTCCTGAGAAATCAGCCTCAACTCTATCGCCTCTGACTTTAATCTTAAAGTAAACAGGATACTCCTCGTCATCGTCTACAGCATCGCAATCTATGATCCATGTTGCCTCATAATCCCCATCCGGTATCCTTGATAATCCAAGGCGCATGGACTCCTCAGTAGCATCAAGAATATAGCGCATAGCACCGTGAAAGGCATCCAACCCGTACTTCTCAATGACTTTAAATGTCTCCCTCTCCCCCAAAAGCAGGCTTTGATAGGCTGCTTTAAGATCTGTCAACAGAATTTCACCGTATCTAGTATTGTCGAAGAAAAGCTGCCAGGTGGGCCTGACAGGCTTATCCTGGTGGTAAAGAAGCATAGGCGGCAAAAAAAGGCCGTCCTCAAATCTGTTACGTTTCGCGAAGCTGAATCCTCCGGGCACCGTGCCGCCCATATCAATAAGATGATTCTTTATGTTAACGAAGGCTATTATCTTCCCCTGCCAGAAAACCGGACGTACAAGTATGCAATCTTGAGCATGGGTACCTTGTCTTTGAGGGTCATTGCATACAATTACATCACCAAACACCATATTTTCTGGGCCAAACTCCTCAACAATATTCCTAGTCGCCTCGGGCATTGTTCCAACTAATGCCAGCACGCCATCACTCACGGCAACCATGGGGAAACCCATCTCTGCAGGTCCGGAGAGAGCTGCGCCAAGATCATACCAATCCCTGAGAATGATTGAGAATGCGGTACGTTGCAGGCCTCGACACATACGCTGGACCATATATTTATACCCGTTGCTCAGCACGTGTGCTGTGAATCTATCACAGTTATACTTCTCCCTGAATTCCTTACCACTTAGCTCTTTAATTAACTTCTTTCCCTCTGCCACAGTCATAGCCTTCTTTCAATACATATTTCCCCATATTGACCAATTCTGGCCTCCTGCCCAGCACAAACCATTGTTGTTGACATAGGCTCTCGGATAATAGCCGGGCCGGTGATAGTATCACCAGGATAAAGCTCTCCCCTCTCGTACTCCATCACATCTGTTTCTGCCGCTGGCATATAAGACAGGTGCTTGGGTACACCTGTTGGCTTGCCCGTTTTCCTTTTTGTAAGTACCTTGTATTCCGCCTTAGTCATGGGTAAAATACATGAAGTGCGGTAAGAGCAGGCCACCACCGGCAGATGAGGGAACTTATTGCCCCACAGCCTCAGATAGCTCTCGTTAAAAGCTTCAATTAATTCGCCTATCGACTTTTCTGTAAGGTGCCCCGATGGCACGGGGATAAAGGGTGTTTCCCAGGTCTGCCCTAGATACCATCCATCAAAGCTCCTGACAAAATGCACGTCTACCCTCCCCACACCTTTAGGCAGTTTGGTTAAAATCGTCTCTTCCATTTTAGTGTAAACTTCTTCTATCTTCTTGGCGGTATCCGCATCAGGCTTTAAAGTAATATAGGCACTGCGGTAGTCAGTGTAAGTCAGGTCACCACTCATCAGGCCGAGAGCAGAAAACAAACCCGGATATGGAGGCACAATTACACTTTTAACCTCGAGGCGCTCCATCAGTTGCGGAAGCACCATCGGTCCGGCAGAGCCGTAAGCAAACAGGGTATAATCCCTGGCATCAACTCCTCGCTCAATAGTTACACCAGCTATCCCCTCAGCAACATTAGTCAACCCTAATTCATACACCTGTCTTACCTTGGTAGGGAAATCCGCCTTCAAAGGTAGGTCTTGAAAGGCCTTCTCGGCCAACTCTGGGTATAGAATTTTTTCACCACCAAGGAATTTTTTGGCATCCAATATTCCCATAAGTAAGAAAGCATCCGTTAGGGTGGGCTGTGTCCCGCCGCTACCGTAACAAACTGGACCTGGGTCAGCCCCGGCACCCTCCGGTCCCACTCGCAGCTCTCCAAACAAGCCAACATGGGCAATAGACCCTCCCCCCTGGCCGATGCTGAAGATTTCATTGGCTAATGTATTGACTATCACATCATGCTCAATCTCGTATTCCGTCTTGACAACTGGTTTTCCCTCTTTAATAAGACTTATATCCGTGCTAGTCCCCCCGATGTCACAACATATTATGTTAGACTCTCCAATCAAGCTACCAAGGTAGGCACTAGAGACTGTGCCCGCTGCTGGCCCTGAGTACATTATCCGGGAAGGTTTTTCCATGGCAAAATCGTAAGGAATAAGCATGGCAGCAGAATCAACGAGGTTTAAGTCACCGGTGAAGCCTGCCTCGCTTAGTCCCTTGCGTAGCCTTTTCACATAGTCGCCATAGACCATCTTCATTATCACATCCATAACTGTTGTCGAGGCTCTGGCATATTCTTTAGCCAAGGGGCTGACTTCGCTAGATATTGAAACGGGTATGGATCCCAAAATTTCTTCAACCAGCCCCCTTAGCTTCCTCTCATGCTCGCCATTCACATACGCGTTGATGAGACAAATCGCTACTCCTTTAACATTACACCTCTTCAGGACCTCTATCTCTTTTCTGGCCTGCTGCTCGTCAAGAGGAATAAGCACATCTCCTTTGCTTGTTATTCTCTCCCTTATTCCCCTGCGTAGGTACCGGTCAACAAATGGTTTGCTAGAGTCTCCACAACCCCTCCTCCAGTTGGCGTCTGTCAGCGCTTCCATAGGTTTCCATGCCCGGGCAAAATCCAATATATCACGGTGGCCCTCTGTGGTCAGGAATGCTGTTTTGGGAAAATTTCTGGTCAGAATGGCGTTAAGTCCAGCCGTGGCGGCATGGTTAAGCATGTCCACACCTTTAATGCCTACCCTTTTAGCACCTTCAATAACAGAAGTTTCCATAGCGTTAACGTTAGTAGGTACTTTTGTCGCGGTGACATTCCCTTTTTCGTCAACTGCTATTGTATCGGTAAACGTTCCCCCTACATCTACGGCTATCATGTCATACCTCACTCAACATTTCATTATTTACATAAGGCTCCAGAGGAGTATACACGGATCATATTGATTTTCGCATCTCTTTCTTTCTAGTGAGTAGAGGCAATTCTGGCATTTCACCACATCCCACCAACCACCATCAGATAGAACCCGATATGCCGCTACACCATGGCTACCGCACTCGGGGCACACTCGATCCACATTATCCTTCTTCTCATAGAGGGATTCTTGTGTTGGTCTCGGAATACTATTCATTATCTCTAACTATTCCTTTCTTGCTGGAATCTACGTAATAGCTTGTTTTCTAAGGCTTGTCGGGGCTTATTGGATAAAACTATATCACCTACCTCCTCAAGCTGTCAATAAATCGAATACGTGGCGCTTGACACTTGCCCCCGCCCTGCAGATAGATATAAGCCAGGAGCAAACCACTGGAAACTAGCGTTTGAACACCACTAGATTCATCAACTCGCCAATGTCCTTAAGCTTGTCTATTTTGTATATAGCATCGATAACCTTTTTCATCTGTACCTCGCTCATATATTGCGAGGCCATGCTCCGGAATTTATCCTCCAGCTCTTTGTCAGCCACCGGGTTACGGATGTGACCTCTGGGAAAGTCTACCCTTTTTCGGTAGGTCATGCCTTGTTTCGTGGTGATCTCGGAGATGCCGGCCCTGGCTATGTCATCTAGGCTGGGGTCAGCCTCAAAGATGACCTTATCGTTCAGTTCTCGCACCCGAGGGTCATTGAATTTGTCCGGGCTGTATTGCCTAGGTGTCACCTCTCGGTCCAAGATAGCAATGGCAGTGAGGTAATAGGAACTGTGATCAGCTGTTTCCTTGTTCTTAGGGTAGCGTTTCTCAGGTGAGCCGGTGTGCTCCCTATCCCTTGAGCCAGCCCAAATTCTGACCTGGGTCACGTCCTCTGGTTTAATGTCATGTTCCCGAACTAGCTCCAACGTGGCAGTGAGATGCCCGTGAGTGGTCCCATCGGAGGGAATTAATTTAAACTCAGTGTCCGTGATTTTGAACCCTTTGAAGTCCGTGCATTTGTCAAAGTTGAAATCACCGTGCATCACTGACTCGACATAGCCGCGTTGACCTTCGATCACCCTTCTAGGGCCAGTGAAGCCCTTCTCCGCCAGAAAGGTGGCCAGAATGGCATCGTATGCAGTAAAGGGGAATCTCAGGTTCTTGGCCATGGTGTATTCCTCTTTGGAAGCATCCAGGATACCCAGCACCATGTTGTGGCTGGCTGCGGTGCCGATGGCATTTTCTATCTGCTCTGCGTTGAGGCCGAGGAGCTTACCCACTGCCACCGGCACAACGAACCCAGCTCGGAGGTCGGAGTTCCACCCCTTAAGTTCGAGGGGTTCATTCACAGTGCAGGCATCGGTGTATCGGGCCGTTATCTCGTAGCCGGCAACAATAGCCTCCACCACCTGTTCTCCTGTGGAGTGCTGACGCTCACCCACAGCGAGAATCGGCGGTATGACCTCACTGGGATGACCGCCCGCCAACACCAGCCCGGGCACTATATACCAATCGTTAAAATCAAGGAAGCGCACCATGACACCATTGGCCAGCGTGGCATTGAGGCAAGATGTTCTTACCCCACTGCCGATGACGATAGATTCTTGCGGCCCCCCAAACTCGGGTATTACACTCCGGATGATACTGCTAGCCGCGCTAGAGTAGCCCCCGATAGCGCAACCAATGGTATCGAGCACAACACGTTTGACTTGGTGTATCACTTCCTTAGGAAGCTCTTTCATGGTCACGCTAAGGCCGTACTCAGCAAACTGTCTGGCAATGGTCGGCATGTTTCCCTCCTTTTAATAGTTTAGTTTTCCCAAAAGGATATACTATATCACCCACCAAAAGCCGTCAAGGAATACGTTTGAGTTTTGGAAGAACAGAAGGTTCAAGAGACACGGGCAGAGCCGGACTACCGGGGAGCGAATAATCTGCTCAAATTATGACGCTGTGCTATAATAAAAGCGACTGGGATACTTTCTGGGCAAGACAGCAAAGCAGTTGGGTGAGCTTTTTCCCAATTAGTTAACACAACCCTGACGGAAAATTCCTTGACAGTTTGGGGCAATGAGAAAAAGGTGATAAAAGGAATAGTACTAAATATTGAAAAATTTGCTATTCACGATGGCCCAGGTATCAGAAGTGTAGTATTCATGAAAGGATGCCCGCTAAGGTGTTTGTGGTGTTCCACTGTTAATGGTCAACTCATGTCGCCGGAAATGGAATACTTTGTTCAAAAATGCATTAAGTGCGGGGCATGTGTAGAAGTCTGCCCTACTAAAGCAATCAGCGAATCAAATGTTGATGAGATAATAACTGACCGTCGCTATTGTGATAATTGTGGCAAGTGCGCCGAGGTATGCCCTACGGGTGCAAGGAAAATTGTTGGGGAGGAAATGACGGTGGAGCAGGTATTAGACGAGGTCGAGAAAGACACTTTGTTCTACTCGAATTCTGGCGGGGGTATTACACTAAGCGGTGGTGAGCCAACAATGCAGCCAGAGTTCTCTCTAGAGATCCTTAAGGGTTGTAAAGACAGAGGCATACACACTGCTATAGAAACATGTGGTTATGTGAAATGGGATATATTGGATGAGATACTACAGTATTTAGACCTAGTATATATGGATATTAAGCATATGTCACCGGTAGAACATAAAAAACTTACCACAAAGGGAAACAGACTAATTTTGGAGAATGCCCGAAGGATCGCAACGAAGTATCCTGATAAACCATTCATTTTACGAATACCCGTAATACCAGGGTACAATGACTCTGATGAAAATATCACCAGCACGGCGCAATTTGCTCGTCAGTTGAAAGGGGACCATAAAATTGAGCTTTTGCCTTATCACAAATTAGGAATCCCTAAGTACAAGGCTCTATTTAAGGATTATCCTTTACCTAGTTTAGAGTCCCCATCTGAAGAACACTTGCACGCTTTGAAAAAGCTGGTTAAATCGTGTGGTGTTCAAGCTCAAATAGGGGGGTGAGATGGGGACAATTCTCGACGATTGAGATCACCGTAGGATGATAACTTCGTCCCCCTCCCAGGAAAAGTGGTCGAGCAGGCCTTCACTTCTGGAGATGTCCGCCACGTAATTGAACACCTGCTGGCCCCTGGGGTCACTCCGCGTTACGATTTCCGGCTCTGATTGATCGTTGGCATAGCAAGGGATATAAGACACCTGCCTGATATCCCCTCCCTCTATAATAGCCTTAGCGATGAGGGTGTACCTGACCTCGGGGCCAGGCATGCCATAGTGCTTGTGGAACTTCCCGATATGCCTTTGGTCCCGCATGTGTGGCCCCCCCGTTTCTAGGGCAAAGTTGGATTCAGAGTAGAAGATGGCCTTGCCCTTATACACCTCTATCCCTTTCAGGATGTGGGTATGGGCACCCAGGATGAGGTCGGCCCCAGCATCGATAGCGGCATGGCCGATATCAAAGCAATACATCGGGACGACTCGGGGCATAAAATGAAGCCCCCAGTGGAAGGAGATAACCACGACATCAACCTTGGCCTTTAGCTTTTGGATGTCAGACACCATAGCGGCTAGGTCATCCTTATAGGGAATGGAAACAATCCGGGGCGGTGCGGCTGGCTGAGGGTCCACCCTATCATATATTGTCCATGACCTCACGGGTGCATACCCTGGCTTGTCATCCTCGGCCTCGTACCCATCAGGGCCAACACAACCGTAGGCCAAGAAGCCCACCTTCGTGCCTTTCCGCTCCAGGATTACCGGCTGACGGGCTTCCGTCAGGTTCCTGCCCACCCCCACATAAGGCAAACCGGCTTCTTTCAGCCGTGCCATGGTATCCAGTAGCGCCTCTGGACCCCAGTCCTGAGTATGGTTATTGGCCAGGGAAACAATGTCAATACCAGCATCAAGCAGGGCAGGAATGTTCTTGGGGTCGGAATAGGCAGCTTGCTCTGGGTTGGGGCATCCCTTGTCGGATAAAGCCTGCTCACAGTTGGCAAAGGCGATGTCCGCTGATCGCAGAATCTCGGCTACGTGCCGGAAGATGGTCTCCGGCTGCTCGCGGTCAATAAGAACATCACCCACCCCTAACAAGGTGATAGCTTCTCTCTTCATAGTCCTAATTTAAACTCCTTTCCTCTTTGAAGCTGTTTAATTTCGTTTCTCGCTCCATTTTCGGCCTCTTTGAGAACCCTTCACCCTCTAAGTGAGCGGTGGACCTTCCTTGATAGCTCTTAAGAGAGCAGGTATAACCTGGTATATATCGCCTACAATCCCATAGCGGGCTACCCGAAATATGGGAGCATCAGGATCTTTATTGACAGCTATAATCGTCTGAGAATCCCTCATTCCACTTATGTGTTGGGCCGCTCCAGAGATGCCACATGCTATGTAAACCTTTGGGTGGACTGTCTTACCAGAAATGCCAACTTGGCACTCCGGGGGTAGCCAACCCCAATCGACGATCGGGCGTGAACAGGCAACGACTCCATTCAGAGCATCTGCCAGCTCCCTAGCAAGCTCAAGGCTGGACTTCTCACCAATACCTCGGCCAACGGCAACTACGGCATCAGCTTTTGTGATATCAATGCCACTCGTAGTCTCGCCCAACAAAGCTGCAACTTTAATTCTGGCATCAGTCCACTGGATTTTCTCTTCGATCCGCACCAAAGTTGTAGGTCTTTGATTTGATATCTGTATGGGTAGCACACCTTTTTGAATACTAATCATCATTGGCAGCTTTTTCGCCTCAAGCTTGGTGTGTACCGCTCCGCCAAACATGGGGCGGGTCACAATGATACGTCCATCTGTTAGTTCTATGTTTACGCAATTACTTGCGAGAGTAATTTCTAGCCTAGTTGCAACTGCCGGCCCCACTTCCATACCAAGATACGTATAACCCAAAAGAAACAGGCTGGGCATATTTTCTCTGAGAAAGTCTGATATTACCTTTGCATAGATTTCGGCATTGTAAGGTTTGAGGAGCTGGTGATCAGCTACAAAGAGTGTGTCAAATCCCTTGTGGAGTAGTTGCCGAGCTGCCGACTCAAGCTGATGCCCAAGCAAAATAGCATCGAGCCGACAATTCAGGCTGTCTGCGAGCTCTCGACCCTTGCTCGCCAATTGAAACGTCACCGAGTCAATCTCTTCACCTCTATGTTCTGCTAATACCAAAATACTTCTTTGGCTACTACCGCAAGACATCTTCAATCCTTCTTTTAAGTTCTCCAGCAATTTCCTGAGGACTACCTTCAATTATCTCGCAATATCCAGTCCGTGGTGGCTGGAAAACTTCTAACATCCTCAATCCGCTTACAGTTTCTTCATCAAAACTTATTCCCAAACTGTCTAATGTTATGGATGCCACCGGCACCTTCCGGGCATTCAAAAGCTTTCGAACTGCTACCGGAACAAGAGGCCGAATGCCTGATTGAACACACAGGACTGCGGGCAAAGGTATCTCTAGGATCTGGCAAGCCCCCTCCCCGAGTTCCTTTGTAACTTTGACCATGCTTTGTTCCTGCACGATTTCAATCTTGGTCACCGCGAATGCATAGGGCAGGTTCAGTCTCTCTGCAAGAGATACGCCAGTTTGCGCCGACATATTATCACTTGACTCCACACCAGTTAAAATGAGATCGTACTCCATTCTCTTAATTGCCTCAGCCATTACCTTCGATATGATTGAGGAATTAACAAAATCGGCATCAATTCTCATAGCGCTGTCAGCCCCTTTAGCTAGCGCCGTATGCGAAATCGCCTGAGACCTCAAGCCTCCCATCGTAATAACTTTGATTTCGGCACCAAACTCCTTTTTTAAAGCTAAAGCTTCCTCTAAGGCATACTCATCAGACTCGTTCATGACCAGTGAATAGCTTTCGTACTCCACCTTGCCCTGCGTTTCCTCAAGTCTTATCTTCGAGATACCCTCAGGTACAGCTTTGCAGCAAACTAGGATTTTCATGAGTTATCCCACACGTCCTGACTTTGCGGCATTAGCTCCCGCAATACGACCAAATACTAGACCCTTTGCAATGCCAGTACCACCAAGATAGTTATGATAAAAGAAGCCCCCCACCAATTCACCCGCAGCGTAAAGACCGGGAATAGGATCTTCATATCTGTTCAGTACTTGTGCACCCTTGTTAGTCTTTATGCCACCATAAGTGAAGGTGATACCAGTCGTCACAGGATAGGCTCTAAATGGTGGCTTATCAATTTTTTGAGCCCAGTTTGATTTGGCAGGTAAAATACCTTCTGTCATCTTCCCATCCTTAATAGCAGGATCAAACTTTCCGGCCTGAACAGCGTCATTGTATTCTCTCACCGTCTTTAGCAACTTGACGGGTTCAATGCCAAGCTCTTGGGCTAATTCCTCTATTGAGTTGGCTTCGGTAGGGACAGAATTACCATAGGTGCTAATAAGTAGAGGCGTAGCTTTTGCGTCGAATATCTGAAATGCTATAGTACTGGGTTGCGTTAGGATTATCTTGCCTAGTTTGGCATAAGTTTTTGTTTCTAAATCTTCCCCTTCATCAAAAAACCTCTCCCCATTCTCATTTACCATAATACCAAAGATGTAAGAAGGCCGGGCCGTTGCCATGCCTCCTTCCAAATCTGGAGCACTCATATCAACATTAGTAGCATGGCATCCACTCCACTGGCCAGTGGGCTGGGCTCCTATTTTCAACGCCATCATCAGCCCGTCACCTGTGTTATACCTCGTGCCCCTAACCTTAACCAGATCCCAGTTTGGGCCTAGGTATTTAGCCCGCATTTCAACATTCGCCTGGAACCCACCCGAAGCTAAAACTACAGACCCGCTATGGATATCTTCAAATCCTTCTTTACCCAAAACCTTTACCCCACATACTCTGCCGCTTTCGTCCATGATTAGTTCCACTGCCGTCGTCTCATAGCGCACGTCGATACCCTTATGCTCAGCAATATCGAACAACTTTTCCACCAATCCTTCTCCAGCTCCATGGGCGGCCAACACCGCACCACCACCCTTAAACTTGATGCGCTCGCCTACCCTGACTCCATGGTCATAGCTGATATCCCACTTCACCCCTAGCTGGCTCAACCATCCTAGAACTGCTTTCGAATTCTTGACTAATTCCTCACACAGGACAGAGTCAGCCAATCCCTGGCTCATTTCCATAAGGTCGCGGTAGTAATCGTCGGCTGAATACGCCGGTACGTCTATCGCGCTAATCTCATGCTCTGGTAAATCTGCCAGGTATTCCCGTAATTCATTAATCCCGTTGTGTGGGAAAATTAACATTCCGTCAGTGAACCGTCCATTTCCACCTCTTACAGCATGAGGGGACGTTTCTAGCATAAGTACCTTTGCCCCGTGCTCTTGTGCCGATAGGGCTGCACTTAGCCCTGCAGCTCCAGCACCAACTACGACAACATTATAATCGTGTCTCTCTCCTAAACTCATTTTTGCCCTCCTTTATTTAATCAAATAATTAAACTAATTATTACGGGGGTCATTAAATACTTCCCATTATGCAGCTGCATAGCGGACAGT